>DAIDJN010000075.1:0-28607 GCA_027451365.1 Phycisphaerales bacterium | reverse complement strand
ACACAGGTTTGCCCGTATTTTCCCGGAAGTGAAAAGATGACCTAACAATAGGCATTTTGGAGGTGCCTGTTTGTTTGTGGTGCGGGCGTCTGGCCTGCATTGCCCCGCACCGGATGGGTTTAAGCCGGGAGGCAAGATGCCCGCACCACAATAAGGCCGGCTTTTCAAGATTGCAGGCCATGGTCGATATGCGCGTGCGCAGAAATGCCCCGGTAACGCGGTAACAGCGGTAACACCAGTGTTACCACTGTTACCGTTACCGCGTCAACGGCGCAAACAGTGACATGCACACCAGCACCAGTGGCAATACCAATGCCAGTACCGGTACCGCAGGTTGCTGTTTTCTTGGTTTTGCGCATTTTCGGGACTTCCGACGTGGTGATACTCCAATCCAGCCACTCGCCAGCCCATGTTTTGGGCCTGGCGCAGGACGCATCGCCTGCGGCCAGAGCGTGTACGACGGGTATGGCCTGGTTTTGCCAGGGCATGATTCGATCCTTCAAAGGTCCGGGCACAACTGCCAGCAGATTCACACCTTAAACAGCTATAGCATTTGGCTGGGGTGATAATGCCCCGGCACATTTTTTTTCTTTCTGAGCAGTCCGCCGCAGGGGTTGGCACACAATGGTTTTCGTGCGTGCGTGAGTGTGCTGAGTTTCGACAATGCGCACCAGTGGCCACAGCCGGAAAATGGCGCTGTCATTTCCGCCAGGTTAACCTGACTTCCCCCGTCCGCGAGCCGAAAGCCATGAGCTTCCGGCTCAAACGCAAGCGCTGCGGACGAAGCACGCACTACCTGTTCCAAAACCTGCCCGCCTGATTCCACATGCGATTGCCCTGCCCGTCGGCCCCGGCAAGCCATCTTCCATACCCTGCCCATGGGACTCCGGTTGATCAATCACTGGTAAACGCACCGTCTTCTGGCCGCTATGCGACACCTCGACAGAGGCTGGCTTCTTCCCGCGTGCACATAACGCCGTCGAGTCGCCGGCCAGAAAGCGTCCCAGATCATCCACCGACACGCACAGCGCGCCAACCATGGCGTCAAACACCCTCCAGCAGGGTGGTTGTGCCGAGCTTGTTGGCACTTTGCTCCATCAGGCGCTGGCGGGGCCGATGAGCAGGTTGGCAAGCATCCGCCGGCTGATGGGGCGAGTGATGGGGCCGTTGATATTTTCCAGCGATTCCACGATGCCGGGAATGGTCAGCAGCACCACGGTGCCCTTACCATGTGGGATAGTGCAGCCCGCGATAGATACCTGAGTGCCCGGATTGCTGCCAAAACCGGCAAACACATCCATGCCGCCGGCGGATAGTTGCAGGCCCCCGCATGCATCTGAAGCATGAAGCTGATATCGCCAATCGAGGGCGCAATCGGCCGGCAGGCCGGCAAATACCCAATGCTTGCGTATAAAATACCAGCAGCTCATCCATGGGGTGCCATTGCCTTGCTGTAGGCCGGTCAGCCGCAGCACACCGGCGGAGGCCAGCAGTTTGGCGTATGCGGCGGCTTGGTCTATGTTGGCCGGCAAGATGGCGAGCCGGCTGCCTCGTGAGGCAATTTCGGTCAGTGCCTGAGCGAAAAGAGCCGCGTTCGGCGCGTCTGTATGCAAGTGAACTGTTGCATGTTCCGGTGCGACGAGAGCCGCCCCGCATTGTTTTGTCAGATATTGCTGAAGCGCCGGGTTGGCCGTGGCGGATACCGAAGCCCGGTGCGGCGCAATCGGCTCGACCACCAGAATGGCAGCGGTACCGTCGGCCACCATCTTGCCGACGGCATTGTGCAAAGTGGAGCGAAGCTGGCTGTAACCGGTCGGTAAGTTCTTAAGCAAAATCCCCTCGGCGAGCAGGTTGGAAAATACGTTTCCACCGGCCACCTTTACGCTTTTTGCGTTGATGAGCGCCTTGCGTTTACGGTCGGTGCCTTCGGTAAGAGCGAGCGTGTAGGTGCCGCCGAGCAGGCTCTCCGTGACTGCGAAGATATCCAACGGCGTGCTCTCCCCGGTTTCCAGAACCAGGCGGCGCGGCTTGAGCACCACAAGATTGCGGCGGCACGCGTGCGCCAATATTTTCGGGTCGGCCTTAAATTGTCGCAGGTTATCCACAATGCCCGAGAAATTATCAATGGCCGTTGATTCCCATCCACTGAGCACAATGTAATCGGTTGTGTTGCAGATGCGCAGCTGCTCAATCACGCGAGCATTATAAAAGTAGCTGATCGTGCCGATGGCCTCGAACAAATCCGACGCGGTGGCGAATGCCTTGCGAAAACCCCATCGCTGCAAAAAACCATCGTAGATATTGAGCATGTTTCGGTGATACGCCAGATCGTAAGATTCTTTACCGTCGCGCTGGTAGCGTTGGACAATCGCTTCGTGATTGTCGGTAACGCCGGAGCCGGTGATTTCGCCCCACATGACAATTTCTTTTTTATCGGTGGATCGCATCCAGTAATTGTCGGGATTTTTGTAGTATTCATCGCGCCACTGTATGCCGCCATAGTTGTTGCCATGGACATCGTGCCAACCGCAGTAACGTTGGCCGTTTTCGTGGTAAATGGTCTGGTCGTAGGGGAGCATATAGGCTTCGTTCCAATAATGCCGATCACCGGATTTGAGCACGAGAATACGGCTTGGGTCGAGCTGATGCACCTCCCGGAGCAGACGAAAAATATGTGGGTTGTTAAGATCGCCGGCCCATTCGTTCTGCATACACCAGATAACCAGCGAAGGGTGACTGCGATCGCGGTGAATCATCGCCTGTATTTTGGCCCATTCGTATTTTTGACGAAACGTGGTTGGCTCGCCGCCCACACCTGTGGTGTTGATGGGGGGCTTGGTGGGCGGTGCAGTTTGATACCCTTGGGCATCGGTCCATACGCTTTGGCCCGAACCGGGCTCCTGGTAGCGCAGCAGCCCCATTTGGTCCTGCAGATCAATGACAGCCTCTTTGACCAGATTGCGATGCGCCTGAAGGCAATTGAGGCCCAGCGTCTGGGCAGCAGTAATTTCACGCAGCGCCGTGGACTTGTCGGGCCACAGGCCGCTGCCACCCCACCAGCCCCAGGAGATCGCGCTGCGCAACACAATGCGTTTGTCGTTCAGTGTCAGCATGGCATTGGACCCGATGCCTGTTGCGGTAAACCACCGGAATCCGACGTTTTTACGCTGGCCGCTGTTGGGCCGATCGGGGAGTACCGCTTCGAGTGTATAAAGTTTGGGATGATCGAGATCCCAGCGAACGATATTGGCCACAGTCGCCTCGGCCGTTATCTGTTGTTCTTGTCCGGCCGCCAGAGAGACCGAAATATCTTTTTGCCATAACACGCGTGCATCATCACGAATGGTCAAGGCCAGCTGACCCTGCCATGGCTTTTGCGAAGCATTGCGAACGACCGCATGGACTGTGGCCTTGTTAGGCTCGGGTCGATTGAGCAGCCAAAGATCGGAGATTTCGATAAGATTTCGCAGGCAAAGATTGATCCCGGCATCGAGTCCACCGATGCCGCGCGAGTCCGGAATCTGGTAGTTTCCCCAGCCTATGCTGCCCCAATCTTCCCAAGCCATGGTTCCGCCGGGATTCGTTATTCGCACCGCGAGCGTGTTGCTTTTTCCGGGCTGTATGGCCGTGGTGATGTCCGCTTCAAACGGTAGTTCTGTGAGCAAAAAGTAGGAGCAAAGTTTACGGTTCACATAAACCTCAGACCGCAGGCGAGCGCCACGGAACTGAACAACGAGCCGCTGCTCCGGCGGTACCGCCGGCGCGATGAAGCTTCGCCAGAACCAGCCAACACCCACGACACTGCGGTTGCCCAGCGGATTCGTTGCGTACTGTTCCAGTGATGCAGGAAGCCGCACCTCCCGGCCAAGGCGATTATCAAGTACGTCCCAGCCGCCGGTGGGGGGATGAACCGGCAATGTGTGCAGTGCTGGCGTATCTTCAGGCAGATACAACACATCATTTTGCCAAGGTGCGGCGGCGTCATGCCAGAGTCGCCATGATGCCGCCGCAAGATCCGCAACAAAACCCGGTGGCGGAGCTTGCTCAACCATTTTGGAGGGAGCTGCCCCCTTTGCCGCTCGCTGTTTGGCTGCTGCCAAGGTGGCTACGGTGCCGACAACAAACTCTCTGCGTGAAATTGACATGTTGAATGCTCCTGATAATAGTGTCTTGGTTCAACCGGAATCGGACAATCAGTCCCGGCGCCTAAGGGACATTCGAGTTCTGCCGGTTGCGTTTTTCCAGGCATACGGAAGATGCTCTGAATAGCATGTGCTACGCCAACGGTCGGCGGCGTCCTGCTGCCGGAAGCCATGCGTATTCGTTGGATTTCCAGATGGCTATGCGTGGCGAGTTGGACGCCGCCAGAGCTCGCTTCTGTTTCACCGACTGTTCTGATAATGCACATGAGACCGACATTTTGCAAGGCGTTTGTCCTGTCAAAGGCGTACTGTTCAAGGCCGCGACAGTCATTTCGACCCGTCGCAGCCGGCGTAACTCGCGTGCCTCGGCGAGCTTGCGGTCTGGCTTCTGGAATATTTGATCCTGGCGTCCGGCGAGATTGTCTTCGGGTGTTACGCACGGCAAATTCATATAGAGTGCCATTTATATCAAGTGGGATTTTACCAGCGTGCCTCTCGCGTCAGCGGATATGACTGGGCCAATAAATGATTGGCGACGGTGATTATCGGGAAAAACGGGATGATTTTGCGCAGCAGCTATCATCCAGCCCATCCATATTTGGATTTTTGACTCGGTGACGGGATCGGCGTTGGAAAAGCCCAGTGCGGGGCCTTATCCGTCGCTTGGTTCCTTACTCCGCGATTCGATCGTCGGTGTGGCGGGCCATCCTCCCAGCAGGCTCACGAGGTAGCCGGGGCCCCATCCGGCGGCCTTGCGTTTGGTTTTAAAGCTCATCTTCGCGAAAAGTCATATCCAGTTGCCAATGCAGGTTGTTTTCGATGCCCCAATGGCCCCGGACATATTGGGTCATCGACTCGGCATCAGGATTGGCTATGGAACTGATGAGCCGATCCAGGCTGTCACCAGGCCTCGAAGGCCTTTTCAAAGGCGTCCGGGTTCAGGCGTCTAAATATCCTGCGAAAGGTGCTGCTGGAAGGCGTCCGACCAGGCAATTCCATGAAGGTGTCGAGCCCGTCCTTTCTGATTATTGCGAATGTCGCCACATCAGTCCAGTCCTGGGCGTCACAGATGACCGCCATGACGGCGATGGCAAACAGGTCAATGAGCCGGAACTGACGGTTCCGGGCACGGTGGTCTGGAATATCCTGAAAAAACGAAATAAGGCCCTTGGTCGCTTGGCCATCCATGGCAAAGCTCCTTGTCTACGAACAAAGATAATACTACCCTCGCGAGGCCTCGCGACCCATACAAGCGGTATACCATAGCGCATCAAAATGCGCCAACTGCACATATACGAATATTATGCATTATGAAATCAATACCTGTCTATATGATTATGCCCTGGGACGGCGGCTTGGCTCGTGAGTTGAACAAATCATCAGGGCGGAATAAGCTCTGGGACAGGTTTATGGTTTTTATTGGAGAAACGATTGTGAAAAACCGCGATGCTTTTAATGTTGGAAGATTACTGGGCCTGTTCGCTTTTGTCGCGATGGCGTGGCTTTCGATGGCGAACGGGCAGTCGGCCGCCGCGGCACCGATTCGGATATCCTGCGTGGGTGACAGCATTACGTTTGGCATAGTGCCGAACCCGAAAAAGAACGCGTGGCCTGTGGTGCTGGGAAGAATTCTTGGTCATGGCTACCGCACCATCAACTGTGGTCATAGCGGCGCAACGATGCTGAAAAAGGGTGACCTGCCGTACTGGAAGCAGCGGGAATACAAACAGGCGATTGAATTTCACCCGAATATTGTGGTGATTATGCTGGGCACAAATGACACTAAGGCATGGAACTGGAACAAACATGGCAAGGACTTTACCGCAGACACTGAAGCCCTGATACGTGTGTTTCAGGCATTGCCAACACATCCGAAAGTGTATATCTGTTTTCCGCCAAAAGTTGTGAAGCCGGCCTATGGCATCAACGAACCGAATATGGTGCATGGCGTTATTCCGGCGATAAAAAAAGCCGCGCGGGCCACACATGTGGCGATTATTAACGTTTTTGGCAAGTTGCCCGGCAAAATGAAGTTTTATGACCATGATGGCGTGCACCCGAATATTCGCGGTGAAGCGGTAATGGCGCATATTATTGCGGCGGCGATTAAACCGACCAGCCGCAGGAAACAGTAATACGCCGCCGGTGGGGCGGAGCAGAAGGGAATTTTGGACAGTTGAACTGATGCAAGGGGCGGCGGCGAAAAGCCGGCGCCCCTTTTTTTTGGTTAGAGTTTGTCATGTTCAGCATAAGCCGTGTATGGCCGGACCTTGGCGGATATGACTCCGGCCGGCGAGCCTTGGGAATGCAGGCTCAGCGTGATGAAATTAGACTGGCCCGAACCGAATTTCAACCAGCATTCCGGCAGAAAGAAATATTTTTGGCCAGCGTGCTGCCAATGGCGACCAATGTTATAACCATTGAGGAAAATAAAGCCATTGCCATTTGCCTGTAATTCAAGACACCATGGAACCCAGACGCCACGGGACGGTTCGGGGAGCGTAAAGGTGAGCCGGTGCCATGTCAGCAAGGCGGCGGGGTCAGTAGCCGGAGTGGTTTGCGGCAGCGTTTCATGTCGCCAGCCGCACGCGCAAAAGGCCGGGCTGGCCCAGCTTTGCGAAATTCCACCGCTAAGGGACGAAAACTCCATATCTGAACTGGACTGGCCGACAGGACGCCACGGCCCTTGGATTCGAATATTGCCAATACCGCCAGTGCCCCCGATGTTGTGGACCACAATAGCGAGCGTATTGCGGCCAGGTACCAGCACGTCCTGGGCCTGAAATGTGTAGGGGACGGCCCAGCTATCGGTGTGGCCCAGCAGTTGGCCATTAAGGAAGACGACACCCCGGTCATCCACGCGGCCGAGGGAAACCATGGTGTTTGGGGAATGGAGTTGCGCAGCAGAGATATTAAAATGTGTGCGGAATACCGCGGTTTGTCCCGGCGTAAGCTGTGTGGCATTGATGGATCGGGCCGACACCCGCTTCCAGGTGGAATCGTTGAAGGTCGGGTGTATCTGGGCAAGTCGTTCGGGATGGCGGAAATCGGGAATCAGACTCATGCGCCACTCGGGGAGTTGCTGCGCAAGCAGCGGCGGTTGAGCGATATCCAGGTCGGTAACGCCATAAACATCTTCCATGCCGGACCCGCCATTGGAATGGCCGTTATCCTGATACAGCAGTTCAAGCTCGTTTTCCCCGACTTTCGAGCGTCCAGCGAGATCAATCTGAATTTCGCCATTGACGTCGGCTTTGCGATCGAGCACATAACCATTGATGCGCGCGACGATGCTTCCGCCCCCGCGGACCACGACACGGGCGATTGGCGGTTTGCCTTGAAGGTCGGCTTCGGTGAGCCGAACGGTGCGGCGATAAAAAACCGCACGGCTGTCATATACACCAAGATCGGCAAGCGTCTGGCCGATTTTAATGGGTTGCCAAGCCAAGGCTCCGGGGTCTACCGCCCAGCGCACCTCGGAAATGGTAACGGGCTGAGGCAGCTTGCCGGGGCGTTCAATGGGGGCGGTCTGTTCGGGAAGCCACACGCCACTGTCAACGCCGGTGCCGGCGGGAACAAAGAATATTTTTGATCCGAAAGGCTCCAGATTGTAATGAAAACTGACCGCTTGGGAATTCGGGCCGGATGTGCGAACATGCGCGGTGCCGTGGCGTGACTGGCTGGTATTCTGGCTGCGGATAAAGAAATAGCGGGCGCCATCTTTTGCCTGACGCAACAGGACAGAGACATCTTTTGATCCCGTGGCGGCGCGCACTGGCACCGTGGTGGCGCGACAAAGAGCCGGGCCGTGAATTTTCAGCATATCCGCAATAGCGCCAACCCGCTGGAATTTCTCGCCTACACCGCCGCACTCGCGAATGGGGCCGCTGTAATCATAGGAGGTTGCGACTCCCTGGCCGGCGCGACCATCAAGATTTGTACCGCCAAAAAGCATGTAATAATTGGTGATGGTATCGCCGTGGGCGAAAACAAAAAGTGTCAGGTTGTTAATTTGTGCTGGACCGCATCCATGTACATACAAATCCGCATCAGGCACAAGTGCCGGGGCCTGCCCAACATTGGTAAACCAGCCGCCCTGAAGTTCGGCAGTCATGCGCGGGGCGTGGGGCTGCGCATGGCCGTTGCCGTCGATGGAACCGGCGACGGAGGGAACATTGTAGCGGGGGTAAAAATCGCAGGTATCAAAGACCTGCCTGAGCAAATGGTCCTTTGCTCCATAGATACATGACCCCCAGTTGATATAAAACGGCACTTCAATGCCGTTTTCCAGTGCACCCTGCACCAGAGATCGAACATATTGACGTTTGACATGGCGCGGAAACGATGGGAAATCATATTCATTTTCCACTTGGAACATGATGACACCGGTTTTGCCCTTCGGCTGCCGCGTGATCTGGTGGCGGGCAATGACCGGGCAGACGGCGTTGTACCAGTGGCGGCTCCAGGCCATGAACGTCGGCTCATCGGACCGGAGCCAGAGGCCGCTGTAGTCTTTGGGGCGTTTGGTGATCAGCCACTGGGGGAACCCTCCGGTGTCCCATTCGGCGCAGATATATGGCCCGGGGCGGGCCAGCACATACAAACCAAATTCCCTGGCCATGGTCAGATAATCTTCAAAATCCGTCATATCAACATGTGAATAATCATCAAGTGATTTGGGCATGACATTTTCGTGGACGTTCCACGCGATATAGGTCTGCACGCAATTGAAGCCGGCCGCTTTTATCTTTTCAAAGCGGCGGCGCCACAGCGGTTTGGGGCAGCGGAAATAATGGAACGATCCGGAATAAATAAACGTATCCTGGCCGTCGATGGTCAGGCATTGACCGTCGTAGCGGATGCGTTCTGGGAAAAGAAAATCCGGCCCGCCCGTGGTGTGTGGGGGAGGGGCCGCGGCGGCGCGAGCATGTTCCAGGAGTCCGCCAATATCAGCCAAAGCGGTCAAAGATGAAACCGCCAGCGACCCGGCCAACATATCGCGCCGCGAGATGTGTGATACTTTTGAGTCAACATTCATTCAGCAACTCCCGTATTTCTGGTTTCCATGTGCGGTGCCGAGCCGGACCGCCATCCGCCGACGGGTCGGATTCTCGTTGAAAGGTAATTCCGCACGGCGCTATTTGCAACCGCGTTGCAGACTTGTTGGGTCTGCGGCGCTGCTAATACAGAAAGCCGTTGTGCACCGCTTTTTTAGTTTCGTAAGACCCTTCCCAGACAATCCGCCCGGTGGAAATATTGGTCAGGAAAAACGTGCACAGGTAATAATCGCTGCGGAAAGCCTGCGATACTTTGGTATCCGCATAAAACGTGGCCTGCAGGGCGTAGGCGGGAATAATGCCCGGCGGCGGAGAATCGGAAGCTGCGGATAAGCCCAACCGGTTCTGAAGCCGCCGCAGCGCCGCGGGATTGACGACAAAAACGAAACGTCCTTTCAGAGACTGGTGTGATGCCAGGAGAACGCGCACCCGATGCAGAAATGCGTCACCTTGGCCACGGGTGATGATCTGGTTGGTCTCATTTTTCAGGTTGTCCAGCACGATGACCATTGGTCCACGGGCGGTAATGGCGGCAATGACGGGGTCGGCGGCGATTTTTGCGGCCATTTTGTCAGTCATATTGATAAGGTCTTTGGAATCAAGGAAAGGCGCGCGGGCGCGCACGCTTATGGCCGGCCCCGCGCAGCCGCCGGCGCAGAACATTGTTGCCATCAGCAGCAGTGTCAGGCAGGCGGTGAAAAACCGTGGGCGGGACGCGAGCGGACCGTGTACAGGTGTAAGGCCCGCGCGACGTAAAGCGTCGAAGGTCGGGCGGCTCACCATGTTTCTCCGATGGCACTGGAAATATACTTGCCGTCACTGGCCAAAGTTAAGCGATCGGACTTCATATTTGTTTTCCCAGACAATTTCACCAGTTGCGATGCTGACGAGCTTGAAGGTGCAAAGGTAATAGGTGGTGGCGGTGTTGGGCAAATCATAAAAGGTGCCGTTGAGCACATACTGCGGCCTTAATGTGGAATTCTGCCATTGGCCCGTTCCGGGATTCAACGTATTCTGTTGGCCACCAAGATATTTCTGCTGAAGGGCGGCGGCATTGGCCAATGGCAGGACAAAGGCCATCCGGTCGCGGGCGTACTGGTTGAGGAGTGCTCTCATGCGGGCCAGATAAATCTGATCGTTCTGCCAGGGTGTGGAAGTCTGGTTGTGAATGGTCCCCATGACCACAATCACTTTGTTCGGATTGTTGGCGATTTCCGGAATTTTCAAAAGATCGGCGGACAGCCGGTCGGTCATGTCCACCAGATCGCGCGACTGAAGCCCGGTATCGCCCGGCTGAAAGCTTGACACGCTGGGCCGGTAGTAGTTGTAGCCGTGCGAGCAGCCCGCCAGAATCGCCGGCAGGGCCGCCATGCAGGCCAGGACCATTGTACGCGCGGGCCATCGCCAGGCCGATGAGATGATGCGGTGTGTCGAATAGAACATAATGTCGTCTCCAGTATGGCCGGGGCACCCGGCCCGCGCCACCAATCTAGGCGTGTGCGTGCCGGTTCGTCAAGGCAACCTGCGGCCTGGGGCCACAGGCTAAACGCCTGTTCCGCGAAATGGTTTCATAATCGCGGGTGCGTAAGATGAAGCAATGTGGCGGCCAAAGGCGGGGAAGTTATGGGGGCGCGGGACGAAATCCGGGCGAATCGGGCGGCCGCGGCGACGCGCGACAAGAGGCCGCGGGATAAGGCTGCATACCGATAAATATGGCTCAAAAAATGTCATAAAGCTGATCCTAGATGCCTTGCAGCCCTGCGGCACGATCGATATGGTGCAGCCGGGCCGCCGGGTTATCGATATCAGAATGACACTTCTACTTCGGCTGACAGGGTGACATTTCTACTTCTTGACAACAATAATTTCCGTGAGTCCCTTTATACTCACGACATTTCCAACTACAATACTGGGCTTGGCTTTTTGCCCGGTGGATGGGGGCGGCTTTCGCCCCCACGCCCTTGCTAGAGGAAATGTTTTCGGAAAGACCGTTATGAAACGCCGTGACGAATTACGCAATATTGCCATCATCGCCCACGTTGACCATGGCAAAACCACGCTGGTGGACGCATTGTTGCGTCAATCCGGCATGTTCCGCGCCGCCCAGTTAGAGGACAAAACCCTTATTCTTGACAATAACCCGCTGGAACGCGAACGCGGAATTACCATTTTGGCAAAAAATGTCGCCATGAACTATCCGGATTCCGCCGGCGTCATACGGAAAATCAATATTATTGATACCCCCGGTCACGCCGACTTCGGCGGCGAAGTTGAACGTGTGCTGAAAATGGCCGACGGCGTTCTTCTGTTGGTGGATGCGTTCGAAGGTCCCATGCCTCAGACCCGTTTTGTGCTGAAGAAGGCATTCCATTACCACATCAAGCCGATCGTGGTGATTAACAAAATCGACCGTCCGGACGCCCGGCCGGACGAAGTCTTGAACGAAATTTTTGATCTGTTTGTGGAACTTGAAGCCAGCGACGACGCGCTTGATTTTCCAGTGGTCTATGCGTCAGGCCGGGCCGGCTTCGCCAAGCTCAATATGGAAGATCGCAGTACCGATATGCGACCCCTGCTGGATACCATTGTAAGCAAGGTGCCAGGCCCCGTGGCGGACCTTGAAAAGCCGCTGCAGATGCAGGTCACAAACATAGACTACAATGAATATGTCGGTCGGATCGGCATTGGCCGGGTTTTTAACGGCTACCTCCGCAAGGGGGAGAAGATCACCTTGATCAAACGCACGGGCAAAAATGAATCGCATGCCACCACAGAACTTTATCTTTTTGCCGGTCTTGGAAGGGAAAAAACGGACCATGTGGAAGCCGGTGATATTTGCGCCGTCGTCGGCATAGAAGATGTGGATATCGGCGACACCATTGCGGCACCTGAACATCCTGAAGCAATGCCGCTTATTGATGTGGACGAACCGACGCTTAGCATGATCTTTTCCGTCAACGATTCTCCCTTTGCCGGAAAAGAGGGAAAATTTGTCACCAGCCGCAACTTGCGTGACCGCCTTTACAAAGAACTGCAAAGCAACGTGGCTTTGCGGGTGGAGGATACATCTTCCGCCGATTCTTTGCGCGTCAGCGGGCGCGGGCTGCTGCACCTTGGCGTGCTGATTGAAAACATGCGTCGCGAAGGATATGAACTGCAGGTCAGCAAGCCAAAGGTCATTTTCAAGGAACTTAACGGCCATAAATGCGAACCCGTGGAAAACCTGGTCATTGATGTCCCGCAACAGAATGTCGGCGCAGTCATGGAGCTGGTCGGCAATCGGCGCGGCGAACTTGTGCGAATGGATTCCAAGGGAAATATTACCCATCTGGAATTTACAATTCCATCGCGCGGACTGATCGGCTTGCGCACCCGGCTTCTCAACGGTACGCAGGGTGAAGCGATCATGCACCACACCTTTCATGATTATCAGTTCATCCGCGGGGCGTTGCCCGGTCGGCAGAACGGCGTGATGGTCAGCATGGAACTTGGTAAAACCAACGCCTACGCGCTGGATACGCTTCAGGAACGCGGCGTCATGTTTGTGAAGCCGGGCGATGAAGTATACGAAGGTATGGTGGTGGGTGAATACAACAAGGATACCGATATAACGGTGAACGTCTGCCGCGAAAAGAAGCTCTCCAACATGCGCACCACCAGCAGCGATAAAAACATCATCCTCAAACCGCCGCGCGACATGTCATTGGAAATTGCCTTGGAATATATTGAAGACGACGAGCTTGTGGAAGTGACGCCGAGTACCATCCGGCTGCGCAAGCGTCATCTGAAGGAAAATGACCGCAAACGCTTTGGCCGTGCGGATGGCGCTTGAGCCATTCAGACGCACGTCCTGTCCGCTGAGCCGGTGCCGCACGCCTGTGGCTGCGCCGGCTCAGCGGCGCGAGGAATAACGCTGGCAATGAACTATATCGATGTACATAATCACTTTCTTCCCGGCATGGATGACGGCTGCAAGACAATCGCTGAATCAGTGCTTTGTGTGCAGGCGATGATCGCCCAGGGTTACGACCGGTTCTTTTTGACGCCGCACACAGGGCCGACGGAAATAACCAACATCAAGCCCGCTCAGACCTGCCTTGCGGTGGAGCGGTTTTCCCGCCATATGAAAGAGGCGGGCATCAGGGCGGAATTTCGGCCGGGCGGCGAATTGCGGCTTTCCCCTGAAATGTGCCGCTGGACCGACACCACCGGTGTGCCAACGTATGGCATGAATTCGTCGTATGTGTTGGCGGATCTTTGGGAGCCGTTCTGGCCGGCATGGGGTGACGAGGCGATTCAATGGCTGCAAAGCCGCGGATTTACAGTGATTCTGGCTCATCCCGAACGAATGGCCTGCATGTTGGACGATCCGGCGTTTATTCAGGTGCTGGCCGCGCGCGGCGTGCTGTTTCAAGGTAACCTTGGACCGTTGGGAGGTTCAGAAAATGAACTGGTCCGGCAACTGGCACAACGATTTCTGAAGGAAAACCGCTATTTTATGCTGGGGACTGATGGCCACCGGCCTGATCACATGGCGTCGCGAATGGCGGGCATTGGCGAAGCGATGGACCTGGTAGGCGAAGGCATGATTCGAAAACTGATGGTGGAAAATCCGTCAAAGCTCTGGATGTAAGACCGCTTTGCACCGGCCGCATCACACCCGCCGGAGTCAATGAATGAATAACAGTGATACCAGCGTCAGAATCAGGACAATCAGCGTGACTGCGGTATAAAACCAGTCGCGATCCACCAGGGCAAATAAAATAACTGAGGCCAGCACTCGCGCCACGGGCGTTAAAACCAGGATAAAAAGCCCCACGTCAATAATAGATTCGCCATCACCGCTCATGACACCATGAAGAATCACGGTCAAATGATCATTCAATACCGCTGTCTGCATGTGGTGCACACTCGGCGGATGGTGAATAAAGGCGAGCGTCAGTCCCAAAGCCATCACCAGTACGCTGCTCACCACACCAATGCGCAGCACCCATGCGGAAACATCCTGAATGATATTTTCATTGCGCACACCACCGGCAGGCTGCGCCGGCGCAGTGGTGGGATTTCCGGATTGTTCTGGTTCCGACATCAGTTTGCCTCATTTTTCTCTTGCTTCCGGGGCGCTGGTCAGCCCGGCGAAGTCAGTTACCTTCGTTCAAAGTTTAACGTGGAAGCCGCCCATTAACATCTGAACGCCAATAATGCCCAGGAGCACGGCGAAAACCTTCCGCACCATGGTATTGGACATTTTTTCCATCAATTTGGTTCCCAGAATCGCGCCCACCAGAACGGAAGTTGCCACCGGCACCACCACAAATGGCAACACCAGCCCGCGGTGAAGGTAAACGCCCGCAGCTGCGGCCGCTGTCACCCCAATCATGAAATTACTGGTTGCGGTTGCCACCTTGGTCGGGAGTCGCATGGCAATTTCCTGGGCCAGCACTTTAAGCACCCCGGCCCCGATTCCCAGAATGCCGGCCATAATTCCGGCCAGAAACATGATTCCCATAGCGGGTGGAACGCGTCCTGCATTGTAGGTGATTTCGCGGCCCATGCGCTTGTCAAAATAAGAGCCTTGTAATTGAAGCCATTTCGCAAGCCGGTCGCTCTGCACGTTTTCGGGCAGTTCTTCAGCAAGTTTTAAGAGCACCGGCACCAGTGAAAACAGGAGGGTAAAACCAAAAAGTATTTTCAGGGTATCAGCATTCAGGAACCGGGAAAGTACCGCCGCCCCCAGAATGGCCCCGGAAGCGGTGGATAATTCAAGAAACATGGCAATGCGGACGTTGGTAATGTGGTCCCGCACATACACGGATCCGGCACCACTGGACACTGCGATTACCGATACTATGCTGGCCCCGATGGCCTGTTGGATGGGCATGCCCATGAAGACGGTCAGAACTGGAACAATTACAATCCCTCCGCCTAAACCGCTAATGGCGCCTACTACGCCACCAAGAAAAGATGCGCCCGCAATTTCCAAAATCCAGATAATGGCTGCTGTATCCAATGAAAGTCTTTCCTTACATTTTCCGAAAATCGCTTATGCGCCGCATCCAGGGCGTTCGCTGCACAAGCATCCAATGACGCGGATTTTTCCGCCAACGCCCTAACACTAGAGGATTCTCCGTGGCAGTTCAAGACGTTCGACAAGCAGTGTTACTTAAGCTGATTGATCATTTGATTGTTTCCAGCCATATGTGTAAATTTCATTCGGATAATATAAACATGGCATCTGGTTCCGGATTCTGAAATTGCATTTTTTTCAGCGGCCAAAGGCGGGTCAGCGGAATCACGGCCTGACAAAGCGCGGTTTCAGAAATGCGATGCTGTGCAGAGCGGCTTTTGCCGGTGAGTCCGGATAGGTATAAAGTTCCACCGTTAGAAAATTGGGGTAGTGTATGGCCGCAAGCTGCCGCCTGAGCTTTCCCCAGTCCAGATTGCCCCGTCCGGGAATAAGGTGATAATGTTTGCGGCCCAGCAGATCTTCAATATGGCAGTTCCATATCCGGCCCCGCAGGAGGCGCAACGTGTCGCCGACTGGCTCGCCGATAACAACACTGTGGCCGATATCCAGATTCGCGCCCAGCATCGGACTTTTCATGCTGTCAATCAGGGCTGCCAGTTCAGTGGCCCATTCAATAAACAGGCCCGGTTCAGACTCTATCCCGACCCGCACGTTTAATTTCTGGGCTAATTCGAGTATAGGCTTAAGCGATTCGCGCAGTTGTCGTGTGGCGATTGGTGGTGGCATGGTGGGCAGCGCCCGACCACTTGTAATGCTGATATTTGTGGCGCCAATTGCATGGGCGTAGCGCAGGGTATTGGAAATCATGCGGATTCTTTGCCGCCGAAGTTTGGTCGATGGCGAGATAATTGAAGGCTCAAAAAAAGGTTCGGGCGGGGCGTCTTTCCAATAACCAAAAGTGCAGTTGGCATTGATATTACTTACGCATAGTCCGGTGCGTTCCAGCAAGGCCCGTATTTGGTCCGCGACGCGCGGCGAAAATGTGTCGGGATATAAATGCGGTTTGTCCGCCAGAATCTCAACGCCACTATAGCCGCAGGCGGCGATTGTTTCGATCGCCTTTTTTAAGGAATATCGGCTGAATGCGTTAGTGGAAAACGCAAACTTGAATTGTGGCGGCATCAGTGTTCTCCAGGATGCGTGTGACCCACAGACATGAAGCGAAAATCAGACTGGGGGAATGGCGGCCAGGGCTTCGGCCATTTCGGCGGCGGCGTGCTGGTCGCCGGTTTTGTTTGCCATTGCGATTCCCTGTTCATACTGGCCGCGGGCCAGGGCCATTTGACCGAGTGCCTCATGCGATCGTCCGCACATGAAAAACGCGGCGACGTAACTGGGGTCCTGCGAAAGCAATGTGCCGAATTCACGGATGGCCGCATCATGCTGGCCGGCTCTGGCATATTCCATGGCCACGCCATAGCGCAAAAAACTGTCTTTGGGTTCGGCTTCCAGCATTGTCAGCAATTGGGCGAGACGCGCGGTGGTCATCCATTCTCCTTGGGCGGCGGTGTGGACAGCAGTGTGCCCAGACCGGCGCGCCATTCCATGTAGGCATAGGGCAATTTCGCCTTATCATGCAAAATTTTCAGCAGTCGATGATAACGTTCGTAGGCATTGTTCTGCCAGGCTGTGCTGCCGGGATCACAAAAATAAATGCGGCAGCCCAGCGGTCGGCCGGTTCGCGCGGTGCAAAGCTCGTTCACCTGCCACGGGCAGCCAGGGGCGATTTCTCCGGTATCCGCGAATAATGGCAATGGAAAGCTGAACTTGCGTTCCGGCACCTGTTTTTGAGATTCAGTTGGTGATTCGGCTCCGGCTGTTGGAAGCCGTGGCATCATCTCAACGACGCGGAAATACTCCAGTTCCAGCCGAGTGGCGTATAATCGGTGTCCATAGGCTTCAAAATGGCAGCAGCGACCGCTGGCCACACATCGTGGTTTCTGAAAATCAATTTCCGCGTCCAAGCCGTCGTACAGTGCTTTAACCTGCCTCAGCGCCTCGGCAAGCGAAATATTATCCAACTCGTTAAACCTGTGAACCATGATGCGGGCATTATCCGTCTTTATAGGTGGAATGCAATGGAAGTTGCTATCCAGTACTATAATTCACTATCATAAATGTTGGATCGGTCACTAGTTTGATCGTGGTACAGGAAAGCAAGTCCAAGTTTGCAGCGGAGGTTCACTATGCCCACACATGCGAAAATGTCTTCGGCCCAAGATGTCCTGGATGTATATTTTCTTGAGGTTCGGGCCAGTCTGTTGAGTGTTGCGGCCACGCTCGATCGTGTCAATCGGGCGTCTGGTGCCCGGGCGATTCAGACGGATAGCCGTATGGAATTTATCCGCGAAAGCCTGAAAGTTCTTGGAACTGATTCCAGCCACAAAGCTAAAGAACTTCTGGAATTGTATTCTCTGGCCTGAAAATGGATCGGATGGACATGATATGTTTTTAATTGACCCGCATATTCACATGGTTTCCCGTACTACTGCAGATTATGAGGCCTTGGCGCTGTCCGGCGTAGTGGCCGTAAGTGAACCGGCGTTCTGGGCGGGGTTCGACCGGTCTGCGGAAGGTTTTGTGGATTATTTCCGGCAGTTGACGGAATTTGAACCGAAGCGCGCTGCGCAATTCGGCATTCAGCATTACTCTTGGATTTGTTTGAATCCGAAAGAAGCCCAGGATTTGGGCAAAGCCCGCCAGGTGCTGGCTCTGATCCCCGAATTTCTTGATTGTCCGACGGTTCTGGGTGTGGGAGAAATAGGCCTGAACAAAAATACCGCCAACGAGGCTCAGGTATTTCAGTTGCACGTGCAGATGGCCATTGACTGGGCCAAACGCCAGCCAAAGGGGCCGAATCGGCCACCCCACGCGCTTATTCTGATTCACACCCCGCATCTTGAGGATAAGCTCAAGGGCACGAGACTGATTCTGGATATGCTTAAAGATTTTGGTGATGCGATTGATCCGGCCCGTGTACTCATAGACCATGTCGAAGAGCACACCATCGGTTTGGTGAAAGACCGCGGCTTCTGGGCGGGCATGACCATTTATCCGATCAGCAAAGCCACCCCCCAGCGTGCGGTGGACATGATTGAAGTATTCGGTGCCGAGCGGCTGTGCGTAAATGCCGCCGCGGACTGGGGCGTCAGCGACCCTTTAAATACACATCGTACGATGGTTGAGGCCCAGAAACGCGGTCATACGCTGGAAACACTGCTTCACGTTTTCCATAACAATCCGGCGCGATTTTTCGGCCAGAATGAACGCTTCAAGCCAAAGCCCTTAAGGGTGATCAATGAATAATCCGTTCATTGTTTTTAAGTGGTGACGAATCGTGGAAAGACTCGGGGGGCCTATCTGGCCCGTTATGTCCGCGGCTTCATCGGCTTGGCGACGGCCTTTAGCGGTTCGTCCGGCCAGTTGTGTTTAGGGTAGCGTGCGCGCAGGTCTTTACGAATCTGGTGGTAACTGCCTCGCCAGAAACCAGCTAAGTCGCTGGTGGTTTGAACGGGCCGATAATTGGGACCAAGAATTTCCAATGTCACCGCTACGCGACCCTCCGCGACACGTGGTGTTTCGTGCAGACCAAATAGCTCCTGCACCCGCGCGGCAAGAACTGGCGGCGCGTCTGGGCGATATTGCAGTTGCGCCACGCGGCCGCTGGGCAGTTTAAAATCCCGCGGCGCGCATTTATCAATTAACGTCCGTGTGGAATAATTCCAACTGGCAAGCAGTCGGTCGGCGAGAGAATCCTGCAGCAGCAGGTCATCGACGCGGCCGGTCGAAGCGGCCTGGTCGGCCAGCCACTCGGCCAGAATATCTCCCATGAGACGGCTCGTTGGAATGTCTGGTTCGTGTGGAAAATCAACTTCAGGCAACGGCCAGTGTTTGTCCGGCATAGTTCGCTGTAAAAAATTGAATCGCAATAAGAGTTGTGCGCAGTTCTTGTTTTCCATGAGCCAGGCCTGCGCCACCGGACCAAGTTCCCGCCGCAGCATATCACGTGTTGCCCCGGTATCGCGCTGGCCACCCGTGGTCTGTTCCAGCGGAAGGTCATGATAGAGCGTGGTGCGTTGGGCGGTGATTCGGCGGGTATTGGCGTCCCAGATCAATTCGTCGCGCTGCTCAATGGCGTGGGGGAACTGCTCGCCCAGCCACGTCGGCTCAATGGCGCTGGCCTGGCGAACCAATGCCTCGTTATGGCGGGTTTTGGAGGAAAGTTCCACATCGAGTGCCAGAAAAAATTCCGCGCGTTTTACAATGCTTTCCGGTGCCAGCCGCACCCCACGACCGCCCACCATCAGGGCGCGCGCTGGATCCGCGGCGCGCCTGCGGCACACGCGGTCCGGATAGGCTGTCAGTAGAAGTTTTTGCAACTGGGTTTCAGTTGCTCCGTCCGGGATTTTGGGTGGTGGCTGTCGCGCGTCCGGAGGCGTCGTGGCAGTGGCCAATTGCTGCAATTCAGCCGCAACCATACGCACCCGATCGACGGCTGCGTCATCCAATGCCAGGTCCTGGGCGGCGGAGCTTGTGCGCCCGCTGGTTAGCAAGTTCAACCGCCAGAGAACATCGGAATCTCCCGTGGTCTGTGCAGTGCGGCTGGCACGGCTTGCCACGATGTCTTTTTCGGAAAGCATGGCGGCCAGCAGCGCTGCGGGCCGAGTCAGACCCTGCCCTGCCGCCGTCAGCATAAAATTTCCGAGCCGCGGGTGAAGCGGTAACGCCAGCAATCGCTTTCCCAGTGGGGTAATGGTTTGGCCGCCATCGGCACAAGGTGCCAGCGCCCGAATAGCCAGCAGGAATTGATCCGCGGCGCTGACGCGTTCGGCTGGCGGGGGGGTAAGCCAGTCAATTCCGTCCGGTCCGCGGCGGTCCCATGAATAGAGGCTAAGCACGGTCGGTGTCAGGTCCAGTCGCTGAATTTCCGGCAGGTCAAAATCTGCCAGATGGTTGTTCTCCTGCAGGGACCACAGGCGAATGCAATGGCCCGGGCCGGTACGTCCAGCGCGGCCGGCGCGCTGTGCGGCTGAGGCCCTGCTGATGCGTTGCATATCCAGCCGGTCAATGCCGCGATCGGCGTCAAAACCCGCGCGGCGAACCAGGCCGGAATCCACCACCACACGAACGCCGTCAATGGTCAAACTGGATTCCGCAATATTGGTGGAAAGAATAATCTTTTTCTGTGGTCCGGGTGCCAGGGCTTTTAACTGCATTTCCAGCGGAAGAGATCCGTGTAGCGGCAGAAGAACGGCCTGATGTCGCATTGCCAGCCCGGCCAGAGTTTTCAAACAGCGGTTAATTTCGCCGGCCCCGGGCAGGAAAACCAGCAGATGGCCGACCGATTGTGTGGACGCATCATGCATGGTCAACCCGGTTTCAACCGCTCCGGCGATGCGTTCCTCCAGTGATTTGTCCGGGCCGGGGGCGTATTGGATTGTCACCGGAAACATGCGGCCGGGAACATTCAGGACCGGGGCATTATCCAGAAATTGAGATATCGGTTGGGGATCAAGCGTGGCGGACATGACCAGAATCAGCAGGTCTGGCCGCACGGTTTGGCGAACCTGCTTGAGCATCGCCAGGGCGACATCGCTATGAATGGACCGTTCATGAAATTCATCCAGCACCACTGTGCCCACACCTTCCAGCAGCGGATCCGTAAGTAGTTGCCGCGTCAGAATGCCTTCGGTTATCAGCACCAGTGGTGTGCGAGTTTGAAATTTCCGTTCCATGCGAACGTGATAGCCAACTTGTCCCCCCAAAGGCCACCCCTGTTCGTCAGCAATGCGCTGGGCGATGGCGCGGGCCGCCACGCGCCGCGGCTGCAGCACCAGAATTCGCGGATGCTGCGGCTGACACAGACCGGCGCGTATCAAAGCCGGCGGCACGCGAGTGGTTTTTCCCGCGCCCGGCTCCGCAAGCAGCACCAGCGTACCTCGCTGGCGAAGCGTTTCGAGTATCTCGGGAATCTGATGATCAATAGGCAACGGCTGCATGGGGAAAGATTAACCTATAAGGGCATGCCTTTACAGCCTCGGTTGCCGCGTTTCCACGATAAGCAAATCTATGGATCGGTTTTAGTGGCCAGCCACACTGCAACCGAATGTGAAAGCAAATGGTACGACTGATCTTCACTCGCAGATTTTTCGCGCGCATTTATTGACGCGTTGGTCTATTTACGGCCTCGCGGCTTTTGTTACAGCAAGTCGCACGACGGTTATCGAAAAAGGTTCCGCGGTGTAGTGGACCATTTTGTCGATACTGCGGACGGTCTGCTTTCGCGGAACCACGCGGTTCGGATGGCGGAAAGTATTATCCAGGCCGGGGTTCGATTCATGGAGGACATACGCGGTGCCGACTGGCGCGATGCGAGTAAATCCATTCAGCCGCAGCGTCACGGGCATCGGACGGGCGGAGGGATTATCCATTTTGATGATCAATGTCCGCATATCCGCCGTCAGGCCGGCGTCTGCAAAAAACCGCTGCGGATGCGGCCCGGTGCCGGCGTAGCCTGAAACGCGAATGCGGGTCGGGACTATCTCCGCTGGCCGGTTATGATTGAACATATATTGTACCCAATACATGCTGCGGCCGAAGGCGGATGTGTTATTAAATTCAATCAGGTTAATGCGACAGGGTCCTGCGCCGGCGTTGTCCAGGGTGACACCATAAGATGCCAGCCGAACCAGATCGCAATTGCGTTCCATGCCGATCATAAACGCGGTTTCCGCCAGAGTAGAACGAAAATCGCCGTAGCGGGCCTTGGTGTTGCCGACGGCATATTCGCCGACGAATATGTCGGTACCGCGTCGTGGAACCGAATCATAGCGATGGTAGTTATTCAAAAACCATTGCTGATCGAAATAAAAATGCTGATCAATAATTTTAAGGTGGCCTGGCGGAACGCCTCCCCAGTCGTCCGCGATCTGCCTCATGTCCGGAAAAGCTTTGCCCAATGCCCGGGCCATGATCGGGTAATTATGATAATAGGACGGACCACCATTTTCATTGCCAATTTCCACCCACTTTATTCCGAATGGCAATGGATGGCCGAATTTCGCCCGCAATTTTCCCCATCGGCTGGAAACCGGGTCGTTGGCAAACGCAACCGCCGTCAGCATCTGATGAATGAATGGCTGAAGTTTTGTTCCCGGAATGGTTTGGGAATTCCACAGCAGGCCGGCGCTGGTGCAATAAAGAGGCGCGGCGCCAATGCGGTGCGCCAGTTTCATCCAACCCATGAATCCGAACCCGTCCGTATCGCGATAGCCCCAGTAATTGACATGGCCCGGGCGGTCGATCATCGGTCCGACGGTTTTTCGCCAGTTGTAACTGTCCGCCAGCGAATAGCCTTCTATGAAATTGCCGCCGGGGACCCGTAAAAATCCGGCATGAAGCCTCGCCAGAAGACGCACAATATCGTGACGGAAAAATTCCGGCCGCCCAGTCGCCTTGGAAACCGGGAACATTTGAATCAGATTCAGGTTAAAAATCGCCGGGCCGGTTGTCAGGAATTCCAATGCGCCATGGCGCGTTGTGCCCGTTGCTGTCAGGCGGCATGTATAGCGCTTCCAGGTGTTGCCGGCAATTGACAGTAAATGTTGGGCAAACTGCCGCGTGCCGGCCACGTCAGAAAGTTTAACTTTCAGCGGTACAGTCCCGATTTGCGCGGTGCGGGCGTAAAACGAAATCTGATAGGATTTACCGGTGTCAAGCGGCATTCCCCAGTATCCGGTATTAGCCAAGCCTGCGGCGCGACCGCTTGCGATCACCTGCACCGACAGCCGGTGCGACGGCGAAAGCGGCCGGATTGTCTGAAGTTTCAGCCGAACAGTCGTGCCCATGGGATGAATTGACTTCCATGCCAGCAGCGGTCCGCCCCGTGGCGGATTGTGGATGTGTCCGTCCGGACTGATCCATTTTCCATTTACCACCTTGCAGTCGGCGGGGGGTATGTCATTTTTGAAATCGGGGTTCTGGATCATCTGGGCGTACAGGCCGCCATCCACATCATGGCAGATGTTTTCAATAAAAAGCCCCCACATTTGCGGGTTTTCCGCGCGACCCGGACCGGCGGCATTAATCCGCACGGTTGCATGGGGCGCAGCCCACGCCGTCCCGGTCAGCAATCCGCTGAGCAAAAACAGGGTGGAATAAAGCGCATAAGGTAACGGTACCAATGAATGTTTATTCATAATAAATGAATGTTATAAAATGATTGGAAAAGTTACAAGTCCGCGGCCCACCGTGCATCGGCGGGTTCACCCACGACCGGGGATGTGTGTTCAGAATCCGGTTCTGATTTGCCACGGCACATCTGAACCCGACCGGTCAGCCGCATCATGCGTCAGGATCGGGTAGTGTTTTGCGAATCGTTGTGTCAACTCGGTTCAGTGAATTCGCGATAAAGCGCTGCATAGGTTCCCTGCTTTTCCAGCAGCGTCCGATGCGTGCCGGATTCAATGATATGCCCCTGATCCAGCACCAGCACCAGATCGGCGCTGGTAATGGTGCTTAACCGATGCGCCACGACAAACGTGGTCCGATTGGCAACCAGCGTTTCCATGGCGCGTTGTATAAGCAATTCGGTGGCTGTATCCATGGCGCTGGTTGCTTCATCCAGCAGCAGAATGCGCGGGTTGGCCAGAAAGGCGCGGGTGAAACAGATTAATTGCCGCTGACCAAGACTAAGAGATGAACCGCGTTCTCCAACTTCCGTGGCAAAGCCGTCCTTGAGTCTAAGAATCGCGTCGTATGCGTTTAATTGCCGCGCCGCGTCCATGACCTCCTGCTCGGTTGCCTCCGGACGCGCATAGCGGATGTTGCTTAACACCGTGCCGCTGAACAGGTAATTATTCTGTGAAACAATCCCCATCTGCCGATGCAGACTCTCGCTCTGTATGTCGCGCAGTTCAAAGCCGTCAATAAGAATTCGTCCATTTTGCGGTTGATAGAACCGGCAAATCAGGCTGACGATGGTGGATTTTCCACAACCGGTCTGCCCGACCAGAGCAATCGTTTTGCCGGCCGGAGCGGTGAAGGAAATGCCATGCAGCACCGGCTTTGCCGGATCGTAGCCAAATGTAACATTTTCAAACACGACTTGGCCACTCACGTGGGGCAACGGACGGGCCGCGGGTTGGTCCGTCACTTGCGGCATTTCCCGCAGCAGCGCCTGTACCCGCTCCGCACAGGCCATTGCCATCATGGTGTCGTTGTAGAAATTTCCAAAGTTAATGACCGGACCCATAAACCAGTCCCAATAAACATACAGCGCAATCAGTTCGCCTACCGTCATGGGGCGACTGGCTGGATCCCGTGACGAATGGAACACCAGATAGGTTCCCAGCAGCAGAATGATTACACGACCCACAAAGCCCACAACGTTCAGCAGCGGCTGATAGACGCCGTTAATGTGCGCGGCCCGCATATTGTTGGCGGTATTGTGTTCCTGAAGGCCATTAAAGGCGTCCAGGTTCTGGTCCTGGCGGTTAAACGCCGTGACCACGCGCATGCCGGAAATATTCTCCGCCAGATTGGTGCTCACACGCGTATAGGCTTCGCGCACGCGACGCCATGCCCCGCCCACCCGTCGCCGGTAGGTCAAGTTCATGAAATAAAGCACAGGCCCCAGCCACAGCACCGAAAGTGCGATGCGCCAGTCCATGATAATAAAGATAGCTGCGACGACAATCATCAATGACAGATTGCCGACCAGCGTATTAATGCCCCAGACAATAAAATTACTCATAGAGTCAATGTCGCTGGTGCCGCGCGTCAGAATGCGCCCGAAACGGGTTCGATCATAATAATTCATGGACAACTTCTGCAGGTGGCCGAACACGGCGCGCCGCAGATTAAAAATGACCTTCTGGCCAATCAGCGTGGTATGCCATATCGCCATCCGCTGGAGCAGCAGTGCGATTCCCATGGTCACTGCCCAGACCAGAATGGTCAGCACAATATTGACGTAGGCGCGATCCGTCTGATTCAAATTCAGTAAATACCGCTTCCAGGCCGGCGAACAAATTCCGGCAGCCCCCAGCAGCATGGAACCAAAAATATTCCAGGTCTTGCCGGGAATATCCACATCAATCAGTTGTTCCATGTAACGCGGAGTCAGAATTTCCAGCAGGGTGACACACAGTCCGATGAGCGTGGTCAAGGCATATTGCTTTTTGTACGGTCTCATCCAGTCCAATACGCCGCGTACCACCTTATAATCCAGCGGCTTGTAGTCGGCTTCCAGATCATCTGGAGCGGTATGAGTTTGAGGAACGCTATGCGCAGCGGGCCTGGCAAGCCGCGGCGACCGGTTCAGCTTTAACCAGTTGAAAAAGGAAAACCGGCCTCCCATCGGCCTGGAATTCCGCGGATTTGTCGGATCGACCGGTTGCCTGTTCATTTGGCCGCCTCCCCGGCAAACCGCGTTTTATGTGGCGACTCAGCCGGCAAAAGTCCGCTCGACCTGCCCAGCAACTGTACTTCCGCAATGTAGCGGTAATGCCCGGGCTGGGACATAAGCTGTTCGTGCGGCCCCAATTGGGTGACGCGGCCATCCTCCAGAACCACCACAATATCAGCGGCTTTCACGGTGCTTAGTCTATGGGCGATCACAAACACTGTCCGCTCGTGCATCACCAGTTCCATGGCCTTGCGTATCAGGTGCTCCGTTCCCGGATCCACAGCCGCCAGCGCGTCATCCAGCACCAGAATTCGCGGATTGGCGACAATCGCGCGGGCAATCGCGATGCGCTGTTTCTGGCCGCCGGAAAGTGTCATGCCGCGCTCGCCGAGCATGGTTTCATATTGCTGCGGTAAGGTCATGATAAAGTCATGTGCCTGGGCAAGTCGCGCGGCAGCCTCAACGTCACCATCGGTGGCGCCGGGATTGCCATAACGAATATTGGCGGCGATCGTATCTGAAAACAGGAACGTTTCCTGAAACACAAACCCTACATTTTTTCGTAACGATGCCAGTGATACATGGCTAATACTCGCGCCGTCAATGGTGATACTTCCCGCCTGCGGATCGTAAAAGCGTGCCAGAAGCTGCATGAGAGTTGATTTTCCGGCACCGGTCGGACCCACCAGTGCCACCATATATCCGCCTGGCGCGGTAAAGGAGACATCCCGCAGGACAGGCCGACGGGCATCGTACCCGAACGTTACAAAAGAAAATTCCACCGTCCCCGGCCCGTCGGGCAGCGGCGGACGGTTGGGTGGATCCGGAATTGCCGGCGTGGCGTATAAAATTTCAAAAAACCGTCGGGCGGAAACCACCGCCGTCTGATACTGGTTGGTGATCTGGTTGATCTGCTGCAGACGGGACAGAATCGCGCCCATGGCCACGCCGAACACAAAAATATCGCCCGGATGCAATATCCCGCGCACCGCCAGAATCGACCCAAGTAAGAACAAAACCAGATTGGAGCCTGTGGCTATTCCGCGTATGACTGGAATAAAATTGGCCCACATGCCCACCGTCAGCATGGTCTGACCAAAAAGCCGGTCAAGCGTTCCATTGTATTTGCCGGCTTCCGTTCCTTCCGTGGCAAAAGCCTTTACCACCTGCACGCCGGCGACATTTTCACTGTAAATCGTGACCAGTTCGTCACCGGTGTCCATCAGTTGCTTTTGAATCGGCTGCATTCGCTTGCCAAAACGGATGATGTACCATATCCAGAACGGCACCGGCAGCAGTGTGGCCAGACCGATCCACGGGTTAATCGCCGCGACCAGAATGTTGTATCCCAGCACATAGAACACAATTTCCGCTATGGATACGAGCGAAAGATTGATAAAGAATCGAATATTAT
Source organism: Phycisphaerales bacterium (assembly GCA_027451365.1). GTDB lineage: Bacteria > Planctomycetota > Phycisphaerae > WQYP01 > WQYP01 > JAJYPG01. Next base: position 1,558 of record DAIDJN010000075.1, on the reverse strand, counting down.
GCAGATCCGACAATGCCCGGTTTATCAGTTGTCCGCTGGTGTGCTGATCATGAAAGGAAAACCCCACGCGCTGCAACTGGTCATAGACCGCAGACCGCATGTGGAAAACCATGTTCATGCTTAATCGCGTATTCACCACAGACCGGAAATAATTGCAGATTCCGGAAAGCAGGACAAACAGCGCCAGCAGTCCGACCAATATCAATATCAGATGAAACGGTCCATGCACAAAGTTATGCCACGCCTGGACCGGATGGCTGCCCGCGGTCGCAACAGCGCGGGTGTGACCGGCCGCCCGAATCTGTCGATGGTCCAGTTGAAGAAGCGTTTTGTCTTTGTTGATTACCAGTCGCGTGAGATTAACGGAAATCACTTCCAGCAGAACGCCGGCGACAACCAGTGAACAGGCGAGCACGGCGGTCTTTCGCACGGGCCGTACGAACTGGAACATGTATCCCAACAGTTGCCGGTTCGAAAGCGTTTCCAGCAATTGTGGATTCAGTGTCGAATTGCGATTCCTGTCCGGGGCAGCCGTCGCCGCCGGATGGCCCTGACGGGTCCAGCCAGCCGTCGATTGCGTGCTTTTGGCCGATTGTCCCGCGGAGGATTGTATCTTGTCTGCTGCCATGGTCGTATTTGCGAAAGGAGAGGTTATCCTGCTGCATAATCCTTGTTTAAAATGCCGCTACCGGTACTGTCACGTTCGCCCGCAGGGGCCTCGACAATTGAGTTTGAACGTTACCGCAAAAGTTTCATCCGGGCAAACCGCACCGCGTTAACAAGGAAATGCAGGAAATTGTTCCCATTCCTACCGGCCCATCCACTCGCGAACCGTGGATACCAGTATGAGAATCAGAAATAGGCCAATCAGCACCCAGCCCGTAATGACCACCCATTGCGGCTTGCCGCCGGTGCTTGCCGAAAGAATGAATTCGCCGCAATAGGGGCAGCGGTCCGCATCGTCATAAATCATTTCCCGGCAAGCCGGGCAGTTTGTATGATCAGCCGAAAATTCTTCTTTTATGGAATCATCGCCCTCATCGTCTTCAAGCGGCGAAAAATGTTCTTTTGGGCTTGGCATCTGGTGGTTCGCTCCAACGTGCAAAAATTTTTCGATTCGCCGCGCTCTCCATTATGCGGAATCATACCACGCGGCCAGGTCAATATTCCAGTTGCGGCTTGAGAGTAAAGGTTGGTGGCGCTTGTCACAGTTTCTGTTCAGGGTAGCGCTTGGTAAAATATGTGAAGGCTGATCCACAGAATGTGGTTCGGCAGTTGTGACTTTATTCAAGGAGGAAAAAACATGTCAGCAGCGACCAGTCGTCAGGAAGCGTTGGAGAGGATAACCAAGACATTCCGCGATGCCTTGGAACGGATGATTCCTGCGGATGAGGGCCAGCGGTTGCGGGGAACCACCTTTCGGGATTTTGAGTTGCTGGGGCAGGAATTCAAGGCCGCGTTGATGCCAACGCTGCTGGAGGAATACGCTCGGCTGACAGATTCAGCGTCCTTAAAAGAAGCGGGTTGCTGCCCGCAGTGTGGATCACTGCGGACACAT
>DAIDJN010000074.1:0-20529 GCA_027451365.1 Phycisphaerales bacterium | reverse complement strand
ACGAACAAAGCTAATACAACCCTCGCGAGGCCTCGCGACCAATACAAGCGGTATACCATAGCGCAGCGCAATGCGCAAACTACGTATATGCGAATATTATACATTGTGAAATCAATACTTGTCTATATGATTTTGCCCTGGCGTTGGGTCCCGTTCGGTTGCCAACGCCTTGACCTGTGCGGCAGCATACGCGTATTGTTCGGCATTCAGCATCTTCATTGCCCCCTCGTATGCCCGGTCAAGAATCAGCACGTTCCATTGATATTCACCATCTGCTCCGGCGTCGCCCGCGAGCACGCCAATCTTCACATCCTTGCTCATCTGAGATTCCTAACGAAGCAGCTTGCGACCGTGTCGATGTATATTATACATTACTAAAGCCGATAAACATCTACTAATGTATAATTTGCCGCATATTCGTTATTGCGTATTTTATTGTAATAAGAACGTAATGGTCGGGTAATTCGAATGGGCGACATTCATCGTGTATTGCTTCAGTCGGAAATGGAGAACCGGCATGCGTGTTCCTGTCGGCACTGCCAAATGGCCTACTTTGCAGTGCTGCCAACGGACGTTCAGAAAAGCGGATCAATTAACTGGCCCACAACTTAGGGCGTTGGTGGCGTACCACAAGGGACCGTGCCATTTTTGCGATACGCCCTTTATTTGATTCGACCAGGTGAGCAATTGAGCAGGTGATCGCAGGTGGGGCTTTGTGCGCCGGCCGCAGCCATTCTTTTGCCACAGCCGAATTTGCTCCCCTGTTCTCATGTTCAAAAATCACCTGCTCTATTTTTTTGCCTGATGGAAAAAAAAATCGGGGCAGACAGGACACCAGCCGAACCTTTTTTACGGAAGCCGTGGGTGGCTTGGGGTTTCGTTTTATGCACCTGGCTGCAAGGTCGTGCAGATTTCGCAAAACTGCATTAATTGACGTGAAGAGAAGCTAGCAAACGTTATAACTGGCGGTTGGTGCCAGCGTGCCCCGCCGATGGTAATAGCCATCTTTATTGCGTTGTGGACTGCGGTCACCGTTATGGGCATTTCTGGTGTCATGGCCGCCACGCTGGGGTGGCCCATCTAATCGCCACGACTAAAAGGTAACAACCAGCGGCAACGTCCTATCCGCGCCTCGCGAGACGTTTATCTCTTTTCTCCCAACCTTAGGGTGCCTCTAAGAGCTGCTGGGCTGCCTTACGGGCTACACGATGACAAACGTCCATGAAGTGCACCCATCCGCCCTTTGTTTCGAATACAACCTTCTGATTCCTGCTCTTGGTCCAGAATTCCACATGCGGAGTGTCAAAACTTACATTTGGTTGGGACCGTTCACCAGCAACGTAATCTGGATAATGTGCCAAAGCATTGCGAATAACGGCAATGAGTTTGGCCGGACTTCCATCGGCGGGTTGATTATTGTCGTAAAAGCTAACGTCGAGGCCAGCTAGATTCGACGGGAAGCCCGCGTCGATCAGTGCCTCGTTGCCCAGACGCTTGAGAAATGCCACAACTGGTAATATATGAGTAATTGTGGTTTCCATACCGAGCACGGGAGGCTTCAATTTGAATTGACGATCTTTATAGATTTTCGCCCATACATGGGCAGCCTCCTCGTCCTTTTCGCACATGAGTTGGTCCAGTTCCTGAACTATATAAAATACCTCTAAATGGTAAAGTATGGTTGTTGCCAAATCCTTATTATTCATCATTCATCTTTCGTTGGGAGATCAAAATCGGCGTGGCTCTTCACGGCCTTCCGGCCAGCCAATTCCAAGGCCAGCTACGGTCATGTAGCACACATATTCTTGGGGAGTATTACACCAATTTCCTTAAAAAATTTTTTGTAAGGTTCGGTTGGATCATCCGTCATGCTCGGTACCCGCCTTTAAACAACTGGCCATTCGATGGCCTATGGCCAATTGTAGTATCATCTCTCTGCGCAGCAAGAGAGGGAAAGAGAGAGAAGGGGGCTCGGGGAATGAAGTAATCTTAACGCAATTTTACTTTCAGAACTCGCGAATTCGGGCATGCCCAAGGGACGAATTAGCTGTTTATGTTCTCATCGATCCGGGCGCCGTTCTTCGCGTGATTTGGCTGGTTCGGGACGGCTGGGCCATTGGCCGAGACGGGGATTTGCAGGCAGGAACCTGATTTGGGGCCGAAGTGGAATCGGCCAATGGATGTTGATGCCGGCGGCATCGCGGTTTTGAATAGGATATTGGAGGGCCGGTTGAGGCATTGCGGCCCAGGCGCTGCCCAGATGATTTCCACCGCCGCGGTTCCGATTTGGCATCTAAAAATAAGCCCACGCGGCTGACGGCAGAGCTTTGGTTGGCCAAAGTTGGGAATGGCGCAGCCGGGGTGGGAACGGTTGTTGAGCCGGCTTTGTGCGGCGGTTATGCTGGCGTCCAGCATAAGAGGATTCAACGCATGGCCAGCGAAGCGCAAGTGAACCAACTGTCCGGCATTACCGAGACTCCTGCGCGCCGTCGGGTGGCGAAGCCGCCGCGTGTTTCCGGCCTGAGAGCGAAAAAACTTATTTCGTTCGGCTGGTATGGCGGCAAATTTTCCCATCTTGACTGGCTGCTGCCGCTGTTGCCTTCATGCCACCACTATTGCGAACCGTTCGCCGGATCCGCCGCGGTTTTGCTGAATCGATCGCCATCGGCCATTGAAACTTATAACGATCTGGATGGTGAGGTCTGCAATTTCTTCCGCGTACTTCGCGAGGAAAAGCAAAAGCTGGTTGAAGCCATCGGTCTGACGCCATTTGCGCGGGAGGAATTTGCTCTGGCGTGTCAACTCGATCCTGAATTATCACCGTTGGAAAGGGCCCGTCGATTTTATGTCCGCGCGCGCCAGGTCCGCACCGGGCTGGCCCAGACCGCGAGTATTGGCCGCTGGGCAAACTGCAAAAATACCAGTCGGGCCGGAATGAGCGGCGTTATCAGCCGATGGCTTGGCGGCGTAGCCATGCTGCCGGAAATTGCGACCCGGCTAATGCGGGTGCAAATTGAAAATCGGCCCGCGATTCAAATTGTCAATCTTTATGACTCACCGAATACCCTTTTTTATTGTGACCCGCCTTACATACATGAAACGCGTGGCGACACGAAGGCCTACGGCCACGAAATGACGGATTCGCAACATCGCGATCTTGCCGCGGCGCTGAATGCCGTGCGAGGCAAGGTTGCAATATCCAACTATCCATGCGAGCTGATGGATGAGCTTTATCCCAAGGGCAAATGGTGGAAGACCGTTATGTCTCCCAAAACGAATCATTCGACCAAAGGCAAACGGATTGAGGCGCTGTGGACAAATTATGAAATTTTAAAGCATTCTAGAGGAAAACCCGATACCAATGGACATCTGTTTCAAAATTCTTGAGGATTCGTATAGAAGGGCGGTTCAGCGGTCGACGAAGTCCCTTATCGCCGATAGAGGCGCCAGGGATCGCATTGACGCGGTCGCATTATGCTTAAAAAATCGGGCGGGTGTCCGTGCGCTTCTTGCCGGCCTGTTGGCAAAAATTCATTTGCCCAATATTGATATTCGCAAGCCTTACACGGAAATTATGGGCGATGACGGCGCTGACCGCTATTCAGGTCGATGGTATGATGAACAATATATCCAGCGACTGACGGGATTGCCCTATCGGCTGCCAATAAATTCAACGACCGCTTTTCTTACGCCGGGCTTCAGAACCAAGAACATTATACTCAAGGCGGATACCCAGTTGGAAGGCCGCCCCGCGGATATGTACAAAGCGTTGCTGCATATCTTTGACGATGTGCAATGTAAGCGGCTCTCGGCTCGAAAAGTGATGGATGAGACGATTCGCCTGCTAATTTTAGAGCGCGCGCAACGTGATGAAAGCATCCGAAACCTTGTTCGCGATATTCGCCGATCTGCGGACCGGTTGCCGCTTTCCGCGGAGGATATCATTGTGCTTCTTGGCCAGCATCTTGCTTGCAAAAATGCGTCGCGAGTGCCAGTGTTAATTGTGGCTGCGGCTTACCACGCTGCTTCGGAAAAGCTTGGGGAGAGGGTAGGGCCTCTCAACGCGCACAATGCTGCTGACAGACGGACCGGAGCATTGGGCGATATTGAAATTACTTTGCAGGGCAATGATGGTGTCACCACTGCCTACGAGATGAAGATGAAGCCAGTTACCATAGCTGATGTGAATATCGCGTTGGAAAAGCTTGCCGGTTATTCAGAGACGGTGAAAAATTATATTTTTATTACAACGGAGGGGGTTGCAGGGGATGTGCGGGAATACGCCGCTGCGAAATATGAAGAACTCGGCGGGATAGAAATCGCGATTTTGGACTGTATAGGCTTTATCCGTCATTTTCTTCATTTGTTCCACGGTCTGCGGACAGAATTCCTTGACGCATACCAGCGTTTGTTGCTGGAAGAACCCGACAGTGCGGTCAGTCACGCGCTTAAGGAAGCGTTTCTGGCATTGCGCAGGTCTGCCGAAGGGGCCCAATGAAGGCGTTAATCGGCGGTGCCTCTTTAGTTGCTATAGGTTCAGTTGGGCGCCGCCCTTATCCGTCCGGGCTTGCGAAAAAGACTTGCCTTTTTAACCGGTGAAGATCATGCCGCGTGGCCATAAAAATGAGCGTATTTCCCTGGCCGCCATTGAGGTCGATCTGGACGCGCGCGACCGCGCTGCGATTACCGGCTTTCTGACTTATGTTGAAATGGAACTTGGTCTGTCCAGCAATACGCTGCTGGCGTATCGCGGAGATATGGCGGACCTTGGCGCGTTTTGTGTGCGCGCAAAAAAGCCGGTATTGCAGGTGGATACCCGGTTAATCGGTGATTATTTGCGATATCTGCAAAGCGAACGGAAAATGCAGATCGCCAGCATTCTGCGCCATGCCGCGGCCATGAAAATGTTTTTCCGGTTTGCCAGGGCCCGCGGCTTTTGTGCAAGCGATCCGACCGAACTTCTGGACACCCCGCACAAATGGAAAAAGCTGCCCGAGGTGCTGGGCCGCGACCAGATGAATGCGTTGCTTAAAGCTGTGGATCCGGGCCATCGGCTGGCGATCCGTGATCAGGCTATTGTGGAGTTGTTTTACGCGTGCGGCCTGCGCGCCAGTGAACTGGCGGACCTCACCATAAGTAATCTGCACCTGGACCTGGGGGCTATTCGTGTGGTGGGAAAAGGGCGTAAGGAAAGGGTTATTCCCATCGGGCGTCCGGCGCAGGCCGCTATTCAGAAATATCTGACCGAATTGCGCCCTCAACTCATTGCGGTCAAGGGTATTCAACGGCCAGAGGTGTTTGTGTCCCGATCGGGTCAGCCGATTAATCGGATTGTGCTGTGGCAAAGGTTGGCGCAAATTTCCAAACAGGCCGGAATTCGCCATGTGCATCCACATGCATTGCGCCACACATTTGCGACGCATCTGCTTTCGGGCGGGGCGGATTTGCGCATTGTGCAGGAATTGCTGGGGCATTCCAATGTGGTTACAACCCAGATTTATACCCATGTGGATGCCGATCGAATCAAGACTGTGCACCGAAAGTATCACCCGCGACAGTAGCGGCAATAGCGCCTGAAACCCGGCTTTAGCGGACCGTGCGCCCGACCGGGGCAACCGCCTTGCCGGTTGGGGCGACTTCTGCTAGCTTTTATGCTGTTTGATGGCTGGAGAAAGCGGAATTCCGGTCACATATCCGGCTGGCGGGAGCAATGATCCGGCCGGTGGTGCAATTTAAAAGGGCGAGTATATCGTGACGCGAACCCATCACCGTCAGCAATCACCCCAGACGAATGGCGCGTCCGGGGTATCTAAGAGCGGCCGCGCGGAAAGTGAGCATATATCCAGCGCGGGCGATGCAATAAATGGTCTAAAAAGCAGCGTCGCCCAGGACTTGGGCACGGCGCGCCTGAATAACCCGGAAATGCTGGAATTAGACGCCTTGGAACACCGCATGCCGACTGATGATCAAGTGGCCGCAAGCCTGGATTCCGCTGTGCAATGCCTGCTAAATAAGCATCATGCGGATGGGTACTGGGTGGGGGAATTGCAGGGCGACAGTATTCTGGAATCTGAATATATCATGCTCAAGTTTTTTCTTGAGCAGGAAAATGATCCGAACCTTCCCCTGATCGCCAATTACCTCCGGAGTATTCAGCAGGAGGACGGCGGCTGGAGCATGTTCCCCGGAGGCAACAGCGACCTTAGCGGTACGGTAAAGGGGTATTTTGCGCTCAAACTGATGGGGGATGATATTCAGGCGTCCCACATGCGAGCGGCGCGGCGCGTGGTCGCGCAGCTGGGCGGCGCTGAACAGTGCAACAGCTTCAGCAAGTTTTATCTGGCGGCGCTGGGCCAGATCAGCTATGCCGCGTGCCCAAGCATTCCTCCGGAAATTGTGCTTCTGCCCAAGTGGATTTATTTCAACCTGTATGCGGTATCCGCCTGGAGCCGCACAATGATTTTGCCCCTGGCGATTGTCAGCGCGCACAGGCCGGTGCGCAAGCTGCCGCCGGAAATGGGCATTGCCGAGCTGTTTAATGATCCGCAGGGCGCCAGCAATCCGGCGTTTCGGCTGCGCGGGCTGCCGCGAAGCTGGCGGGAAATGTTCCATCTGCTGGATTTGTCGCTTAAACGCTATGAAAAAACAGCGGTCACACCGCTGCGTCCGCTGGCGCTTCGCGAGGCGGAAAAATGGTTGATTGAACACATGGAAGGATGCGACGGCCTGGGGGCCATATTCCCGCCGATGGTTTACATCCTGATTGTGCTTAAAACGCTGGGCTATCCAGATGATCATCCGCTGGTAACCAAAGCGCAGAAAGACCTTAGCGGCCTGTTTATCCGGGAGGGCGAAACAATTCGGATTCAGCCCTGCTGGTCGCCGGTCTGGGATACCGGAATTGCATTAAATGCCCTGGCTGAAGCAGGTATAAAGGAAGACCATCCCGCCGCGCGGCAGACCAACCGCTGGCTCCTGGAAAAGGAATGTCGCCAAGGCAGCGACTGGATGAAGAATTGCCCCGGCGTGGAGCCGAGCGGCTGGTTCTTTGAATTTAACAATCCGCATTATCCGGATGTGGATGACACCGCCATGGTGGTGATGGCGCTTAAGCGTACAGGCGGAGCGGCCGCGGCCGGCGCAATTAAGCGGGGACTTAACTGGCTTTTTGCCATGCAGAATGATGATGGCGGCTGGGCCGCATTTGACCGGACGCGTCAGCGGCCAATACTTGAACATGTCCCGTTCGCCGACCACAACGCGATTCAGGATCCATCCTGTCCGGATATTGCGGCGCGCGTTCTGGAATGCCTGGGGCATAACGGCATTACGTGCAGTCATCCGGCGGTGCGCAAAGCGATTAATTTTCTGAAAGACACGCAGGAAAAAGAGGGTTGCTGGTTCGGCCGCTGGGGGGTGAATTACATTTATGGCACCTGGCAGGTGCTAACCGGGTTGCGGTCGGTTGGCGAGCCAATGGACCAGCGCTTTGTAAGGCGTGCGGCGGACTGGCTTCGGTCGTGTCAAAAGCCGGATGGAAGCTGGGGCGAAAGCTGTCAAACCTATGACAACCCGGAACTTAAAGGGCGCGGGCCAAGCACGCCATCGCAAACCGCCTGGGGTGCGATGGGCCTGATGGCGGTGGGGCACAACGACCCGGCGGTGGAACGGGCGATCGCGTGGCTGGTCGGCAATCAAAATGCCGATGGCAACTGGGATGAACTCTGGTTCACGGGTACGGGCTTTCCGCGTGTGTTTTATCTGAAATATCATTTGTATCGCCTTTATTTTCCGTTAATGGCATTGGCGCGGTATCGCCGGCTTCGGCAGTAGTTGGGAGTGGTTCAAGCCGTCGTGCCGATTGCCCAATGCGGCCTGAATCAGGCGGGAAAAATAAAGTGGCGCGGATTTGTGGTACATGTTGCTTTGGCAGACATTTTCTAAAGCGGTTGCCTGGGGAATCGGTCGGCCATAAACTCATCTGGCCGGCGGCCATCGCCGACCGGCGCGCCGCACGATTTGCGCGTAGAACAAATACAGGATGGATCATGGTCCGTCAGCGTCGCATAGTGATTTTTTCCGGTCGTGTTCAGGGCGTGGGGTTCCGTCAGGCGACCGTGGATCTGGCGCGGGGCAGTGACTTGGCCGGTACGGTGCGAAATCTGGGCGATGGCCGGGTGGAGTTGGAAATAGAGGGGGAGCCGGCGGAAATTGACCGTTTGTTGACGGCTTTGGCCGACCACTTTCGAGGGTATATCAGGCAGACTGCGGTGGCGCACGAAGCGGCGACCGGTCTGCAACCGCCCTTAAGAATTACCTGGTGAAAAGGATTTTTGCGTGAGAAAAGCATCCGTCGTGTATCTGATCACTCTGGCGGCACTTCTGCTGGGCACGCTGTGCGTGTATCTGGTTTACAATAGTCACGTGTCGTCGGCGGAGCATACGGCGGTAATCGCATCAACCGCTGGCAAAAACAACCATGGTGTGGCGATGGCGCACGCCAACAATGTGGCCGGTGCGGCCAATATGTGGCGCATGTGGCTGGTGATTTTTCTGACGGCATCGGGCAGCGTGGGCATTTTCGGGGTCATGGAATTTATCGTGCTGCCGGTTCTTAGTTTAAGCCGGGTTGGAGCGATCACCAGGGTGACCTATTACGAAGGGCTTTTGCAGCCATTTACATTGATTGTCTTTTTTCTGGCCATCGCGGCGGTTCTGATAACAGCGTTCGTGCCGTTTAACACGTTCGGCGATGACACCAAAATGTACCGCGATGTGGCGTTGTCCTTCGCGCTTATGTTTGTGCTGGTGATTATGGTATTCGCCACGGGCAAAGTCATTGACGAGGAAATCGAAAACCGCACCATGTTGACTCTGATGAGCAAACCGGTGGCCCGGTGGCAGGTCATATTGGGGAAATATCTTGGCGTGGTCTGTCTGATATTTGCGACGATGTTTGTGTGCATTCTGATAGGCGCAAGTTGTGCGTGGCTGCGGTATTTTTCGGACCAGCGCATCAGTCTGGATGTCGCAAGCCCGATGCAGCGGATGGCGATGTACTGGCACAATGACCGGGCAATTCTGGCCATGATTCCGGCCTTTATCCTTCAGTTTATGGAGCTTTCCACGCTTGCCGCGATCAGCACCGCCATCGCCACACGTTTCAGCCTGGCGCTGAACATGACGGTGATTGTATTGCTTTACATTATTGCGAATCTGACCCGTTATGTTTCGTTGTTGCACATGGGATCGCCCTGGCAGGGGATGGCGGAAAGTGCCAGCTACCTGTTGCCGTATTTAAGCAACTTTGACTTGAATTCCTGCCTGGTGTACAGGAATTTCAGTATGAGCGGCCACTTTGTGCCCAACGCCCCAACCTGGGGTGAAATCTGGGAATTTGTCGGTCTGTCATGTCTTTATGGGTTGTTTTATATTGGTGCGGCGTTGAGCCTTGCCGTGGCAATGTTCCGTAACCGCGAACTGACCTGAAATCGACCATCGCGGAACCAGCGCTGCGGCCGCTTCTGATGCAGCTTTTTCAGAATTAAGACCATGTGCCCAGGCTTATTTACTGATTCCTTTTCCGAAAATTCAACGGATGCCGACGGGCAATCCGAGGTTAACCAGGTCGCCCTGAACCTATGCGAACCCAAATCTGTGGCCGCCGAAAATCGCAATCAGGATTGCCAGGCACTGGAATTGCTAAACCGGTTCGGCCATGACGCGGTCTGCTGGCAGAATCTTTCTCCCGCGGTCAGCCGATGGTTTTCGGCGCAGGGTGATGCAATGGTGGGCTATGTGATTCGTGGGGATTACATGATCGCCGCCGGAATGCCGATTGCGGCTCCTCATCGAATAGCAGGTGTTTGCGGTGAATTTTGCCTTTTCGCCAGGAAGCAGGGTCGGATCGCGTGCTTTTTATGTGCGCAGGGCGAAACCGGTGAATCGCAAATAGGGAGCGGCTATGCCGGCGTGTGTCTGGGGGCGCAGCCGGTATGGAATCCGCAAAACTGGCTGGCCCGTGCGCCGGGGTTTGTCGGCCTGCGAAGGCAAATTCGTCGGGCGCAGGCTAAAGGTGTAGATATTCATGCGGTGCAGCCAGAGGTGGCCGCTTATAGCCCGGAAATAAACGACTGCCTGCGGGCATGGCTTCGCGGGCGCTGGTATGGCATGACATTTCTGGCCGAGCCGCGCGTCCTTGCTCAGCAATTGCCCGGGCGAGTGGTGATGGCGGTGGGTATGCGCGGTGGGCGGCAGGTGCTGGCCTATGGGGTGGCATCTCCCGTTCCGGCGCGGCGCGGGTATCACATTGAACATATCGCCCGCCGGCGAGGTGCGCCCAATGGGACAACAGAATTACTGATTCATCAATTAATGCTGGAACTGGCCCGGCGCGGCGGCGTTTATGCGACTCTTGGGCTTGTGGCGCTTAGTCGCCGTTGCCCGGACGCATGGGACAAAAATCCTCGTTGGTTCAAGGCCGCCGGTGACGCGGCGCTGCGGTTCGGTCAGTCAATCTATCGCTTTTCCGCGTTGGAGCGGTTTCGGTCTGGTCTGCACCCGGAATGCTGGGAACCGGTTTATGCGATCAGCGGCGAGCGCTGGTTTTCGCCTCTGACCGCATTGGCGATGGTGCGGAGCCTGTTTTCTCTGCCAAGCACCGAGCCGCGGGTCTGGCCCGCTGCGTCGGCTGATAAATAGCCGGTCTGAACAGGGGTGTAATAAGCATCGCAAAAAAAAGGGTGTGCAGTGGAAATTTCAGGCGAAACAGGCGATAATATGGAATTCGGATTTTCCGATACTTGAAAACGTAGGTGACAGGAAAACTCATGATTGTAATACTAAAGCCGGACACCACCGACGCCCTGATAAAAGATGTCATTGCACAAATTGAAGCGCTTGGCCTGCAGGCGCACTTGTCGCGCGGGCAGTTCCGAACGGTGATTGGCGTGGTCGGCGAAGAAGTAAAGGTGGATAAAGAGCACCTGATGTCCATAAACGGCGTGGAACAGGTCCTGCCGATCATGAAACCATATAAACTCGCCAGCCGCGAGTTTCACAAAAATGATACTGTGGTGTCCATCCCGTGTCCCGGTGGCGGCAGTGTGCAGGTGGGAGGCTCGCATTGCCTGGCGATTGCCGGACCGTGCGCCTGCGAGAGCGAAGAAATGGTTCACGCCATTGCGCGGCAGATACGCGATTCCGGCGCGGCACTCCTTCGCGGGGGGGCTTACAAACCACGCACCAGCCCGTACAGCTTTCAGGGCCACGGCGAAGATGCCTTAAAGTGGCTGCGGGATGCCGGTCGGGAAAATGCGATGCCCATCATCACCGAAGTAATGGACACGCGGCACGTTGCCGTGGTGGAGCGGTATACCGATGTATTTCAGATTGGTGCCCGCAACATGCAGAACTTTAATCTGCTTTTTGAAGTGGGTAAAACCCGCAAGCCGGTTCTGCTGAAGCGCGGCATGGCCGCTTCGGTGCAGGAATGGCTGATGAGCGCTGAATACATTCTAAGCCAGGGAAATCGTGATGTGATTCTTTGTGAACGGGGCATCAAGACCTTTGAAACCGCGCTGCGATTTACGCTGGATATTTCCGCGGTTCCCGTGGCCAAAGCCAGCAGCCATCTTCCGGTCATAGTGGACCCCAGCCATGCCAGCGGCGTGCGTGAATTTGTGCCGGCACTGGCGCAGGCTGGAATTGCCGCCGGGGCGGATGGCATTATGGTTGAAGTGCACGACAACCCCGCCAAAGCCATGTGCGATGGCCCGCAGGCGCTACTGCCCGATGCGTTTGCCAGCCTGATGAAAACGCTTTCCGCGATTGCCGCGGTGCTGGGAAAGTCATTTTCCACACATGCGGCACCGCTGGTTGAATCCCGCTGAACCGGGTTGGTTGGCTGCGGGTTAAGCCGGACCGCGGGTGGCGGATTGAACGTAACACCCGATATGTGAAAGGTATGGATAAATCATCATGCGTAAGTTCCTGATTGCCGGAAACTGGAAAATGAACCTTGGCCGGGAGGAAAGTCTGAAACTGGCCCGCGCTCTGGTGCACACGGTGCCCGCGGACGTGGCCGCGCAGGTCGCGGTCATTCCCGCACTGGTTCATCTGAAAACAGTGGCTGACGCGATAAATGGTTCGCCGATTCTGCTGGGCGCCCAAAACGTTTCCAGTGAAAAAAAAGGTGCATTTACCGGCGAAGTCAGCGCGGCCATGCTGAAGGAATTTGGCGTGAAATTTGTGTTGGTGGGCCATAGTGAGCGCCGCCACATTCTGGGTGAAACCGATGCGTTTTTAAACAAGAAAGTCCACGCCGTCGTCAATGACGGCTTGATTGCAATTCTGTGCGTAGGCGAACTTCTGGAGGAACGCCAGAAGAACCTGACCAACGATGTGGTGGCGCGGCAGTTGGACCTTGGGCTGGCGGGCCTGGCACCGGCGGCGATTGAAAAAGGGCATCTGGTGATCGCTTATGAACCGGTGTGGGCGATTGGTACCGGGCAGACCGCATCCAAGGAACAGGCTCAGGAAGTGCACGCATTTATCCGTGCGCGCCTCGCGGCCAGATTCAGCCCGCAACTTGCCGGAACCGTGCGGATTCAATATGGCGGGTCGGCCAAAAAATCGAATGCCCAGGAACTGCTCGCCCAGCCGGATATCGACGGACTTCTGGTAGGGGGGGCCAGCCTGCTGGCCGAGGAATTTGCGGGAATCGTACAGGCTGCGGCGGGGGCCAAGCCAGGACATTAATTGACGCCGGAACTGGCGAGGAAATAAGGAAAACTTCATGTTTACGACACTTTTATCTATTGTGTTTGCCCTGATCGCACTGCTGCTGATTCTGATTGTGCTGGTGCAGCGCGGCCGCGGCGGCGGCCTCGTTGGAGCGTTTGGAGCCGGGGGCGGCGGGTCGGCGTTCGGTACAAAAACCGGCGATGTATTCACGACGGTTACCGTGGTCTTTTTTGTGGTATTCATGTCGCTGGCCATCTGGCTGAACTGGCGTGTTCAAGGCAGTTCAGCTGCGCTGGTCGCCGCACCGGCAACCGCCAGCGCGGCGGGTAAACCAGTCAGTGCCGGAGCGGCTGCCAAGCCGGTGAAGACCCCCGCGACGACCGGTGCGGGAACAGCCGGTACACCGGCCAAGGTGCCCGCCACAAGTGGCACCCCGGCCACTCACCCGTAAGCGGCTGCGGCGGGGTGGCGGCGTAGATTCGATTTAGTTCTGGAAAATCCATGATCCAAAGTATGACCGGTTACGGACGCGCGGCCTCGGAACAGACGGATATTTCCTGCCTGGTGGAGATACGATCTGTAAACAACCGGTTCCTGAAAACCACCATCCACCTGCCCGACGACATGGCCGATACCGAAGTTGAAATGGAACGGCGGCTTCGCGAGAAACTTTCCCGCGGTTCAGTGATGGTCAATGTATCGCTGACGACACCGGATTCATTGGCTGCGGTTCCGGTGAACATTGCGACGGCGCGGGATTACATGCGTATCATGTTGGACTTGGCCGCAGCATACGCGGACCACTCGGAATCACGCCGGTTGTCAATTAACCTTTCGGACGTGTTAAATCTTCCGGGCGTGTGTGTGATGCCATCGCCAACACACGAAGCGGCCAAGCGCAATGCGGTACTGGCATTGGGCCTGTTTGATGAAGCCATGACCCAGATGCTGCTGATGCGGGAACGTGAAGGGGCCGCGCTCTGGAAAGACCTGACATTTCATCTGACGGATATACGCACGGCGCTGGACCAGATTCGCGAACAGGCACCCGCGGTGGCCAAGCAATACCATGAACGACTGCGCAGCCGCGTGCTGCAACTGGTTGGCGAGGCGAAACTCAGTTTGTCGGATTCGGATTTATTACGGGAAGTGGCGCTTTTTGCGGAACGAGCTGACATCAGCGAAGAAATTAACCGCTTAGGCGGCCATCTGGATCATTTTATCCATCACGCCGAAGGGGGAAATCAGGTTGGCCGCACGCTGGATTTTATTGCCCAGGAAATGCTTCGGGAGACCAATACGATTGGCAGCAAGTGCGGCGACGGCCAGATTGCCCGGCTTACCGTGCAAATTAAAGGCACGATTGACCGGATCAAGGAACAGATTCAGAATGTGGAATAGACCGCGGCCCGAGTGGTGAAAAATATGAAACGAAAACACCAAAAATCTCCAGGACTTCTGCTTTTTGTATCCGGCCCGTCCGGAGTCGGCAAATCGACTATTTGCCGGCAATTGGCCAAAGTGCTGCCGGCACAGTTTGCGGTCTCCGCGACCACCCGCCAGGGCAAGCCCCAGGACAAATTTGGCAAGAAGTATATTTTCGTAAATGAGAAGAATTTCAAGAAGCGCATTGCCCGCAAGGAGTTTCTTGAGTATGCTAATGTATTCGGGTTTTGGTACGGCACGCTGAAAGCGCCCGTGCTTAAAGCCTTGGCCGCGGGCAAAATTGTGCTACTGGAAATTGATGTCCAGGGCGGTTTGCAGGTGTTTGACCTGTTTCCGCAGGCCGTCGGAATTTTTATATTGCCTCCCAATCCGGGGGAACTTGTGCGAAGGCTGGAATCCCGTGGCCGCGACGATCCGGCAGCCATTGAAAAGCGCATTTCCGAGGCGCGCCGCGAAATAAGAACGGCCAAGGCTTCGGGGGCTTACCGCCTGATGGTGGTCAATGATGCCCTTGTCCCGACGATTCACCTGCTGACCGGCTTTGTGCAAGGGTATCAGCAGGGAAGGCTGGATACAATGCGGAACGGCCGTACATAAACCCTAAACGACAGGAGTTTTTAACCCATGATTGAAGCAATCAAAAGCGATGACATTGTTCATAAACTTGGCGGCCGATTTAAACTTTGCGCTTTAGTGCAGAAGCGCTGGGTTGAAATTTTGAACGGCGCCCGCCCGCTGGTGGAACGCCGCGGCCGCACGGATTTAGAAGTCGTTATTGACGAAGTGCTGCAGGGAAAAGTCGGCATCGACTACGATAAATCCCCTAACATCACCCGGCCCGACGAGGCGCTGGGCCGCAAGAATTAACCGGAGCATAGCCCGGTGAATTCTTATTCCGTCTGATCGGTTATCCGCGCATAAGGAATTCGCCATCATGAACGCGGCACCTGAAAGTTCTGCGCCGGGCGTTTCGCTGCTTGTCTGCGTATGCGGCGGAATAGCCGCCTATAAAGTGTGTCACGTTGTGAGTTACTTTTCACAGCGCAACGTGGCGGTGCGCGTCGCGATGACCGCCGAAGCCAGACGGTTTGTTGGGCCAATGACATTTGAGGCCCTGTCGGGCCGACCGGTCATTGGTGAATTGTGGGAAATATCCGAAGCAAGTGACCCGCAACATATCAATCTGGCCCAGCGATCCACCGTTATCCTTGTGGCACCGGCAACGGCCAATATTCTGGCCAAGCTGTCCCATGGCATAGGTGATGACCTGGTAAGCACTGTGCTGGTGGCGGCAAGCCCACAACGCATTGTGCTGGCTCCGGCCATGAATGAAGCCATGTGGAATAATCCGGCAACTCAGGCCAATGTCCGCACACTTGCTGACCGCGGCATGACTTTTATAGGGCCGGAGAGCGGCTGGCAGGCCTGTCGCACGATTGGAGCAGGCCGGATGAGCGAGCCTGAAACTCTGATTGCGGCGCTGGCCGCGCACCTGAATGTCTGATATCCGCGGCGGTGCCCAGTATCATAATCGGCGTGATGCCGGAACCCGGTTTGTCGTGGCAGCAGCATTTATTTCCGCTGTTTTCGCGATGGGGCTCAGGAATACCGCGGCACATGGAAATTCAGAATTTACAATTTTCGATACCCACAGTGGTTCTTGTAACCGCCGGTAGAAACCAGTATGATACCGGGTCTGTTTATTTGGGGCCGAAATGTGGCCTCTGTTGAACTCAAGCGGAGAATTCGCAATGTCGCTGGATATCAGCCTTAAGGGAAAAAGTTCACTGGAGCGCCACCGCAACGTACTTAAGCGTTCGGAACGGGTGGCCGTGCTGGAAGATAATGACAAATGGACCGAGGAAAAATCCAGCGTGTTCGGACTTGTGAAGGTCGGTCACCGCAAGGCCGTAGCCGCCAAGAAGGCACCCAAAGCCGCTGAAGCCGGTGCGACTGTGGCCGCTCCGGGTGCGGCTCCGGCAGCCGGTGCCGGAACTGCGGCAAAGGCTGCAGCGCCAGCCCCCAAAGGCAAGAAATAAGCCATCTGTCCGCATCTGCGGAGAACACCACGTGTCTGCTCGAAGGGTTCAACCCGCGTCCCGGCTCTGGAGCCTCCGCACTGTATTGCTTGTGAGCGCCGCTTTCCTTGCTGGAATCTGGTTGGGGTTGCGCGAAGCGAATCTCCGGCGACCGGCCATCCAAGTTGGTGCCGGCGGGTCAATGCAAGTCTATTTTTCGCCGGATGGTGGTGCCACCCGCAAGCTCGTTTCGCTTCTTGATAGCGCCCGCAAGACGGTTGAAGTTCAAGCCTACAGTTTTACCAGTCGGCCGCTGATTCGCGCGCTGATAGCCGCCAGCCGTCGTGGCGTCGCGGTAACAATCATTCTGGACCGCTCGCATATGGAGCGGAAAAATTACCGCACGCATCACTGGCAGCGCAAAATAAGTGCGGCCCTGCAGGCCTTTTATTCGGCGGGAATTGCGACATACATTGACGACCGGTATCTGATTGCGCATAACAAAATAATGCTGATTGATGGTCAAACCATTACCACCGGCAGCTTTAATTTCAGTTATGCCGCCGCCCATTTCAATGCCGAAAACTTGCTGGTTATTCAGGATGTGCCGGAACTGTTTGCCCGCTACCAGAAGAATTTTGCCTACCATGTCCAGACCAGTCAGCGCTATACGCCGGGGCTGGTGTTGACACATCAGTTCCACTGGCCACACCATCAATAAGCTGAAATAAGTGGACGGAACCACCGATGGAACATGGCCCATGTTCCGCAGACATTGCGCGGCGTGCCGCGGGCATCAGTCGGGGGATTTATCCGGCCCGTTATTTTTCTACTTTGCAGGCAGGCCTTTTTTCCTTTGTGCGGTTAAAGTATGGGATATGGCTTCAAGAACCATAGAAAACTACCTTAAGCAGCTATATCTGGAACAGCAGGAGACCGCCAACCGTTCGGTACCTCTGGGCCGCGTGGCGGTGCGGGTTGGCGTAACGGCCGGAACCGCGACGACCATGATCAAGGCAATTGCCCATTCCGGCTTGGCCCGCTATGTCAAACGGGGCGGCGTGCGCTTGACCCGTCAGGGAGAGGAGTTGGCCATTCTGGTTCTGCGGCGACATCGGATCGTGGAGTTGTTTCTGGTGCAGGCGCTGGGAATGGATTGGGCCGACGTGCATGAAGAAGCCGAGGAACTTGAGCATGTCATTTCTGACCGCGTGCTTGAGAAAATGGATGCTTTATTGAATCATCCGGTTGTAGACCCGCATGGCGATCCAATTCCTGACAGCAAAGGCCGACTTAGCGGGGGCCAGACAAAGTTACGCCCTAATCTGGTCGCCAGTGAACCGGGCAGATCGGTGCGCATTGCTCGTGTGCTGGATCAGAGCCGCAGCTTTTTAACGTTCGCCCGTGGGCATGGTCTAGCCCCTGGTGCATTGGTGACGGTACTCGGCGTGGACGCTGGGGCGCAGGCGGTGGTGGTGGAGTCCGCCGGGTTTCCCGCGGTGACACTTAGCTTCACCGTGGCGGCAAAATTTGAACTTGTGTAACAGCTGCGGTACGGCGGCTTGAATTGTCCCGTCCTGGCGACAAAGGAGTCCGCATGGAACGTGAAGTTGGATTCATTGGTCTGGGCCGAATGGGCTCGCCCATGGTTGAAAACCTTCTGAAGGCGGGCATTGGCGTGCGCGTATTCAATCGGTCGAAAGATAAAACGGGCAAGGCCGGGCTGGCTGGTGCTGTGGTATGCAATTCCGCTGCGGATGTGATCCATCCCGGCGGTGTGGTATTCACGATGCTGGCCGATGATGCGGCTCTACAACAGTCCTTTACGCCGGAATGTGTGGCGCGCCTTGGGCGAGGCGGTCTGCACATTTCCATGAGCACCGTTGCCCCGGCAACCGCGACAGCGATGGCGACTATGCACCAGGCCGTCGGGGCTTCTTATGTCGCTTCGCCTGTGTTCGGCGGCCCGGAACAGACCGCCGCGGCGCAATTATGGATTTGCGTGTCCGGCGACGCCGCAGCCAAAGTCCGGGCGCGGCCACTGCTGGAAAAGCTGGGACGCGATGTGGAAGATATGGGTGAAAACCCAGCCGCGGCGAATGTGGTCAAACTGTGCGGAAATTTTTTAATTGCCGCCGCCACCGAGGCGCTTTCCGAAGCGTTCACTGTGGCGGAAAAACAAGGAGTTGATTTGACCGCAATGAACCGGCTTTTATGCGAAAAGCTTTTCGGAGGTGCGGTTTACCAGCGCTATGGTTCACGCGTGCTTTCACGCCAGCATCTGCCAGCCGGGTTTCAACTGCTGCTGGGCCTGAAAGATATGCGCCTTACGCGCGCAATGGCGGATGGTGCCCGCGTACCCATGCCGTTGGCGGATATGGTGTTTAACCGGCTTCTGAGTCAGGCTGCCAAAGGTCAGGGGGACTTGCACTGGACTGGTCTGGCCAACGGTGCTCGTGAAGATGCCGGCTTGCCGGCGTAAGGGTACTGCTGTATCCGGTTTGCGGTGGAATTAAACCGTCAAACCATTTCACTTAAATAGCGAACCGCAGAGGGCACATCCATATCCGATACATCCACCACCACATCCGCCAGGGCCGCGTAAAGCGGGGCGCGTTGCGCCAGAAGACGGCGAACTTCGTCCAGGCCGCCGCGGGCGGTTAAATTGGGCCGCGTGGCCGCGGTTTGCGTGTCGGCCTGTATGCGGGCAAACAGCACCTCGGCCGGGGCCGAAAGCCACACCACGCGGGAGTTGCGCTTCAGCATGGTCACGTTCTCGCGGCGAAGCACCGCGCCGCCGCCAGCGGAAATGACCATATCATCGCGTGCCGCGGCTTCCTGAACCGCTGCGGTTTCCAGGTCGCGAAAGCCGCTTTCCCCCACCTGTTCAAACAATTCGCGAATGCTTTTGCCGGACCGGCTGACCACCAGGTCGTCGGTATCCACAAAGCCGAGCCCGAGCCGCGCCGCCAGGCCCCGACCAATGGTGGACTTTCCAGAGCCTCGATACCCAATCAATACAATATTCATCAGCCTGTAACCAGCACAAATCGGCAATCAAATGGAAGCGACTGTTCGCGGCTGAACCGGTAGCACGCGGCCGAACCGGGTCCGCCGCAAAAATCACCAAATCCGCACGTCAGTTTACCACACCAATGGTCAGCAGCAGATTCGCGTAAATGCGCTGTTCTCCGGTGGCGATGGTCAGGCACACATCAGGCGAGGCGGCCTGATCATAAAATTTGAATCTTTCCAGGCCGCGAAGCTTTACACCAATTCCCGCTGCCGAAAATATTTGCCTGAATTCGTCGAAAATCGGCGGGTCTTTTTTCATGGCGTATGGCCCGGTCCGGTTGGGCAGCATGACGGCGGCGTCCTCAATCGGAATAACCTTGACCAATGCGTCCAGCACCTGCGTGACCGTAAGCAGTCCGGGGGCTAAGTTCAGGAAAACCAATGAACTGTTAGGTCCGCAGCGCGTGGAATGCGGAAAATTTCCATCGGAAATCAAGACCCGGCTGGAATGACCCGCCTGGCCAAGAGCGTTTAGAATTTCCGGGTGAAGCAGTGAACCTTTAAGCATTGAAAAATTCCTTCCTGTTTTCTACGCAACACATTTTTGTGTGGGTCAAAAAGCCAGAGTGGAATTTTAACATAGCGGCGCAAATCCGGCACCTGCCGCCGCCCCACGCACTGCGCAGCGGTCTGCCAATTTTACCAGCGATAGCCAAAATAGATTGTCAAATGCTAAAAAACATTGTGTTGGGCGAAAGTTTGTCGGTAGGCAAAAGAGAAGCCAAAGAAAGGCCTCATCCGGCGACACCCTTAGCATGGGCATCTTAAGTGTGGCGCGGACATTCTTGTCTGTAGTTAAAGCCCAGGCGGAAATGCCTGTACCACATTGGGCGACAGCCAATCTTTTGTCCCAACCGAATTTGTTCTCCTGTTCTGCTCTCACCTGATCTATTGCGCCTCGGCCCAATTCACTTCTGTGGCTATCGCCGTTCTTCGCTCCCTTGTTGGCGAAGTTTATCCCGACGCATCGGGATGGTGAAAATCGTTCCTCCCCCCCGTCGTCCTGTGACACAATCCGCCGATTTCTTTGCGGTAAAACTCGTCGTCATCGTGGTCATCGTCTCTGTGTGCTCTGCGCCCTCTGTGGCTAATAAGGCGTCTTCGTGCCTTGTATTGCCGTTGCCGGAGGAGTATAAATGGCGCAAAGCAATTGGTTGTGCCGGGTTCGCGGTTTGATGATTGTGGTTCAAACGGGGCCATAAAATGGTCAGGAATGCGGATAGCATAGAAAACGCGATTGGTCCCC
>DAIDJN010000073.1:0-68020 GCA_027451365.1 Phycisphaerales bacterium | reverse complement strand
CCTGACGGCCGGTGTCACCATCACTCCGATGCCCAACAGCAACCTGGGCAAGCATCTGGAATTCCGCCCTGAGCTGCGCGAAGACCTGTGCGATCATCCTTACTTCAATGGCAAGCACTACCAGACTACTCTGGGTATGGACGCCATTTACCAGTTCTAACATCTGCCGCACAGGCGGCGGAGCAGTTTTGTAGAATCAGCCGGGCGGCGGGCCTTAAAATCCGCCGCCCTTTTTTTTGACATGTTTTACGCAGAACCAGGAACCCGATCAGGTGGTAATGTGTAAAGCCACCCGTTTCGCACGCGCTGCTTACCGACAGCGCGCATCGCGCCTGGGAATAATAACCTGCGAGTCAGACGCATCGTTGGGCAGGCGGCAGATAAAGCAATCGGGTGGTTGTTAGGTTTCCAAATAAAATCGCGGCGGGCAAAATTCCGCGCGGCGCGTGTTCCCGGATGGACGCACCGACAGTTGAATGACCCGATCAGGCGTGGAGTATAAGCGGAATAGTGGTTACACTAAGGCCAAAGCGTGAAATGTCCGGGCGGCCACTTGCGATGCTGTGGTCTGCCGGATAATTCTGACTTGTCAGATTAAACTTGTGCAACCGGTTGACAGGGCCAAAACCATGACACAAACCGCAGGGCAGGGAAAAAAATTGCGGCGCGAAGCCGGCGTGATCGGGCTGTTGTACGCGAGTCTGGGAGGAATTATTGGCTCCGGCTGGCTGTTCGGGCCGAAGAATGCCGCGCAGATCGCCGGACCGTTAAGCATCTTTTCCTGGTTTATTGGAGGGGTGGCTATACTTCTGCTGGCCATGGTGTACGCGGAACTCGCCACCATGTTTCCGCGCAGTGGCGCGGTGGTTCACTTTCCTCACCTGAGCCACGGTTCACTGCTGGCACGGATCTGGAGCTGGATCCTTTTTCTGGGATATGTCACCATCGCGCCGGTGGAGGTGATCGCGGTGTTGCGCTATGCCGACGACCTTCTTGGTTATCTGGCCAGAACCTTTCCGACATTCCCACAGCAATTGCCTCATCTGGTAAAGCTGGTGGCGCATCAACAGGTTCTGACGCACATGGGTATGCTGGTGGCTGTGGTACTTCTTGCGTTGTTTACCCTGATAAATTTGTGGGGAATTAAATGGGCGCTGCGTATCAGCAATACCGCTGGCTGGTGGAAAATCGGTGTGCTGGCTCTTAGCTCTATCGCGCTTTTGTGCACCGTGCGGCACGGAACAAATTTGCATATTCCGGCTAAAAACTTTGCGACGGAATTCAGGGGCATGTTCACCGCCATTGCGACTTCCGGCGTGGTCTTCAGTTATCTGGGGTTCCGCCAGGCTGTGGAATTGGCCGGGGAAAGCGCCAATCCGCACCGCAATATCCCGATAGCCGTTATTGGGTCGGTCATTATCGGCATGATTCTTTATATTTTGCTCCAGTTGGCTTTCGTGCTGGCGGTGGATCCAGCGGCGATTCATAAATACGGTTGGAGCGGCCTGGGCACAATTGCGGCCTTCAAAGTGGGTGCCGGTCCGCTTGCCTCGCTGGCTCAGGGATTAGGCTTGGGCTGGCTGGCCTGGCTGGTATACGCGGACGCCATTGTGTCTCCTGGTGGAACCGGTCTGATATACACCACCACCTCCGCCCGGGTTATTCACGCCATGGGTGAGGATGGCTTCATTCACCCGGTGGTGAAGAAGCTTAACCGGAATTCCGTTCCATGGGCCGCCGGGGTATTAAGTTTCCTTGTTGGAATCCTGTTCCTGCTGCCGTTTCCGACCTGGAAAAAAATGGTGGACTATATTTCGTCAGTCATGCTGATGTCTTACGGAATTGGTCCGATCGTTCTATTGTCGCTGCGGCGACGAATGCCAATTGGAACGGTAGCGCGGCCGTTTAAACTGCCGTGGGCGAATGTTCTTGCCCCGCTGACGTTTATTATTTCCAACATTATTATTTACTGGGCGGGGTTGAAAACGGATACCTGGTTAATGGGGCTGTTGGGTGCATTTTTTGTCATCTTCATGCTTTACCGGCTGGCGTTTGATCCGGTAAAAATTCCCCGGATGAACTGGAAAAACACCTGGTGGGTGCTGCCCTATCTCGGTGGCCTCTGGCTGATTACATGGCTGGGGTCAAGATCGATGGTGGGGGGCCGCGGCATTTTTCCGTTCCCCTATGATATTCTTGTACTGACGGCCTTCAGCCTGGGGATTCTGTTTCTGGCGGTAAAATCCGCCATTCCCCTGGAGGAAATGGAAGCCTATATTCAAACGCAGGAAATTTGATTCAAACCGCGATGAAATTGCGGAATCCTGATACAGGCTGTTATGACGATCAACCCTCTCTGGTTTCATTATCTTCCCGTCGCGACCCAAAAACCGGCTCGGGCCGGCCGGTCGGGCGGCGTCGGGCGCGGGGTGGCCCGCCTGACCGGTGGTGCACGACGCGCAGGATTCGCCGCGTTCATGGTGGCTGCTGCCGTTTGCGGTTTGACGCATTGGTCCGCACTGAATGCTCGTGTGATTTCCATTCACCATCGGGTGAATGACGCAGGTTGGCAATCGCGCAATTCGCTGTTGCCGAAGCGTATAAGGCTTTCACAACTTTGGCCCGATATGTCCCTGACGCAGCAATCACCCATTCAGTCGCCCCGCGGCTGGCGACCGGTCTATTCGGCTGACGATTGGCGCGCGTTTCGTCGGCGATTCGGTGCGCGTCAGGACAACATTATCCGCCAGCGTTTGTCGGCTCGCATTCAGCTTGCCGCGGACATGCTTGCCGCCGCGCATCAAGCGAAGCGTCCGGGCTACGAGCGCCTGCTGGCGCTTCGCGCGTTCGCCTTGACATTCCGTTACCATGTCGGATCTCCGCTGGCACAGCGGGCCTTATCGCTTTATTTGCGGCACATTCATTCTGGTAATCTGGTGCAGGTGGCACCGGTCTGGACCATGGCGAATGATCTGGCTTTTTTGCGGGCCACGCCGCTGGCAAGTCGCCGCGCCAGCGCATTGACGGCCGAAGCGGCCAACGTGCAGTTGACCATGCTGCTTCTGAATGCCGGGCAGGTGGAGGATGCCGCCCGCGTGGTGCGGCATCTGGTCATTCATGAAACCCGGGCCGTGCGGGCGGACCATCCGTTAATATCCGCCATGGGTACGGCGCGTGTGCTGGTATCGCAAACACGTGCCATGATGAATTTTCTCGCTGGGGAATACAAAAATATGGGTTCGGATCCCCAATCTGCAATGAATGTATATTTGTATACACGTTTTATACGTCCGGTTCCCGATGTGCGTGCCTGGCTGGAAAACCGGTGGCGCAACAATAAGATCGGTCGCCTGAGTCGTGCGCTGTTGAACTGTAAGAACAATATTCACGCCCAGTTTGTCGCGGGGCGGTACCTTGCGGCCGCCGCCGATCCGTTGCCACCGGGAATTTTGCGCGATCGCGTGTTCTTTGCCGCCCTTGTGCATTATCGGGCGTTTATGAACAGCACGGAAACGCGCTGGGATCGCATCGACCGCACGCTGGCAAAAATCGCCATTCAGCACCTGATTGAGCAGGGCGCGCGGCCAAATCCGGTGATCATGCCGCTGAAAAATATCAATGCGCCCGGGTCCACGCACCTCCCTGAATCGCATGTCGGCATTTTGCCATCAAAGCAAAAATAGCAAAGCAGATTTGCCGGACTAGCAGCGATGCGGAATCGAATCGGCAATAAAAAAAGGGCGTATGATGCAAACATCATACGCCCAAGAAGCGTTAAACTAAAACAGCAGGCCGACAGGTCGGCAAACCGCTATCGCGTGATTCAGGCCTGCACGCGGCGGCGAGCCAACAGCAGCCCTGCTGTGCCCAAGGCAAAAACAGCCAGTGTGGTCGGTTCAGGCACCGGTGTGCCCGCCGGGCCATTGGTGTAATCTGTTGCTACCGCGCTGGCCGAAAGTGCGTTGTTGTAAATCCGGAAATCAGTGAAGACCGTATTGCGGAACGATGGGTCGCCCCCAAATGCCGAAAGACCAATCACACTATTAACATCATTAAACGCGGCCAACGTTTGCCCTGAGCTAAGCGCAACGGGCGTTTGGGCCACGCCGTTAAGATAATAGGTCAGCGTATTGGCCGTTCCGTCCAGTACGGCGGCAACCATGTAGGTGCCGTTCTGATCCAGGTAAACCGCCTGGCCGGATGGATTTGTGGATTGCTGTTCGCTGTTGGTGCCGGCGGCCGCAAAATCAATGGCTGATCCGCCGGGTGTGACATCACCACTGCCCAGCGTGCGTGCTGGCTCAGAGGCGGTGTTCATAAAATATTGGCCCGTAGTCCCGGTGGGGTTGTCCGAACCAGAAGTCTGCCCACCGGCAAGACTGGTGGTTTCATTGTTAAAATTCCAGACGTTGGTGTAGTAACCAATGCCCCCGCCGGAATGCGTGAAATACGCCTCAACCGTTACACTTCCGCTGGTGGGCAGCACGCCACCACCCAGCGATATGAACGACGCGGTGTTGCTGTCACTTGCACCGCCGGTAACCAGGTCGGCACCGGTACCTGCTGTGATGGTTGCGCCGTTATACAGCCCGGCAGTCGGACCGCCCGCGACCGAGTCCGTCAAGGTGCCATTTACAAACACCCAGTTGTGCGTCAGTGATGCACTTGCCACAGATGCGCCAGTCAATGCGCTTGCCGCCAGAAACGCAATCAGAACCGACGAGCGGGAACCCAGAACTTTGGATTTCATAAAACTCTCCAAAAATCCAATACAGTGCGACGATTCAGTAAGGTACGGCCGCACAGCCGTTAAAATACCTTACCAAACGTCTTAGCAACTCTCGCCTGCCGGAGCGATTATTACAATTAGTGACGCAGCAGAATGCCGATCACGCGTAAGCGATGCTCACACGCGTATATAGTAAATCGAGTTTAGTTTAAAAGCAAATATTTTTTTCAAGATTCGTTCTTACGCCCATATAATTCGTAAACAGAGATTAAATCGGCACTTTTGCTCAAATCTGCCTTGATGGACTATCCACGCCCTCAATCTGCCTTTACCGAATTCCAAGACGCTGCGTTATTGCTCGTCGCGAGTGGCGGCGCGGGCTGAAGACAAAAAAAGAAAAACCGCCAGACTTTACGATCAGGGATTAGGCGGGCGAGTGCCAACTGACCGAGAACCGGTACTTGGATTTTGCCGATCATTGAGGCATTCGCCGCCACCTGCAGGAATTCAATGACACACGCCTGACCGAGAGCCTGGGCTTCACTTTGGACAAGCTGGCGGAAAGCCGCCTGACCGGAAGCGGCCTGACGCCGTAGTTGATCCGCTGGTTGGATTGCCTGCCGGATTCAATAAAGAAAACACTGGCCCGCTGGGGGCTGATGTTATTTCATTATATCTTTATATATATTCAAAAATACAAAACCACTCCACCATAATAGTCTGCCACGAACTGGCGCGGCATAGCGACTCAAAACTGACCTTTTCGGTTTATTCGCACGTTGGTATGGCCGATACAAGCCCGGCACTGGATAACCTGCCTGGGCTGGACAAGCCGCAAGCTGGGCGGCAGACCGCCATAGCCTTGAGAACCGGCACCGACAACCGGCCAGTAAACGTCGTGAAGTTGCCGGGCCAAGCGGGTGGAAATTGTATGGCGCGCAATGGGGCGCTTTTGTGCGCGGAAACTAATCGCCTGATAGCGCCGTAATCGCGCACGGCAACCATCAGCAAACCGCATGTATTGCAAGGGAAAGCCTTGATTTCCCGGGTAAAACCGAATTGCGCCAGGCGGGAGTCGAACCCACAACCTTTGGCTTCGGAGGCCAACGCTCTATCCAATTGAGCTACTAGCGCTGCTACAGAATCGCTATATTAGCATAAAATCCCACTTGCGTCCAAAGGGGATTTCCGCCGGCCGCCGCAATCGGTCTGACAATGTTCAGGGCGGATCGAACATTGCCTTGGGCAAATGGCAGCAGGACCGCAATGGGTTTGGGGCGCGTGATCTCGGCGGGCGAACATCAAATGTTAATCCTAAAAGGTAGTCCCGCATGCAGTTTGGCCAATCCCGATCTAAGCGGCCACCTGGGCGCGGTTACGAAGTGCCGGCTGCTATTAAAATGCAAACTCGCGCAAAGGAATTGGCCACGCTATGAACATTGCCCGAATGCGCTTTTCCGGCCGGTAGGCATAGCCCACATTCCGCGTTAGAATATTGGCATCAATCACACGTTGCAACAGTTTGAAGAGAAAGGAAGATGTATGAGCCAATGGCCACCGCCGCCCGCATCGGAGTCTGACCCAGCATCGGGCACGCCCATGGCGCAATGCACTGTCACCGGTACTTGGCATCCGAAGGATGAACTGGTCAATTTTCAAGGCCAACTGGTTTGTGCGGAAGGAAAGCAGATTCTGCTGGACAGGATTATGGCCGGGGAATCACCCGCCGTTATGGCGGCGCGACCAAGCGCCTTGCGTCGCTTCGGGTGCATATTCTTGGATTGGTTGATCCTCGCAGTCCCGATGGTTATTTTGGAATTCGTTTTGTTTGGGGCGTTTCTCGTAAGCAATCCGAATCAATTCACCAATAATCAACCGACCTCGCGCCCGTTCATATTACTAAAGCTTTTTTTCTTGGTTATAGGGGTCGGATATCTTACTTATTTTGCGCTGCTCCATGCGCGAAATGGTCAAACAGTCGGCAAAAAGGTTGGAAATCTGCGTGTTGTGAACCTGGACGGCACCGCAATTTCCACCCGAACGGCATGGTTGCGTGCATTTGCGTATGTAGGCCCTAACTTTGTTGTATCCGCCGGGACGCTGCTTTTTGCCGCCATTCTATCGCCGACCGCGTTCGCGGCTGTGATTGCAATAATGAATTTCGCGGCGCTTGGCTGGTTTCTGGCCGAAGTTATTTTGGGACTCAGCGACAGGCAGATGCAGCGCACACTGCACGACCGCATCGCCGGAACGCGTGTGATTTATCTGGGCGCGTAACGCCGCAGGTCCTGGCATTTACCTGCCTCCGGCATCTAAAAAGGAAGTCCGCCATGCTCCGCTATCGGCTTACCACTCCCGAACAAGTTGTACTAAGTTACCAACTTGCGGGTCTGGTGACCCGCGCTATCGCCTGGGTGATTGATATGGTGATCATGTTCACCCTGATGATTTTCGTCGGCTGGAGCCTGATCATGCTTCTGGAACTGCTGGCTTTGGCGGATGTCTCGCCATGGTTTATCGTGGGCATTTTGTTTATTGCCGAATTTCTCATTTTTGTCGGTTATTTTGTCTTCTGTGAACGGTTCATGGCGGGTCGCTCACCGGGAAAAAAAATCATGGGGTTACGCGTGGCCAGCGCATCAGGTGGAAGGCTGGCATTCGTGGATATACTTATTCGTAATCTCCTTCGCCCGATTGATTTTCTTCCATCGTTCATGTTTCTGGGCGGAGCAACAGCGTTTATTGATCCATGCCATCGCCGCTTGGGGGATTTCGCCGCCAACACCATTGTCATCCGCGACCGGCGTCTGACGCTGCCCAAGGCGGTCACGCGTCAGCAGTCGCGACATAACAGCTTTCAGACGGACCCCGCCATGCGCAGCCGCATTATCAACCGGCTGGATCGGCTGGACCGGGATCTGGTCATGGACCTGTCCATGCGTCGCGACAGTCTGGATGTTGGCGCGCGCGAGAGTCTGTTTTCCGATACTGCGGACTATCTTCGCAATCGCCTTGGCATTGGCGAGCTGGAGGAAAATCTGGAACACCTTAGCAACGAACAGATGGTGCTGAATGTCGCGCTGGTTCTTCAGGAAGGGTGGTTCAAGGGATAATTCACGCCACAAAGGGTGGGAATCATTTGTGGGGCGCTGCGGTTAGCCATTACAATTGCAGTGATTATTTGTCAGGAGTTCCTGTTTGCGCGACAAACTTACAACCATTGCCCGTCCTTCCTGGGCGGAATTTCAGAGTCTGGCCCGGCCCAATTCGGTTTTTCCCGTTCATATCACACTGATGGGAGACTACCTGACGCCCGTTACCGCCTATGAACGCCTTGCCCGGCTTTCGCCCTATTCCTTTCTTTTGGAATCCGTCGTCGGAGGCGAACGCATCGCCCGTTATTCCTTTTTGGGGGCAAATCCGCGGCTGGTGGTCCGTGCAACGGGGCGTCGCATTGCCATTCAAGCCGCGCCCGATTCGAGCGTTAAGGCTCGCGAATATGATTCTCCGGACCCATTGAAAGACCTTGCGGAAATTTTAGGTCCAGCCCGCGCCGTGGCGGTCCCCGGCCTGCCCGCGTTCACCGGCGGGGCTGTCGGCTACGCCGCCTACGATTCTGTTCGGTATCTGGAACCAGAAAAGCTGGTCTCTCCACCGCCAGACCGACGAAACCTGCCCGATCTTCTTTTCGGCATTTATGACGACCTGGTCATTTTTGACCACGTACAGAAAACCGTTCTGGTGGTGGCGGATATTCATGTGAAGGACCATCCGATACGCGCGGATTACGATGCCGCCCTGGACCGTATCGGGCGGATCATTCAAACCCTCGGTTCTCCACTGCCCGAACGCATTGGTCTGGTGAATCTGGCCGTGGACTCACGTCCGGCGTTTCAAAGCAATTTCACCAAGGAAACTTTTGAAAAAGCTGTGGATGCGGCCAAGGAATATATCAAGGCAGGCGACATTTTTCAGGTGGTGCTTTCCCAGTGCCTGCGGGTAAGCACCCAAGCCGCGCCATTCGATATTTATCGGGCGCTGCGCATGGTCAATCCATCGCCCTTTATGTTTTTCCTAGCCGCGCCAGACTGCACGCTGGTTGGGTCTTCGCCGGAAATCATGTGCCGCGTCCAGGACCGTGTCATCACCAATCGACCGCTGGCGGGAACTCGGCGGCGGGGCACCACGCCGCAGGAGGACGCTGAACTGCAAAAAGAACTGCTCGCTGATCCCAAGGAACTGGCGGAACATGTGATGCTCGTGGATCTTGGGCGCAACGATGTTGGCCGTGTCAGCATGGCCGGTTCCGTAAAAGTCACCGAACCACTGACGGTGGAACGCTATAGCCATGTGATGCACATTACCACCAATGTGACCGGTCAACTGGCCGAGGATAAAACCTGTTTCGATGCGCTTCGCATGACGCTTCCGGTCGGCACCGTCAGCGGCGCGCCAAAAATTCGCGCCATGCAGATTATTGATGAACTTGAACCGGACCGCCGGGGGCCTTATGGCGGTGCCGTCGGCTATATGGATTACGCCGGGAATATGGATACATGTATTGCATTGCGAACAATGGTGGTGACGCCAGGTGAACATAATACCCATCAAGTCTGGCTTCAGGCGGGTGCCGGCCTTGTGGCCGACAGTGTG
The DNA here is from genome assembly GCA_027451365.1 of Phycisphaerales bacterium. GTDB lineage: Bacteria > Planctomycetota > Phycisphaerae > WQYP01 > WQYP01 > JAJYPG01. The sequence goes on along the minus strand of DAIDJN010000073.1, from coordinate 58,638 downwards.
CCGGCCAGTGAATATCAGGAAACACTCAACAAAGCCGCCGGTCTGTTAAAAGCGATCGCACTGGCCGAGGCCGGCTTGGAATAGCAACGGGTGAGGGTGATTCTTTGGGCACCCGGTCGCAGTTGGTCTGCTTGACCGATGCCTTTGCCCACATGCCGCCTGTTTCCATTGGGCTTCACCGGTGAATTTTAGGTGAACGGTCCCGACCAAGCTGTTTGGTCCGCCTTCGTCCATCCGTGGTGTGGTCGCGGCAGGCCGTCGGTTCGCAACGGGCATATTCTATTTGCCGCATGTGAATATCGCCAAAAATAGGAGGCCCGATAGGGTCAACAATCGCGAATAAATGCCATAAGTGTATGTTTTATAATATGTTACATGTCATTTGGAAGGCCTTAAACTTAGCGCAATCTTAACAATATCCACACAATTACAACATTCAGTCACCCTACCATTTATTACGGAAACGAAGGGTTCGGCCTCCCGTAGCGTTTAATTCGCCGGGCAGGTCCTATGACCCAGGAAAAGGAGTCTTGTATGGCTGCTGCGGTGAACAACGAATTGCATGCTCGCGAAGTATCGGAGGCGCTGAACGAAGTAAAATTCAGCGGCTTCCATTTGCGCGCCATTATTACCGCCGGAATGGGATTCTTCACCTCCGCGTACGACCTTACTGTTATAGGTACGGCGCTGGCCTTGGCCCAGGCGGAATGGCATGCCAAACCCTGGCAGCTTGGGTTGGTGGCATCCGCATCACTGGCGGCTACATTTGTGGGCGCATTTTTCTTTGGATTTGTCGCCGACAAAATCGGTCGCAAAAGCGTCTATGGTCTTGAAGCCCTGCTGATGGTCATTGGTGCCGTAGGCAGCGCCTTTGCCGGCGGCTGGGTCGCGATGGTGATCTGGCGGTGTATCATGGGCTTCGGAATTGGTGGTGATTATCCACTGTCCGCGGTTCTTATGAGTGAATATTCCAATCGTGAAAACCGCGGGAAAATGGTTGGTATGGTCTTCTCCTGCCAGGCATTAGGTTTCCTGGCCGGTCCAATTATTCTTATGACACTGCTTGGCGCGGGTGTGAATCATGACCTCTGCTGGCGAATTGCCCTTGGCGTTGGCGCACTGCCGGCATTGGGAGTTATATTCCTGCGGCGCACCATGCCTGAATCGCCGCGTTGGCTGGCGCGGGCGCAAGGCAAGGGTGCCGAGGCTGCCAAAAGCCTTTCATGGTATTCCGAAGGCGTGGCCAATGCCGCCGGTTCGGATCGCAAAATCAAAGAACCGCTTTCCAAATACGCCAGAACAATTCTGGGTACCGCTGGCGCATGGCTGGTGTTTGATTACGCCTATTATGGAAACACCATTGGCATGCCGGTCATTCTGAATCACTTTACTAAAGGGGCCGCAAGCCCCATGATCGCCTCAACCGCTTGGAACGTCATCATTTTCGGTATTTTTGCCGTTCCCGGTTATGTGGCCGCGTTCATGCTGTCCGACCGTATCGGCCGCAAGCGTCTGCAAATGATCGGCTTTACTCTAATGGGCCTGATGTTCCTGCTCCTGGGAATAATCCCTGGTCTGCAGAATTCGATTCTGCCGTTTGCCATCGTATTCGGCATGAGCTACTTCTTCGCGGAATTCGGACCCAATGTGACGACCTTTGTGCTGGCCGCCGAGTTGTACCCCGTCAATTTGCGTACGACCGGTCATGGTATTTCCGCGGGATGTGGAAAAATTGGCGCGTTCATCGGCGTATTTCTGTTCCCGATTATTGGCCCTAAAATCGGTTTTGGCGGTGGCATGTTGCTTTCCGCGGGCATGGCCGTTGTCGGGTTGATTCTCACAGCAGTCTGTATCGACGAACCCGCCGGCAAGAGCCTTGAAGAAGCGGGTCGGGAAACCGATTCCGTGCCTGCCACGCCCACATCGTCTCGCATTGTGTCCCGGCGCATGGAAGAACCAGTCGGCGTCTGATTCTGACGCGCCATTTTGTTGAATTCACGGGCCGGTCCGGCATTGTTCGGACCGGCCATTTTTTTGCGCCGCGTACCTGCCATATCCAGACGATCCTGACGCACTTGCCGACGGCGGCCATTTCCGCCGCCAGGAAATAGCGATGCGGTGCCGCCCGCCCGGCCGTAACTCCAGCGCGTGCCCATTTTTTCGGTGGGTTGCGTCGAGTGCCACTGTCCTTGAAAATAGGAGGTGATGTTAGACCCAATCCGCATTTCCGCCGGTCGAATTCTGATTGTCATGCCCAACTGGCTGGGTGATGCGGTCATGGCGACGCCGTTTTTGCGGTCCATTCGCGAACTTTATCCCCGCGCACATATCGCCGCCATCGGCCGCCCGTTGGTGCAGCCGGTCCTTTCCGGTTTGGAAATGGTCAATGAACCATTGGCGTATTCAACCGCTGGCGGCGAAAAGCCGGATGCCCGCAAAACCTCAGCGATGCTGGCCCGCAAAAAATTTGATCTGGCCATTCTGCTGCCCAACAGTTTCCGGTCGAGCTGGATACTCTGGCGAGCGGGCATTCCCCGTCGGCTGGGCTACAACCGGGAATACCGTCGCGCTTTGCTGACCGATACAATAAATCCCGTTCCGCGCAGCCCGGATGAAATTCAATTGCAGTTGGCCCGCGGCGCGGTGCGCAATCTCATGCGGCAGCACGCCGTTTCCAGTGATGCCGTCCTGCGTTCAGATGGTCGCACTGGCTGGCAACTGGAATCCGCCGGCGGGGTTCAAACCCTCGTGCCATCCACATTGGCGCTCTGGCGAGCCAGGAGGCACAATTTTCAGCCATTGCCCACCATTGACTATTACCTGCGGTTGGCCGGTTATCTGGGCGGGCGCACCGATGACCGCATGATGCGACTGGGAATGACATCCGCGGAAACGACCGAGGCTCGCAGTGTGCTTGCGGAAGTGGGAATTGGCTCGGTGGATTCATACATGCTGCTGTTTCCGGGGGCGAATTTTGGCGCTTCAAAATGCTGGCTCCCGGAACGCTTCGCCGCTGTGGCGCGGCAGATTGCGGATTCCGCCGGACCGTTCAACGCGCGGGTGCTGATAGCTTCTGCGCCGGCGGAAAAGCCCTTGGTAGATGCGTTGCTCGCGAGCCTCGCCGGAGCCGATGACGTTCGGCATCGCGTCCTTGCGCTATACCGGCTTAACGCCGGGCGCGGCGTAAGCCTTGGTGCGCTGAAAGAGCTGGTGCGGCAGGCGAATCTGGTGCTGTGCAATGATACGGGCCCGCGTCATTTTGCGGTGGCCATGGGGACGCCCCTGGTCACTCTTTTCGGACCAACGGATCCGCGCTGGGCGGAAACATTTTACAGCCAGGAAGTTCAACTCTCTCTGCCGGTTCCGTGCGGTCCATGTCAGTTAAAAAAATGTCCGACCGACCATCGCTGTATGAATCTGCTGGAGGTTGGCATGGTCATGTCCGCCATTCAACGCCAATGGCGACAACTTCGACCGTCCGCCGGAGCGGGAGGTGATCGTTGAAAATTGCGCTGATTATTGAACATTTTGATCCGGCGCGCGGTGGCGCGGAAACGTTCACCTGCTGGCTGGCCGGCCAATTGGTCAGCCTTGGCCACGATGTGCATGTTCTGTGCCATGACAGCGCCCGCCGCCGTCATAAATATCAGGCGGCCACCCAAGGCGCTTCGCACGATGCGGCCCGGTCCGCCAGCGCCGGTGGCTCAGTGACGGCGGTGGTCGATGGCGTGCAGGTCCATCGGTTAAAGGCCATGCGGCTGAGTTCCGGTGTGGGGTTTCGGCAGTTTGGCCGAGCCGCGGACCGCTGGTGCCGCCTGCACAAGCCGGATATAGCCCATTCCATGACGGTTGCATTCGCCGGAACTTTATACCATCCGCATGCGGGTGTATACCGGCGGATACAGGAACAGGCCGTCGCGAGCCGGGAAACCGCCCCTCGCGCCGGCTGGAAGCAGTTTCTTTTGTCGGTTTCCGGAAAACAGCGAGCGCTTCTGACGATGGAACGGCGGGTGGCCGAAGGGGTCACTGCGGGGCGGCCGCGGGCCATTATCTGCATCAGTCCAATGATGCAGCGCGACTTAAGTGTCCTGTACGGCATTCCACTGGACCGGTTGCCGCTGCTGGAAAATCCACTGATGCTCAGTCGGCCGCCCGCGTCGGAAATAGCGGCGATGCGTAAGTGGTTCAGAGATATGTATAAGTTAAATGATGATGTGCAAGTCGCTGTGTTTGCCGGACATGATTTCCGGCGCAAGGGGCTGGCCGCCGCCGTACGCGCTGTGGCCGCGGCAAAAAGTCCCTGGGTTCTTCTGGTGGTGGGACTTGGGAAGGTCCGGCCGTATCTGGACCTCGCCCGCCGCCTTGGCGTGACCGATCGGGTCGTGTTCGTCGGTCCGACGCGCGAAATGACCCGTGTGTATAGCGCCGGCGATGTCCTGCTGCTGCCCACGTTTTATGACAGCTACGGTCTGGTCGCCATGGAAGCGCTTACCTGCGGCCTTCCGGTTATCAGTACCCGGTTTTTAGGCTGCGGGGAATTATTGGCGGCGCATGGTCTGGCGACGCTGGTTGATTCCCCGCGCGATGTCGCCGGTCTGGCCGCGGCGCTGGATTCCGTGGATACCGCCTGGGACCGCCGGGCGGAACGGACGGATAAAACGTTTGAAGTGGCTGCCGCCTCAAGGCCGGAAAATTACATGCGGCGCCTGGTGGAGTTGTACAACATCCGCAGCCGGCCGCCGGCGGAAAAGAAAGGGAAATAAACGCGTGAATATGTTCATATGCAGTCAGATGGGCGTGGACGCGGTCGGTCACGACGTGGAACTGTTTTCGATTGTGGCCATTGCCGCCGCCTATTTGCTCGGCTCCATTCCCTTCGGCCTGCTGCTGGGCTTTGCCCGTGGTGTGGATATCCGCCGGCATGGCAGCGGCAATATCGGGGCGACCAATGCCGGGCGGGTGTTGGGGGCAAAATATTTCTGGTACGCGTTTCTCGCTGATTTTTTGAAGGGCTTTGCGCCCGTACTGGTGAGCGATCTTTTGGCCCGCCATTGGCACGCGCCTGTCTGGATACCGCTGGCCACGGCCTTGGCGGCGGTACTCGGTCACCTGTTTCCGGTTTATCTGGGTTTCAAGGGTGGCAAGGGTGTTGCCACAACATTCGGTGCGCTGGTTGGCGTGTGGCCTCTGTTTACGGTGGCGGCGCTTATGTCGGCGGTCGTTTTTCTGGCGGTTTTTCTGGCCAGACGGATCATCTCTATTTCATCCATCTGCGGCGCGATCACCTTGATGATTCTCGTGCCCGTGCTGGGCCGCTGGTGGCCGGTTTTTCCCGCCTTTATGCGCGCCGAAAGCTGGCACGCGCTCATGCCGCTTGTGTTAACGGCGTGGCTTTTCGGTGTTCTGGTCATTGTCAAGCACCGCGGCAATATTCAGAGGCTGCTTGCGGGAACCGAACCGCGCATGGGAGAACAAAAAAAGACGGTTCCGGGCGCGCGGCCCGAAAAAACTCAATGAAATGCGTGCAGAATGACCAGTACCACCAGCGCGAACATGAATATGACATAAATGCGCAGCGCCCATAGAAGAAAAATGATCTTTCCCGACAAATGCCGTCGGCCAAATTTGGTCTGACTCTTAAAGTCCACTAGCTGGTCTTCCTCCAGCAGTGAACGCACCAATTCAGGCTGCGCCTGAAGATCGGAACGGCTTACACCCGAATAATCGCTGGCTTGATCCATGGGAATCTCCTAACCAAATAAACGGGGAAACACCTGGCTTATTCCGAACAAGATTCCGCATAGTATCAGAATCAGGGTTACGCCGATGCCCGCGATATTCAGCCACACACCATTGACTTTGTCTCCCATCACCGCCCGGTCATTCGCCAGGATCAGCAGAAAGAGCAGCGCCGGCGGCATGGCCAGCGTGGCAATCACATTCACGATCAGCACGATAAATTCCAGCGGCGCGCCGGGAATAAGCGTCAGGGCGCCGGCGGCAATCGCGGATCCGAACAGCACAAGATAAAACGGCCACGCCTCCCGCAGCGGACGGTTCAGGCTGTGAGCCTGACGGGTCACTTCGCCAAACGCATACGCCGATGATGCGGAAATGCTGATTGCCGCCACCAGGCCGGCCTCCACCAGCCCCAGTGCAAAAAGCGATGCGCCCACATGCCCGACAAATGGTTCGATCGCCTGGGCGAATTGTGCATTGTGCAGATGCGCCGCACTGATTTTATGAACAAACAGCGGCGCGGTTGCCAGCACGGCCGCAAGTCCGAATATCGCCGCCAGACACGCCCCCAGCAGTGTGTCCCATCGCGCAAAGGATACGTCCCTGGGCTGTAGGCCTTTATCCGAGGTAGCTCCCTGCTGAAAAAACAGCATCCATGGCGTCACGGTGGCCCCTATATCGGCCATCATTAACAGGATGGTGTTCGGCTTCAGTCCGCCAGGCAACGGCCCCCAGGTAATAAGCGCGTGGCCGACCGCGTGCCAGTCTGGATGGGTCATAAGGGCGACCGGCACAAACACGCCGTTGCCCAGGGCCAGTGCAAGCACAATGCGTTCCCATGTCCAATAGCGGCGCGTCATCGCCGCACCCAGCAGCACCGCCAGGGCAAACCCAACCGCCACAAGGGGCGGCACGCCAAAATAGCCGAGTCCCGCCACAATGCCGATGAATTCCGTTACCAGTGTCAGAAAATTGCCGACCAGCAGGTCCAGCATTGAAAAAACGCCCCAGAACGGACCGAAGCGATCAAAGATAAGTTCCGCGTGCCCCCGATGCGTCACCGCGCCGAGTCGCACGGTCATTTCCTGCACCACCAGCGCCATTAGAAATGTAACCACAATAAATGGAAAGAAAAATCCAATACCGAATTGCGCCCCGGTGGCCGCGTAGGAAAGCATGCTGGGAGCGTCATTTTCACCCAGAAAAACCAGAATGCCTGGCCCAGCCAGCAGCCAGAGCAGCCGCGACCATCGCCGCAAGCTGGACGAATGCGGATTCCCGCGAACTTTTTCCACGGCCAGCCGGTCGGTGGCGCGGGCCATATCTTCCCGGGTCGGTGTGGTGGCGGGCGGGCCATTAAGACCGGTTTGGGGGGTGATGGAACCCGTGTCACCCGCGGAAACATGTCTCCATAGACTTTGAATCATCAAAGTATTTTACATGGGGTATACAAAGTTGTCAATTTTAAAGATGTCAGAATGCGGACCAGGCTGCCGGAGATTTATTGAAAGGCTTTCAAATGCCTGAGGCTAACGCCGCCGCCCTCTGGGCCCTTTTTGCGCGGCGGGTTTAGCCGGGCGGTTGGCCAGCCGCTGGGCAATGCCGCTGTCAATGGCCTCGGCGAGATTTTTTTCGTGCTCGGCCATGGCGCTGTTGCCTGTGGGTTGTGCTCCATCCGCGGCCGAGGTGGTACCGCCCTTGGCCAGGGCCGGGTTTTTGTCGTACAACTCCTTCAAACGGTCGCGTATGTCGGCGGCCTTTTCAAATTCCAGATTGTTGGCCGCCGCAAGCATTTCTTCCTCAAGCATGCGAACCATTTCCACCTGATCAAACTGATCATCCGATCCGGCCACCATATCGCGGGCAGTGCGGCGGGCGCGCAGTTCCAGGTCCAGTCCCTGGCGGATGGCTTTGCGTATGGTCGTCGGCGTGATGCCATGTTTCAGGTTGTATGCTTCCTGGAGTTTTCGCCGCCGCAGAGTTTCGTCCATGGCCTTCTGCATGGCGGGCGTAATTTTGTCGGCATACAGATAAACCTGGGCATCGACATTGCGGGCGCAGCGGCCGATCATCTGAATCAGCGACGATTCGCTTCGCAAAAAGCCTTGCTTGTCGGCATCCAGAATGGCCACCATGGAAACCTCCGGCAGGTCAAGCCCTTCGCGCAGCAGATTCACACCCACCAGGCAGTCAAAACCGCCTTCGCGCAGTTCCCGCAAAATGTCCACACGCTCAAATGTCTGAATTTCACTGTGCAGATATTTGCAGCGCATGCCCTCCTTGGATATGTAATGGGCCAGGTCTTCGGCCAGGCGCTTGGTCAGCGTGGTGACCAGTACCCGCTGTTGTTTTGCGGCGCGCTGTTTCACCTGTTCCAGCAGGTCCTTCACCTGGCCCTGTGCCGGCAGCACGGTGATGGGCGGGTCCATCAGACCGGTCGGGCGTATCACCTGTTCCACGACTTCACCGCCGGTGAGTTCCAGTTCATATTTGCCCGGAGTGGCGGACACAAACAGTACCTGATTCCACATGGATTTGAATTCTTCAAATCGCATCGGCCGGTTGTCCAGCGCCGACGGCAGCCGGAATCCATGTTCCACCAGCACCAGTTTGCGGTTCCGGTCGCCGGCGTACATGGCGTTAAGCTGGGGAATGGTCACGTGCGATTCATCTATGATCAGCAGGTAATCCTTCGGGAAATAATCGACCAGGGTAAACGGCTTGCAGCCGGCTGGAAGACCCGCGATATGCCGGGAATAATTTTCAATGCCCTGACAGAAGCCGGTTTCCAGCATCATTTCGGTGTCGTATTTGGTGCGCGCAAGCAGCCGCTGGGCCTCCAGCAGCTTGCCGTGCATACGGAATTCCTTCAGCCTTTCGTCCAGTTCCAGATGAATGTCGCGCACCGCGCGTTGCAGCGTGTGTTCATCTGCCATGTAGTGCTTGGCGGGGAAAATAAGCGCGGTCTGTTCCTCCACCAGCCGTTCGCCGGAAACCGGGTGAATGTGCCATATATTTTCAACATCGTCACCGAACATTTCCAGGCGGATGGCGGTGGTTTCATAGGCTGGAAAAATTTCCAGAACATCGCCGCGAACCCGGAAGGTGCCGCGTTTGAATTCAAAATCACTTCGTTCGTATTGCATGTCCACCAGCGATCGGAGCAACTCATCACGCGGAATGGATTGCCCTTTTTGAACGGAAAGAATCTTTTTCTTGTATTCATCCGGTGAGCCAAGCCCGAAAATGCAGCTTACCGAGGCCACCGTCATCACGTCCCGTCGGGAAATTAAGTTGCTGGTTGTCGCCAGCCGCAGGCGATCCAGGTCGTCATTGCGGGCGGCATCCTTTTCAATGTAAATGTCGCGCTGCGGAATGTAAGCTTCCGGCTGGTAATAATCGTAATAGCTTACAAAATAGTTGACCGCGTTGGCCGGGAACAGTTCCCGGAATTCCTCATATAACTGAGCCGCCAGCGTCTTATTGTGACTGATGATCAGTACCGGCTTGCCGAGCCGCGCCGCCACATGGGCCATGGTGAACGTCTTTCCCGAACCGGTGACGCCCATCAGAACCTGATATTTGGCCCCGCTGTTAAAGGCGTTTACAAGTTTATCTATCGCCTGCGGCTGATCGCCCGCCGGATTGAATTCACTTTCAACTTTTAAAGCTGTGCGTGCTGCTGTCATGAGTCGCTCTGGTTTCCGAATGCCCGTCAGGCCGCAAAGGCGGTCGATTCCGTCCGAACTGGATTATAGCCGCAGGCGGGTGGTTTCGTCGGCGACCGTGCGGGACGGCGGCATTAAAAGTGTCACTTCTCGGACCTGTTGGCTTTGGCGAAGCAGCGCGATCCACCATATCCACGCGATCAGAATGAACTGCATCGGCAGCCGCAGCCAGAGCAGCCATGCTGGAATGTGCAGACTTGCCAATGCGTCCGGATACAGGGCCATATAGATATTGGCTGGGAAAACCGCTATCAGCAGTGCAATGAGGCCCCACGCCGCGGTGCGGCGAAGTAGGGGCACGCACAGACCGGCTCCTCCGGCGATTTCGCCAACTCCACTGATAACCACAAGCAGGGAGGGATCGGGAAAATGCGGCGGAATAATTTTAACGTACAGCCCCGGTTCCCGGAAATGATTCAACCCGGCAAAAATAAAAAACAGGCCGGTAAGCAGCCGAGCTGTCCATATCCAGAACGATGATCGATAAATGAAGATTCTATCTGCCATGAATCAGTATAGCCGCGCGGACCGCCCGCTGATTGTGGTCTGTTGCAATAACGCTGGCGGCATGTGAGTGACAATTGCCCGCATTGGGAAACCGGGGTGATGGGTGAATGTCACATGTCAGAATTAAAATGTTAAAAAACTGTGCGAGGCGTGCCCGTGCATGGCCTGAATGGTCCGGTGCCACATCGAAGCGAATCTGCGATGACGCGATGCCTGACGATGGTTATAATCGCCCTGCAACAGCGGGTGTTGCACGCAAGGCTGAATGTACGGAGCAATTATGAAAATTGTGCGTTTTTTCGATTCCTTCGGTCACGTGCATTATGGATCCCTGCAGGCCGATGGCACGGCGTTTCGTATACAGGGCGATATTCTGGGAAACCACACGGTCACCCGGCAGAAGATGGCGATCGCCAAACTGCTGGCACCGATCGTACCGGCGGCGATCCTGTGCATTGGACTCAATTACCGCAAACACGCCGCGGAAACCGGAGCCACCGTGCCGGAGTTTCCCGTGCTGTTTTTCAAGAATCCCGCGTCGGTGCAGAACCCGCAGGACCCCATTGAATTGCCACGGCGATTGGCGAGTTCGCAGGTGGATTACGAAGCCGAGTTGGCGATCGTGATCGGCAAACGGGCGAAAAATGTACCGGAATCCGAGGCGCTGGACTGCGTACTTGGCTTTACCGCGGCCAACGATGTGTCGGCCCGCGACTGGCAAAAGCAGTGGGGTGGTTCGCAATGGTGCCGCGGGAAAAGTTTCGATACGTTCTGCCCGCTTGGGCCGGCGATTGTCACGCCCGATGAAACCGGTAATCCGAATCAACTGTCTATTGAAACCAGTGTGAATGGCCAGACGCTGCAAAAATCCAACACTTCGGACATGATTTTTTCAGTTGAAAAAATGATCGCGTTTCTTTCCGGTTCCACCACCCTCCTGCCCGGAACGGTAATTCTGACCGGCACGCCAGAGGGCGTCGGAATGGCCCGCACGCCACCGCGCTGGCTGATGGCCGGCGATCGGGTCCGGATTGAATTGGAAAAGATTGGAGCGTTGGAAAATCCGGTCATCATTGAGGCATAGTTCTGTATTGAAGCGGATTTTTTGTCAGGCCTGACCGCATGCCCGCGGACCGGATGAAGTATCATCTGGAAAGCGGGGTGAGTTAATACTGACTGCCTATTATACTTTACCACTGTCGGGGCTGGTCCGGTGTCCGGAAATGCCGCCGGCAGCCAAGCTGTTGAGGTTATCACGATGTCTTTTGCCCGCATTCCTCAGGCCGCAGTAGATCGCCAATTTACAGATCGCTGGTCGGGCCGGGCGCTGTCCAGTGAACCGATTCCACCGGAAGCGATCAAATCATTATTTGAAGCCGCCCGCTGGGCACCCTCCTGCTTTAATGAACAGCCGTGGCTGTTCGTGTATGCCGATTCGGAACGCGACTTGTCGCGTCTGCGGCCGCTGCTGGTGGAAAAGAATCGTATCTGGGCGGATCGGGCACCGCTTCTGATGGTTATTCTTTCGCGGCGCGAATTCGGCAAGAACGGCAAAGCAAACCGTCATGCCGGTTTCGATGCCGGTGCCGCCTGGATGAGCCTTGCATTGCAGGCGCACAGCCTGGGCCTTTCAGCCCACGCCATGGGCGGCTTTGACGAAATTGCCACCTATCAGGCGCTGGGCATTTCGCCTGACCGTTTTACAGCACTGGCCATGGTGGCGGTGGGCAAAAGAGCTGATGCGACCATTCTGCCCCCGGAATTGCAGGCAATTGAAAAGCCAAATGGTCGCAAAGATGCGGCTCGGGTTGCGGTGACGGTAGCGGGTTTAGCTGCGCATCTGGCGGCAGGAGAGTCGCCATGAGTGCCGGACAGTCAACGCCTGTGCTGGCTGTGGTGCAGGACATGATTTTTTCATCGCGCATTTCCGCCGAGGCGCGCGCCCAGGGCCGGATAGTTCAATATTTTCGCAAGCTGGATGCACTGACGGTGGCCGTTGGCCAGGGCGATGGGAAACTCCTGCTGGTGGACCTGAATTGCGCCTCTCCCGATCCGCTGGAGGCGATAAAAATGACGCGCGTCGGCGCGCCAACCTGCGAAATTGTGGCATTTTATTCCCATGTTCAGGGCGAACTGGCCGCCCGCGCCATGGAGGCCGGTGCCAGCAAGGTTATGCCGCGTTCGCGTTTTGTTCAGCAATTGCCTGAATTGTTGCGTTTTGCCGGCCGGAACGCGGGGCCGTTATGATTCATGAAGACACGCTGACGCTCGGACTGGAAACAACCTGTGATGAAACCGGTGCCGCCGTGGTGGCTGGTGGAACGCGGGTGCTGTCGAGTGTGGTCTGGAGCCAGGTGGCATTGCATGAGCGTTTCGGCGGCGTGGTGCCGGAAATTGCCGCACGTGTGCATCTGGAATGCCTGAATAAAATTGTGGCTTTGGCGCTGGCGGATGCCGGTATTTCGCCGGCCAAACTGTCCGCGGTTGCCGTGGCCAACAGTCCGGGCTTAATCGGCTGCCTGCTGGTGGGGGTATCGGCGGCCAAAGGATTCGCCTTTGCCTGGGACCGGCCGCTGGTGTGTGTAAACCATATTCATGCCCATTTGTATGCCGCGGCGCTGTCGGCGGCCAATGGGCCGTTGCGACAATCGCCGGAATTTCCGGCGGTGGGACTGATTATTTCCGGCGGCCATTCCACGCTTTATCACATGGAAGCTTTTACCAATTTGCGGCGTCTGGGATCCACGATTGATGATGCCGTGGGGGAGGCCTTTGATAAAGTCGCCGCGATTTTGCAACTCGGTTATCCGGGCGGTCCGCGGCTGGAGGCGCTGGCGCGGTCAGGCAATCGGGACGCAATCCGATTTCCAGTAAGCCTGCTGGGCAAGGATTCACTTGATTTTTCCTTCAGCGGATTGAAGACCGCCGTCCGGTATTTCGTGAATGGCCGCCAGGGAACGCAGCGGACTGCGGCGGACCTGACGGAATCGCAAAAGGCGGATGTGGCCGCTTCGTTTCAACATGCGGTGGCGGAAGCTTTGTGCGCCAAGCTGCGTCGGGCGCTGGAGGGCCGCGGTGCCAAAAGCATTATTGTGGGCGGCGGCGTGGCTGCGAACAGTTATATTCGGGACAGGCTCGCGGAAGTGGCCCGCGCCGCATCTTTGCCGCTTTACCTGCCGGCCCTGAGTTTCTGTACGGACAACGCCGCCATGATCGCCGGTCTGGGTGCGCGGCTGCAGGCGCAGGGCGTCACAAGCCCGCTTAGTGTTGGCGTTCTGGCCACGGCATAGGCGCGGGGCAACCAGGCGCGATGATTCGTGTGAATCCCATTGTCGGCCAGCTTGCGGCAATGTGCCGCTTTCATCCGATATTCAAATTATCCCGGTCGTTTTTCAATATAGAAACTGCGGTAAATTGGTCCCGCCGATTGAACGCGCGGATGCGTGGCGCGGCCCCATTGCCATGCGCCCACAATGACTTTCATGGGGAATTTCGCCCGTGGCGGAATGGTTGTGAATTGCAGTGTTCGATTGTCCGCCGCCAATTTCACCGGCCCACTGACCACAAAAAACTGTACCGGCAGGCCAAGGCTGGACGTGGCGTGAAGTCGGATGGATTGAGCGCCCGATCGCACATTGGCCAAACGCGGAAAATGAATGGTTTGCGGCTTGCCGGCATGATTGGTAATCGCCACCCAGATGTGGGCGGGCCGGTCGGTGGATTGGTATTGTGCGTCGCCCGGGCTGTAGGCCACAATCCAGGGTTCCCAGGGAGGCCCTTGCCGCCGCACGCCGCCCCGATGCAGATAAACCTTAAATGTATGCGGACCGACCTGTTTAAGTGCGCCGCTTCCAATGGTCCAGTACTGTATGGGACTGGAGGCATGGCCTAGCGGTCCGCCGTTCCAAAGCAATCTGGTTGGGGAGTGGTTCAAATAACGGGCGTGCACGCTGAAAGTGACTCCATCGGGATTAAAATGCGCGCCGATGCTGGCAAAGCCGTTTTTTGCCAGCGAAGCGGGCTTTCCGTTGACAATAAAGTTAAGCATTTGGGGCTTTTTGCGTAAAGTCTGAACCATGTAATTGTTGACGGCTTGGGCCAGCTTCCGGTTAAAAAACCAGGAGGCGTGCGCCGGGTTGCCATGAAACGCGCTGTACGGCATGGCACGGGTATCAGGCGTGCCGTATTTAGTTATATCAATAACCCATCCTGTTTTGGGGTCAATTGTTTTAAGTTTTATCGGGCCGTTCAGCGGTTCGTGAACTGGCAGGCGATATTTGGCCGCATCACGAATGAACATGGCGACCAGCGGCGCGGATTTTTCGCACCAGTCAAAATGGCCGGTGCCCGCATCCAGAAATTCGCCGGTCAGGCTTTGGGGCCATTTTTTCCGGGCACCAATAAAATCGCTGATATCCCATTTGACCAACGAACCCCAGCCCGCGCCCCATTCGCTCCATTCGGCTTCCAGATGAAACACAGGTATTCCCGGTTGCAGCGGTGCCTGTCCGGGTGATGGAAAGCCGCATTTGTCCGGAATGATGGCGATGATCCGCGCCGGATTCCATTCCGGAATGCCGTATACAAAGGGTGCCGCCGCGGAATGGCCGAAAACCAGCAGGGGCGCGAAGCGAATTTCGCCATATCCGGAAACGGTGGCAAGGCGGTTTAAGGTCCGTTGCAGCACGGCACCGGCTTTTGCCGGCGGTCCGAACTGGTTGCCAAGACTCAGGCCGGAATCATGGTTCGCTGTGGATCCGGGCGAAATCCACACAATGCCAAGTCCGGATTTCGCGCAGGCGTTGCGGATAATTGGGTCGGCAAACGCGGGCTGTTCGAGCATATTTTGCACACCGACCAGCAGGCCGCGCACGCGGTTCAAACGCGGCGAAATCCATAAATATGCCCGCTTTTTATTGGCGTATCCGGGTACACGAACGGACCACTGGTAGACCGGTCCGGCCCATGCGGTGACTGCCGACAAACTGACGGTAAGCATCAGGCAAAATGCCGGCAGCCGGAGGATGTTTGGGAATCTATAGCGAGCTGAATTCATGAAGTCTGTTTCCGTAAAAATGTTGTCAGAATTTAATAGACTATCACCACGGCGGGATTGCAGAAAGGGGAGCCATCGGAAATTATTCCAAATGGCTCCCCTTCAGGGAGAGCCGATGGTTTCGCCGCCCTATGTCGTTGGGCAGCCCAAGCGTTCGGAATATCACACCCGCAGTTTGCGGCGTCCAGCCAGCAGAAGGCCCGCAGCGCCAACGGCCAAAATGCCGAGTGATGCGGGTTCAGGAACCGCGGCAGTGGAAAGGCCTACAGTTTCGTAAGCCCCTGTCACATTGGATTGATACCCAGTTGTGGAGTTATAAAAGCCAAAATACCGCGATGCCGCTGTCGTAAACGGATTGGTAATACTCGTCAGAGTCAGGTCGCCGGTGACATTATTACCGTCCAGTATGATGTTGGAAAGCCAGTTCGATGTGGCACCGATATTGACCGTATAGGAAAGCGTGTGGGTGGTCGTCCCAAACGAGCTACTGGTGGAAACCTGTGAACTGGCCAGATCAGTATCGGTATTCACGGTATTACCACTGGATGTGGCCAATACGATATATCCGTTCGCCGTAACGCGCAGGCCGGTAAAGTTATTCCATGCGTGGCTGGTGGCTTGAACGCTGGAATAAAATCCAAGCCCGGCACCATGGCCGGAATTTGCTGAGTAATTTGCATTTTGACCGCTGTTGGAGTCATTGGTCAAGTTAAAAGAATCCGAAAGGGTGAGGCTCGTCGCGGTGACGCCGGATAGTGAGATACCGTTGCCAGCATCCGCGCCAAGGGTGGCCGTGCCGCCTGTGTAGTTGTCCTGATAGCCAGCGTATCCATTTTGCAGCCAAGTTGCGCCCGCCGGGCCCGTATCGGGCGTACTGCCCGGAACTGCCGTCACTTTGGACGCTGTAAATGTGTCGTATACGATCGTGTTTGCCTGCGTAATTGCGGGTATCGCCATTGTCGCAACTGCCACGATAATTGCAGGCATCATTAGCCTGCGGGATTTGTAGTGTGTCATAAGACACTCCTTCTAAAAAACATGGAAGTCGCTTGCCCGCCCCGGCAACACACCGTGGGGTGCTCTCCCAAAACTTCCCTCGCCGGTCAGGGCGCGGTTGGAATCATTTTCACACCATATTGCATGGGCTGTACGCTATCAGACTGACCAAGCTGCCCGCTGGTGTTTGACGGATTGGTGGTCCAATGGTTGACCGTAATAAGCACGGAATCGGCATGGCCATCACAGAAGGCGACATTTTCATCGCCGGTAACTTGCTGTTGATAGCCCCAGGGCGTCCAGAAAGCGTTGCCGTTGTAAACCAAATTGTGTTCGGGATAGAACTGTGCCCACGGGTATGGCGGATAATTATTGTTCGCTTCCCATTGGCCCATCGGAAATGCCGTTGGCGTGTCAAAAAACCAGACAGTGGTGGCCGGTGAATCTATCGTGGCCAGGTCCGGCGGCGGCGCGCCGGGATTGGACACGCCATCGCCATTGGGCCATGCGCCGGCCATCAGCGAATTAATTTCATAGGTCCGCCAGTTCATAACGGGGGAATGCCACCAACTGACGTACTGGTTCTGGGCCGCGGCTGTGGGGCATAAAAAGACAGTGGTGAGTGTATTGGGCGAAAATTGGCCGAAGTATTGCACTTCCGGTCCCTTTACTAATTGTATTTTGCCGGTGGTGGCACCGGAAACAACATAGGGTAAAAGCATCTGATCCCAGAAGGCGGTGTTATTGGACATGACATTCGCGGGATTGAGCGCATAGGATGGCCCGCGGCCGTGGTTGTCTTGGGCATATTCCGTAGCAGCCAGCGCCACCTGCCGCAGGTTAGACAGGCAGACGGTCGTCTGGGCCAGAGTTCTGGCCTTGGCCAAGGCAGGAAGCAGAAGCGAGATAAGCAGGGCAATAATGCTGATAACCACCAGCAGTTCCACCAGGGTAAAACCCGCTCGCCGGTCAAAAATGGGCTTGTCGCATGTCATAATCTGTTACTCCTCGTTGCCGCTGCCTGAAAACCACTGTGGTGCGCCAAGCAGCGTGTTATTACTTCGACCAGACGGTGCGGTCGGCCAAAGACTTCCAGCCGATGATCGCGTTTGTTGATATTGAGTATACACCTGAATTGGACGTATACAATATCATTTTGCGTCTAAATTTTATCACATTGCGACACTCTCATGACACTGATTCATGCCCCGTTTTCGGTACCATTCACAGCAGATTTATCAGTGTTATCCCGCGGAATAATGTGCAACTGACTGCGTCGCTGTCAGCGCCATGGCGGCCGCGGCCTGACGGTTCGCCCGCCCGCACGAATTGACATTGAAAAAACCGGTCCGACGTTGTGTCCATTCGCAATTCCAGCGGATACCGGCATGGGCCAGTATACAGGGCGAAGCAAATCATTAAATTGTCCCATTCATCAGCTTTTCGCCGGGGCGCTTGGCTTGGCCGCCGGGACCTACTAAAATGCACGGGTCGTTTATGTCAACGGCTTCAGGCCGGGGGCACTCCACAGCGGACTGGAGGAAGTTGCTTTGGCGAGTCAGTTGCCAGCGGCCATCGGGGCCGGTAACTAAACGGGAGCGGTGTGTTTACGGTCTTTTGCAAAAAGGTGTCAATGTGACGACCATGGTTGAAACAAGTCAAAAAGTCGAACCGTCCGTATCCCAGATGCTGGAATGGTACCGCCAGATGGCATTGATCCGGCAGTTCGAAACGCGCTGTTCACAGTCCTATCAGCAGCAGAAAATCGGCGGATTTTGCCACCTTTACAATGGACAGGAAGCTGTGGCTGTCGGCAGTATTGCGGCTGTTCGCCCGACGGATTATGTCATTACCGCTTATCGCGACCATGGCCATGCCATTGCCAAGGGTATGGATATCCGCTCTCTATTTGCGGAATTGTACGGAAAAAAGACCGGTTGTTCGCATGGCAAGGGTGGTTCCATGCACTTCTTTGACGTGCAGAAGAATTTCTTCGGCGGCCATGCCATAGTTGGTGCGCACGTTCCGCTGGCGGTTGGATTGGGCTGGGCCATCAAATACCGCAAGGAAGACCGTGTGGTGCTCTGCTATTTTGGTGATGGAGCCATGAATCAGGGGGCGCTGCATGAGGCGTTCAATCTGGCGGGACTGTTCAAATTGCCCATCATATTTATGGTGGAAAACAACGGCTACGGCATGGGCACGCATCTGCACCGTCATTCCGCGGTAACTGACCTGAAGCTTCGCAGTGGAGATGCTTTCGGCATTCCCGGCAAGGATGTCGATGGCATGG
Organism: Phycisphaerales bacterium; assembly: GCA_027451365.1. GTDB lineage: Bacteria > Planctomycetota > Phycisphaerae > WQYP01 > WQYP01 > JAJYPG01. The sequence goes on along the minus strand of DAIDJN010000073.1, from coordinate 40,319 downwards.
ATTGCACCGCGATGTACAAAATGATTCTTTCCGCGGCCGAATATTGCCGCCAGGGCAATGGATCCATCTTTCTGGATGTTAAAACCTATCGCTATCGTGGCCACAGCATGTCCGACCCGCAGAAATACAGAACCAAAGAAGAAGTGGGCCGTTATCAGGAACATGACCCCATTGGTCGGCTGGAAAAACAGTTGCGCGATTCTGGCGCACTGGATGAAGCAAAAGTTCAGGCTATAAACGAGGAAATTCACAATCAGGTGGAGGCCGCCCATGCCTTGGCGGACGCCGATCCATATCCGGATAATCAGGAAGTGTGGCAGGATATTTATTCCAACCCGTATGGACCCTATCAGGCCTGAGCGGACGGAGTTCCGGTTTTTAACAAAATAACACCCGGCGGCCGAATTGAGTCGCCAGAGATGCAAAGGATTTACCCATGCCAGTCATTCAGTTTCGTGAAGCCCTCAATCAGGCCATGTGCGAAGAAATGCAGCGCGACCCGGACGTTTTTCTGATGGGTGAAGAAGTGGCTGAATATGACGGCGCTTACAAAGTTTCGCAGGGCATGCTGGCAAAATTCGGTCCCATGCGCGTGGTCGATGCCCCTATTTCTGAATCGGGTTTCGCCGGACTTGGCGTAGGCGCGGCGATGGTCGGCATGAGGCCGATTATTGAATTCATGACCTTTTCATTTTCCCTGGTCGCGTTTGATCAGGTGGTCAACAACGCTCCCAAGGTCCGCCACATGTCTGGCGGGCAGGTGAAAGTACCCATTGTATTCCGCGGTATTTCCGGGCCGGGCCAGCAGTTGGCGGCCACGCATTCCTGGACGGTTGATGCGCTTTACACGCACGTGCCGGGGCTGAAAGTAGTTATCCCCTCTACACCTTATGATGCCAAAGGTCTTCTGAAAACCGCAATTCGCGATGATGATCCGGTTATTTTTCTGGAAAATGAATCAATGTACGGGAATCGTGGCGAAGTGCCTGACGAAGAATACACCATTCCTTTTGGCAAAGCGGATATTAAACGGGCCGGAAAAGATTGCACCGTCGTGGCCTGGGGCAAAACCTGCCTGACAGCTCTGGCCGCGGCGGAACAGCTTCACAAAGACCATGGAATTGATGCGGAAGTGCTGGACCTGCGGACGCTTCGTCCGATGGATACCGACGCTATTTTCGCCTCGGTTCGTAAAACCGGGTATTGCATCACCGTGGAAGAAGGCTATCCCACCTGCGGTGTCGGGTCTGAAATAGCCGCCGCCGTACAGGAAAATTGCCTGGATGCACTGGATAATGCCGTAGCGCGGATTGCCTCTCTGGATGTGCCAATGCCCTACAGCAAACCGTTGCTTCAGCATGTTGTGCCCGATGTCAACCGTGTGGCCGCGGGCATTAAAAAGGCGATCTATTTTCAGGGCTGAAAATAATCCGGGCGCGTGATTGGCCGGGGACGGCCGATGCGCTCTGGCGTAAACGGGCAGGCTCCGGCTTTTTGCGGCGAAACCAAAGTCTGGAAAAATCAAGCATGCGCATTGCGATGGCCCAGTTGAATCCAACCGTGGGCGACATTGCGGGAAACACCCGCGCCATTCTGGCGGCGGCGGAAACCGCGCGTGCCGGCGGGGCCGATCTTTTGGTCACGCCCGAACTTTCTCTGATTGGCTATCCGCCGCGGGACCTGCTGCTTAAGCCCGCGGTTCTCGGACAGATGCGCGATGCGCTGGCACATATCGCAGGTGTCACCAGAGGCATTGGTGTTCTGGTCGGATATGCCGAGGAAAACAGGGCTATGGTCGGTCGCCGCCTGTTTAATACGGCGGCGCTGCTTGTGGATGGCCAGATTGCCGCCCAAGCCCGTAAAAGCCTTCTGCCGACTTACGATGTGTTTGACGAAAGCCGGTATTTTGAGCCAGGCCCAAATGTGGAAGTGGTGAATTACCGGGGAAAAAAACTCGGGCTTTCCATTTGCGAAGACCTCTGGAATGATGAAGAACTGGTGGGCCGCCGGCTATATCCGTTCAATCCGGTGGAGGCGTTGGCCCGTGGCGGTGCCGACCTGCTGATAAACATGAGCGCCTCTCCGTTTGTACTTGGGAAGAACGATTATCGCAGGCGGCTGGTCAGCCATCAGGCGCGCCGCTGGAAAATGCCGGTCGTGTATGTGAATCAGGTCGGCGCTAATGACGAACTGATTTTTGACGGCAATTCGCTGGCAGTTGCCGCCGATGGCCAACCGCTGGCGCAGGCGGCGGATTTTGCCGCTGATCTGGTTTTGGTGGATATTCCTCCGGCGGGTCAAACTGCGCCACTTTCGGGCCGCCCGCCCGCCAGCGGGATCACCGCACTTTATGCGGCTCTGGTGATGGGCCTGAACGATTACGCGCGTAAATGCGGCTTTAAGACTGCGGTATTGGGCATTTCAGGCGGAATAGACTCGGCTGTTGTTGCCGCGCTGGCGGCCGCGGCCCTGGGCGCAAACAATGTCACCGGTATTGCACTGCCGTCGCGCTACAGTTCGGACCATTCTCTTTCAGATGCCGCGCAGCTGGCTCGGGCATTAAAAATTCAATACCGGGTTATTCCCATTGAACCGGTCCATGCCGCCATGGAAACGGCGCTGGCGGACGAATTTCACGGCCTGTCTCCGGGAATTGCCGAGGAAAATATCCAGGCCAGAATCCGCGGAAATATTCTGATGTCCCTTTCCAATAAATTCGGCCATCTGCTGCTGACGACGGGTAATAAAAGTGAAATCGCCACCGGTTATTGCACGCTTTATGGTGATATGTGCGGCGGCCTGGCGGTGATCAGCGATGTGCCCAAAACGATGGTCTATCCATTGGCGGAATATATCAATACCCGCGCTACAGGCGAAAATAAGGCACCCCCGATTCCGCAAAGCACACTGACCAAACCGCCGAGTGCGGAATTGCGGCCGAACCAGAAAGACCAGGATTCCCTTCCCCCTTACGATGTGCTGGATGGTATTCTGCAAATGTATGTGGAAGAAGAAAAGTCAGTCCCGGAAATTGTCGCCGCGGGCTGGGATGAGGCCCTGGTCATGCGGGTGGCCCGCCTGGTGGATACCAATGAATATAAACGCAAACAGATGCCGCCGGGCTTGAAGGTGACCTCACGGGCATTTGGCTATGGTCGGCGTATGCCGATAGCTCAGCGCTACAATCCTGGTCCAATTTGCTTTGACGGCTGAGACTTCTGGCCGGTTTTTTGAAAAAAGGGTGGATTACGGGACTCGAACCCGCGACCCCGAGGATCACAACCCCGTGCTCTAACCAACTGAGCTAAATCCACCATAAGGCAAGTCCAGCAGTTTAAGATTTTCCGTGGTGGCCGTCAATTCGCGGGCAGCGGAATTTGCGGCAGTAAAAAAATTGACTGCAAGAGGAATCAATTGACCGGTAAAAAAATGTGTGGGCCGTTCCCGATTTTCTTGACCGGCCCTCAGGTATTTGGCGCACCGCCTGGTGACGATAGGTTGGGTTGCGCCACGTAAGCCAGATTATTTTTGCCTCACTGCCGTCGGCATAGACCTTGTCCAGGCGGCTCACCACCGTAAGGCCGCTCGCCCCAAATCGTCATAAGGACTTACAGTGAGCGGCGCTGTAAATTAATGGAGGACGCGCATGGAGCGGAAAATAATTATAAAAGAGATATTGTTTAACGTAAAAGCGAATCTATCATGCTGGACGATAAAACGCGATTTGGCGGAAAAATAATTGGTTTGGCGCGCCACTTGCATCCAGTGGTCAATCCGTTGTACAATAATGGGCTATGGAAAGCCAAAGCAGATTTTGTGTTGTCTTACCCCCACCGTTATCAGTTCCAATTTTGTCGGTCCCGATCGCATAACAGATATTTGCGGATTTAGTGACTAAAAGGTGAATCTATGCGTATAACGCAAGTGCGTGACTATTCCAAGCGTGGCGATGCTCTTGAAATTCCCAACCTGATTCAAGTGCAGACTGCCGCTTACAAGCGCTTTCTTCAGTCTGGTGTTGAACCCGACAAACGGAAGAACGAAGGGATCGAGGCGTTGCTGCGCGAAGTCTTCCCGATTGAATCCTATGACCAGAGCATGAAGCTCGAATATGTCAGCTACGAACTTCAGCGTGCCCGCTACACGCAGGATGAATGCCGCGCCCTGCGGCTGACCTACGGCATGCCCATGCGCATCAAGGTGCGTTTCAGCCGCAAGGGAAAGGCCGACGTTCAGGAAGAATCAATTTACCTGGGCGAAGTGCCGATTATGACCGGCGGCGGCGAATTCATTATCAATGGCGCGGAGCGTGTGATTGTATCCCAGTTGCACCGATCACCGGGGGTCGATTTTGTCATCGACTCCCAGGAAGGCGACCGTCCGCTTCACGCCTGCCGCGTAATTCCGGAACGCGGAAGTTGGATTGAAATTAACGTCACCAAGAAAGATGTTCTGGCTGTTCGGATTGACCAATCCAGTAAAATTCCCGCCACCACATTCCTTCGTGCAATGGATGAAAAATTCGGCACGGATGAGTCGCTGCTCAAGGCATTTTACGAAACCCGGTCCGTGCCCGTTGGCCAGCTTAAGCCCGAATATTATGCCGTCGGTTCCATTATTGATACCCAAACCGGTGAAGAGCTGGTAAAGGCCGGCACGCAAATCGGTGACCGGGTGGCCAAAATTCAGGCCAGCAGCGTCAAGAAGCTGGAAGTCATTGAAAAGGTCATTGACCCGGTCATTCTTAATACCCTTCAGGAAGATGATTCGCATAGCCACAAAGAGGCCCTGCGGAAAATTTACAGCCGACTGCGCCCCGGCAATCCACCGAATGACGACAAGGCCAAAACCCTTTTCGCAGAACGCTTCTTTGATGCCAACCGCTACCGGCTGGGCCGCGTGGGCCGTTTCCGCATTAACCGCAAGTTTGAACAAAATGTGCCTGAAGATGTCATGACGCTTCGCGCTGAAGACATTCTTGGAAGCATCAAATACATCATGGAACTGCGCGCCAATAAGGGTTACGTGGATGATATTGACCATCTGGGCAACCGTCGTCTTCGCACCATTGATGAGCTGGCCCAGGAAGAACTGCGGAAAGGCTTTCTGAAACTTCGCCGCACCATTCAGGAACGGCTTTCATCTAAGGCGCAGGATGAAAATCCCAAGATTGTGGAACTGGTCAATTCCAAGAGCATCAGCGCGTCGATCGAATTTTTCTTCGGGCGAAGCGAACTCTCACAGGTTGTGGACCAAACCAATCCGCTTTCCCAGTTGACGCACGAACGGCGCCTGTCGGCCCTTGGGCCTGGCGGTTTGAACCGCAAACGCGCTGGCTTTGAAGTTCGCGATGTGCATATTTCCCATTATGGTCGCATCTGCCCGATTGAAACGCCGGAAGGCACGAACATCGGTCTGATCGCGTCGCTGTCCATTTATGCCGGCATTGATGAATACGGCTTCCTGATTACACCGTATCGGGTGGTGGAAAACGGCAAGGTCAGCGGACAGGTGAAGTACCTGCGGGCGGACGAGGAAATGAAAGCCGTGCTGGCCCCGCCGGAAACCGTGGATCCCAAAACACTCAAGGTTCGACAGGACCTGTTGTTGGCCCGTGTCAATGGCGATCTTCAGCAGGCCCGCGGTTCGGATATTAATTATGTCGATATTTCACCCAAGCAGGTCGTGGCCATTTCCGCCGCGCTGATCCCGTTCCTGGAACATGACGACGCCAACCGGGCGTTGATGGGTTCCAACATGCAGCGCCAGGCTGTGCCCCTTCTGATTACCGAACCTCCGGTCGTGGGAACCGGCTTGGAGAAACACGTGCCCGCCAACAGCGGCATGGTGATTCGGGCTGAACGCAGTGGCGTGGTCACCTATGTCGATTCCACGCGCATTGTCATCGACAACTCCGATGAATATATGCTGCGAAAAAACGCGGGTCTTAATGACAAGACCTGCCTGACGCAAAAGCCGCTGGTGGCCATGAATCAGAAGGTGAAAAAGAATCAGATTCTGGCTGATGGACCCGCCTGCAGCAACGGCGAACTTGCCCTTGGCCGCAATGTGCTTGTGGCGTTCATGACCTACGACGGCTACAACTTTGAAGACGCCATCGTGGTCAGCGAACGGTTGATCAAGAAAGATACGTTTACCTCCATCCATATCGAGGAATTCGATGTGGAAATTCGAGAAACGAAGCTCGGCCGTGAGGAATTCACGCGTGATATTCCGAATGTCAGCGAAAAAGCGCTTAAGAATCTGGATGAAGACGGCGTGATCCGCATCGGCACCCGCGTGGGTCCCAATGACATTCTGGTGGGCAAGGTTTCGCCCAAGAGCAAGACCGAACTTTCTCCGGAAGAGAAACTGCTGCACGCCATTTTCGGCCGCGCCGGCGAAGATGTGAAAAATGATTCGTTGGAGGTGCCCGCGGGCACCGAAGGCGTCGTGATTGGCGCCCAGCGGTTCAGCCGCCGAACGCATCTGACGGATGATCAGAAGAAGAACCTGCAAAAGGAAGCCAAGCGGTTCGCCGCCGAGATGGATGCGCAGATTGCCGCACTGTTCCGGAAAATGACCGATGAAATCAACGGCGTGACCGGCCAGATGATGGTGGACCCGTCCACCCGGCAGAAGGTCGGTAAATCTGATCTGGATGAAGTCATTCTGGAACAGGTGGAAAATTTCTCGGTTAACTGGATCAAAGGTCCGGAAGACAGCCGCGAAAAAGCGGTCGTCACATACAACCGTTACAAGGCCCGTTTGGAAGCGCTTCAGGAAGAAAAAGCCCGCAAGCTTGAACACATGAAGCGCGGTGATGACCTTCCGACTGGCGTGCTGGAAATGGTCAAGATTTATCTGGCCACCAAGCGACAGCTTTCCGTCGGCGATAAGATGGCCGGTCGCCATGGAAACAAGGGCGTCATTGCCCGAATTGTTCCGGAAGAGGATATGCCGTTCCTGGAAGATGGAACACCGGTGGATATTGTGCTTAATCCGCTGGGCGTGCCTTCCCGTATGAACGTCGGTCAGATTCTGGAAACCCATCTGGGCTGGGCGGCTGCAATGCTTGGCTTCCAAGCGGTCACCCCGGTATTTGACGGTGCCAGCGAAGACGAAATTCACAAGGCCGTTGAAGAGGCCAACCAGCATGTTCGCAACCGCCGCAAGGAACTCGCGGATAAGAAGCTGCCTCCGCCGGCGGATGAAAAATTTGTGGAAATGCCACAAAGTCTGAAAGTGAACCTTTACGACGGCCGCACGGGCGAGCCGTTTGAACAACGTGTCACCGTTGGTTACATGTATATGCTTAAACTTCACCACCTTGTCGATGACAAGATTCATGCCCGGTCCACCGGGCCATACAGCCTGATCACACAGCAGCCGCTCGGCGGCAAGGCGCGGACCGGTGGTCAGCGTTTTGGAGAAATGGAAGTCTGGGCACTGGAAGCCTACGGCGCGGCGTACGTGCTGCAGGAACTCCTGACGGTGAAATCCGATGACGTGGAAGGCCGCACGAAGATTTACGAAAGCATGGTCAAGGGCGTCAATTCGCTGGAAGCCGGTACGCCGGTCTCCTTTGATGTTCTTTGTAATGAAATTCGTGGTCTGGGCCTGAATATCACCCTGGAGAAAAAGAAGGGGGTCTAAGCCCCCGCGGATTCCAGGTATTGCGGCGCTTTGGGCGCCGCACTTGCCGGTGGCTGCGGCTGGATTATCGCTTGGCTGGCAAACAGTTGATGCTTGATCCGCCCGGACCAGTCGGCAAGTTGACAGTAGAAAAGAAATAACGGCGCGCGTTTTTAGCGGAGCTTCAATCATGGCTGAACCTGTTTATGACCGGATTAACGACTACGGCGCGGTAAAAATCGCCCTGGCCAGCCCCAACGACATCCGTTCTTGGAGTTTTGGCGAAGTCAAAAAGCCCGAAACCATTAACTACCGGACCTACCGTCCGGAACGCGATGGTCTGTTCTGCGAACGTATTTTCGGCCCGGAACGGGACTGGGAATGCGCCTGCGGAAAATACAAGGGCACCAAATACAAGGGTGTGATCTGCGACCGTTGCGGCGTTAAAGTCACCCACAGCCGCGTGCGCCGCAAGCGCATGGGCCATATCAGTCTCGCTGCGCCGATTGTCCATATCTGGTTCTTCAAGGCCATGCCCAGCCGCATGGGCAACCTGCTGGATATGAAGACCAGCGATCTGGAAAAGGTCGTCTATTATCAAGAGTATTGCGTCACCGATCCGGCGGGCACTCCGCTGAAACGCAAGCAGTTGCTTAATGAAGAAGACTACCGCGAGGCCCGCGCCAAGCATGGTATGGAATTCAAGGCCGAAATGGGGGCCGATGCCGTTCGCTCACTGCTGAATTCCATGGACCTTGGTGAAGAGTCCCGCAAAATCCGCGAGGGGATCGACACAACCCACAGCAAACAGAAAACCAAGGATCTGACCAAGCGGCTGCGCATTGTCGAAGCGATCCGCAAGTCGCAGAACAAACCGGATTGGATGATCTTTGAAGTGATTCCCGTTATTCCTCCGGACCTGCGCCCGCTGGTTCTGCTGGAATCCGGTAACTTTGCCACCAGTGACCTTAACGATCTGTACCGTCGCATTATCAACCGCAATAACCGGCTCAAGAAACTGATGGACCTGAACGCGCCGGAAGTCATTATCCGCAACGAAAAGCGCATGCTTCAGCAGGCTGTGGATTCATTGTTTGACAACGGGCGTTGCCGTCGGCCGGTGCTTGGTTCCTCCAACCGTCCGCTCAAGTCTCTGACCGATATGATCAAGGGCAAACAGGGCCGTTTCCGCGAAAATCTGTTGGGCAAACGCGTGGATTATTCCGCCCGTTCGGTCATTGTGGTCGGACCGGAACTCAAGCTGAATCAGTGCGGCATGCCCAAGAAGATTGCGCTGGAATTGTTTCAGCCGTTCATCATTCGCAAGCTCAAGGAGCATGGTCTGGCGGATACCATTAAGTCCGCCAAGAAAATGATTGAACGCCGTGACCGGGAAATCTGGGATATTCTTGAGGAAGTCATCAAGGGTCATCCTGTGCTGCTGAATCGCGCGCCAACCCTCCACCGCATGGGTATTCAGGCATTTGAACCCGTCCTGATTGAAGGCAACGCCATCAAGATTCACCCGCTCGTCTGCAAAGGGTTCAACGCCGACTTCGACGGCGATCAGATGGCCGTCCACCTGCCGCTATCCATTGAAGCTCAGGCCGAGGCGCATCTGCTGATGCTTTCCACCCATAATATTTTCTCCCCGGCCAATGGCTCGCCAATTATCGGGCCTTCTCAGGATATTGTGCTGGGTATTTATTACATCACAGCCATGCGCCGGGGTGAAGCCGGCGAACGTGAAGCCGGCAAGGAACTGGCGTTCCACAATTTCCAGGAGGCTCTGCTGGCCTACCAGGACCGCAAAATCGGTATTCACACGCCCATTCGCGTGCGAATTGACCGTGATCTGATGGTCAACGGCCAGGGCAAGGCATTTGAATCAGTTCCAAAAAACAAGCTCATCACCACCACGGTTGGACGCTGCCTGTTTAACGACATTCTGCCGGCCAAAATGCCGTTCTACAATTACACGCTGTCCAGCAAAGGCGGCAGCCGCGTGATTGCGGACTGCTATCAGATTCTCGGCCGGCCGGCCACCATCGACCTTCTGGACAACATGAAAGAACTCGGCTTTAAGATGTCTACGCTCGCTGGATTGAGCTTTGGCATCACCGATTTGCGAATTCCGGTCCGCAAACAGCAGATCATCGAGGAATCGCAGAAAAAAGCCGACCGCATTGAAAAGAATCTGAGCCTGGGCGCCCTTACTGAACGCGAACGTTACAACCAGTTGCTGGACATATGGGCGCACGCGCGTGAAGAAGTCACCAAGGAAATGATGCTGGAACTGGAACACGACACCCGTGACGGCAAAACGCTGGCACCCATGTCGCCCAAGGACCCCAACGGTGTTTCTTATTTGAATCCCGTGTTTCTGATGGCCGACTCCGGCGCCCGTGGTAACGTGGACAACTTCCGGCAGTTGGCTGGTATGCGCGGTCTGATGAGCCGCCCGTCAGGCGAAATTATGGAAACGCCCATCAAGACCAATTTCCGTGAAGGTCTTTCCGTGCTGGAATATTTCACCTCCACACACGGTGCCCGAAAGGGTTTGGCCGATACCGCCCTGAAAACCGCGGATTCCGGTTACCTGACCCGCAAACTGGCCGATGTCGCGCAGAATGTCATTATCTCGCAGAACAACTGCGGAACGCAGAAGGGCATCCGCAAGAGCGCCATTTACAAGGGTGACCAGGTGGATGTGCCACTGCGTGATATTCTGACCGGCCGTTGCGCCGCCGACACGCTGATGAATCCTGTCACGGATGAAGTGATCGTGCGCGAAGGGCAGATTATCAGCGATGCCATCGCTCGCAAGATTGAAGCTCTGAATCTGGAAACCGTGCGTGTGCGCAGCCCGCTGACTTGCGAAAGTCCTGTGGGTATTTGTGCCCGTTGCTATGGCGTGGACCTTTCCACCAACACACTGGTGGAAGAAGGTATGGCTGTCGGTATCATCGGTGCTCAGTCCATCGGTGAACCAGGCACACAGCTTACCATGCGTACCTTCCATACCGGCGGATCAGCGACGCGTATTCTGGAAAAGAACGATGTTCGCGCGGGCGTGGCCGGTGTGGTGGAATACCACGACCTTAACGCCGTCGAAGTAACGGACGCCGAAGGCAATAAACACATCGTGGTTCTGAAAAAGAATGGCGAACTCGCCATTCGAGATGCCAAGGGGCGCGAATTGGAAAAATCGCGAGTGCCCTATGGCGCCACTATTTTGGTCAAACAGGGTGAATCTGTCCGCGGCGGACAGCAGCTTTGCACCTGGGACCAGCATCGGACGCCCATTCTGGCTGAAAAGGCCGGCCGCGTGAAGTTTGAAGATATTCAGGAAGGTGAAACCGCCCGTGCGGAAGCCGAAGGCAAAGGCGCTTCCAAGCGCCTGGTCATCGTCGAACACCGTGGCGAACGCCACCCGCGTATCGTGATCGAAGATCCATCCGACGGCAAGATTCTGGATTTCCATTATCTGCCGGCCAAGGCCCGTATTGACGTGACCGAAGGCCAAAACGTGTTCCCCGGAACGCTTCTTGCCCGCCAGCCGCGGGAAATCAAGGGTACTTCCGATATCACGTCCGGTCTGCCGCGCGTGACTGAAATCTTCGAAGCCCGCAAACCGAAGGATACCGCTGTGATGGCGGAAATCTCCGGTACGGTGGAGCTTCGGTCAGATAAACGCCGCGGCAAGATGACCATTATTGTGCGCGGTGCCGGTGACATTGAAAAGGAACATCATGTTCCGCAGGATCGGCAGCTTCGCGTTCACACCGGCGATGCAGTGGATGCCGGCGATCCGCTGATTGACGGCCCTCTGGTGCCGCACGATATCCTTCGCATCAAGGGTGAAGATGCCCTGCAGGAATATTTGCTGACCGAAGTACAGAATGTGTATCGCACGCAAAATCAGCGCATCAGCGACAAACACATTGAAGTGATTGTTTCCCAGATGCTCCGCAAGGTAAAGGTGGACAGCCCCGGTGACACCGCTTTCCTGCCCGGTGAAGTAGTGGATAAGTTCAAGTTCCGCCTCGCCAACGAAGCGGTCATGAAACTCATGCGGATTGAAGATCCGGGTGATACCGAATTGACGGTTGGCACCCTGCTTTCACGCGATGAACTTAAGGAAGTCGTGGCCACTGTGGAAGCCAAAGGCGGCAAAGCGCCGAAAACCAAGAAGCCCAAACCGGCCAACGGGAAAACGCTTCTGCTGGGCATCACCAAGGCCAGCTTGCAGAGTGAGTCATTTGTCTCGGCGGCCAGCTTCCAGGAAACCACCAAGGTTCTTACGGAAGCCGCTCTGGCCAGCCGTGAGGATACGCTGGTCGGCCTGAAGGAAAATGTAATTCTCGGCCACCTGATTCCCGCAGGTACCGCGTTCCGCAACTATCAGGACCTTAAGACGGTTCACCTTGGTGAACCGGCGCCTGAACCAGAATCCCATATTTCCATGACATTTACGCCCGAACCGCCCGCTGTTTCGGAAAATGTCGAAGTCAAAGATCAGCAGGCCACGGTCGGCGCTTAAGTTCGCCGACCGCCATTACCATGACAAAAGCGAGGCCGGGTTGCTTTACAGCAGCCCGGCCTTTTCCATGGGCATATTTTAAGGGGAACGGGAATCAAATAGCTGGCGGCGTTCCAATGCCGACCAATGCAATGCGATCCCGTGGCGCAAGTACCTGTATGGGGACTGCAAGAAATTTTTGAATGACTTCTATATTGGTTTTGGAATGGCGCGAAAGCGGAAGCGTCAAAATGGTGCCACCACCAGCCAGGGCCATTGGCAGCAGCAACTGGTCGGCGAGGTAATGTCCGACGGGTACTTGCGCCATGATATAGGAGCGCATCTGGCTGACGACCTGTTCAATAACTGCTTCCGACGAAAGGCCCTTCTGGCCAAAACCGGTAAAAATTTCAGTGATATGATCGCTTTGCACCTCAAGAATCACGGCATTTCCCGGACCAGTGCGTTCGGGAAGATTTTCGATCGTAAAACAGGAAGCATCCCAGCCAGTGCGGCGGCCAAGAACTTCCAACTGACGCTGTGCAATCGTGTTCGGCAGACCAGCGATCAGTACCCGTCCGGATCGGCGAACGATTTGCCCAAATTCGGTGAAGTGAATCGGGGTGAGCTTTTTCACCGGGTCAATTGTTACGTGAAATTTTCCGCCGCCTGCGGGATAAAACCCCGTTCGTTCCAATTTAGCATCTACGCGCGGTCCCATGGCGTTTACGACCGGTAGAAAACATTTCTCCAGAAAATCAAACGGTGGGGCATAAGGGTTATGCGTGCCGCCCTCCAATTCCACCGTGGACCGGCCGTTGGCAAGCAGCAACGCGGGCAGAATGGTTTGTAGTACCAGCGTGGCACTTCCGGCGGTGCCGACGGCGAAATGATATGGACCGGGTTGTATGTTCCCGGGGCGGAATTCCACGCATTGTGCGCCCATTTCCACGCCGCTGGCCTTGGCGCCGCATATCTGTATGGCGGCCCTAACTGCGGTAAGGTGCTGTCGCATAAGCCCGGGTTTGGGTCTTCCCGCACGAATATTTTCGATGCGGAATGGCAAAGAGGTAGCCATGGAAAGCGCCAGTGCGGAACGTAATATCTGGCCGCCTCCTTCACCCATGGATCCGTCAAGTGTGATCATCCAAACTCCAGAATTTTCAGAATGTCTGCGGCTCCGGTGATTCAATCATCCGCTTTGTCGGCATCTTTTATGACAAAACGTGCCTTGAGCCGCGCTACTTCGCTGGCCAGTCCCGCTCCTTTAACACTGTCCAGAACATCGTCAAAATTTTTGTAGGCCGCCGGCGCTTCATCGCGCGGATAATTGCGGCAGTTGCTTAAAATGTCACAGGCGGTGAAGGATTCATCAATCGTTTGCTGGTCAAGCGCACGGAGGGCCGCCTTGCGACCCATCTGTCGTCCCGCGCCGTGGTTTACACTGTAACAGCTTTTAGCGGCCTCTGGATCAGCCACCATGACCACTGAGCCGGCTTGCGGATTGCCCGGTAGCAAAATGGGGTGGCCGGTTTGTGCATATCGGGTTCCTTTCAATCCCGGATGGCCTGCCGGAAAAGCCCGCGTGGCGCCTTTGCGGTGAACCCATGCGAGGTGGCCATCCACAATTTCGCGGCGTGCAATATTGTGACTGATGAAATAAACCAGTGTGCCAGTGGTTCCAGGCAATACCTGCTGGAATGCCTCCAGAACCAGGGCATTGATCAGCAGATGATTGACAGTGGCAAAATTAGCCCCAAGACTCATGTCGTCTATATATGCATCCGCTTCGGGCGTTCCCAGCGGCGCATAAACCAATTCGCGGTCGTTTCCAGGTAATGGAATACTCCACTGCGCGAACTTGCTCTGCAGCGATCGAAACTGGTTATTGGCGAGTTGAAATCCAAATCCGCGCGATCCGCAATGCGAAAGAAACGCCACATGGTTTTCCTTCAGGCCGAAATGCTCGGCAATCGTTCTGGCCCGCGGGTTATCCAAAATATGTACAATCTCGCATTCCCCAAAGTGATTTCCGCCTCCATAAGATCCTAGCTGGCTGATTTTGGACGCAAAGTTCTTTAGCTGGCCAGTACGCAGAATCTCCAACCGCTGTGACAAAGAATCCACTGTATCATCATGCCCCAAATGAAATGAATCTTCACAATAATTCGTCCAGCTTTCCGGTATGCCCAGCCGACCGCACACCGCCGCCGACGCTCCCTGCGTGGCAACCAGCACACCGACATCTTCGGAAACTTGGCGACCTTTTTTTGCCGATCGCTGTCCTTTGCCCGCGCCGGTTGGTGTGCGCTCGACAATGGCGTCAATCAACGCCCGCCGGATTCGAACATCTGCCACTGCCTCCGCGGGAAGATCAAGCTGCAAAAGGCTCATAGAACACTTAATATCTACGCCCACCGGGCCAGGATACACATGGGTAGGCGACACCAGTACGCAGCCTACCGGTGCGCCATAGCCGCAATGCGCATCAGGATTCAACACCAGGTCGGTTACGCCCGGTGCGCCACGTGAATTTAGCGCCTGAGTCAGGCACATGGCATCAAATGTTTGACGAACGGCCGCCGTGCCGATGACGGTGATCGGTTTTTGTTTCGAATCGCGCGCCGGCAGAATCGCCGTCGCCTCGCCGGTGGCAATGAACGGATCGCTAACAGGTGGAGTCTGTTCAACAAAGGCCATGGGTGCTCCTTAAGTCAGATTCACTGTAACAGAATTAAAAAAGGGCTGCAGCAGGCGACCAATTTTCGCCGAAATTGTGGGTACCGCTCTACCATTGAGCTACGCCCCGGAAGCAGAGCTTTCAGAACGCCGGGACTCGAACCCGGAACAAGTAATTCCGACCGCATTCGCGCTGCTGCGACCCTTCAAAAGCGACAACAAAAGTGATGAAACGCGTGCTCTACCATTGAGCTACCACCCCGGCGCGGACGGACCTTTCGGACCTGCCCGGTTGCCGGAATGAGTGGGAATCGAACCCACGGCCTCGAGAATGGGAATCTGTAGTTCCATCGGCATTTGTCGCCAGTGATCCATTCAATCCGACACTCGAAAAGCAATGAGTGGCGAACATGTATATGAAGCAACGGCGACAAAAATGATGGAAGTTTTCCCATAGTCGGGCGACCGGTTGGTCGCCGACGTATGAGGGACAGGATTCGAACCTCCTGGTTACCAATGTACTTCCATCGGCATTCGCCGCTGCTCTGTTCATTTTAATCTCCAGTTTTCAACCCGGTACCAAGGTTCGTTTCCGGCCGGCGTGCACGCGGACAACCGGAAGCCAATCCTGCGCAACAGACAAAAGCGGCGGGATATGACAGGACAGTGTGTAATCCCATCGGCATTCCGTTGCGCAGGCTTGGCGATACAATTCTACAAACTTACGGCGTCGATAACGCCAATCCAGTGATCCGCGGCCAGTGTACCGGCGACAAAAGCTGTGATAACTTCGAATACCTGGTCAGAAAACCCGCCAATATTCAAAATGTCAGCCCGTTCCACGCCCTGTGTCGTGGCGTTCGGTTGCAGGTCAATGCAGACCATCTTCGCCGCCGGGTTACGCCGCTTGAAAATTGCCCACTGATTCATGGTCTCAGTGCGGCTTCCACCAAAGCGGCCATAATGCGGCGAATCAATCCAGCTTTCGTTGTCCGACACATAGATTACCAGATCGCCCGATGCGCTGCGGCGGTTCAATTCCACCAGCGGTGCCGAGCAGTTGGTGCCGCCCGCGGGAAGACTGGAAAATTTTCCAGCGTTCGTCAGCACGGCGTCGCGCGGGTTGTAGTCAACCGGCACAACGGTGGTTTCAAATGCCAGAACATCGGATCGCGGATTTTTACGTACAATGGCGGCGGTAATTAACGCCGCCACGTCCACACATCGCACGGTCGTGGTTCCCCCGGTGCGTACACCGGTAATGGGCGAGTGCATTGACCGTGAAATATCCGGACAAATGTAAACCTTGCCGTCGATGACCGGTACATTGTCAATCGCGGCTTCCATTGCATCCTGCAGGGCCTCGCGTACGACGGCCGGAACCTCGGGGCCGATGCCCGTATAAGCCGCCATAAGCTGGTATGGCAGCACTCGAGCTTTGGCGATCAGTTCGGGCGAACGGAGTTTCTGTGCAATGGCCTCGGTCGTCCGTTCGCAGGCAAACACATTGTGCCGGGCAAAGGTGTTCAGGTTCATTCGCGTCATCTGCCAGGATCCGCTCACGGCAATGGCTCGCCATTGCGCATCGGAGAGTTTCAGCGATGTGAGCATCTGGAACGGAACCTCCGGCATTGCCGAAGTCTGGTCCGCCTTGAACGCCTCATAGGCCTGAACAATTGTCGGCAGGTCTGCGGCGGTGTAAGGGCGACCGATCAGGTAGCCGAACATCGCTTTACGAGAGGCCGTTTCCGGCTTGGGGTGAACCATCCGAATAATATCCGCCAACGAGGGGTCCTGCCCGACGGAGCCGCAAAACAAGGAATCGTCGCTGCGGCTTTCCAGCCACGCCACAACGAGCCGCTTGGGAAGCGTTCCCAAAGATTTCCGCCCAACCGTTCCGGATCGCATAATCTGCACAAAGTTGCGGAGCATTTTAGGTGAATCAATCACCCGGTCGAAAATATCGGCCAAAAGTCCCGGCCCGCGAACAGACAATATCGCGCACAACAGTGCGGGCATATCTTTCATGTGGCCGCGGCTTCTGCAGAACAACGCCGTACGGGCGATAAATTCCGGATCAACCGCGGCGCACAATTTCAGAACCGTCGTCAGTTGGTCCTGACCCGTGGCATAAAACGTATCGTTCATACAGCCGGTTGCGGCATATTGGGCCAGCATCTGTTTGGGCGAAAATGCATAAGCCGGTGAACCTTCGCTGTTCAGTGCATCGGTCGGCCGAATCAATGCGCCCATGGTTGATTCAAAAAGTGTCTTGTTGGCCATGGTGAAGTCTCCTTGGTTTAATATCCGGCTGTTGCGGATAAGCCATGCGGTGGACAATCGCCAGCGGCAACCTTTGCCGCAGCATTCCACCAGACGCAATACGTTAAAGCACAACCGATGCCAGAGCGTGAATGTTGAAAGTAAAAAAATTATAACTGCTGTATAAATAACGCGTTATCTAACATAAAGTTGCCGGCCATAACGAAAAATCGGATTATCCGGGAACGGCGCAGTACTATCTTATATAATAAAATGCTATCATATAATATATGAATAAGAAGAAGACAGTGGTCATCGGTTTTCTGGGCGCGGTGTTGGACACGGGGGGCGGCCCTGAACGTTGGGAGCGCTGGCGGCCAACCGTTTCGCTGTGCCGACACGAAGATTTGCTGGTGGATCGTCTTGAACTGTTAACCCAGAAAAAATTTGGCAAACTTTTCGCGCAGGTTGTGGAAGATATTCAGGGTATTTCTCCGGAAACGCAGGTAAACGCTCATTTGTGCGAATTAGCCGATCCTTGGGATTTTCAGGAGGTCTACAGCGCCCTGCATGATTTCGCCCGCGCTTATCCTTTTGATGCTCAACATGAAGAATATTACATTCACATAAGTACAGGCACGCATGTGGCTCAGATATGTCTGTTTCTTCTGACTGAAGCCCATTATCTTCCCGGCAAACTGCTGCAAACAGCCCCGCCTTCCAGCCATCGCACCGGAGATCCTGGTACTTTTTCGATTATTGATCTGGACCTGTCGCGTTACGATCGCATTGCCTCGCGATTCCAGCAGGAAAAGAAAGAGGGGCTGGCTTTTTTGAAAGGGGGAATAAAAACCCTCAATGCTCCTTTCAATAAACTGATGGAGGAGATCGAACATGTGGCCATTGCCTCCAAGGCCCCGCTCCTGTTAATGGGACCGACCGGAGCTGGCAAATCACAACTGGCGCGGCGCATTTATGATCTTAAAAAAAGCCGCAGACAAATCGCTGGACCTTTCGTGGAAATTAACTGTGCCACATTGCGCGGCGATGCCGCCATGTCCACCCTTTTCGGCCACGTGAAAGGGGCGTATACGGGAGCCATGTCTGCGCGACCCGGTTTGTTGCGCGCCGCGGACAATGGCATATTATTTCTGGACGAAATCGGTGAGCTTGGCCCGGACGAACAAGCCATGCTGCTGCACGCGCTGGAAGAAAAGCGATTTTTGCCCGTCGGCGCGGATGAAGAATCCAAAAGCGATTTCCAGCTTATTGCCGGCACCAATCGGGATTTGCAGACTCACGTCCAATCCGGCGGCTTTCGCGAAGATCTGTTTTCGCGGATTAATTTGTGGACCTTCCGTCTGCCAGCGCTTCGCCAGCGGCCTGAAGATATTGAACCCAATATAGACTTTGAACTTGATCAGTTTGCCCTGCGCCAGAACAATAACGTGACATTCAGCAGGGAAGCTCGCCAGCGATTCATCAGTTTTGCCAAATCCCCAGCCGGGGCTTGGGCGGGGAATTTTCGTGATTTGAATGCCAGCATCAATCGCATGGGGACGCTCGCTGATGGCGGGCGAATCACTCTGGAAATTGTGGAAAAGGAAATTCTTCGACTGGAAAAGCAGTGGATCGTCAAAGGTGAAGACGGATGCGCCAATCGCGATCTGTTGGCATCGTTTTTTCCGGCGGAAAAACTTGAAGCCATTGATCTGTTTGATCGTCTGCAGTTGCGGGGTGTAATTGAAATATGCCGCCAGGCCGATAGCTTGTCCGATGCCGGCCGAAGACTTTATTCAGCCTCGCGCACCAGGAAAAAGGTGTCAAATGACGCGGACCGTCTGCGTAAATATCTTTTTCGATTTGGCCTTGATTGGTCCGATGTGCGGAGCAGCCGTTACCCCGACAACTGACGGCCAAGGATCGGTAATGACGGCCAATGCCCCCCATCGTGATGTGGCGACAGGGCGGTGGTGAAATTGCCCGGCTTGAAGGTCCGGTGTCCAAGTTGCCAATCGGTTCTGTTTACAGGGCTATGTCTTATGCAGGAAGATTATGATTCGTCTGGCGAACAATCGCGGGAGAGCGGCCCTTCGCGGGAACCGCGTGCCGCGCGAGCGACAAAAGCGATTGTTGATGGTCATGCGGGGCGACTTAGAACCGCCCGGCGGACGCGCAGGTTATCATTTTTTATAGTGAACATCCTCTCCACATTTTCGTCCGGACTTTTCATTGGTTTAGTGGCGGGTGTGGCGTCAGAATTCGGTGGTTCGCCGGCGGCGCGAATTTGGATTGGGTGTATTTTTCCCCCGGTTCTGATGGCCGGCTGGGTCTTATTCTTCCGGTGGCTGGGCCGCTACAGACGCCCCGCGACAAAAGAACATCCAGCTTTTGCCTGGGTCTTTTGTACCGGCTATGCGGTCGTTTATTTTGGCCATCTGGCGCTATTGGTGCGCGAATTACAGCGATAGCGTGGTTCCGGTGAAATAATGCGAAACGAAACTGCGGTGCATGCGGGCGGTCTGGAGCAGCTTAGCGTTTATGCGTGCCGATTCCAGACACAGGCCAGCTTCCGCCAAGAACCTTTATCTGATAAGCATGTGTATTATGAAAATGAATATGTCCATGCATCATATCCGGACGCAAACTGTACAGCAGAAACCCGCGGTGGTGGGCACTTGTCCTGTAAATCAGCGGTTGACCGGTAAACAAGTCTTCAGGAATTGCATGAATATAAGCCGGCACAAGAGCCGACAGTCCCACCGGAAATTGACCGTGCTGTTTCCGGTAAAGCGCCAGCGCCACTGAAACCTCCGTGATTTGGCGCATGGATATCGCGGTTTCCCGAAGGATTGCCATGTCCGCTGCTCGCGGGCCTTGGGTGGATATGACGACCGCCAGCGGTCTGAACAGATTGTTCGACCAGCGTGACCCGGGAGAACCGCCTGTAAAGCGAACGCGAGGGTCGGAAATTGTTCCCGTCAGGCTCTCCTTTTCATTGCCTGAATAGGCGGAAAACCGGGCGTCCGCACTGGCCAGTCGGGCTATTTGAGCGGGGAAGGGGTGTACGCGGGCGGATGCAATTTCCGCATCGAAAAGCTGATTGGTATGGTGCATGAGGCTCGCGTAATTGATAGGTAGAAACATGGCCTGCAAGGTTCTTAACGCGGTCGGATGTTGCCCATCAATAAAAGTGGCCGGACCCAATCGGTTTGCCTGCTCGAGTTCATTCAGAACCTCATAACGTGCGTTGTTCAGGGGACCACTTAAAGGTGGCACCGGCGGCAGGTGCCTCAGATACCGGGCTAACCCACGCAATTGCGGTATTGATATCTGACTGGAATTGCCAATGGCCTGGTCCAGGACCATGGCGGAATTTTCGATTGATAATGCGGTCAGGTAACGGATCATGCCCGGAGACTGAACCAGCAATTCACCCAGGCTGAAAACCGCCCGGGCCTGGCGCAATGCCGCCTGGATATTTCCCCTTCCAAGCTGCAACATGGCGTTGGCGGCAGTTAGATTACGCAGCGAATCCATTGTCATTTCATCCGGACCGGCGTAGTCGCTAAGGCCGCCATCCTGACTTACAAGCGGTATATAGTAGCGGGGTCTTTTTACGGCGCGGAAAATGAGCGCCAGCGCGCGACCGTTTGCCTTTATCCAGCCCTTCGCATACGGATTTGCGTAACCCCTCCAGGGATGCGTTTGAAGTCTGGTCTCGAGCGCCCAGATCTGCGAATCGGATGTCGTTTTACCGCCCGGCTGCTGACTTATCCAATTCGAAAACGTGATGAGGCTTGGCGTATGAGGCCCGAATGGTCGCATTCTCAGCCGCGACATGATAATCCGATTTGCAGGAATGTCCGGAGGAAAACATTTCGGGCCGACGGCTTTTATTAACAGCGGCAGGGCATTGTTGGCCTGTGTAACACCAATTGACGATTGCCGGTTTAAGGCGGCCAGGTAATCGACCTGGCCATCTTTTTCCAGGGGCTTGGTCAAACGCGTGGTGTCGTAAGCCACTGGAACAATCCGCCACACCCGAATCCAGATCTGATCCACCACCAGAAGCGGAATAATGACCACAAGAATACCGGCGATACGATAGAGTGCTTTTCGATTTTTGGGCATGGAACAGTCCCATCATAAGGACCAATTGGCAAGTGTTAAACATGCCGCAATCCGTTGACCCTGTTTATGATACACCGTTGTCAATCGCCATGCGAATGCGGCAATATGGGCTTCAGTGCGTAATTTAACTCAATCAAGGATGTCAATTTGGGTCGGAGGCGTTTGTGGGCGCTTTGGAACAAGCACAGATCAAGATCAGTATGGACGGTCGCGGCCGTGCGTATGACAATATTTTTATCGAACGTCTCTGGCGGGCGGTCTGGCGAGTCGCAAACGCCTGAACGGGAGACACCAACACGACCACCCCCATAGCCACACATCCATCCGTTTTCATTCCGCTGGCACCCCCGGCGAATCAATGCCACTGATATGCCCAATAACCGCCCGCCCCGACTCCGCACTTAAGCCTTGTCTATCGGCCATCTGGCGTGTATAATAGCGCCAATTGGCCAGATAAGGAGCTGCCATGCCGACCACTCAAACGCATGTGACCAAACGAAGGAGCAAAGGCCTTAATCGCACCTTTATCAGACGCAATCTGGGAATTAATGCCAATGATGCAGTGAAGATCGTGCGGTTGGTCCGTGCCGGGTTTCCATTCA
Source organism: Phycisphaerales bacterium (assembly GCA_027451365.1). GTDB lineage: Bacteria > Planctomycetota > Phycisphaerae > WQYP01 > WQYP01 > JAJYPG01. The sequence continues at coordinate 18,485 of DAIDJN010000073.1, read as the reverse complement.
AAAACCTGACCAGGTTTCAGCAGGCAACGAAACTACCATGGGCCGATATATCCCGTTTCACCGCTATCCCGCTTCGCACACTCACGCGTCGCCAGCACGAGGGCAAACTGCAACCCGAGGAATCCGACCGCGTGTGGCGGGCCTCCACTATTTTTGAATTAGCGGCCGAATTGTTTGAGGGTGACATTGCCGCCGCGCGGGTCTGGCTGCAAACCCCGCAGGCCGGCCTGGGCGAAGAAACTCCGCTGGACTTCGCCTCAACCGAAGTTGGGGCACGCGAAGTTGAAAACCTTATTGGCCGACTGGAGCACGGGGTTTTCACATGACCGTCCGCGCCTGGCGAATCACCAAAGCCAAACATGCGGCCACCGCTTTTACCGGCGGCGGAGCCAAAGCCAGCGGCGGACGCTGGAACAGCACAGGGACGGCAATCGTGTACACCGCCAGCAGCGCTTCGCTGGCTATCCTGGAAATGCTGGTGCATTTACAGGCTCCGGATTTAATGAAACGCTACGTGATTTTTGAAGTAACCTTTGACGAATCCCTGGCAACAACATTTGATCCGGCCAGACTTCCAAGGATATGGCGCAGGTCGCCGACGCTAAAAACAAACCAGCAAATCGGCGATACGTGGGCCGCCACCGGAAATTCGGCAGTCCTGCGGCTGCCCAGCGTAATTGTCCCCAGCGAGTGGAATTACCTTTTAAACCCCGCGCATCATGATTTCTCAAAAATCATGATCAGCCCGAAACAGCCAATCAATTTCGATCCACGGCTAATCAAGGAATCCAAGTAGACCGACAAATCGATTTGCGGAAGGTAAGTGCCCCATTCCGGTGGCCGCAACAACAGGCAGATTTCCGCATGTCCTTAAAACCCGGTTTTAACCCGCCCGGTCGCCAAAAAGCCTGTGCAAACCTGAAAACGACGGATGTCACCGTTTCGCGTTCCCCGTGACCGCGCGTAACGCAGGCATCTTGCCTGCCCCCGCGGCACGGGGGACAAAATCGTCAACGCCGGCACAAATGGGCAGGCTGGACATGATGCTATCGTTTCGCTATCATGATGTTGGTTTACGAAAGGTCGGGTGTTGTATGCCGGATATTCTCATTCGCGGGCTGGATGACGGGGTGGTTAAGCGCCTCAAGCGTAATGCCAAACGCAGCGGACGATCTTTGCAGAAAGAGGCCCGCATGCTTATTGAACGGTCCGTCGGAGTTGAAGGGGACGCGGTAGCAAGAATGTTTGAGCGATGGGATGCCCGGCTTGCGGGCCGCAGATTCTCCAGCAGCGTGGGTCTCATCCGTGCGGATCGTGCGCGATGAAAACGCTGATTATCGATGCCAGTGTGGTCGCGGCAGCATTTTTTGCGGAAGAACATGCGACGATTGCACGAAAAATGCTTTCCGGCGCCGCCACGCTTTGTGCTCCGGATTTTATCACCGTTGAAGTCGCCAGTGTTATATGGAAGCGGCACCGACGGGGGGAAATGGAATCCAACGAAGCGATGGACTTGCTGGCGGATGCGGACGGCTTGCCGCTGATGAAGACTCCCGCCTCTGATTTGACGGATTCCGCGTTGCAACTGGCCATGCGAACTGATCGGAGTATTTACGATTGCCTTTATCTGGCCTTGGCTGTGCGGGCTTCGGGAGTCATGATTACCGCGGACAAACGGCTGGTCCACGCCGTTGCCGCATCACCATTGAAAAATCACATTGCGTTCTTGGGCGATATGTCCTTATGAGATTTAAAATAAAACCGCAAAAGCGCGAAGGAACGCCAATGGTGGGAGAACGGCTGGTACCGCCCAGTCGCCCGCTTATGGATTGACCGTAACGGAGGCACGGAATGTTCTGGTGCGATTGAAAAGTGTTACCCCCTTATCCCTTCAATTTATCCCGGACACGCTGGACCTCAGGCGCTTACCCGCTTGGGCCAAGACCGCTAAACAGATTACCGATGGACATTTATTGCAGCTCGCCCAGTTTTTGGGGAGTATTACATACACTCTGGCACAACGCCTATTAACCACATCGTTTTAAAAAGCGCAAATTCGCGAGCGCGAATTATTAGAGGAGCAGGATTCTAAATGCGGTTGCCATGGGCAATTGACGCCGCCTTCGGCGCGCCACTTGACAAATTGATATTAACAACACATAATAATGGTCAAGTATTTGTTCAACATCTCTGCGGAATCCGAAACGTACGAATACGCGTTTAAATCCGCACGCTTGCATGGATCGAGGTTATGAAAACGGCCAAACCATAAAAGGCCCTCGGTAGCATAAGGAGACGACCATGAATAGCTGCAAACCTCACACGGCTTCAAAAGGCAGGTCGTCGGCAAAAACAATTCGATCAGCGTTTACCTTGGTCGAGTTGCTGGTCGTGATTGCCATCATCGTCATCCTGATCTCCCTGCTGTTGCCGGCACTCTCCAAAGCCAGGGCCGTCGCCAATTCGGTCGTTTGCATGAGCAATGAGCGGCAATTGGTCCTGGCATTAAGCGAATATCAATGCGCCAATAACGGGGCGGTCTTTCCTTATGTGTTTAACACCAGCACCGGCTTATTTAACACCTGGATAATCCCGTTGGTTCCCTACGTTGTGGATTCCCAAAAGCAAGCCAATCAATACAGCCCCAACCAGATTGATTTTCAGAAACTTCAGACCGTCGTTATGTGCCCCTCCGTTCCAGCCTGGTCGGAAGCCCAGATTAATGCCAACGGCTTTGCATTTTTCGGGGGCGTAAGTCAATCGTGGTGGTGGAATGGTTATGGCCAGTATCAGTTCAAGTACCTCCAGTGCAGCTATGGCTTTAATGCATGGTTGTATGGCCCGGGGGGTACCACCCAAAGTGCCAGCCATGATTATTTTGTCGCACCAAGTACCAATCCGCCGGCCGCGTACTGGCCTGAGTATGCAAGCGGAAGCGGCAATGTACCCGTATTAGGCGATGCCACTTGGGTGGATGGCGGCCCCAAAGAGAATGATAACCCCCCACCCCTTAGTTATGTAACCGGACAAAGCAACTTTTCCGGAGCGCTCTCCCCTGACATGCAGCGGTGGTGTCTGGCTCGCCATGGCAACGGTATCAATATGGCCTTCTGGGACGGCCATGTCGCACATGTGGAGGTCAAGCAGCTCTGGAATCTCCAGTGGGCGGATGGCTGGGTAGCCCAACCTCCCGCAAGCGTTTCCCAGATGCCGTAGAACAGTGCAATGACCCCACGCCACCCCCGGAGCGTTATCCGACGACCGAATCAATCCCGACACGCCGGATGCCCCGGCCGACCGGGTTTGATTACCGATCATCAAACCCATCGCCCCCGTCGTCATATGCGCGGCATCCGCGCAAGCCGCGGTCTAATCATTCCTCCGCGTGATAATTATCCGTCGTCGCCCTTCGCGCTCTTTGCGTCCTTTGCGGTTCAAAACCTCGGTCGTTGGTCGATGATCGTTGGCCGTTGTGGTAGCCTTCTAAACCCCCAACTCCTAATTTCTGCCCACCCGCACGCCGAACGCAGATTGCCACATTGCCACCGCCTTCACGTCCTGGCAATCCAAAATATGCGAACAACTCCATCACTCGTAAGTAAAGGAAATGCCGATTGCTACGAATCAAAAACACCACGCTGAAAGCGGGCAAGATTGCCAAGATTTCCAAAATATGTTTCAAATCGCACCCGCGAAGACAATTGGCCTTCCCAGCGTTTTGCAGTCGGCGGTCAACAAAATTCGTTATGCGGCGCGATCCCCTGCAGCTAAAAGCTTGAGCTTACGGATACACTTCCGCTTCATGCAGCCGCTTTCCCACGCGGTCCTTGTCTGACAAAATGGGTTGCGCCGGCGCATTGGCGGCTGTTAGTGCGGGCCACTGAATGTTCACCGCCGGGTCGTTCCACAGCAAGGTTCGTTCGTGGGCCGGGGCGTAATAATCGGTGGCCTGGTATTGAACGTCCGCGGTGGCGGAAAGCACCAGAAAGCCATGGGCGAAGCCGGGGGGAATCCATAACATGTGCAGGTTCTGGCTGGAAAGGACCGCGCCGACCCATTTGCCAAACGCAGGCGAACTGCGGCGAATGTCTACCGCGACATCAAAAATTTCGCCTTGCGTCACACGCAGCAGTTTGCCCTGTGGCTGCTGAATCTGATAATGCAAACCGCGCAATACACCGCAGGTGGAAAACGAATGGTTGCACTGCACGAATTCGTGTGAAATTCCAACCGCCGCAAACGTCTTGCGATTGTAAGATTCCAGAAAAAAGCCGCGTGGATCACGAAACACGCGTGGTTCAAGCAGCAGAACTTCCGGTATTTCCATGGGGGTTGATTTCATGAATTATCCCAGTTTTCCTTGGGCCAGTTCCAAAAGGTATCGGCCGTAATCATTTTTCGCCATTGCCGCCCCGGCATTGGCCAGTTGTTCGGTGGTGATGAATTTCTGCCTCCAGGCCACTTCCTCCGGGCAGGCAATTTTAAGGCCCTGCCGGGTTTCAATCGTATGGACAAACATAGAAGCATCCAGCAGCGACTGATGGGTGCCGGTGTCCAGCCAGGCCATTCCGCGGCTCATCGCCAGCACGTTCAACTTCCCACGTTCCAGATAAATCCGGTTGACATCGGTTATTTCCAGTTCGCCGCGCGGACTGGGCTTCAGGTGAGCCGCAATTTCCAGAACGTCGTTGTCGTAAAAATAAAGCCCGGTCACCGCGAAACGGGATTTTGGCCTGGTCGGCTTTTCTTCAATCGATTTGGCGCGCCCGGCGGCGTCAAATTCCACCACCCCGTAGCGTTCCGGGTCCACCACAGGATAGGCAAACACTGTGGCCCCGGCGGTGTTTGCGTTGGCCTGCTGCAGCAGCCTGGCCAGGTCGTGGCCAAAGAAAATATTGTCGCCAAGCACCAGCGCACTGGGGTTTTTTCCCACAAACGTCTTGCCAATAATAAACGCCTGGGCCAGGCCGTCCGGTGAAGGCTGAACAGCATATTCCAGATGGATGCCGAATTGCGATCCGTCGCCAAGCAGCTCGCGAAAATGCGGCAGGTCACGCGGTGTGGATATGATCAGAATTTCCCGAATCCCCGCCAGCATCAACGTGGTCAGCGGGTAATAAATCATCGGCTTGTCATAAATCGGCAGCATCTGCTTGGATACCGCCAGCGTAATCGGCGAAAGTCGGCTGCCAGATCCGCCGGCCAGAATAATTCCACATCGCACGCGTTAGCTCCTTTCCGCATAATTGCGGTTAACCCACTGGCGGTATTCGCCGGAAACCACGCGATCGACCCAGTCGGTATGATCCAGATACCAGCGTACGGTTTGGGCAATGCCCGCCGCGAATGACAACCGCGGCTGCCAGCCCAGTTCTTTTTCCAGTTTTCGGCAATCAATGGCATAGCGGCGGTCGTGGCCGGGTCGGTCGGTAACGAATTTAATCAGTTTTTTGTGGGGGCGATGGGGCGAATCGGGACGCAGTTCATCCAGCACGGAACAAATGGTTTCCACCACATCCAGATTCTTCATTTCACTTTTCCCGCCGATGCAATAGGTTTCGCCGGGCCGGCCGGCGCCCATCACGGCGCGGATTGCAGCACAGTGATCGCTTACATGAAGCCAGTCGCGCACATTCATGCCATCGCCATATACCGGCAGCGCGCGGCCATGAAGGGCGTTGTGAATAATGAGCGGAATAAGCTTTTCGGGGAATTGACAGGGGCCATAGTTATTAGAGCAATTGGTGGTAAGCGTCGGCAGGCCATAGGTGTGGTGGTAGGCCCGCACCAGATGGTCCGACCCGGCTTTGGATGCCGAATAAGGGCTGTTGGGGGCATAGGGGGTGGTTTCACAGAATGCCGGATCGGTGGGTGACAGCGATCCATAAACTTCGTCAGTGGAAACGTGAAGGAATCGGAAATGATTGCGGGAATCGGCCGGCAGATTCCGCCAGTATTCGCGGGCTGCTTCCAATACACAAAATGTGCCGTTGACATTGGTGCGAACAAACTCCTCCGGCCCTAGAATGGACCTGTCAACGTGGCTTTCCGCGGCAAAGTGCGCCACGGCCCATGGTTTGTGGGCGGTGAAAAGTTCGGACATAAGCGCCCGGTCGTTTATGTCTCCCTGCACAAATATATGCCGCGGGTCCTGTTTCAATTCTGTCAGGTTGTCCGGATTGCCGGCATAGGTCAGCTTGTCCAGATTAATGACCTTGGAACCCACGGCCGCGATCCAGTCGCGAACGAAATTAGAACCAATAAAGCCGGCACCACCGGTTACCAGGATGGGATCAGAAGGTAAATGATAATTCAGCATCCTGAAACAGCTCCCGAAAGTATTGGGGTCCTATAATTTATTGGTGGCTGCCGCCGCCGATAATGCCTTTTCCATCGGCATGATCCCCATGGGCACACAACTAAATTCGCCTAAATGCTACGCCCCGACGGCGGCTGGGTCAAAATATTGGAGCAACATTAACGGCAAGACCGTATGGCCCAGCCCGTCTTTTTCTATTCCCTGCCGGCCGGACCACCATTTAGAATACTGTGGATACCCAAATCGGTCTACCTGTGCATCTTGGGGCATTGGGCGGTTGCAAAAATGCGCGGTTTTATCCGCCGATAAAAATCTGGTATCATCGCTTTCGTCGGACCAGAGTCATCGCCGTTTTACACGGTCCGGTGCGAAAATCATTCGCGGAGACATCTGGCGGAGAATCTGATAATGCCAAAGGAAGCCTCGTCCCCGCCATTGCCCGGTGCCGAGCCGCTTGCGCCACAGGATCCGAATTCCCTGTTTGCAATGGCGGTGAAAAATGTGAATACCGCCAGTGCCATTTCCGGCGTTCCGGAATATGTGCAGGCGATCCTCAGCCAGCCCAAGAATGAAATCATTGTGCATTTTCCCGCGCGTATGGACGACGGCCGCTATCGCATTTTCAAGGGATATCGCATCCAGCACAACAATATCTTAGGCCCTTACAAAGGGGGCATTCGCTATCATCCGGAACTTTCGCTGGACGATGTCAAGGCATTGGCTCTTTGGATGACCATGAAATGCGCCCTGATGCGCTTGCCGTTTGGTGGTGCCAAAGGCGGTGTTCGCATCGACCCCCGCAGTATAAGCTCGGGTGAACTGATGCGCGTCACCCGGCGTTTTACCGCGGCGTTGGGCGGCAATATTGGTCCGGAACTCGATATTCCAGCGCCGGATGTGGGTACGAATGCCCAGGTCATGGACTGGATGATGGATACCTATTTGAATACCCATGGGCAGAATGGTCAGGCTCTGCGCCATGTGGTGACCGGCAAATCCATAGCCTGCGGCGGCAGCGAAGGTCGCGAAAAAGCGACCGGTCAGGGACTTTGTCATGTATTAAGGGAATTATTGCCCGAATTCAAAATTAGAACCAATCAGATGACCGTCAGCCTGCTGGGCTTTGGAAATGTGGCCGGTTATGCCGCCTCTATACTGGCCGGTGCCGGGGCCACCATCCGGGCAGTCATGGATCATGCCGGCGCGCTGGGGGCGGATGCGGGCCTGCCGGTGGCGGAACTGCGCGACCATGTATCGCGGCACGGTTCGGTTGCGGGTTTTGTGGCTCCCGGTGTTCGGCAGCTTTCGCGCGAAGAATTTTACCGCCAGCCGGTGGATGTGTTTATTCCCGCCGCCCTTGAACGCATGGTGGATGAACAGGTTGCCGAATGGTTGGATTGCCGCATTGTGGCTGAAGGCGGCAACGGCCCGACCACCGCGGCCGCCGCCGACATCCTGCGCCGGCGGAATATCACGCTGTTGCCGGCAATTTTGTGCAACGCGGGGGGCGTCACGGTCAGTTATCTGGAATGGGTGCAAAACAAGACTGGCGTGCACTGGGATGAGCGGCGGGTGGATGAGGAACTCCGTAAAACCATCACGCTGGCGGCCCGTCGTGTGCGATTGACAGCGCATTCACTGGAAACGGACATGTGCACGGCCGCATTTTGTGTTGCGCTGGAGCATATATCCCGCAGTTATCAGCAGCGGGGGATATTTCCATGACCGGGGCACCGTTTTCCTCTGTGACATCGGTGGCGGGATCTTTGCGCGACCGGCGTACGCTTGTGCCGTGGTTTGCCGCCCACGCCGTCGCATCCTTTGGCGCGGCGCTGGCCGGTAATACGGTCTGGTACTACGCCCGCTATCATCTTAACACGCCTCTGGTACAGATGTTATGGATGTGCGCATTAGGCGGATTCGTATATATATTTTCGTCCATAATTGGCGGTCGTCTGGCGGACCGCTTCGGGCAGCGGCGGGTTTTTCTGACGGCGGGGCTGCTGGCCGTTCCAACTTTTCTGATCGGATATGCGGCGGTGGTGCGCCAAAGTGTCGGATTGCTGTTTTTGGAAGTTGTGATGACGAACCTGATAGTCACTCCCATGTGGCCTTCGGTTGAATCGGTGTTGACGCGCAGCCCCGGAAAAATGAAGCTGGCCACGCGCATCACGTGTTACAATCTGGTGTGGTCGAGCACGTGCTTTCTGGGTACTTTCCTGACCGGAGCGATTGCCGCTGTGGTTTCCTGGAAGGGGGTCTTTGTGTTGAGCGCGGTCGGGCAGATTGTCGCGCTGCTGATTATTCTTCTGGTGGCCTTACCGCAATCAATGGTCGGCAATCAGCATGTGGAAGACGACCCCGCGGAACAGGCCCGCAGCAATGCCATTCGCGCCAGCGGGAAATCCAAAACACTGCTCTGGATGGCGTGGCTTTCCAATGCACTTTCTTTCGTATCTGCCAATACTCTCGGGCCGTTTATGCCGGTTCTAACGCAAAACGCCGGAATTGTATCGCCCGCCATCGCCACCGCGGTGGGGTCGGTAGCCTCGCTGACCCGGCTGATCGGCTTCCTTTGTGCCAGCATCTGGACCGGTTGGCATTACAAAGTCAGTTGGATGCTGATTTTCTTCTGCATAATGGTGGTTGGAACCGCGGGTGTGCTTATGTCGCCAAATGCGACCATGCTGGTGTGCACGCAAATATTTCTTGGCCTGACCTGGGCTATGCTTTACAGTGGATCGCTCTATTATTCCATGCATCTGAGCCATGGCTCCGGTCAAAATGCCGGAATTCACGAAGCGGTTATCGGTGTGGGTACGGTCATCGGTCCGACCATGGCCGCCCTGGTTGGCGGACCCAATGCCCTTAGGCCGAAAACCGCGGTGCTGCTGGCCATTCTGGTTGCAGGTGGGGCGGGTCTTTTTGGCATGGCCCGCCGGGCGCGTGGCCTTGGGGAAATCACGGGGGCCCAAACGTCGGAATCCGGCAAGGACATGTCATGACTGCGCGCCGCGTTGCCGCCGGGCGTCCGGGCGGGGCTGCTTCAATGGCGGTATTGATTTCCGGTTCGGGAACCACCCTGGTGAATCTGGCCCGGCAAATCGATACCGGTGAATTGGGCGCAACCATTGTCGGTGTCATCAGTTCGCGCAGAGCGGTGGCCGGTCTGGATCGGGCGCGTGACCTTGGCCTGCCGGTTGAAGTTGTTGAACGTAAAGCTTTTCCCGATACGGATGAGTTTTCAGACCGGCTGACGAGCGCCTTGTACCGGTGGCACCCGGATATTATTTGTATGGCTGGTTTTCTTAGTCTTTGGCGGATTCCACCCAGTTTCGCCGGTCGTGTGCTGAATATTCATCCGGCTCTGTTGCCCAAGTTCGGTGGCCGCGGCATGCACGGATTAAAGGTGCATGAAGCAGTAATCGCCGCGGGTGAAACACAAACCGGCTGTACGGTGCACCTTGCGGACAACGAATATGACCATGGCCCGATTCTATTGCAGCGAACTTGCCCCGTGCTGCCCGGTGATACACCGCAAAGCCTGGCGGCACGGGTTTTTGTTGAAGAATGTATGGCCTATCCGGAAGCCATTCGACGCTTTTTATCCGGTCAGCGTCCTGATTAAATCAAACGCGGCCAGTGATAGCCCGATTGTGAATTGCTGCACCAGTTTCCCGAAGTGGCTCCACAAACCTCAAAACGGAAATTCACTTTTTTGGATAAAAGTCTCGCCAATTGCCAAATCCGGTATATAATAATTTGCAAGCCTGTGCAGAGCGGTGAATGTGCCAGCATGGGTTGCCGGAGTTAAACCTATGCAAATGGCATCCGCACTTAGTAATGGTGAAGACGGCGATTCAATTATCCTTGATATTTCCGGGCAAATCCTGTCCGGTATGAACGGCCGACCGATAGATCTGCTGCTGCTGTTTATTTCCGCGCGGCTGCTTCCGATATTCACGGACATTGCCGGCGGCATCCGTTCCCGGACAGCGGCACGCGCCATGTTGTGTGTGACGGCGGAAAGTGTGCTGGGCAACAATGCGGAAATTGAACGCGGCTCAGCGGTGTCGGCGTTCGCTCAGTCGCTGCCCGGCGTGACGATCGATCATTTTCACCTGGCTGATGAAGAATGGCCCGAATTGCTCGGTGAATCCCGCACACTTCGCGCCCGCCTTGAAGCCGGACCGGACCTGCGGCTTTTTATCATGTTCGGAGACCCGTTCACCGCGCCGGTCGTTCAATTGCTGGACGCCTGCACGCGGGATTTTCCGGGTGCGCCGGTTATTGGCGGCATGGCCAGCGGAATTTCCGAGCCTGGTCAGGCCCGTTTAATGATTAATGACGCGGTGTTCAGTTCGGGCCTTATTGGGGTATCGCTATCTGGTCCGGTGGAAGTGGACTGCGTGGTATCTCAGGGGTGTCGGCCTATTGGCCGCAGCATGGTGGTAAGCCGTGGCCATGACAATGTCATCGAACTTCTGGATGATGAGCCCGCCATATCCGTATTGCGCGGCATCATTCAGGATCTGCCGGTGAAAGACCGCGACCTGGTGGAACAGCGCAGTGTGCAGGTGGGGCGCGTGATTGATCAACGCAAAGGAAATTTCGGGCCGGGCGATTTTCTGGTGCGCAACATTTTGGGGGTCCATCGGCCCAGTAGCGGGTTGCTTATAGGAGATATTGTTCAAAGTGGCCAGATTGTTCAATTTCACCTGCAGGATGCCCGCACGGCCGAAGAAGACTTGCGGCTTCTGCTGGAAGGGCAGATGCAGCTTGGCCCACCCCCCAGTGGTGCGCTGATGTTCAGTTGCAACGGTCGCGGCACGCGCCTGTTTGACCAGCCGGGACACGATATTCAAACGCTGCATGAAGTGCTGGGGCCGATTCCCGTGGCAGGCTTCTTTTGTGCCGGGGAACTTGGCCCGGTGGGGGGCCGCAATTTTATTCACGGCCAGACCGTCAGCCTTGCGCTGTTCCGGTAATGGCGCCTTGGCCGGATCAGGCAAACCTATTTTGGGGGATCCATAGAAATGAATGAGGCTTCCGCCGCCAATGTTAGGGGTGCCGATGTTGCCACACCCTGGGAAATAGAAATAAAACTTCGCGCCGCGGATATTGCTGCCGTGCGTCGATTGCTGAAACAGGCTGGCGCACGATTTCTGGAAACAGTGGAGGAATTAAACGAGTTTTTCGACCGCCCGGAAGGTTCCCTTCGCACGGCCGACAGCGGCCTGCGCATCCGTACCTTCCGACGGGATGGAAGCGCCACCGATGAGGCGCTGGTTACTTGGAAAGGGCCATCGCAGCCGGGCGTCATACACCGCCGCCCCTCTATTGACCTTGCCGTGCGGCCGGTGAATCTGACGGCCGCATTTCTTTTTGCGCTGGGCTTCATTCGCACCAGCGGCTTTGAAAAGCGTCGCGAGTCTTGGGAATTTAATGGTTGCCGTGTGGAGCTTGATGAACTTCCCTGTTTCGGTTCGTTTGTGGAAATTGAAGGTCCGGATACCACCACCGTACTTAAGGTGCAAGCCGAACTGGGGCTGACCGATCTGCAAAGCGTATCACAAACCTATCACGCAATGGTTGCCGACCACCTGCGTGCCAGTCCTGCGCCAGACAACACACTGCGTTTCTGAATATTTGCAAAATAGCCAGATCAATGCGGGTATCGATGCGATACATAGCATTCGCCCTCCGCTGCGCGGCGGCAAATAGGGGATCGCCATCCGGAGAACCGCCGGATATCAGGCATCGTGTGAGCCGCGATCATGTTGTAGACTTTGCAGAAATGCCATATTCTGAAATCCACACTCGCCTTCTGGCAACAATTTGTATGTGCGGTTCAGCGGTGTATCGGGCAGGCGGCGTTATTTTGGAGCGATTGGTTTTCATGGCTGATATTGTTCCTGTGAATCGGATGCGGCGTTCGATATGCCGCGGACTTCTGGTTATCGCGGCGGTGACCGGTTCCATGGCCTCTTTGGCTTCAATGGACCGGACCGCGGCATCGCAATTGCCGGCCCAAATTGCGCCTCATGCCACGCGTACCTCGCGGATGACTTCGGACAGCAAGTTGGCAGCCCCTGCGCCCCGTCGGCTGCGATGCGATTTGGTTAGCAATCCACTGGGAGTGCAGAATAAACACCCGTTGTTCACCTGGACTGCGCCGCGGCTGAACGCACTCCTGGCTCAACGCTTTTATCAGATTCAGGTAGCGGATTCCCGTACCAATCTTCTTATGAATCAAAAACCGCTTTGGGACTCAGGAAAAGCGAGGCTGAATCCGGATTTTCCACCTCATTTCGGCGGACCGGCCCTGCAGCCCTTTACGACTTATTATTGGCGCCTGCGCGTCTGGGGAACCAATGGCTGGAAATCAGGCTGGAGCAAGCCGGCCAGTTGGCAAACCGGACCGCTGCGCAGAGGCGACTGGCGCGGGCAATGGATTACCTATCGACCGAAATCCGCAAATGGGTTTTATAAAGCGCCGGTCAATGCGTACTACGGACTTCCAACTCTTTTTGGCACCAATTGGATTCTTCCCAAAATGCCTCATCCATTGCTGGCGTCACCCGGCCTTTATTTGTTGCAGCGCCGCTTCAGGTTGCCTGTGGGCAACCCTGTTCTTCATGCCGATCTGCTGCTAGCCGCGGATGATGAATGCAAGGTATCCATCAACGGGCATTCGGTGATCGCGGCGTTCGGCGCCCATTGGCGGAAGCCAGTGGTGAAATTTGTTGGCAAATATCTGCACCCGGGCCGTAACGTGGTGACGGTATTGCTGCAAAATGGCGGCAAGACTGGGAATCCGACGGGCGTGCTGGCCGCTATCAATATCCTGGGCACCGGCGGATATGACCGGCGAATTGTGACTGACACCCGGTGGCAGGCGGTGAAAATAAAGACCTCCGCAGGCTGGGCAACCAGATCATTGGCGGCCAGCCCGGCAATAATCGCTGCGCCCTGGGGTGCCGGGCCTTGGGGACGTATTGCGGCGGCAGGCTCCATTCCCATATCCGCCCTTCACCCGCAATGGCTGCAAAACCGGCCCAGCCCCATTTTCCGACACGTATTTATTGCGCCGGCGCACCTGCGGCGAGCCAGTCTTTTTATGGCCGGTCTCGGATATTGGATCGTGCGGATCAATGGAAAAAAAGTGGGACGGGGCGAAATAGAGGATACCAATTATAACTATTCCAAGGCGTCCCCATACCAGGCATTTGATGTCAGCGGGTTGCTGCATAAAGGGCGGCGCAATGTGATTACCGTGGCACTTGGAAATGGCTGGTATAACGTTATTGAAAAAAATGTCTGGGGTTGGCAACATGCGCCCTGGCGGCATTGGCCACGGTTCCTTTTGAACGTGCAACTCAAATCGGCGCACAAGACGCGCTGGGTCAGCACCAGCCCTGACTGGCGCGCTGCGGCTGGCCCATGGCTGGCTGACAATGTTTACGCCGGCGAAGTGTACGATGCCGCACAGATGCCTAAGGGGTGGAATAATCCGGCGATTGGCGACGGCCGGTTTTCACACCACGCGCAAGCCGCTCGTGCGATTCCTTCCGGCCGGCTGACCGCGCAGCTTATGCCTTCCTGCCGTGTGCTGCGTCGTTTTAAGCCGTTGGCAATTACCGAGCCGCTGCGGCATATTTATGTGGTTAAATTCCCCCAGAACATGTCCGGCTGGGTAACGCTGACGGCCCGTGGGCGCGCCGGCGTGCCAGTGGTGATGCGCTATGGCGAACAGCTCTATTCAGACGGAACCATTGATCGCTCGTCGATAAATCCATTTGCCTTGACCGGTTCATTTCAGACGGACACCTATATTCCCGCCAGCGATAAGCCTTTTACCTATCATCCTGAGTTTGCGTACAACGGTTTTCAATATGTGCAAATATATGGTGTGCGATCCAGACGCGATATTCTGGCCATTCATGCGGACTTTATTCACACACCCATGGCCCGCACCGGCAACTTTGCCTGTGGTAATCCGCTGCTTAATGCCATTGCGCGGGCAACCCGTTACAGTTACCAGAGCAATTTCGTCGGTTATCCAACCGATTGTCCCACGCGCGAAAAAAACGGCTGGACCGCGGACGCTTGGGTGGCGGCCGCCACCGGTCTGTTTACCTACAACAACACGCCGGCCTATGCCAAGTGGCTGAATGATTTTGCGCGCCAGCAATCCCCCAACGGCAATCTGGCATTAATTATTCCAAGCCCGGGCTGGCAAACGACGGAGTTTCACCCCGACTGGGAATCCGCCTATGAACAGGTCGCGTGGTTTGACTATATATACAGCGGCAACGGCGACTTAATTCGCAAGCATTACGACGGAATAAAGCGGTTTTTTACCTATATGCTTCGCCATTGTCCCGGCGGAATCGCCGCTGGCGGTGGATGGGAAATCGGGGATTGGGTTTCCGCGGGCAGGCGGCCGGATATTCGCTTTGTGCGCACCTGTCTGGTGTATCGCGATGCGGTGCTGCTCTCCCGCATGGCCTCTATCCTCGGCAAAAAGAAAGATCAGAAGGCATTTCTGGCCAATGCCGCCACCATACGCAAAGCATTTAACGCAATGTATTATAAAGGCCGCGGGGTATATGAAAATGGCGGTCAAACCGCGCAGGCCATGCCTTTGTATTTTGGACTGGTGCCCGCCCGGCGGCGAATCGCGGCGGCAGACAAACTTGTCACGGATGTTCACAAAAAAAATGACCATCTTTCGGTTGGCCTGCTCGGGGATCGCTGTCTGTTTCGTGTGTTATCCCGTTTTGGTCATACCGCATTGGCTTATCGTATTGCTACGCAAACAACCTATCCCAGTTATGGCCTTTGGTTTACCCGCGGGGCCACAACCCTGTGGGAGGAATGGGACGGGGGCGGTTCGCATAACCATATCATGTTCGGCGATATCCTCGGCTGGATGTACAACGACCTGGCGGGCATCAAGCCGGATCCCCGAAATCCTGGCTTTCGTACGATTTTTATTTCCCCCCACCCGGTCCGTGCGCTGCCCTGGGCGTCGGCTGCGTATAAAAGCCATTTCGGAAATGTTGCCTGCAAATGGCAATGGCACGGTAAAAGTATATGGCTTAATATCTCCATTCCACCGGCCGCATCGGGTGTTGTGACGCTGCCCGGTATTGGAAAGGGCGCGATCTTGTGCAACGGCCGGCTTCTGACGCCAAAGACTTCCGGTGTCAGAAAAATAACAGCGGGCAAACGGCCCGATTCCCGCACAATGCTTACCGTTGCGCCCGGGATGTATTGGTTCGCCTATCAGCCAAGGGCAGATTACGGTCAATAACAGTCGCCTCTCTTTCCCCGCAAAGCCGGCCCGCGGGCATTTGCATACGCGTCGAAAAGCCGAATGATGCGTGAATGTGTGGGCTTGTGCGCGGGGGATTGTCCGGTCTGGCGGTGTGCCAAGCCAAAGCGGTTTCCCGGCTTCATCGTGAAGGCTTAACGCGGGCGACTGTGGCGCTGCTTCAGACGGGATGCATGGGGCTTCGTTACCACGATGGCCTGACAATGGTGGCCGCTATCCTGGTTTGGCTTATATCGCTTGTGCCGGTGAGGCTCGCCCCTTTCGTGCGGACCGCCGCTATGGGTTCCGCCGGTGGCATGGATGCAACGCGGCTGATCCAGCGCGCCGCAGTTATTGCATCTTGATGACTTTCAGCGCGTCGTGGCGGGAATGCCTGGACAAACTCAACACGTACGCCGATTTTCATCAGTCATCAGTTACGTTTGGCGTACCAACCTTAAGCATGATGGCGCTATGCGCGGGAATGGTTGCCTGGAAGCTGGATTTGGTTCCCAGGTCTTTCCGCTGCCACAAATCCCGTAACCGTTGCGCGCCACGCAAAGGCTTGTCACCGCGCTGCAACACCGGATCCAGTATATTCCAAGATGCAACGCGAACGCCTCCTGGTGTTAATCCCAGGTTAAATATCGCCACGGCAACTGTGCCATCCCACAACGGACGTGCCCATATTTCCAGCGATCCCTGGCGATATACGCGCTGGGCCTGCTGGCCCAGTTCATCCTGATTGACCGCCAGGACTTCCGTATTGGTCATCAGGTCTGTGGTGAATTTATCCATCTTTTCAAGATCACAGCCTAAAAGCAGGGGCGCTGCCAGCATGCACCACAGGGTTATATGCGTCAGTTGTTCGTGCGGGGTAAGCTTCGTCCAGTGGAGCGGGCCGTCTTCAAAATATCCCCAGCCCACCACCAGCATATCCGGATCATTCCAATGCCCCGGCCCGGCAAATGGAAATAACGTGCCGTCGCTGCCAAATCCGTTACTTACCATCGATCCCCATGAGTCGTTGATATCACCACTTATCCGATAGCTATTGCCCCATACCGGAGATTTACCCGCCCATGTCCAGACATGTCCCATCCCATATTGGCACAGGCTGAAAAATATATCGCGTCCGGATTTTCGCAACGCCTCGCCCATTTCGCGATAAGGCTTGATATATTGTTCAAGATCCGGATTTTTCGGAACTTCACTGCCGTAGCTGCACCAGTCATATTTAAGATAATCCACGCCCCAGCGGGCGTAGGTGCTGGCGTCCTGGGATACGTGCCCGAAACTGGCCGTGTGGCCGCCGCAGGTAGTGGGGCCGGGCGACGAATACAGGCCAAACCGCAGGCCTTTGCCGTGCACGTAGTCCACAATCTTCTTCATATCACCGAATTTATCCGTGGTCTTAATTTCGCCATCGGCGGTGCGGCCGTTCTGCCAGCCGTCATCAATATTGATGTAATTAAACCCCTTGGCCGCTAAACCACTTTTCACCATGGCATCCGCGGCGGCGCGGGTGCGTGTGGCGTCATTGTCCATGCCGTAGGCATTCCATGAATTCCAACCCATCGGTGGTGTCAGGCCCAGTTTGTGTTCACCGGCTACCAGCCTCATTGTGCGATGGGCCGTACCAAGGCTGTTGGTTGCGGTAAGCCTGACTTTATATTCTCCGGCCTGATTAATTTTCCCCGTCATTAATCCACTGCTATCCATGGTCAGGCCTGCCGGCAGGCCGTTTGCCGAAATCTTTATCGGGGCCTTTCCGGTGTACGGCACCTTGAATAGAAAATCATGTCCCGGCGTCGCGCCGACCACGCGCGGGCCGTGAAATTCCGGTGTTTCCGGATCGCCGCTGGCAATATGCGGATAATCATGGGATCCCGGATAGGCGGACATTGCCACCGGCCGGACATTAGAACCAGGCACCATGGCAATAACCGGATCGAGCCAGTCGGCGTGATCCCACGTGATTGCATTTAAGCCCGGTTTTACCACCAGCATCAATTGTTTGGCTCCCCGCAGATTGACGCTGATGGTCCGCGCCGGATCTCCGACGTGCATCACCGGCGTGCGCGCTTTGACTTTACCATCCACCAGAACTTCAAAAATCACAGCGCCTACCTTTGTGGCTTCATCATCCATGGCCACTTTGGCGGTAAAGCGCTGGGCTGATTTTTTAAGATTGATACGAAAAATACTTTCTGCGTGTGTTCCAATTCCATGTTGATACGTCTTTCCTCCGGCCTTCAAAGGATTGCCGTTGATGCTTTTGTTTTTCATCGGTCGTCCGTAGCCGACTACCATCAAACTTAAATTCAAATCTTCCACCCGCACGATTTTGTCGGCGGTTGCGGCCGATAATGCCGAACTGTCAACGACCGTACCGACCATTGCCATGACTGCGGTAGCCGCAGCCGCTTTTACCACATCGCGCCGGTCATAACGCTGACTCTGAATTTTGGCCATGAATTTTCTCCGCAAGCAATGAAGCTGTGTACCATCATCGGCATCCGACGCCGAATTGATTTCGGCGCACATTTATGACGTTATTAATCTACTGCGTCTATGACCTGATGTCTATCCACAAACTGAAGCGCTGCGTCACGGCGTCACGTGTCTGCCAAATTTTCAGGCGGCCGTTGTAAACCTGAATTTCCAGCAGTTTTGCCGTAGATCGCTCTGATGCAATGCTTCCATTGCCAGCATTCATTCGGCGCCGGTTTGCTTTCCTGGCATGCGCATGGCCTTGATTCGCCATGCTTCAGATTATATTTGGCATAAATTTCCGCCCCATAACCGTTCATTGTGCGGTTCATCCGCTATTTTGCCTGTTGCCAG
>DAIDJN010000072.1:0-25020 GCA_027451365.1 Phycisphaerales bacterium | reverse complement strand
GGACGCCTGGAAACACAGGCAACTGGCGGAAAACAAAAGCGTCCTGCTGACAGAGCCGAAATAACGGCGGACTTCTCATGCACGCCTATTATCCAAATCCGGAAATAATAGGGTAGACGCAGTTCGTAATACGGACACCTTGATTGTACGCAATTGCACTCTAAAACTCCTCAAAATCACCCTTGAGGAGTGTCAATCTGTATCAGAAGAGACACTACTTGGGATCCGCGGCCAGCGTTTGCAATCGGCACGGTTGAATCGGCGGACGAACCGGCATTTTATCTGGCAGCGCAAGGGTCCGCAGAATCGGCCCGCAAATGCGTCCCTGGCACGGCCCCATGCCACACCGCGTTTGAAGTTTGATCTCCCGTGAATCGGTCCGATGATGCAACGCGCCCAATAAAATATCTTCACATCGACAGACAATCGTGTCCGCCTGGGCAAGATGGCGGATTTCAGACCGAATCGCAAACGTTTTCGCCAGCATTGTGGCAAACCTCAGCGAGCTGTTTCGCTTTTTTAGAAGCGTCGCATCCGCCGATTGGCCAACCGCGGACCGACCTGCCACCTGTCCCTCCGTAAGGCTCTTGTCGACTCCACCTATGCCGGTTAATTCGCCGGCTGCGTAAATCCATTCAATGCTCGTGCACTGGGCCGCATTCACTTGTACGAAGCCTTCGGGCAGAATATCGCAGCCGACCAGCGCGGCTAATTCACTGTTGGGTACCAATCCGAATCCGCATGCAAGGTAATCCACATCCTGAATATTGTCTTTTACGCCAATCCGCACGACCACCCGCAGTCCATTTTCCCTTTGTTCCACCTGCAGCGGCCAACTGTCCGGATATAAACGAAGTGGTCGAATACGCCGCCATAACCGCATGGCCTGCACAAGCTTGCCTGGCCGACCCGCCAGACTCAACGCGAAGCGCCGCAGGCTTGCCGCGGAAGCCTGTTCCGCAATAAATGGCACCACCGCTCCGGCATGGGTCAGATGCGCGGCCACTGCAAGCAACAGCGGACCGGTACCGGCCAGCAGCACCCGTTTGGCACGCACATTCAAGCCGCTTTTGGTCAACGCCTGTATGGCACCGGCACCGACCACACCCGGCAGTGTCCAGCCAGGAAAGGGCAGGAACAGTTCGCGGGCACCCGTGGCCAGAATCAATTTTCGGCATCGCAGAAATCGCACGCCGTCCTTGCCTTCCGCCAGAAAAAGTCGCGGTTCAGGCATGGCCACAATCCGCCAGCCAAAAAGTGTTTGAACCCCGCAACCCGCCAGACGCTCAAGCCATTCTCCGGCCTCGCCAGCCTGTGGATGTCGTCGCCGGGTGCGCCATATCTGACCGCCGGCGGCACTGTTATCGTCCACAAGAATAACCTTGGCACCGGCGGTGTCGGCCACACATGCCGCCGCAATGCCGGCCGGACCGCCACCCACTACTAATACATCACATGTGTATGTTTCAATAAAAGAATCATGCATGTACGGTCACCTGCATTCCTTCGCGCACAATGGTCTGACAGCTTTTCACCGCTTCGGTACCGTCCACAGCCACACGGCAGGCCATGCAGATTCCCATTCCGCACAGCGGGCCGCGCGGCTCGCCGGAAACCGACCCACCAAAGCTGGAAATGCCCATGTTCATCAATACCGCGGCCAGAGACATGCCCTGTCCGGCCGTCACCGCCCGGCCGTTGACCTGAATCGTTACGGTTTCAGCCATTTGCGGCCTCCGGCAACTGACCGGCATTTTCGAATCGCGCCGGCAGATAGGGTTCCGCATCTATCTGTGTCCGATTTTCGGCGATCATATCGGCAAGCAGCATCGCGGTTCCAAGACTTGTGGTGATTCCCAGCCCTTCATGGCCGCCCGCCGCATATATTCCCGGTCGGCCGGTGATCGCGCCAATGATTGGAAGATGGTCCGGCGATGCGGCGCGAAACCCGGTCCAAGTTCGCAAGGCGGCAAGTCCGGAAAGGTCCGGCATAAGTGAAAAGGCCCGCCGGAGCATCGCACGAACAATCTCGTGATTCACTTGCCGTGACTCGTCGCCATATTGTCGGGAAGACCCGATCAACAATTGGCCAGTGGCTCGCGGCTGAATATTGAATGCCACGGAATCCGCATCCGTTGCATGGGCGCTTTTCAGATAGCCAAGTTCCACCAGTTGATGTTTTACAAAGCCCGGATAGCGGTCGGTTATCACCAGATGCCCCTTACGCGATCGCACGGGCAATTCCGGTAAAAGCCTGGAAATGGCGGTTCCGGTCGCAACCACAATCGCGTCGGCTTCCAGCGTTTCGCCATCGGCGCATTCGACGCGGCCTGATGCCAGACCGGTCACCGGCGCGCCGATTATAATTTTGCCACCGCCACAGCGCACCTGATCGATCATCCAAGCCGCGGCTACAGGTGAATAAACCACCGCATCCGTCGGCACCAGCAACGCCCCAGCCAGGCCCGGCCGCAAATGTGGCTCCAGGGTGGAAAGTTCCGCCGGTGCAATCATCCGTGCGGCAATGTGAAAACTTTGGTACAAAGCCGCTTTTTTTTCCGCCAGTTCCATTTCCGTGGTATCCGCGGCCAGCCATAATGTGCCGGATTGAACATATTCCGCCGCCGCGGGCAACTGCGGAGCCATTTGTCGCCAAAGCTCCTGGGAATAGCGCGTCAATTGCAGTTGGGCAGACGAATCATCCATCACCACAATATGGCCCATACCGGCAGCGGTTGCCCCGGAACCAGGAGACTGGCTGTCCAGCACCGTTACGCGATGTCCGCCACGGACAAGTGCCCACGCGCAGGCCGCGCCTACAATTCCCGCCCCGACAACAATCACCCTTTTTCCTGATGCGTTCAAGGCCGAATTCCCATCATGAAAGGATCTGCGGCGTCCAGCAGAAGAGTTGCGCGGCCATTGACAAAAGCGCTGCCGGAAACAACCGGAATAATCCGTCCATCGACACTGGCCACCGATCCTTCAAACAGACTGCCCAGAATGCTTTCCTGCCGCCAGACCTGACCCGGTTGGATTTTCCCGTCGGCAAACAGACAGGCGAGTTTGGCGCTTGTGCCTGTTCCACAGGGCGAACGGTCATAGGCGCGCCCCGGACAAAGTACGAAGTTGCGGCTGTTGTTGACCGGATCCTGTGGCGGCCCGAATAACTCAACATGATCAATCACCGCATGATCCGCCCCGGTAACGCCGGCATTTTCCAGAGCCTGCCGTATCCGCCAGGAAATATCTGTAAGCTTTTCCAGATTGGCCGGCGTATATTGCTCGGTTGGACAATCGACAAGAAAAAACCAGTTTCCGCCCCATGCCACATCGCCCACCACCTTGCCCACACCGGGAACATTTAATTCAACGGCTTTGGCATAACGGTAGGCCGGAACATTTTCCAGACGCACCGCGTGCTTGCCGTCGTAGGCAAACCGCACAATTCCAACCGGCGTTTCCAGGCAGTATTGGCCCGCGGTAATCCTTCCAAGATGGCCAAGGGCCGCCGCCACGCCCATGGTTCCGTGGCCGCACATGCCCAGATAGCCCACGTTGTTGAAGAATATCACACCGCAGAAGCAGGTTGTGTCCGCCGGTTCCACCAGCAACGCGCCTACCATCACATCTGAACCGCGCGGCTCATTCACCACTGCGCTGCGGAATGCGTCATACTGTCGGGCGAAAACCGCGAGTTTTTCCGATACCGGCCCATTTCCCAGCGGCGGACCACCGGAAATCACGACGCGTGTCGGCTCACCGCCGGTGTGGGTATCAATCACCTGAATTTCCCGCATGTTGATATCCATATTATTTTCATCCGATCCCAGCATTAAGCCGCTTTTCCCCAGACCGTTCCAAGGCTCGCCTGGGTGCAAAATCAGCGACCCGGGTTTTCCATCACCGGCCCGGCAATTTCAAGCAGTCGCGATGTGCCAATTAGCTTTTCAACTTCGTCCATTTCCCGCGGACAGCCGACGGTGAGGTTTTCATGCCCATGATCCGTCACGACCACGGTGTCTTCCACGCGAATATAAAGCTCCTCTTCCGGAATCACCAGTTCCGGATCAACCGCAAATACCAGACCCGGCTTTAATGGCTCATCGCCATATCGGCCTGATTCATGTACTGCCATTCCCACACCGTGGGACAGCGGCCGGCGCGATTCCAGAAGTTTCAGCGCCCCATGTTTGTAAACAGGTTTGCTCCACGGCCAGTCTTCCAGAATCGGCCGCATTTTAGCCGCCGCTTCGGCCAGAATTTGGGACGCGCTTCGGCCCGCCCGGATAAGCGAAAGCAAAATGTCATGGTATTGAAGCACAAAGCCGTAAAGCTCGCGCTGTACGGGTGAATACACGCCGTTCACCGGCCACATGCGGCCAATATCCGACGTATAACCGTTAAAATCCGGCGCATAATCAAAGATCACCAGTTCGCCGTTCTGCAGAAGCGCGTTATTCCGCCAATAGTGCATCATCCAAATATTGGCGCCGGTTGCAATAATCGGCCTGTAGCCCGCCCCTTGCGCCCCATTGATGCCGAAAATATAATCGGCCGTCGCCGCAAGGTGATATTCAAACAGACCGGGGCGCGTGCACATCATGGCATGGGTGCAAGCCAACGCGGTCAGCGCGGAACTGCGGCGCAGCAACTCAATTTCCGCGGGACTTTTAATCAGGCGATGCTGTTCGAGCACCGGCGAAAGATTGCGGAAGGTCGCCTGCGGATTCAATTGCGAAAGTTCAGACAGCAAGTGCGTCTGAGGCGTGGTCTGGCATGCCAGCGGATCTTCACCGGTCGCGCGGTGCCAGGCGCGAAGGGTATCCTGACACTGCCGATATCCTTCCGGGAACGCCCGTGGAGTGAAAAATATTTCAGGCTTTTTCAAATCCTGCCGAAGCGCGGCTAAAGGACGCACTTCGTCCAGACCCGCCATCTGGCGGACAAAATCCGCATCCTGCGCCGAAAGTTCCGGACCGTCCGCCTTTTCACGCGCCGCATCACGATCGGGCAGATAAAGTGTCTCTTTGCCGGCGGCGTTGTCCAGCAGCAGATAGGCATGGGGCACTTCCACCCCGGTCAGGTAATAAAAGTCGTTGTCCTGGCGGAACGGGTCGAATCCGCGAACTGCGCCGGCACCCGCCAGAAATGCATGCCCGGTGCCCAGCGAACGCATCAGACGCGCACGGCGGTCGCGCAGTTCCGCGGCGGAAAAATCTTTCTGGAATCGCAATTGCGCATTGCGTGACGGATGGTTATCCATGGTGATCGCCTTTGTTTGTTCTGAATTAATTGATTGGAACCTGGGGCCGACTGGCGATCGCCGCGCGCGTCAGGGCAATGATCTGTTCACGCTCGCGGCCCACCAGCGGCAACCGCGGCGGGCGAACCAGTTCCGTACCATATCCGCATTCCGCCGCAACCAGTTTAATGTACTGCACCAGCTTGACATGCGTATCCAGATGCAGCAGCGGCGTGTACCACCGGTAAATGGTCCGGGCTTTGGCCAGGTCCCCGGCCATCAGCAACTTCCAGAAATAACAGGACTCTCGCGGAAACGCATTGACCAGGCCGGAAATCCAGCCGCAGGCCCCCAGCGCGTGGCTTTCCAGTACCAGATCGTCCACGCCGCAAAGCAATTTGAACCGCTCGCCGCAGGTATTATATATATCCGTTATCCGTCGCGGATTCTCGGATGATTCCTTAATGGCCTCCACCATTGGAAGATCGGCCAGTTCCAGAAAGGTTTCCGGATGCATATCGACCCCATAGGTGACCGGATTGTTGTACACCAGCATCGGGCGGTCGGTGGCTCGCGCAATGGCCCGGAAGTGTGCCACTGTTTCGCGACGGTCGCTTTTATACACCATGGCCGGCAGAACCATCAGGCCGTCCACACCCGCCTCCACGGCTTGCCCGGCTGCGCGGCAGGCCTGTTTCGTGGTATATTCCGCGACGCCGGAAATAACCGGTACCCGCCCGGCGACATGCCGCGTGGTTTGCGACAGAAGTTCCAGTTTTTCCGGCACTTCCAGCGAGCAATTTTCGCCAACCGTTCCCAGCATCACCAGGCCATGAACGCCAGCATCTATCATTATATCAATATGGGCCAATGTGGCCGATATATCCAACGCTCCATCATTTCCGAATTGTGTGCAGACCGCCGGAATGACACCATGCCATGTCAACGCCATACAGACTCCTTTACCGCGGGAATCGCAAGTCCAACGCCGGCAGCCAACTCCGGCCGGTTGAAAGGCTGCCGCAGACCGCGTTCCCTACAAAAGATTAGCGTGACGGATAAAAGCTGCAAGCCAACGCCGCCAAACACCCTCATTCAATTTCGAGTGGATACATGGGAAACAGCTTTTAAATACGGACGAATGCGGATAAACCGGCCGGCGGTGGAAAATCAGGAATTCCGCTCTATTTTTTCAGGTGCTGTTTTCATGCCGCCCCGGTCAAAATGTTCCCCGACGGTCGACTGGGAATGGTCGGGTGTAAACAACATCGGCTCTTCCCGCGCTGGCTGGCAATTCGGACAGTACCAGGACCAGCGGTTATCACAGCCGCTGCGGTCCACCGCAATTGGCGTGGCACAGATATCGCACGGCTCGCCGGCCCGGTCGAACACACGCCGGGGAACGGGTGGCGCTGCAATTGGCGATAGCGCCGCGCGGAACAGGGCCATCATCAGGTCCAGAGCCACGGTGGCCAGATGATCCAGCTCTTCCCGTGAAAGCGTGGTGATATGCGTTGATGGATGCACACGGGCGGCAAAAAGAATTTCACATTTCGTCTGATTGCCGATACCCGCGGCTACATTCTGTTCCAGCAATGCCTGGGAAATGGTTTTACCGCCCTCATGCCGCAGCCGGTAAACCCACTGAGTTTTGGAAAACTGATCGGCAAGTATGTCCGGACCCATTGAGCTGAGCTCCGGATGCCGCAGCAGGCCTTCTGTCAGCAGAATTAAAAACAAGGGACGGCCAGAAAGACAGATGCGCCGTCCGTCCGTCAGGGTCATGCGCAACAGTGGGCGTCGCCCCGGCGTCAGCAACAGCGGCGAAACCGCCGGTGGAACAATGACGGCTGGCGGCGGTGCCAGGGGCGCTCCGGCCATGCCAACGGACCGAAGCAAGGAGGGTCCCGACCCCGCATCCGGCTCTGGAAATTCTATCGACCACCGCCAGCGGCGCAACGGATAGCAGGCCCAGCTTATGCCATGACTGAAATTCCATAACATCCACCGGCCATGGGAATAGACCCGGCGAATATGCTGTCCGGCGCAATGCTTCAACAGCACATTGGCCTGCCAGCGGTCCGCAGGAACATCAATCCTTGCCACCAGTTGATTAAATAACAACTGATTCAACCGATGTGCCAAGGCTTTGATCTGTGGTCCGTCCATGGTTTTATCCAGTTGTCGCATGTTTCAGGGTACGGCCGATGTCCGCCGGGGAATCACACACATGTATTCCCGCTTTCGTCATGGCGGAAATCTTGCTTTGCGCCGTGCCTTCGCCACCACTTATAATAGCACCCGCATGGCCCATGCGTTTGCCCGGCGGGGCGGTTCGGCCGGCAATGAACCCGATAACCGGCTTGGTGACATTGGTCCGGATAAAGTCCGCCGCCTGTTCCTCAGCCGTCCCACCAATTTCACCAATCATCACGATGGCGTCCGTGCCGCTATCTTTCTGAAATAGCGAGATCACGTCAATAAAATCCATGCCCTTGACCGGATCTCCGCCGATGCCCACACACGTGCTTTGGGACCAGCCAAGCTGGCTCGTCTGCCAGACGGCTTCATAGGTCAGCGTACCGGAACGGCTCACGATGCCGACGGCCTTTTTTCCGGACGCGGGCGGCTCGTGAATGTATCCCGGCATAATGCCTATCTTGCATTCCCCCGGTGTTATGACACCCGGGCAGTTGGGGCCGATAAGCCGGACGGAATCTCCAAAATCCGCGAGAAATTTTTTCGTGCGAACCATGTCCAAAACGGGAATACCCTCCGTGATCGCCACAATCAGCTTAATTCCCGCCGCCGCGGCTTCACAGATTGCATCCGCCGCAAATGGCGGTGGAACAAATATCATGGTGGCGTTGGCACCAGTGTTGCGCACGGCCTGTTCAACCGTATCAAACACCGGCAGACCGTTGGCATCTTTAGTGCCGCCTTTGCCGGGACTTGTGCCACCCACCATCTTCGTGCCGTAATCCAGACACCCTTTGGTGTGGAATGCGCCGCCGCCGCCACCGGTTATTCCCTGGCAGATCACGCGGGTATTTTTATCAACTAAAATTGCCATGATGTTTTCTCCGTTAATGCCTGACGCAAGGCGTTGGCGATTTTTTGCTAATGGTTTTGTGGTCAGCGGGTTGCGGCAACAATTTTCTTTGCCGCGTCATTCAAATCGGTGGCTGTCTGCAGTGTAGGCAGCGCATGTCTCGCACCGGCCAGGATTTCACGCGCCTGATCCACATTGGTACCCTCCAGCCGCACCACCACCG
Organism: Phycisphaerales bacterium; assembly: GCA_027451365.1. Taxonomy (GTDB): domain Bacteria; phylum Planctomycetota; class Phycisphaerae; order WQYP01; family WQYP01; genus JAJYPG01. Next base: position 16,500 of record DAIDJN010000072.1, on the reverse strand, counting down.
GAACGCTGAAGCCCACCTCGCGACCGGCTTGTATCAGCGCTTCGGCGATCAGGTCGCAGCGGGCAATTCCGCCAAAAATATTTACCAGAACGCCCTTTACTTTTTTATCCGCCAGCAGGATCCGGAACGCCTCCACGGCTCCTTCGGCTTTGACGCCGCCGCCGACATCCAGAAAATTCGCAGGTGATCCGCCATGCAACTGAATCACATCCATGGTGGACATGGCCAGTCCGGCGCCGTTGACCAAACAGGCAATATCGCCATCCAACTTGATATAGTTAAGGCTGGCCGCCGCTGCGCGAATTTCCAGTGGGTCGGTTTCCGCATCGTCCTTTAAGGCGGTAATGTCCGGATGGCGGAACAACGCATTGTCATCAAAAACAACTTTGGCATCTATAGCCAGCAGTTTACCTTCCTTGGTCAGCACCAGCGGATTGATTTCCGCGATGGAGCAATCGTAACGCACGAAAAATGCCGCCAGTTTCAGAAGCATATCCGCGAATACCTGCGCGTTTTTTCCGGAAAAGCCTAACGCCACTGCGGTATTGCGCGCCTGATATGGCTGCAGGCCCAATGCCGGGTGCAACGGTTCTTTAATAATCGCTTCCGGATGTTCATGGGCGACGGTTTCAATTTCAACCCCACCCTGGGCTGATGCAATAACGCTGGCGGTTGCTTTGGCGCGATCCAGCACCAGGCCTACGTAATATTCATGGGCTATGTCCACCGCCCCGGCCACCAGCAGTTTATGAACACCAATGCCCTCCGGCCCGGTTTGCGGGCTGACCATGCGGTTGGCCAGCATGAATTCCGCCGCCGCTCGCGCTTCGGCAGCGCTGCGGACAAGTTTTACGAAGCCCGCTTTGCCGCGGCCGCCCGCGAACACCTGGGCTTTAATAACCTGAACCGCCAAGCCGTTTTCAGCATAGGCTTTTTCGGCTTCGGCGGCGGATTGCACCACCCGCGCGGGCGGTACTGCGATGCCCGCCCGGGAAAGCAGGTCGCGGGCCTGATATTCGTGAATTTTCATCTTGGGCAAACTCCGTAGTTACAAAGAAAGGAAAGATAAGGCAAATGGGGTAAAAATTAAATGGGCTGTGAAAAAAAATGTGGCTTCCAGTGCGGCCTTACGCTAACTGCCGCGGACGCCAGAGTTCGGACGGCCGGGCTGCCCCCTGGTGATGCGATCGGCTGTGCCCCGGCAGTGGCAGCGCGAAATTCGGTAGATGGAACATGGCACTTTAGTGGAATTCTGTTCAATGTGGTTGCACGATGAAGGACATTGAATGCGATTTGCCGCTGTGGTGCACCAAAATAAAATGGCAGCCGTGTGATCGTTTCTTTTAGTGGGACTGCCTGGTAATAAACCACGCTCCAGGACGTTGTGGATTCCATGACTCACGGGCATTGCGGCACAAAAATGGATAGCGGAATCAAGCGCCTTATTGGAATTGTCGGCGTGTGCTTATGGATACATTTGATTGGAGCCAGCGCGTCCGCCGCCATCGGAATTCAACCTCACTTGTTCACAAACATTGAATTTCCGCGTCGTTCCGGCGTCGTGAATGTGGTCACCCGGTACGGCGCTGTCGGGAACGGGCGGACTGACGATACCGCCGCCATACAGCGAGCTATCCATGACAATGAAGGAAAGTTTCGCATCCTTTATTTTCCAAACGGAACTTATCTGGTTTCTCGTCCGCTTACCCTTGGGCGGAATCTGGCAAAATGCAAACAGATTGTGTTTCAGGGGCAAAGCGAACGCTCAACAATATTTCGGCTGGCTGACCATAGTCCGGCATTCTCCAGTTCTGCCCATCCTCGTCCGATATTGAGTTTTTTTGACGGCCCTTCCACGGGCCAGGCATTCCACAATGCCGTGTACGATCTGACGTTCGATACCGGCAGGGGAAATCCGGGTGCCATAGGTCTGGAATTCATTAATAACAACCAGGGGGGCGTATTTAATGTAACGATTGAAAGTGGTTCCAGGAATGGAACTGGTGTAACGGGTCTCGATCTGGATCGGCGGTGGCCCGGTCCCGGATTGATTCAAAATCTGACCGTGCGCGGTTTTGATGTCGGCATTTATATCAGCCAGTATGACTATTCGATGGTCTTGGACCGCATTGACCTCTCCGGCCAGCACGTGTGTGGTATTGAAGATGAAAACGAGCCGGTAACGATTCGCCATCTGATAAGCCATAACCATGTTCCGGTTATCAATGTCTTGCAGGGGCTGGCGCAAATGGCGGTCTATCATTCGCAATTTTTCGGTGGCGACGCGACACGCCCCGCGATTATAAATCGGGGGATGCTGATATTGCAGGATGTTTCGCAGCAGAGTTATGCGGAAATGGTGCGCAATGTCAATACGGGTACTCCGCAAAGTCTGACTTCTGGTGCAATCAAACGATTGGTCGCCCATCACGTTAATCTGTATTTGTCACGTCCCGGACGTTCACTTTTTGGCGCCAAACCCCGCATGCTCGACTTGCCTGTGCAATCGCCACCGGTCGTTCCCTGGGCCGCGCCGGGCGACTGGGTAAGAGTCGCTCTCCGAAAACACAGATCCTCGACATCGGCAATCCAGGCCGCTTTTGACCTGGCCGCTCGCGAACACAAATCCACTGTCTATTTTCCAGGCGGGCGGCCGCAGGGGACATACACAATCAGGCGCACCATCATTGTTCATGGCTCGGTGCGCCGGGTTATCGGGTTGGAATCGAATCTGACCGTCGCCTCGCCATTGCTGCGAACCAGGAACCCGGTATTTCTGATCCGCAATCTGACGCACAAAGCTCTGGTGTTTGAGCGATTCTGGATGACGCCCTGGAAAGCCACCGTTCCCTATCCGATGCAATTTGTATGGTTCCGCAACCGGACACCCGCCGCACTGATATTAAAACATCTGATGGCCAATGCGGTTCTTTATAAGACAGCCCGTGGCGGCAGCGGACCTCTTTTTATTCAGGATGTGACCACCTCGGGTCCGTTGTTTCTGTCGGCTGGCCAAAAAGCCTGGGCTTGGCAATACAATCCGGAAGCGGAAGGCACTCTGATCCACTGTAACCGTGCCCAGTTCTGGATTTGCGGATTGAAGACCGAAGGCCGACCGATAGTTGCGGATATCTCCGATCATTCAAAATTAAAAGTGCTTGGTGCTTATATATATCCTAGCTGGGCTGGAAGTCCGCAGGCGGCGGCAATGTGGCGGATAAGGGACTCGCAGGCGTCGTTGGTTTATGTGGAGGGCGCGTTGCATAACAGCCAAAATTATCCGGTGGAGGTCGCCGAGACACTGGGGCCTGTCACACGACTGCTGCGGCGTGGGGGATCTGGCTATTACTATCGTGGTGCCGGCGACCTGATGCCGCTGTTTTATTCTGGTCGCTCGGACAATGCCGGCCCAAAATAATATTGGAGAAGCTAAATGGCGACGTCCGCCGTTAACTGAATCCAAGGCGCGAAAGCAAGATATTCTCCTGAATCCGGCGAAATATGAATGAAGCGGCGACGCCGCCGGCTGAACCGCGGTAAACAGTCGGCAACGAACAGTCAGCCTGGCCCATTGAAGCCGGGATTATTACGCGTTTATTGACTGTCGAAACAGCGGCTGTTTGCGGTCCCTCGGCGGGAAGAGGATAATACCTTGAGCCAATGCGACGCGATTCGATATTCTGAGGACCTCTAAACCCGCCATGGATATCGGCCGGATGTGCGACGGGGGGGCCATAGGAAGAGCCATGATCGTCCCGGTACTTTAACCCGGAGCGTTCCGCCACGCATGAAAAAAGCGATATCCATGGATGGGCAAGCTCTGCGCGAGCCAACTCTCCATCGCCAGCCAGACGCGTTACCCTTCAGATAGCGTGCGCAGCGGTGTAAGCAAGTTGGTCGGGCCTTGCACGACAAAAAGGGTAGACTGAAACGCGCTATTACCAGATGTTCGGAGAGGTTTTGAAAAAGGGATGGCGCCTATGACCAGACTAAAAACTACACTTTCACGCCGCAACTTTATTCAGGTGACGGTTGGTGGAATGGCCGTGCCGCTGGTGGCGGGTGTCATGAGCCGGTCCGATGGCGCGCACAGTGGGGCACGTGGTGAAAAATCGTTCTGGCCGCCGCTGACGAGTCAATGCCGACCCTGGTGTTACAACTGGTGGATGGGGTCCGCTGTGGACGCGGCTGATTTGTCCAGTGAACTGGCTCGCTATAAGGCGGCGGGACTCGGTGGCGTCCATATTATTCCAATTTATGGAGCCCGTGGCTGGGAAAAAAAATACCTTCCCTATTTGAACAAGCAATGGATGCAAATGCTTCAATATGACCTGACTGAGGCACATCGCCTGGGCATGGGGGTGGATATGACCACCGGCACAGGATGGAATTTTGGCGGACCGGATATGACAGGCGACTACGCCAGTCTTTACGCACATCCGGTTGTTTTAAATGCGCCGCGGTCGCCAGAGGCCCGCTGGGTCGCGCGCCTGCCGCGCGGGCGTGTGATCTATGCGAGGGCTTTTGCGGATGACGGCCGACAGGTGGAAGTGCCTGTGCATCTGGTGCGGCCGCATGGAACGATTGCATGGCGACGGCCGGTTGGCAAGTGGAAACTGGTGATACTGGTGGGGCATCCGGGCAGTCACGTGAAACGCGCAGCGCCGGGCGGACATGGCATGATGCTCAACACAATTTATGCGCCGGCGATGGCCCATTACCTGAAAAAATTCACGCGGGCATTCGCCGCGCCGCGCGTGAAATTGCCGCGTGCAATGTATCACGATTCTTATGAATATTTCAGCGGCGTGCCACAGGGCTATGGCGAATGGTCGCCAGATTTTTTTGAACAATTTTTGCGTCTGCGCGGCTATCCCCTGGAAGAACATCTTCCGGCGCTGGCTGGCGATGCGGATAAGGCTATTGTCGGTCGCGTACAGGCGGACTATCGGCAGACGGTATCAGATTTAATTGTCGATTCGGTATTTTCGCAGTGGGCGGCGTGGTGCCGGCAACGCGGCATGCTGACGCGCAATCAGGCGCATGGTTCGCCGACCAATCTGCTGGATTTTTATAATGTGGCTGATATTCCCGAACCGGAGGGCAATTTTGGAAGCCGAAGCCGGATTGGCCAATGCCATCCGCTGATCGCCAAATTCGCCTCTTCGCCAGCCCATATCGTCGGCAAACCGCTGGTATCCTCGGAAACGGGTACGTGGCTGGCGGAGCATTTCAAGGTGACCCTGGCCAATCTGAAACAACTGGTGGACCAGTTTTTTCTTGGGGGTGTCAACCATCTGTTTTATCACGGGACCTGTTATTCACCGGATGATGCCGCGTGGCCCGGTTGGTTATTCTACGCGGCCACTGATCTGAACCCGCGAATGAGCATCTGGCGGGATGCGCGTACGCTCAACGACTATATTGCCCGTTGTCAAAGCCTTCTGCAGGCTGGCCGGCCGGATAATGATGTGCTGCTCTATTGGCCCATTCATGACCAGTGGCACCGGCCCGGACCCATCGGCCAGTACCAGACCATGACCAATGAGCGGGAATGGTTCTATGGCCAGCCCATTGGAGTCACAGCCCAACGACTTTGGAATACAGGTATTGGATTTGACTATCTGTCGGATCGATTGCTGAAAATGGTGCGCACGGCTGGCGGTCGCCTGCAAACCCCCGGCACCAGCTACTCCGCGATTGTGGTGCCCCCGATAACGGTCATGCCGCCGGCCACTTTGCGACGTTTGATTCAACTGGCCGCGGGAGGAGCGACCATCATTTTCGCCAAAGATCTGCCTAATGAGCCACCGGGCATGGGCCAGCGCGTTAAAAATGAAGCAGAGATGCACCGTCTGAAAGCCGAACTGACATTTCAGCCGTGGAAAAAAGCAGCGGCGGGAGTTTCGCGAGCGGCGGTTGGCACCGGGCAGCTTTTTACCGGTTCACCAGTGAAGGTCCTGGCGGCATTGGGAATTAGGGGCGAGGCACTGGTGAAGCAGCCAGGGCTGCGTTTTATTCGGCGGAAGGTCGGAAGGGATACATGCTATCTTCTGGTATATCAGGGGAAAAAGAGGCTGGATTGCCACATCAGGCTGGCGGTGCCGGCCAGAGATGTAGTGTTGATGGATGCCATGACCGGAAGCGCCGCGCCGGCTGAGCTTGCGCTGGACCGCGCCGGCCGACCGGCGTTTCGTCTTCTGATGGAGCCAAACCAGTCGCTGATTCTCCGGGCCTTGCCCAACGCGCTTAACGGTGTGGCCAGACATAGGTGGGCAATTCCGGGAAAGTGTGTGGCCACGTTGGTTGGGCCATGGCATGTGGCCTTTATGGCAGGAGGGCCGACTTTGCCACGCGGCTTTCAGCCTCAAAGGCTCGGTTCATGGACAACCAATGGCGATGTTGCAACGCGGGCGTTTTCCGGAACGGCCCGTTACACGATTAATTTTGATAAGCCCGCGGGCCATGGTCCATGGTTATTGGACCTTGGCCGCGTTTGCCAAAGTGCGCGGGTGTGGTTAAATGGCCGCGACCTGGGCGGCCTGATTCTGCCGCCATTCCGCCTGGCAATTTCCGACTTGAAGGTGAATGACAACGCTCTGGAGATAGAGGTGACGAATCTGCCCGCCAACCGGATTCGATTCATGGACAGGAAGGGGCAGCGATGGCGAATATTTCATGACATTAACTTCAGCGATATATCTTATCATCATTTCAATGCGGCTCATTGGCCAGTGGAGGATTCTGGCCTGCTTGGCCCGGTGACCCTGATGGAACTGGCATCATCAACGGGACGGTCAGGATAAAAAATATCGCTAAATAGACAATGTTTTACGCCAAAAAGATTTTAATATTCGTAGTATAATGATTATAAACCTAAATTTTAGGTTATAGGACTTGAATATGCATATTTCGCCCGGAATTTCTTATTTTTTTCTGGCAATCAGTCTTTCCATCGGCTAGTCTGATGGCAGGTTGTCAGAGCGGGATAACCGTCATGATGACCACCTCTGTTCGTTCGGCCAGGATGGCTGAATGTCCGCCGCCAGCGGGCAATTCCGTTGGAATGGCGATTTATCTTCTGTGCCTGCAAGGATGCCAAGGCGGCGGATGTGCTTTGGAGAGCCTTGCATGCGTCACTCGCGTAGCCTTACAAAAAGCGAAAACTGGGAATTGGCCACCATGCTTACCCTGATTGTCCTGGCATTGGCGGCGTTGACCCTTTTCTGGCGAGTTGGAGGGCTGCCCCGGTTATGGGCGGTTGCATCCGATGCGCCAACCGCTTCGGTTGCTACGCCTGATGCGGCCGCGCCGCCGATTCTTTCCGTCGCCAGGCTTCCGGTGCCGGCTCGCCTTGCCATGCCGGTCTATATTTCCAGTGCCCATGTGGCGCGGCCCCAAATGGCGGACTTGCCGATCCACGTTCGTTATCGCCATGTACGGCCTGTGGATGAATACTGGTATCATGGCCGGAAATATGTGTACTGGAAAACGTATCGGCTTCGGGTAACAAGCTACGCCCCCGATCGTCGCTGCTGCTGGCCGTACAACGGAACCGTAACGGCATCCGGTAAGAGTGTGTGGACGAATGATGGGCATTTGGTCGCCGCTGATACACGCTTGATTCCGTTCAGTTGCATGGTTCGCGTACCGGGGTATGACCACAGCCGACCGGTGCCGGTGCTGGATCGCGGCGGTGCGATTCATGGCTATCGGATGGATGTGCTGCTTCCCACGTTCTGGCAGGCGGCACACTGGGGCCACAAATTTCTGTCGGTGAAAGTTTACAGGCCAATTGATATTCGCTGAAGAATCCGCCATACTCGAACCCATGGCGCAAAACCTTATCGTAAACGCAGATGATTTTGGTTTTTCGGTCGGCGTTACGGATGGTATTGTTCAGGCGCATCAGGCCGGCATTCTAACCAGCACTACGCTGATGACCACGATGCCCGATGCACACCGGGCGGTGGAATTGGCACGGCGTAATCATGGACTGGGAGTGGGAATTCATTTAAGTTTGACTCAGGGAACGCCGCTGGCGGGCATGGATGGTCCGCTGTTTTCGCCGCGCGGGGTTTTCCCGCCGGGGGTGGCAAAACTTATATGGCGACTGACGCGGGATAAGTCCATTTTGCGACAGGTTCGGCGCGAATGGGAGTCGCAAATCAATTTCGCCGTCTCGCGCGGTTTACAGCCCACACATCTTGATTCGCACAAACATATTCACCATTGGCCGGCGCTGGGAGAAATTGCGATTGACCTGGCCCGACAATTTAATATTCGTCATATCCGGTGCGCCCGCGAACGGACGATACCAGGCGTTTCCCGTCCGGCAATCGGATATCGGGTGGTTTCACGTATGGCTCATGCGCTGGCGTTGCGCATCAACCAGGCCGGGCTAACGACCACGAACTGGTTTTTTGGTCTAGCGGCCACGGGAAGATTTTCCGCGGATGTCTGGCGGCTGCTGTTGACCCATCTGCCGCCTGGAACCGGTGAAGTCATGGTACATCCCGGTAGGCCAAACGGATTGAATCGGTCCGTAACGCGGTTGTTAGCGGAGCGCCAGCTTGAACTCGACGGCCTTTGCGATCCGGCCATTAAGGTACTGGCTGCAAGCAATTCCATATGTCTGATTCACTATGGCCAACTGGATTCGGTCCTTGTGGAACAGGCTCCAGGTTAGTCGCGCTTGATGTCGGTCGACGGGCGAAGGAATTGATTTCTCGCCGCAATTAATTTCACAATAATCGATTGCCAAAATAATCTCTTAGGACGCCTGACGCACGAAGACAGTCCGGAATCACAGCCTAACAATTTCCCAGCAAAAGCGGGCAGACTTCACAGGGCAGGGCGCATTATCAGGCTGCAATCGCAGATCGCCCAGTCCGCCGCTTAAGCAGCAGCAGGCCAAGGCCAGCACCACCAAGACTAACGAGGCCGAACGATGCGGGCGATGGCAATGCATCGCTGACCACCACATTGGATACATCAACGGTGTTGTCTAGACCATTTGTGCCGGACGTGGTGTTTTCAAATACAATTTGCGTGGATGAGGATACTGCGGTGAAGGTCAAGCTGTTGGCGGTAAAGGCGGCAGTGGAAATGGTGGGATTTTGTGACGCAATAGGCGAACCGCTTAGCGCGTTATTCACCAGCGTTTCCATTGTGGCAGACGGGTTATTAATGCGCTGTGCGGCAACGTAACTGAGCGTATAGGTTTGCCCTAATACGGTCGCAATGACTTGACTGATGGCTGATCCGGTATAATTGGATGCGTCCTGCATAAACGCAAAATCAGTAACGCCGGACATGTTTGACGGTGCAAATGGGGTTGGGGTTCCTGACGTAAATGCAGTGCCGGATCCATTCAGACCGACCGGATAATTCGCCGTTATCGTCCAGCCTGTTGGAGAGGCCGGATTGGCCTGAACGTTCGGGAGGAAATTCGATGAATAGCCCAGATAGGTTACATAGCTTCCGGCATTAGCGGAAAAATCTCCATTCGTGATTAAATTAGCGCGAGCCGGTCGCGACGATGTCCAAAGAGCCGCAGCAGCAACTGAGGAAATAAAACTGGCCCGAACGATTTTCCGAAATTGCACTGTCAACACTCCCGAAGTAAAGAAAAAAACTCAGCTTGTTTCGCCGACCCGTAGGGGAGCAGCAAAAAAGCCATGGCCGCAAAACAAATTCCGCCGAAGCCGGTGAACGGCACAAAACCGCACCGCAAACACCAGAACGCTTACATCCAAATACACTTGTTTGAGATTCCACACTACAGCCGGTGTGATGCTCTCCCCGGTTACTCCATTGGCACCATTTTGGGCACCGGTCGATCACAGGACGTACTGGGCGCGTAAGCAGTTATCAGGAGAGGCAGTTATGGAAAATGGAATCTAAATATTAGGGATCGAAGCTGGATGTTACTTCGGGCTTTCTGCGGGGGAAGACTCACTTTTAGCAAAGTCTGTTTTGCGCCCAGGTGACAGGGGTTGTTTCGCCGGCAGACCAGACTTAACTGGTGATTCGGGATTTGGGGTTGGTCATTGTTGATTTTGAATATGGACTCAGCTTGGCGAGCCTCAAATACGCACAACAACCGCCGCCACAGGTGCGCTCCCATGTGACCGAGCCTGCCTCGCATTGGCGGAGCGAACAGGCCGACAGGCGTTCAAGCCGATCGTTTGCGAAGTGGAACAATCTTGGGGGAAAATAGCTTGGCAAGTCAAGGTTGCCCTAATACGTCCTCCCGTTCGATACCCATGCGACCAGTTGATGCTACGACAAAGCCGTCTCGTTGGCTTGGTGCTGGGGAATTTCGCCTGCGGGAAATGGCTTGGTCAGCTTTTGGCTTTCGCCTTGACGGCTGCGGCGGCCGGCCAGCCGCCCCCAAGAGCTTTGTACAGCGCGACCAGATCCGCTGAAACGGCGGTCTGGCTTTGCGCGAGAGTTTCCTGCGAAAGATAAAGCGACTGCTGGGCCTGAAGCACATTCAAATAATTGGTCAAGCCGTCATGGTACAGCCGCAACGACAAATTGACCGCCTGCTGATTTTCCTTTACGGCCAGTGTCAGGTCCTGTTCATGCACAAGCTCCCGAGTGTATGCCGCGAGGGCGGAATCGGCATCACTCAGCGCCTGAAGCACCACCTGATGATAATTCAGTAAAGACTCAACACGCAGGGCTTTTTGTTGATTAATAGTCGCACCGACCTGGCCCCAGTTCAAAATAGACCAGGAGACACTTGGGCCGATTCCATAACCGAGCGAACTGGCATCAAACCATTTAGCCGCGTCCGAGGCTGAATATCCGATATTGCCGTTAATTGTAAACTGGGGAAACAGATTGGCTTCCGCGACCCCCACATTGGCGGTTGCGGCGGCATATTCCTGTTCAGCCTGGCGCACATCCGGCCTGCGAAGGAGCAGATCCCCCGGCAGTCCGACGGGTACGATCGACGGTACCAGGGGAATGGGGCGCTTCACGGACAACTCTTTAACCAGCGTATCGGGCGGTTCGGAAAGCAGGAGACTGATGGCATAAATAAGCTGGCGCTCTTGAATGCGCAATTCGGGAATCTGACTGCGGGTGGTTTGTGCCTGAGCCTGCGCGCTGGTCAGGGCAAGCTGGGTGGCGATTCCGCCACCAATTTGTGCTTTGAGCAAAGCAACCGTTTTGATCTGGCTTTTCAGATTGTCCCGGGTCACGACAATCTGCCGCTGTACGCCGCGAAGCGTCATGTAATCGTTGCCCAGTTCGCCCAGCAATGTGACCATAAGCTCGCGGCGGCTGTCAACAGCGGCCTTTAGATTCGCATTGGCCGCCTCCACACCGCGCCGCACCTGCCCGAAAATATCCAGTTCCCAAGTGGCGTCAAAACCGGCCTGATACAGATTGCTTTCCGATGGTCCTCCGCCGCCGCCGGAGCCAAGGTTTTTACTGCCGCGACTGCGCTGGTATGAACCGCCGGCACTGACGAACGGGCCAAGCGTGGCTGCGGAGGCGTTGCGAACCTCACGTGAGGCCACAATCTGCTGTTGAGCCTGTTGCAGGGAAAGATTTTGCGCCAGCGCCCGGCCCACCAGCGAATTCAACACCGGATCCTGAAAACTTTTCCACCACGTGGCCAGATTAGCGGGGGCACTGGTGACCATGGTTGTGTGGCCAGATGGCGCAGAATTTGCGGCGGGCCCGGAGCCGGTCGGCCCTAAGTCCGCTGAGGTGCCGGACCAGTGGGCGGGCATGGCCATTTTTGGCTGCCGAAAATTAGGCCCGACTTCGCACCCGGCCACCGCCATTGCAGCGGCCAGAAACAGAACCGCGGATATTTTTGAAAATTTCATGGTTCAACTCCAGGAATAAGGGCGGGATTATTCGTAACGCAGTGCTTCAATTGGATCCAGCCGCGAAGCCTTCCATGCCGGGTAATAGCCGAAGACCAGTCCCACCACCACGGAAACGGCCACCGACGCGATCATGGCTGGCGCGGAAAGTTGAATCGGCCAATGCAGGAGTGTCTGGACTGCGGTTGAAAGTGCCTGGCCGAGGAATATTCCCAGTGCACCGCCGAAAAGGCACAACACGATCGCTTCAAGAATAAACTGGCCGAGGATGTCAGCCGGCTGTGCACCAATGGCCATTCGGAGGCCTATTTCGCGCGTGCGTTCGGTTACAGATACGAGCATGATATTCATGATTCCCACACCGCCGACCATCAGGGATATAAGTGCCACACCGGTGAGAAGATTGGTCATCAATTGTGAGGTATGGCCCAGCGCATTGGAAATTTCCGCCATATTGCGGATATTAAAATCACTCGGCACGCCTGCCCGCAGGTGGTGGCGCTGGCGCAGCAGGGCCGTAATTTCGTTTACCGCCTGTGGTATCTGAGCACTGGTGGGCACGGAAACCAGAATGGAATTGACATTGGGGAACCGGACCGGTTGTGGCAGATCCTGCTGTTCGGTTGCGGAAGGAACCGGGTATAAATTCTGTGACGTTTCCGGATAGAGTTGGCTGGTGGAAAACGTGCTGCCACCGGCGGCCGAGCTTTGGTTCTGGTTCTGTAATGCGGTGCCGGAAACACGGTATTTCATGGTTGTCCAAGGCATTGCAAGAATGTCATCCTGGTCCATGCCCATCATATTGGCGCCTTTGAATTGCAGGACGCCAATGACCTTCAACGGTACGCCGTTGACAAGAATGGTTTTTCCCACGGGCATGCCGCTGGGAAAAAGCTGTTTGACCACAGTCTGCCCCAGCACGCAAACCTCGTTGGCCCCGCTGACATCGTCGTTGCCAAATAGCCGCCCCTGGGAAACCGCCCAATCGCGTATCGCAAAATATGCCGGCGTGGTACCGGCTATGAATTGCGGTACCCAGTTCTGGCCGCCACGGACCAACTGCATGCGCCCGTTGACCACAGGGGCCGCGGTTCCGATGGATGGACAATCGCGAGCAACCGCGTCGGCATCCGCCGAGGTAAGCGTCACCGCGCTGCCGCCGCCAAAACTAACGCCTCCACTGGCGGCGGCTCCGGGGAATATGATTAATTCATTGGCTCCCATGTTGGCGATGGTCTGTTTAATAGCCGCCGAAGAACCTTCGCCAATTTGTACCATGGCAATAACCGCAGCGATACCGATGATAATACCAAGCGTCGTAAGCGCGGATCGCAATGGATTGCGGCGGAGTGCCCGCAGGGCGGTTATAAGGGTTGTTGTCATTTTCAGCATAAGTCACCTTTGGAATAATCAGGTCACTGGGAGGGCCGCCGCGTCGGCACTATTTTTCGGGAGGCTTTCTTCAATCAGGCCATCGCGAATGCGGATGGTTCGTTTTGCATGAGCAGCAACCGTGGCATCATGGGTTACCAGCAGAATGGTGATGCCTTTTTTTTCATTTAATTCCTGAAACATCCGAAGAACCTCTTCACTGGTCCGCGAATCCAGGTTGCCCGTTGGTTCATCCGCCAGTACCAGTTTGGGATTATTCACCAGCGACCGGGCAATGGCCACGCGCTGCTGCTGGCCGCCGGATAGCTGGGAAGGTTCATGGTCCAGACGGTCTGCAAGGCCGACCTGTTCGAGAAGTTCTGTGGCGCGAAGGCGGTGGGCTTTGGCGGAAAGCGGTTCGTTGGAATAGCTTGTCGGCAGCAGCACATTTTCCAGGGCGGTGGTGCGCGCCAGAAGATTGAAATTCTGAAACACAAATCCAATTTTCTCATTGCGGACCAGCGCCCGTTGATTCACCGACATCCGGGAAATTTCCTGGCCGTCAAGAAAATATTTTCCTGAAGTCGGCCGGTCCAGGCAGCCAAGGATATTCATCAGTGTGGTTTTGCCGGAACCCGATGCGCCCATAAGGGCCACCATCTCCCCCCGGTCAATGGCAAGCGAGACGCCCTTAAGCACCTGTACGCCACCCCCGCCAAGCTGGTAGGTTTTGACGATGTTTTCGACTTTTATCAGTTCCATCATGTCCGCGACTCCGGGCGACCGTGCATAATTGTGTTAATTCTTTTTCGTGTGCTTAAACGGCTGGGGGATAAAGGGATTAGTGGCACCCGCGGCGCTGCGCGTATTTTGCCTTTCGCCTACAACCACCAGCAATCCGGGTTTAATTTCCGGAGAATCTATTTGAGTATCGTAATTATTGGCCAGGCCTACACTTACCTTAATTGGCCTGACGTACCGGCCGGACGGCACCCAGACGGTTCCCGTGGCTGTGCCGCTGCGCGGTTTCAGCGAACTTGCGTTCTTCGGCTGACCGGCCGCCACAACCGGCTGAATTTCAGAAGACCGAGGCACCCATCGCAACGCTGCATTGGGAACCATCAATACATTTTTCCGCTGGGCGACGAGAAAATCCGTCTGCGCAGTCAGATAGGGCAAAAGCACGCCGCCGGGATTGTCCGTATCTACCACGACGGTGTAGGTTACTACATTCTGGACCATGGTGGCGTTCAGGCGAATTTGCGATACCACTCCGCGGAATACCCGGCCTGGGAAGGCATCCACGGTGAAGGTGGCTGCATCTCCTTTGGCAATTCGGCCGATATCGGCCTCGTTTACGGAGGTCCAGACCTGAATTTTTTCAAGACTTTTGGCAATCAGGAAAAGACTTGGGGTGCTGAAGCTGGACGCCACGGTCTGGCCAATATCCACCCGACGGTCAATCACGACGCCTTTCACCGGAGATGTGATTGTGCAATAACCGAGCGTAATTTTGGCATCGTTCAGCGTGGCCTTCGCGGCATCGACAGCTTTGCGGGCCTGCACGAGCGACGCGGCACCGAGTGCCACATTCGCCTTGGCCTGATCGTAAGTTGACTTGTACGCATCGTATTGCGTAACGGAAAGGGCGTCACCCGAAGGCCCCATTTTTTCGGCACGCCGCCAGTCTGCCTGGGCATCTACGAATGCCGCCTGATACTGTGCGAGCCTGGCCTGGGCCACTTCCACATTGGCCTGAGCCTGGGCCAGCGACGCCTGGGCAACTGCCGCCTGAGCTGCGTAATTCGACGGGTCAATCGTGGCCAGAACGGTGCCTTTGTTCACCGGCGAATCGTAATCCACGGTGTGGCCCAGCGCATCGGTGCCGAAGGACATGATCGTTCCGTTTACCTGGGCACCAACATCCACCACGTCACGCGGCTCGAGGGTGCCGGTGGCACTGACTGTGGCTGCCAGCGTGCCGCGTTTTACCGGCGCGGTTTGAAATGCCACCGCCGCCTGGCCTGTTGAAGTAAAATGGTGCCAGAGCCAATAGCCGGCCGCGGCGACACAGACGAGCAGAAGAACCCTGATTACGATTTTCATGATAAGACTCCGGTGAACAGTCCAGAAAATTCGGAGAGTATGTGACATTAACCTGCGCCTTTGCTTTTTTCAGTGGTCGGTGGAATATCCGCGCGGCCTGCGGCACTGGCCAAGACAGCGGGCGGATCGACTGGACCGACACGAAACAATGGTCGCAGCGTATCCGCAGCGCACAGCAGAAAACTTCGCTCCGCGGGCGTAAGGTTGCGGAACAGACCGGCAAAATGTGTTTCTGCGGTGCGTTTGACCATTTCCAGCACTTCAATGCCCTCGGCAGTCAATGAAAGAATCTGGCGGCGCCGATCAAGTTTATCGGGCCTGCGCGTGATAAGGCCGCGGATTTCAAGTTCGTCGGCGACCCTGGAGGCAGACGGCGGCGTTAGACCGACAAATTCCGCCACCTGGGAAAGTGAAGGCTTATTTTCCATGCGAATGGCCATCATCATGCGGAACTGGCCGACGCGCAAATCGCCCCCTTCCAAGGTGCGCAGGTGGCTGCGCAGGGAACCCATCATCTGCGGAATAAGGGCCACATAGGCGCGTCCGAGCGATTCCGGCGAAACGGTGGGAACCGCTATTTGCGGGTCTGAAGCGGAAGGCGATAATAGTTGCTTTTGAGAAGCATTTATGGTTTTCATAAGGACCCTTAAGTTAAGGCAGTCAGATGGCCTTGCCGCCCGCATCTTTCGGACTGGTTCCCCGAAAAAAGCGATAAAACACCATAAAAATCCAGCCAACGTGCCGCTGCTTTTTGCTCCTTCGCTAACCCGTGGCGCGGGATTTGGCATCCTGATAGCAGAACGTTTGTATTGGATAATAGTTACATAATCTAATTAAAATATTCGTGACAACGATTTATTTGACCAAATGCCGGCGTTCCATTTAGAACCGCTTTCGGGCGGGATTAAAAATTGCCGAACGGAATACGGCTCGATTATCGCGCCGGCATGCCAAATTCATGTAATAGAAGTGGTCACTGGTGATCATGCGCCGCCAGTCGGCAAACAGCCGGGGTGTTGAATATGTCACTTATCGCCAGAACATGGCCCGGCAACGCCGCAAGAAAGTCAAAAATGCCGGAATCCGCGGGATGGCGCTGGCCAAACGTTTCGTAATCCATCCCCAACAGCACCAGCGAACCCTGTCCGTTTATGCCGTTAAGCCAGCGGGCATA
>DAIDJN010000071.1:0-55600 GCA_027451365.1 Phycisphaerales bacterium | reverse complement strand
AGCTGCTGCGCAAAATCATCCCTTTTTTCCGATAATCACCGTCGCCAGACATTTATTGCCCCAATAACATCCGCTGACGCGTGAGGTACGCTATCAAAATCACACTTGATATACATGGCACTCTATATGAATTTGCCCTGGGGGGAAATTTAATGGATATGGCGTTCTCTTGCCCGAATCTGGATTCGGGCTTATAGTTCCGCTGATTCAAGGTTTCTGTCACCTTTTTTTCGGAGGTAAAAATTCATGTCCGATTTCACCGAATTGTCTGTTCCCAGCATGACGCGCCGTGGCTTTATGGCGGTTGCGGGCGCGGCCGCGGCAATGACTCTGGTTGGCTGCCACAGCATGTCGACGCAGAGCCTCGCGAGCCTTCCCAGAAAGAAGGCCATTTACAAGAAACTGTTCGGCACGATGCCGGATGGGACCAAAATTTATCAGTACACGCTGACCAATGCCAACGGCATGGTCTTGCAGATGATCAGTTACGGTGCCCGCATACAGCGTATAATGGTGCCGGATGCAAAGGGAAATATCGGGGATGTCGTGCTTGGTTATGAAAACCTGGAAGGTTACATGTCCAAGGCGGATCCGTACTTTGGCGCGACCATCGGGCGGTACGCCAACCGCATTGCCCGCGGCACATTCACACTGGATGGCAAAACGTATCACATTCCGGCGAATGACGGCCCCAACGCATTGCACGGCGGACCGAACGCGTTTGACCGGCAGGCCTGGGAAGCCAGCGAAGTTTCTGAACTGGGCGAACCAGGGCTGCGGTTCCGGATGGTCAGTCCGGCGATGTCCAATGGCTTTCCGGGGAACTTGGTGGTGGATGCGACGCATGTGCTGACGGCCAATAATGAGATTGTTATTCACTACCGGGCGGCGACCGACGCCCCCACGGTGCTTAACCTGACCAATCACGCCTATTTTAATCTCAACGGACCGGGTACGGATGTGCTGAATCACATGGTCACGATAAATGCGAATAAATACACGCCAACGGACAACGAATTTATTCCGACCGGAAAGAATCTCCCGGTGGCCGGCACGCCATTTGATTTCCGCAAGCCGGTGGAACTGGGCTCCCGGATCAAGCCGTTCCCGGCCGGTTCAAAGGCGAACTTCGACCTGTTTCCTTATGGGTATGACAACAACTGGTGTCTGAACAATCATGGCTCATTGAAGGCGATTGCCGCGCGTGTGGCCTGTCCGGCGAACGGGCGGGTTCTGGAATGCCGTACCACGCAACCGGGTGTGCAGTTCTATACCGGCAATTTCCTGAATGGCACGATAGATGGCATTGGCGGTAAATATCCGGTGCATGGCGCCTTGACCTTGGAAACCCAGCATTATCCGGATTCTCCCAATGAACCGGCGTTTCCGTCCACTGTGCTGCGGCCGGGTCAGAAATTTTATCAATCCACCCATTACAAGTTCTACACGATGTAATGCGCGCGCCGGGAAATGTTGCGGGACGAAGGCCGCGGTAAACCGGCCTTCGCCCTGTTTTTTGCGCCCGTTGTTTTCGGGGGCGCAGTCGAATGGAATTCTTTCATCTGGCCGAAGAACCGGCCACGAAAAGAACATAACCTCTGGGCTGCGAGTCGGCCCGCAGGCGGGGAAAATATCATGGCGCGGATCTGTTTTATACTGGTTGCCGGGCTAGATGCACATGTGCACGCGCGGGCCAAAAAACCGCTGGATTTTGCGTTTAGTTCCACGTTGCGGCCGGTGCAGCCGGCGGTGACCTGCACCATGCAGGCCACGCTGACCACGGGTGCGACACCCGCGGAACACGGAATTATATCAAATGGTCTATATACGTATGGAAATTCGGACCTTGAAGCGCTGATCGACACGGGGTCTTTCGCGGATTTCCGGCGACAGGTGAGTTTCTGGGAACAGTCGGCCGATCTGCTGCAAAAGCCGCGATTCTGGAACGGCCGCGGCTGGAAAACCGCCATGCTGTTCTGGCAGCAATCCATCCCGGGGCGGCGTGCGCAGGACGCGGCCGACATTGTGCTGACGCCCAAGCCGGAGCATGGACCCGACGGCAAAACAATTTCCGCGTGCTGGAGCCGTCCGGCGGATCTTTACGGGCAAATGGTGGCGGAATTCGGATCGTTTCCGCTGCATCAGTACTGGGGGCCGATGGCTTCATTGCCGGCCACCGCATGGATCATTCAAAGCGCTCGCGCCGTGTGGCGCAAGCATTCACCGGATATTCAATTCGTCTACATTCCGCATCTGGATTATAACCTGCAGCGGCTGGGACCGGACCATGCGGCGATTGCCAGCGATTGGGCCGCTGCGGCGGAATTGCTTAAACCATTGATACAGGATGTCCGGCAGGATGGCGGGAAAGTGATTCTGGCCGGGGATTACGGCATGAACAGCGTTTCCCATGCGGCCTTCCCGAACCGGGCGCTGCGCGCGGCCGGACTGCTTAAAACCATTCCCGACGCGCAGGGAAAGCTGCTGATTGATTATTCAGCCAGCCGGGCGATGGCGATGGTGGATCATCAGGTGGCACATATCTACGTTCGTCCGGAGGCGTTGTCGGCCGCAGTGCAGGTTCTGCGGGAGACGGATGGCGTGGGGATGGTTCTGGAAAGTCCGGAGCAGCTTTCAGCCGCCGGGCTGGCTGGTGGGCGTTGCGGTCAATTGGTGGTATTGGCCAAGGCGGATGCTTGGCTGGCACACGACTGGTGGATTGCCGACGCGGAAAAGCCGGCCTGGCAGTATTCCGTGGATATTCACCGCAAGCCGGGGTACGACCCGCGGGAACTGTTTTTCGATCCGGTGCGCAAGTGCATTGCCCAGGATACGTCGCTGGTGAAAGGGTCGCATGGATTGCTGCCTACGGGGCCGGAAAAGCTGCCGGTGCTTCTTTCCGATGCGGAGGTGCCGACAGATGCGCCGCTGCCGGCGACAAAAATTGCGGAATGGATTACCGGACTGATGGCCGGATGAGCGGATGGTTATTCCGCCGAAATTCGTGTGGCGGCTTGACGCGCGGCCCTATTCGGGTTCTATTACGCGATTGCAGGTTTGAATTCCAGGCCAATCCGCCAGGCGCGGCGGGGGCCCGAAAAAATCCGGGAGTTTTGTTCGTGTGGCATTGCCGGACTATTCACGTAAGGTTAGCATGGAACATCCCGGATTGAAGGGCGGTTGAGGAAGCATGTTGCCGCCGGCGACCGGCGGTGGTCAATGGCAGGCACCGGTTGCAATATCGGCGTCTGTTTTGATGGTTGGCGTGCATATACAACGCTGACAGATTGATATCAGGTGTTTCGGAGGTTCTTATGCCTAGTTCACAGGAAGCCTGGGGAATTGATGTTGGAACCACCGCGCTTAAAGCAATCAAACTGCGCCGCGAAGGGGACAAGGTCTATTTAGAGGCGATGGAAGTGGTGGAACACAGCGGCTTTCTAAGTGAGCCGGATGCGGACCGCAAGGAAATTGTAGGGGAGAGCCTGGCAAAATTTATTGAAAAGCACCCGCTTCGCGGAGAGCGGGTTTTTATCTCGGCTTCCGGAGCCAGCAGTTTTGCGCGGTTTGTGAAACTGCCGCCGGTTGAGCCGCGGCGTATTCCGGAAATTGTGAAATTTGAAGCGATCCAGCAGATACCCTTTCCGCTGGATCAGGTCATCTGGGATTACCATCCCTTCCAGAGTCCGGAAAGTCCGGATGTGGAAATCGGCATTTTTGCGATCAAGACGGACATACTTGGCGCACTTCTGGCGGATTTCCGCGCCTTGGGCGTTACAGTGCATGGCGTGCAGGTTGCGCCGCTTTGTGTCTACAATGCTCTGCTGTTTGAGGACAAAGGAAAAGACAAGGGAACCATTGTCATTGATATCGGGGCCGATCATACGGACCTGATTATCATGGACCAGGGTCGGCTCTGGATGCGCAATATCAATCTTGGTGGGAACAGTTTTACCGAGTCTCTGGCTAAAACGTATCGGTTGCAATTCCGCAAATCAGAAGAACTTAAGAAAACCGCCGCAACCAACAAGTTCGCCCGTCAGATATTTCAGGCACTCCGTCCGACCTTCGCCGATATTGTCGCTGAAATTCAGCGGTCCGTCGGGTACTTCAACAGTTCGCACCGTGAAAGTCGGCTGGAACAGATTATCGGGATGGGAAATTCGTTCCGGCTGCCCAATCTTCAGAAATATCTGGAACAGTATTTAGGGATGGAAGTTCATCGGCTCGATTCATTCGCTAAAATTGAAGCTCCGGAAACCCGCTTGGCCGCGGGATTAAACGAACAGGCTCTGGGTATGCCCGTGGCCTACGGGCTGGCCCTTCAGGGTGTGGGACTTGGCACAATTACGACCAATCTGCTGCCAATTGAAATTGCGCGACAAATGCTGTGGCGCAGCAAAACGCCATGGTTTGCCGCAACCGCGGCGCTTTTTGTGCTGGGCACGGCAACCGCAGGCGCGCGGTATATGATGGACAGCTCGGCGTATTATAATTCGATGCACTCTCCGGCGATCGCGCGGGATAACCAGGTGATTGCCCGCGTTTCCGGCTGGCAGCGGCAATATACAGGCATTAACAATACCTATCATGCCAACGTCAAGCGGATTGACTTCTTCAAAAACCTGATGAACCGGCGGCCGATCTGGCCGCTGATTTATCAGACGTTCTATTCAAGCCTTCCGCAGGCCGAAACGTCGTTGGCGGCGAAACGGAAAAACTGGAAGATTGTGCTTCAGTCCATTCAAAGCACGTTTCAGGCGAATTTGTCGCCCTTGACCGGTTCGCCGGCGGTGCCTGCTGTGCCGGGGCAGCCGGCTGCGGGAGTGGTGCAGCCGTCCATGACTGGCAGCGGTTACGAAGTGGTGGTGACCGGCTATACGCCTTATAACCCGCCATTGCGCATTCTTGAGCACTTCAGAGATACGATAAAAGCTGCGGCGGGCCTTAAATCGGACCTGCCTTTTCATATTGTCATACCATCGGGGTCGCTGCACGAAGCCCGTATTGCGGACATCGTCGGGGCGGGCGGTGGAAGCGGGACGGCGGGTCTGGGGTTCAGCCCATGGGGGACGACGCGGGGGCAGTTTAGTTCAGTATTTCTGCCGGATTATCTGCCGAAGGTCAAGGCGACTCCGGAAAATTCGCAGCCCACAGCGCCGGGCGGCTTTAACAACGGTATGCCGGGCGGCGGCGTGTTTCCTCCGGGAATGCCTGGAGGGTTTCCTGGCGGAATGCCCGGTGGTTTCGGAGGTGGGGGCAACTTTGGCGGGGGCGGGCAGTCAGGTACGGCCACGCTTGGCGTGATTGATCCGAATACGAAAAAGTCGCTGCTTCATGCAACGGCTTTTAGAATGACCTTTTTGATTTACCTGCGTTGAGCGACGGCGCGCCACGCGATTGCGTGATGGGTCGCCGGTTCACCGGTTGGAGGTTTAAATGAAGTTCCTCAAGGCAAATCTGCTTTTGATAATCTGCACACTTGTGGTGATTCTGTCCCTTGTCGCGCTGTATTACCCCATTGGAGCCAAATCCAAACGGCTCCGCAATTCAATGATCGCATCGCTTGGCTCGGAAACAATGGCCAACAGCCTCGGCCGCACGTTCATCCGCATTCCTGGTGAAAAATCATATAACGGCCCGGTGACGCCGCAGGTAATTAAGGCCAAAGAATTTGTGCAGCAGAAAATTGCCCAGCAGGCGAATTGGGTTCAACAACGGGTGGAAGCCGCTAACGCAAGTTTTCGAGTGTCATTTTCCGGTTCGCGGGCAATTCCCCTTCTTAATGGTGTGCCGATGCGTGATCTGCTTCCGCGGCCTTCACGTGATGCGGTGATCCGCGGCGAGTTTCGCAGCGCCTACCGTCGGTTGTTTCTGCCAAAATTTAGAAGCTCTCGAGGCTTTCTGGCCATGCTGGATGCCGGTACACCGCCGACGGCTCGCCTGATTAAACGACTGGTGAGGCGGGCCTTAAAAAAGCAGGCAAGCATCATGCCTGTTGGTGAAGCGGGAAATGCCGATACCGGGGCTCATTCCCGCCTGACACGCGAAATTGTAAGGCGTCAGGTGTATCGGGCCGCGGCCGGGATAAAAGTGTATGCGTCGCCCCGGAGCTTTCAGATACGCAGTTTCATTCACAGTACAACACTGCCGACCGCGGATCAAATATACGAAGCATTTGTGGACACATGGGTGCAGGCCGATGTGGTGCGAGCGATTGCGGCGCTTAATCGGTCCAGCACCAATGTCGGGGAATCGCCCATTAAGCGACTTATTCACATTACCGTCGGCAACGAGGCTCCGGCCGCCATGGGTGCAACCTACAGCAACGCTTCGGGAAACGGCCTGAACCTGATAGATGACGGCCATCTGTTTCTTGGCGCTTCAAAACTGGCACAGGGCACCAATGGGGGGGCGGGTGCCAATGCGGCGGATATGGCCCGCTTTCGACCACAAGGGATGCCGGGCGGCTATCCTGGCGTGCCCGGTTACGGCGGACCCGGCGGTTTTCCGGGAATGCCAACAAATATTCCATCCGTCGGCGGTTCGGGAACAGCGGCGGTCGGGGCCCCCCTGACCGGGCATGTAAGCAACGCCCGCTATCAGGTGGTGCTGATGCAGGTGAGCCTGGTTGCCGAGCCATGGATGATCAATAAGTTTATCAATGAGTTGTACCATCAGAACAATGGATATATTGTACTGAACATGGATATTCGAACCGTGGACCCGATTCAGGCCATTACGCAGGGATATGTCTATGGCAAGGTGCCCGCGGTCAGAGCGGACCTGTTGTTTGAATGTGTGATGTTTTCACGCTGGAACAAACGTGTGATGCCCGCCGATTACCGGTCGGCGCTAGGAATTGCGTCAAGGCCGGCGGCACAGTGACGACGTGACTATTGAATTCCCCCGGCGGTCTGTAGGGAACTGGAAATGCAGATAAAAAACATCAATCCTTTCGAACGGTATGTGGACAAGGCCATCCTGCTTGTCGGAGCGGCGTTCTTCGTCTATCTGGCTTGGATCAACCTTGTGAAAGATCCCAACAGTGTCCCGCTTCCGGACAGTGCCGGTGTGAAAGTCGCGCCTGGCGAAGTTGGGCATAAAATCACCGTCGCAGTCCATCAATTGCAAAATCAGATTCGCCACCCGGCGAATCCCTCGCCTGGTGTGGCGCATGTGCCGAATTTGGTCAAGGGTATAGCCGACGGGCAGGTTCGGCCATTAAGTACCGTAGTGACCGCTTTGCCGCCGATTGCGATTGGCCCGCTGAATCAACCAGTCGCCAACATTAACACAGTGGTCGTTCGGGGCAAGACTTTTTACGCACCGATTGTGCCGTCGCTTACTGACATGAAGATCAAGCAGGGGCGTGGCGTGGCGATTCTTGCAGATAATTCGAATCAGCCGGTTAACCCCAATACTCCAGCCGCGCCCGTCACCAAAGACGTGGCATGGGTAAAACTATCCGCGGACTTTCCTGTTTCCGACTGGCTGGCGAGCCTGCAGGGGCCAGCGGTTGCCAAGCCGGGATTCGCGGCGCTGCCGCCCTCATTTCAGCGCACCACTTTTTATCGTGTTCAGGTGCAGCGGCAGACTCTGGGTAGTGATGGCCGCTGGAGCGGCTGGGAAAAAATCCGCGGCTTCTATCTGAATCCGCTGCCGCCGGCCCCGATGGTCGGTCAGGATGCCGCTGGCCGTGTGCAGATACTTTCCAATCTTGATGCCGCGGCTTCAAATATTTTAGAGCCGGCATTCTACCCGCTGGAACAGATACGTCTGCGCTTGCCACCTCCGAAGCCAGCCAATCAGCAGAATCCAATTCCCCGCGGAAATATACCCGGTGGTGGCGTGTTTCCACCCGGTTTTCCGGGTGGGGCGCCGGGTGGATTCAATGGCGGCGGGGCAGGCGGGGGCCGGTTCAATGTGCCGCGGATCATTCGGCAGCCGGTTCGTCAGAATGTGGTGGCGAATCAGCCGACAAATGTGACCATTCCGGGTGGTTTTCCCGGCGGATTTCCCGGCGCGTTTCCGGGTAATTTTCCGGGTGTCGCCGGTGCTGGCGGTGTGGCCGGTCAACCGCAGACGATCTCCTCCTTGCTGGCGGAAAAATCGTTCCCGATATGGCTTCGTGACACCGACGTGGTTCCCGGTGCCACCTATCGCTATCGAATGCGGCTTGCACTTTACAATCCGACCTATTTGTTTCCTTATAAATCCGATAATCCGGCGATTAAGAATAAGCCATGGATATATTCTCCGTGGACCATGGTCAGTCGACCTTTGACAGTTCGCAATCGGCTTTACTTTTTCCTTGATGGTGGCGGCGGACTGGTGAACGGAAAGGCGGAATTCCGGATTTTTAAATGGGTTCATGGCATGTGGACATACACCACGCAATATGTCTCTCCGGGGCAGGACATCGGTGATGTGCGCCCGACCTCCATTATTAGCGCCACAACCGGACGACTGATGTTTAAATCAGTAAACTTTTTCACCGGTTATAAACTTGTCGCCGCGGATGTCCGCGCGGGCGGAAATAATATTTCCGCTGTCGTAGAAGATTCCCACAATAACCTGAGCGTGCGGCGATCCGCATGGGATGCCGCCAGCCCGCTGGAGGCCAGACTGCTGCGGCGCGTGAATCAGACTGGGCGGCCCGCTGCGGCGGCCGCGGCAACGCCATGAAGTCCAGGCGGACCGGCCCCGGTCATTGGCGGCCGGGCGGTTGCAACATCATGCGTGTGCTTTTAGTATGTTAAAAAGTTTTGCGGCGTGTTCTGGAGAGTTTAAGGGATTTGCGTATGGCGGCGGCTCGGCGGAATGCAATGTCGCATGGAATGGTCAGGTCGCCGCGGAATACGGAATAGCGGCTGCAAGGCGCGGTACCTGATTCATGGAGAGAGCCTGGGTTGATAAGTGTGTGTGATTTTCCGCGGCGCGTATCTTTGATAACGCACCGGAAAATCAAGGTGTTGTATTGGCAATTTGCGGATGTAGGAGTTTCCTCTTGAAGAAGATGACTCGCTCTCGGATTCTGGCCGTCGGTATTTCAAGCGCTGTTCTGGCCGGCGCCACGCTGCCCCTGATCCCGTTGGCATTGGCTGATACGGGTACGCAGGCGGCGGCTGGCACGCTGTTGACTCGCGGCCAGAGCCTTTTTGCCCAGCATGATTACCAGACTGCCAAGAAAGTTCTCCTGACGATCAATCCGGCGGATCTTAGTCCGACGGATCGGACCAGCATGGATTCGCTGCTCCAGCAGATCGACGTGGCGATCTCGGCGGCTGCCCATAACAGCCAGGTGTTTCGCAATGCGCAAGCGTCGCTAAACGATGGCCATCTGGCGCATGCGGTCAATCTGTACAACTACATTATCGCCAGTCCAGCCTCCACGCCTGAATTGGTACGTGAGGCTAAAGACAATCTGGCCCTGGCCCAGGCACGCCAGCAGGAAATGGTTCCCCAACTCAAGGCAACGCTGGCCAAAGCGATCGCCGCTTATAAGGCGGGCGACTACCAGACTGCTTCCAACGACCTTCACGCCATTTCAGTAGCTGGTGCCGATTTAGGGTCAGAAAATTCTCTTCCGGGCCACTACCAGTATCTAATTGCCCAGCAACGGGTTGCCGCAGTGAATGCCCAGTCCGCAGCCATTGCCAAATCGACACCGGTTGCCACAACAGCCACGGTTCCGCCACCTGCACCGGTCTCTGTGTCAGCCACGCCGACCGCCAGTCCCGCGTTAAACAATCAGCTTGCCGGTCAGGAAGCTGTTGCGGCACAGCAGCGTGCCGCGGCAACCCAGGCAGCGGCCCAGGCCGCGGCGGCTGAAGCGGCAAAGGAAAAGGCGGCTCAATTGGCCCAGGCCCAGGCGGCCGCTGAAGCAACCAAAGAAGCCGCCGCCCGGAAACTCGCCGCCCAGCAGGCCGCGTTAGCCCTTGCCCAACAGCAGAAGTCGGCACAGGCGAAATTGGCGGATCAACTTCAGTCCCAGGAAATACAGGCTGCTACGGAGCGTCAGGCTGCCGCAGCCGCCGCGCAGGCGGCGGCGCATGCCGCGGCCTTAAAGGCGCAACAGGAAGCTCTTGCGGCCCAGCAGAAAATTGAACAGGCTCAGTTGGCGGCCAAAGTAACGGCTCCGCAAGCCGCAGAGTCTCAACCCGCTCAACCCGCGTCCACAGGCGCAGCCGTGGCGATTCAGACACCTCCAGCGAGTGCACACATGACATCAACGACACCTCCCGCGCAAACCGCTTCGGCACCCGCACCGGCTGGCACAATGCCCGCAACCAAGCCGATGCCCGTCATGACCGCATCTGCAGCGCCGGCGCCGGTCATGCCGACCGCTGCGGAAATTAACGCCCAGCGTTCCGCCGCGCTTACCCTTCAAGCCGATCAGGCGGTTCATGCGGCGAATTATTCACGGGCGATTGCCCTGTTTAATGATGCCCTGGTCATTGATCCGCGGAATCAGGCGGCTTCCATGGGGCTGGCTAACGCATCCAAACTTGCAGCCGGCAAAGCTCCTGGTCTGTTGAGCCAAAGCCTGTACAATCAGGCGATTGATGCGCAACGTGCGCAGGTGTTGTTTAACCATGATCTGGAACAATCCAATCAGGAAATGCAGGCGGGCCATTTCAGTGTGGCCGCCGACCGTGCCAATGACGCTTTGGCCACCGCTGCGGCGGCCCGACATCTGTTCACCGCCTCGGAATATCAGGCGATGCGTGCCCGCGCCAGTGCGCAGCTTGCGATGATTGAACATCGTCAGGCGGTTGCAGCCAGTCAGAGCGCCACCATTAAGCAGCATGAAATTCAAACCAGCCAGGCGAACATTGAGCGGCAGCTTGTCGCTCAGCGCCAGGCCGAAGTCAAAGGCCTGATGGCCCAGGCGGACGAATATTACAAGCGGCTTGAATACAACCACGCCGAAGCGACGCTGCTTCAAGTTGTTGCCATTGATCCGACCAACTATCAGGCCCGCCTGATGCGCCGCATGGTGCAGGACCAGATTGAATACAATCGCTGGAACCATTATCACGACTTAGGTGCGCGACAGGCCCAGGAACAGGATATCAAGAGCGAAAAGGACCTGATTCCTTACACCAATCTTATCGTGTATCCAAGCGACTGGCCGGAGCTAAGCAAAATGCGCGAAGCTGAACAAAACAGCTCTGAATCCAGCGCCGACAAGCTGGTTCGTAACAGACTCAATGACAGCGTCGGTCGGTTATCCGTCAATGACCAGCCGTTTTCTGAAGTGGTCAAACTTCTGCGAAACGAAACCGGCACCAATATTGTGGTCAACTGGAATGCCCTTACCAATGCCGGCGTATCCCGCCAGACCCCGATCAGCCTGACCTTGCGCAGTGTTCCATTTAAAAAGGTGCTTTCAATAGTGCTTCAGCAGGCGCAAGGTTCCAGTGGAACCACGCTTGGCTACAGCATAGATGAAGGCGTGATCACGATTTCCACTAAAGATCAGTTGGCTCAGCAGTCAGTGGTTCGCGTTTATGACATCACGGACCTGCTGATTCAGCCGCCGAATTTTGGCGGCAATGCGCCCTCCTTCAATCTGCAAAGTGCAACCCAGAATTCGACCGCGCAGGTCAGCGCGTCTGGCGGCGGTGGTTTGGGCGGCGGCGGTGGACAGAGCCTGTTTCAGGGCGGCGGTGGTGCGGCCGGCGGGGCGGCGGGAGGTGCCAATGGCGGCCAGAAAACCCGCGGCCAGATGGTTCGTGAAATCACCCGCCTGATTGAAAACACGGTCGACCGAAATTCGTGGGTTGCCAATGGCGGAACCGCCGGCAACGTCCGCGAACTTAACGGTCAGTTGGTAATCAGCCAGACTCCAGATAACCAGTCAAAAATCGAAAGTCTGCTGGAAAAACTCCGTGAAGCCCGTGCGATTGAAATTTCAGTTAATACGCGATTCCTTATCGTGAATTCCAGCTTCCTGAACTTCTTTGGATTCTCGTGGAGCCTTGGCTTCCCCGCGTTTGTCACCACCAACGGTGCCGGAGCACCAACGGCCAATTCCGCTACGGGATCCCTGTTCGGCGGCAGCACGGGGCCGATCACCTTTGGCAACAACACCGCCACAATTGCCACACCCCGGGCTACCGGTGTTGGAAACAATATTGCCAAGAATTTCAGTGCGGCAACATCTGCCTTGAACTTCAGCGGAAGCATACTTTCCAATTACCAGTTGAGCCTCCTTCTGCAGGCGACGCAGGAAAGCGAACACTCCACTACGCTGACAGCGCCACGCGTCACCCTGTACAACGGACAGGAATCTTATATTACGGTCACGCAGCAGCAGAACTTTGTCTCCAGCGAAACCGGCGGCCAGACCGTCACCGGCGGCGTCGGCGCAATCGCAACCTCCTCGCCTACCTTAAATGTGTCCACTCTTTCTACCGGTGTGGTGTTGCAGGTGCAGGCCACCGCTTCGGCGGATCGACGATATGTTGAAATGACCATTCAGCCCTCTTTGGCCACACTCCTTGGTCTGACCACCTTTAATATTACCGGTCAGAATATTACCGGTGGTGGCGCGCCGGCGGCCCTTGGTTTTGTTCAGTTGCCTGACGTTCAGTTGACCCAGGTGGCAACCACAGTGTCTGTTCCAGATGGTGGCACTCTGCTGCTGGGTGGCCAGCGCCTTGCGGGCGAGGTTGAAGTGGAAGCTGGCGTCCCAATTTTGTCCAAAATACCGCTCATCAACCGCCTTTTCACCAACCGGTCCTACGTGCGTGATACTGGAATTCTTCTTATTCTGGTACGGCCGCGAATCATCATTCAGAAGGAATGGGAACGCAAGCAGTTCGGCCGGAATTATTGATCGGTATGAGATATAAAGTAGATTGAATTCACAATCCCAAAGGCTCCGCTGGTGCGGAGCCTTTTTTTTTCGCCGCGTTTTTATACGGGCGGGCTGCCGTCCGATACTTTGCAGGCAATGTTCAGAAGTTGGCCTTTTTCCGGCCCATGCTTCCGGTAAGGATTGCTTCGGGGCGACAGGATTTGTAGCTGCGACCTCTTGATCAGGGGAACAGTTGAGCAGGTGACCGCAGGAGGCGCCTTGTGTCTCGGCGACAGCTACTCTTTTGCTCCAGCCGTATGTGCTCTCCTGATCTCCTGTTCAAAAATCACCTGCTCTATTTTTTTGCCTGCGGGCGAAAAAATAGGAGAATCGGGATTCGAATTTCAGAAAGCCATCGTTATGCGAAAAAAAAGCCACCGCACACGCGCGATGGCTTTCAAACAGGTAAAACTGGGTTGCGCGCTTCGCGTTACCGGGTGGCCATGCGGCGACGCCGCAGAAGCAGGGGCAGTCCGCCTGCACATAGGAGTGCGACGCTGACAGGTTCCGGGACTTCAGTAATTGCAAATGACGGACTGGCTAAGGAAGCTGTCGCGGGTACGAAGGTCAATTGGCTGATCTGCGTGCCCCAGCTTGCCGCTCCGTTGGCATATTCCGCAAAACTGTAGAAAACTCCAGCGTTGTTGGGGTCGGCGACAGTCGCACTGTAATCACCCCAGCGATTCAGATTGTCCTGAGAATCAAGCAGATAATAATCTGTGGTGCTTGCCTTCAACGTTTGGGGTGTTCCGAAGGTAATGGTATTGGTCGTGGAATTGTAGGTGCCGGCCACGGCACGAATGGCGACAAACTGTCCATTGGCTGTGCCGCTTTCATTGAAAGACAGCACAAGTTGTCCGCTGCTGTTGATCGCCAGCGATCCGTACGCCAAGGATTCAGACGGATTGGCGGTGTCCGTGAAAATCTGGTCCACAACGGGCTTGTTATTGCCGGCCGCAACGGCAAACACGCGCAATCCGTCTACTACCGTGTTATTTGGACCGGCAATACCAATGGTCTGAACTCCCCAGATCAGAGGTGTGCCGTTTATGCTTACAAGGTTGAGGCTCGATGAAAGTCGACTGTCGCCGCCATCAATCGTGTGGGCGGTTCCGGGCTGACCGAGCTGCTGCACCGTCTGGCCAACTTCATTGAAGGTCGTGTAAGTCGCCGCCGATACTGTGGGGGTATTATTTAGGGTGGTAATTGTGGTCTGCTGCACGCCGGAATAGCCGCCGTTTCCCAGCACGTAGGCCGTGCCTGGCGTGGTGGTGCCGGTGGACATATCGTTGACCGCATTCGGGGTAAAGCCGTAAGTGGTCGGATTTAAATCGTACGAGGGTGCAAGCCCGGTGGTGGTGGGCGTAGTAGCCAAAAGCGCCGTTTTGGGGATGGAAATGATCGTGATGCCGGCACCGGCGCTGGCCACATCATTACCGGATCCTGCCGGATAAAGATTTGCCCCAATTGTCACATAGCCAGGAGAAACGCCGAGTGTCGGGAAATCGGCGAAATAACCGCTGCCGCTGGCGGCTTTCGCGCCCGGAGCCTTGGCGCCAGTACCATGAGCGGGGCTTGCGCCCACAGTGCCCTGCCAAGCACCAGTGGTGTTGATTGTTCCATTCCACGTGCCGGTACCTCCGCCATAGGTTGTTCCCTGCCAAGTGCCCGGTCCGGTATAACCGCCGCCCGCATTCGGCAGCGAACCTGGAATCGAAAATGCGGTCCAACCCTGAGTTGGATTCGATGTTTTAGATACCGCCAAAAGAATATCGTTGGCGTAGCCGGAGGCACTGAAGCTGTCTTCCGTTGCGAACCAACGTTGTGAATTTGAGTCGTAGACAAGCCGCGGATCAAACGGCACGTTGGAAGCCCCAATGGTAATGCCCGCATTCGTCCAGAATGCGGAATCAGTCATTTGAGAGACCAGACTTGGCGTGGTGGTGGTATTGGTGGTGGTCAAACTCCACATGCCGACATAGCCGTTAATGATTTGCATGGCATAATTGGCCCCTGCACTGCCACCGACGGCACCCGCCATATCCGGCGGAAAATCCTGGACCTGCACGTAGTTGGCGCTTCCGGCTGCTCCGTTTGGGCCATACGATCCACCCGCGAACGTGGCACCCACCGTCAAAGAAGCCGGCGTAGCGCCAAGACTCAGCGAAGCTGTTAAACCCAAGGCCGAGGAAATCGCCAATGGACCGAGAATCTTACGCATGATCGGACTCCTGAAACCGCCTTGGAATGAAAATAAACTCCGTGCGCTTTATCGGGCGCGATATTAAAACAGTCAACCTTCGTCGGGCATTTTGCAAGCGCAAAATACCCCTACCCGCCATTCTTAACGTGAAGAATATCGCGCACGCCGGGAATGTCAACCATAAATTTGCCATGGCCCGTGCCCGCAGGCATGAACGCAAATGGGCCATGGGCGGCGTCGCACCACCTTTAATGAGCTTACGAATTGGTCTTTCACCTCCGCCGCCTTGCATTTGGCCGGTTTGCGGCCCATCAATCAGCAATTCCGGCCCGACCTGGCATTTTTAGCCGGGTCGAGGTACGTCATTTTCTTGGGATTTAAGCTACAGCCCACCAGACAGGCCGACGCTATCCTGCGGCACTGATCCAGGCGTCCATTGCGGCGGCTGCATCCTGATCTGTCATCTGTTCAGGTGGATGCTTCATCAGTGCCGCGCAAATCGGCTTAAGCACGCCGCCTTCACCGCGATTTTGGGCCAGCCATGCACAGCGGACCGCATCCACCACTATCCCTGCGCTGTTGGGCGAATCTTCCACGGAAAGCTTCAGGTCCAATTCCATCGGCAGGCCGCCAAAGCCGCGGGCATTCATCCGAATATAACAGACTTTGTTGTCATGCAGGAACGGAACGTAATCCGACGGGCCAATATGAATATTTTCCGCCTTCATGCCGCCGCGAACCTGACTGGTCACCGCCTCGGTCTTGCTGGTTTTTTTGCTGACCAGCCGCCCGCGTTCCAGCATATTTTGAAAATCATTGTTTCCACCCACATTTAACTGGTAACTTGTATCCACGGTGATGCCGCGCTGCTGGGCGATCATCATCAGTTGCCGGTGAACAATGGTGGCCCCGAATTGCGATTTTACATCGTCGCCCACCAGCGGCAGTCCCGCATGGGCAAAACGCTGCGCCCAGGTGGACTGGCTAGCAATAAAGACCGGAATACAGTTGACCATTCCGATGCCAGCCAGTAAACATGCCTCGGCATACAGCTCTGTTGCCTGTTGCGATCCCACCGGCAGGTAATTGACCAGCACGTTGGCGCGGCTGGCGGTCAGAATATCCACCACTTGTGCCAACGTTCCGGTGATGGCTGACGCGGCTACCGCCACATGTTGTGGATTGTGTTCATTTCGTAAGTGATCCGCCACGCCATCACTCAGCGGGCCGGCGTGAACCAGTGCGCCGCTGTCTTCCGGTTCCGGTTCAAAAATGCGACTGTTGTTCGGTGCTGCGAAAATCGCATGCGCCACGCGCTGGCCTATCTTGCGGCTGTCTACGTCAAACGCGCAGGCAATTTCAATATCACCGACTTCCACGCCTCCTATGTGCGGGTGCATCAGGCCGACGGTTTGGCCGCTGCGGCGATAATAGCTCAGCCCCTGTACCAGCGTTGAGGCGCAGTTGCCCAGTCCGACGATGGCAATTCGAGGATTAGTGGATGACTTGTTCATGGTGTTCATATTTCTCCGCGCTGATCAATACGGTTTCAGAAGCATATCTGCAACCGAGACTTAATAATATCCGCGTCTCTACGGAAAGTACCGTTTGGTGCGTCGCCGTGGTTCGCCGTCACAGGCCTGATTTCGGTGGCCGGGCAGGGTAAAGTCGGGCGAAACCGCAAACAACGTGGCTCGGTCAGCTTTGTGGCGAAATCATATTGTACAATTTTCGATATACCCATTATCTGACCTTCAAGCCCTAAAAATTCACATTTACTCTGATCATCGCAATCAGCCCATTGGGGTATACGCCGCCACCGGTATTGGCGAAGTATTGAACATCTGGTTGCAACACAATGCCGCGCCCCAGTGCAAAGGCATAAAATGCCTCGAACTGTTGCCATTTCCCAGCCAAATCCCGCTCCCCGAAATCGCACCCGGCACGCCTGCAGCGACCCTTGTCGGTTCATGCGGTCGCGCCGATCCGCACACCCGCAATCAACCCCCAGCGCCATCCACCACAGTTTCCAATTTTCGCCCGGCTGCCCCAGCAGCCGTTCCACCGCATCGCCCCGGCCGCGCACTGGCTGGTCAGTTGCAGGACCGCCAGCGGGAAATGCGCGCGGAATCTGCGCAGGAAAAAGGGCTGCTTTTTCATTCAATCTCCTAAGTTCCTATTGGCCACGACCAGTTGTCCGACCCGGTCGCTGCCCGCGAAGCCCGTCGCATGCACAGCTACAGGCATTCAGAATTATTTTTCCGCCGCTGTATTGTGGGCGGAAAATTCAATTTCGTAGTTCCTCCAGCGTCAGCACCGCATATGTCGTGGCCATTATTTGGTTTCCTTCCAGCCAGGCTCGGTTACTGGAATTCCGCCAACTTCCGTCTGGCCGTTGCATTTTGGAAAGCCGCCTCAGAAGTTCACGCGACCAATTATGCGGTTGGCCGTGAAAATCGGTAAAAATGCGATGGTGGGAAGCGTGCAGAACCGAGGCGAGTGTCAGGTAGTAATAAAACAGTCCGCGGCGCGATCCTTCCGCCGGATTTTCAGCCAGCGTGTAGTGCCTCTGGAGCCATGCCAGCAAGCGGCGGGTGCGCACGTCATGGCCGGAAAGGCCTGCATACACCATGCTTTTCAATTGGCTGTACGTGATGTTGCCGTAATTGGTCAGCCGCATGGCAGCGCTGCGTTCGTGCGCGTCCAAAAATGGTTGATTGGCCGGTAATGCAGGGAATGCTGCGACCTGCGATTCACCGGGTGACCTGGCCGTGGCCGCAGATGCCCGGTTGGGCCGTTCTGCCAAGCGTAACGCCGACTGCAGAAGTCTGGTATTGCCCGATTGATCCTGGCCAGTCAGGCTGTGCTGGAGATAGCCATCAAGTCCGGTCTGGCTGGCTGATGTGGTTCGCCGACGACTGCCGAACCATTGTTGAATTGACTGGTTCGGCAGGCTGTTGGCGCGGCGAAGAAAGGCCTCGGCGGCGGCAATCTGCTGCTTAATGCGTGCGGTGTGAAAATAGCCCAATGTGCGTAGGACAATAGCGGTGTTGTACAGCGGCTCGGTATTGCCATAAAACCCGCCATCGGCATGGCGCTGGGATTCGATAAACATCAGTCCATGCCGCACTGGCGAACTGCTTACAGAATATCCAGCCTGAATAAGCGCTTTGGTGGCCAGTGCAGTGACGGCTGGTCCATAGCGACCCAGCCACGCACCATCCGCATCCTGCCGCTGAAGTAGAAACGCGATCCCGGTTTGTCGGCAGCGTGCCAGAGTCCGGGCGGTCGATTTTGCCCGCGACAGAGGAGCGCCCGATGCGCGGCGGATAGGGCCGGCGATGGCGACTTTTGCCCGTAGCGTTACCATGGAAATACAGGTGGCAAAAGTCAGCAGGCACAGCCCGCATAATATCAGGTATCGACCGGAGACTACTTTCATAGAACCGTTTGTCGGCTGTGTGAGTTGTACAATGCGAGCCTGCAATTCTGACTGGCGATTTACCAGTCCCACGGCCAAAGCCGCCGACCGCCGCATGTGGCACATTTTGGCGGCATTTAGCAGGTGTTGGGCATAGGCAAGTGTTCCGCCGCACAAGTCGGCGGCACAATTGTCCGCAATCAGTTCTCGGTCGCGGCCAATGCGACGCCGAAGCATGTGTACCAAGGGTTGATAAAAATAAATGGCACCGGCTATGGCCGCGACAAATTGTGACCAGCCATCCCGTCGGACAAGATGCGCCGCTTCATGGCGCAAAACGGCGGCAAGCGTTTCCGACGGGCAATCGCGGGCCAACTGTGGTGGAATAAGCACATACCGCCGCAAAATGCCAAAAGCAATCGGAGCGGCAATGTCCGGCGAGATGCGCAATTCCGCCGCAAAGTCGGGCCTGGTGCGATGGATGTTTGCAGCGGCGCAAAGCATAGGCCGGGTAGCGGCCTGCCAGCAGGCCAGCGTATCCGGACCGGCCGCAATGGACCGCCGCACCAAGCGACGCAGCAGAATTGACGCCAGCAGCAGGCGCAGCAGGCACAATAAAACTCCGGTCGCATACACACATTCAATGAGTCCGATGGGCGGCAATAGCGTTCTAGTGGTTGCCAGTAATCTGCTCGCGCAGCGGCGGCATTGCAAAAGCAGGGGGGCTGTGTGTCGCGTGGAATTGGCCGCACTGGCCGTATGCGGTGAGCCGCTGGCAAAATGCTGGATCAGGCCGATATGCAGCGGTTTAGCGTCGGCCGCCGATACCTTTGGAGAAGCATTTGCGGCCACAAGCCCCAAGGACCACGGACGAATGCCAGGAATAGCCGCCAGGAGGGCCGCCAGCAGTGCGGCAAGTAGAATTCCCTCCGCCAGGCGCTGGCGGAGCGGGGTTGATCGCACGCGCATGACGATGGGCGTGCCTATACCGAACAGGGTTGTGGCTGCGAAAAAACTTTCGAGCAGCCAATGGCTGAACAGGGGAATACCTTGTGTCAACGTGCCCGACGGACCGGTCATTTTTGCGGCTCCTTCGGGCGGCTTGAATCGGCAGCATCGGGATCGGAACCGGTCGTACGGGCGTGATGAATTAACTGTTCCAGTTGACGGCATTCGCTTTCCGTCAAGCCGCGATCGGCGATTGCATGAAGCACCAACTGGTCCACGGCACCATCACAAATGGTATGCAAAAATCGCGATACGGTTCGCTGCCGCGTGTACAGCGGCCGGTAGACAAATGCCCGGCCCGCGGCCACATGCTCCACCAGTTTCTTGTCTTCCATCAAGCGTAAAAAAGTTTGCACCGTATTTTGTGCCAATGGTTCATGTGCCGTCATGCGTTCGTGCACGTCGCGCACTGTGGCCGGGCCGATATCCCAGAGTATTTTTAATATTTCCAGTTCGCGCTGGGTGGGGGTGGATTCGGTGGATTTCAGCATGGGTTAACGCCTTTTTCTATCACCTAAATTTTTAGGTTATCAAATCGATGCAGTTTGGTCAAGCTTGTATATCCGTGATGGGGCGCAATGCTTGGGACCGGTTGATTCCAATCCGCCGCCGCGCTACCATGCTTTCGGCTTTGAATATTTGCTCCGGCAGTTTAATTCCTCAAGGATTTTAAATATGAACCATCCCCCCCAGCCGCGTACAGTTGGCCAACTCAAATCCACCGGCTATAAGCCATCGACCGTCAAAGATGAATTACGCCGCAATGTGATTGCCCGGCTGCGCAGCGGAGAGGCCCTGTTTCCCGGCCTTGTCGGTTATGAAGATTCAGTGATCCCGCAGGTCGTTCATGCCATTCTTAGTCGGCATGACATGCTGTTTCTTGGTCTGCGAGGCCAGGCGAAATCCCGGCTTTTGAGAATGTTGCCGGACCTGCTGGATGAATGGATTCCGGTTCTGTCGGAATCCGAAATTCCGGATGAGCCGATCGCTCCACGATTTTCCGCAGGCCGCCGGATTGTCGCCGAACAGGGCGATGATGCCGCGATACACTGGCTGCATCGAAGTGCCCGTTACCATGAAAAACTCGCCACGCCTGATGTGACGATCGCGGACCTGATTGGTGAAATTGACCTGGTGCGGCACGCCCAGGGCAAATTTCTTTCCGATGAATCCACCATGCACTTCGGCCTGATTCCCCGCACAAACCGCGGCATATTTGCGATGAATGAATTGCCGGACCTGGCGCCGAAAATTCAAGTGGGTCTGTTCAACGTTCTGGAGGAACGCGATGTGCAGATACGCGGTTATCCTATCCGGCTTGATCTTGACCTGTGCATGACTTTCTCCGCCAATCCGGAAGATTACACGAACCGCGGGCGCATTGTGACTCCGCTTAAAGACCGCATCGGGAGTGTCATTCGCACGCATTATCCGGCCAATCTTGAGCAAGCGGTGGAAATTACACGGGAAAACGCATGGCTTGATCGCGACGGCGGCGTAACGGTGGAAATTCCGCGTTTCATGCACGAGATTCTTGAGGAATTTGTCCGTCTCGCCCGCCATAGTCCGCACGTGAATCAGGCCAGCGGCGTAAGCGTGCGCTGTTCCATTGCCAATGCCGAAAATCTGGTCAGTGCCGCTGAGCGCCGGGGCATTCTGCATAAAGAATCGCGTGTTGTCGCCCGCGTGGATGATCTGGGATTTATCCATGCCAGTTCTCGCGGCAAGGTCGAACTGATGTTGCCTGAAGGTGAGTCATCTGAAGATAAACTCATCGGGGCGTTGATCGGCGAAGCGGTTAAATCCATTTTCGATCGCAGTGTGGAAATTGACGACTACGCTGAACTGATTGCCCAGTTCAAGGGCGGTGTCGCCCTGCAGGTGGGCGACGAAGTTCCCACGGAAATTCTTCTGGAAAATATTGGCCATGTAAAAGGGCTAAAGGCCGCTGCGGTAAAACTCGCCAAAGATATGAAACTGTCCGCTGACGACGCCGGAGTTCTGGTTTCGCTCGCCGAATTTTTGCTGGAGGGGTTGTATGTCAACAATCGCTTAAGCAAGATCACCGCGCCGGGCAAGACGTTCTTTCGCAAATAACCAGCCACGTCAGGCGGCGAACAGTTAGGCTAAAAAAAAGCATCAGCCGACGAGGCGCAAGCGCCCCGCCGTGCTGAGCTGAACCCAAGGTAATCCTCAATCTCTCGTGTCTTTTATAGTCTGCCCGGTCCGGACCGCCGCCATTGTGCGGTTTATGTCAGGCCCGCACCCGGGTAAACGCCCGTCGTGGCATCAGACTGATACTGGCTGCACCGGTCATTATCAGCAGCCATGTGGCTGGCTCCGGAATGCTGCCGCCATTGGAAGTCGGCCCGGCCGGGTCGACAAAATTAAATGCCAGTGCATAGGTTTCGGATGCGGATACAATGGATGTCCCGCCCAGCTTTATGACCTGCAGATCGTAACTTCCAGGTGCCAGGTTGCTCACGGTTAATTGCTGCACATTGTCAATGGTGCTGAAACTGCCGGCGATTTGGCTTCCGCCGGAACTCATCAGATACAGCGACAAGTTGTTGATTGCGGTCTGATTCACCTGCCGGTCCCAGGTCAGTGTGGCGGTCAGGTCATATGAATTGCCGCCTGTGCCCGGAAGGTTGAACAGATAATGTTGCGCCGCATCGAAGCTCGTGCCACTGGTGATGGTCGCCAGATTCCAGCCGTCAAAGCTCGTTTCGACGGGGCCGGCAGTGGTGGCGTACACCGGGGCGGCATTGACCGCCTGTGTGGACGCTGCGCTGTAGGTGTGTTCGCCTGCGGCAAGCTGCTCGTAGGAATTGTAAACATTTACCACGCCTGCGCCATAACGCGGGTCCAGCGGAGTGTTGGAAAATGCTTTCGGGGCATTGTACGTGATCACGCCGCTGTTGACTGTATAGGAATTTGTCCAGCCGGTCGGCTTGACCGCGCCGTTTAGCAGCAGCGCCTTGACGGTACGAATATCGGTGGCCGCGACTTGCGTGCCGGCTCCGCCGATGCCTTCGTCGCCGGCCTGAATCAGCAAAGTCGCTGCGCCGGAAACAATGGGCGTCGTATAACTTGTGTAGCTTCCGGGTGCGGTGATATCCGGCTTGCTGCGACCGTCGTAGGTCGGTCCCACGCCCGATCCGCCGTTCAGGGCGGCGACACCGATACCGTTATAGGCGTCCGCGGGCGGATTGACATAACTGACCGGACTGGTTCCGGTGGCATAACTGCTGCCGCCATCGCCGATGGCTGACACAAACAATGTGTTGTGGCTCGCGGCATAATTGTCATAAAGGGAGTCCAGGTATTGAATTCCGTAGGCGTTTTCGCCCGGGAACACGAAACTCTGATTCACCACCGCCGGGGCGGTGGTGTCGCCGGTCGGAATAAGGGTGTTCCCATTGGCCATGGTCAGGTAGGCGTCATTGGCGTCGAACACATAAATCTGGCTGATCCCCGGCGAAATTCCGCCGGAGGTGCCGTAGAACAATTGACCCACATAGGTGGCGTGGCCGGATTCTTCCGACGTGTTCTGTGCGGTGGACACCGTCCCGGACCCATTTACAAAGGTAAAAATCAACGGGGAAACGCCAGTTTGGGAAATGGTGGGTTCGAAATAGTCGCCGCCGGAAAGCGGAGCTTCAACCTGCGCCACCGTCACACCCGCTCCGGTCAGGCTGGAATTGGCCGCCAGCAATTGTGGCAGGCCGATCTGCGTCTGGGTGGGGTTATAAGTGGTTCCCGCCGCAATAGTCAGTGGAGCGGTGGGAGCGGGGAGTGTGGTGGAAACCGTCGCGCCTGCGTGCGAGTTCAGGGCCAGCGCCGCGGCCCCTGCAATCGCCAGTGAGACAGCCGCGATTTTTCTCTCTCTCCACATCCGGACGTCCTTCCGGTGTGAAGCAATCATTTGAAAATCCTCATAAAAATGTACATAACTAAATTATAAAACGGTTGTCTGCCATATTCCGATGCGCACTTCCTTTTCAGTGTCCCGGGAATCTTTCTTTCTTCCGCCGGGGGCTTTTCACTACGGCCCCGGATCCTTCCATCTCCAACGGATATTTCATCGGCGATGCCGGCGAGCCAAACAAGCAAAATATCCTCCAGCGCGCTATTTTTTTTATTATGGGGCGCTGTCCCACGCGGGCATTTGCCCACCACTGTCATGTGGCCGATAAAATCCACATGGCGGCGGCATTCGGTCTTCGAGCCGTCTGTTCAAAAAACATTGTCCAGATGAATGTGACTTGAAGGATTAAAAAATAAGCTCCGGGTGATGGCCGGGCACACGAATTTCGCCGCCAGTCTTATGGGGTGCCTGGCGGACGCAAAAAACAGCTTGTAAATGATGGCGATTTGTTTGCACACCCGAGACGCTGCGCGCCGCGGGCGTGCTTGCAGCGCGGATAAATGCCTTTTGATTATGTCGGCAGCGGTCAAAAGTCCGGCGGCAACACCGGTCAGATTATGGCGTAAGGATGTTTTATTCAGGTTTTTCTGGAATTACCTGGTGATCCCCGTTCAGATGTTCCGCGCCGGCTGCAAGACCAAGTTCCGCCATGACACCCAGTTCGCGCAGCGCATTGAAAGCCGCCTGCTGCTCTGCTTGTTTTTTTGTTTGCCCCCATGCTGATTCAAAAGTTTTGCCCGCGGCTACCACGCGGATACAGAACGATTTGTCATGATCCGGCCCACTTTCCGCCAGAACTTCGTAGGTTGGCGTGCCTCCGCTGTGCCGTTGGGTATACTGCTGCAGTACCGATTTAAAATTCTGCTGGTGCATGGACGAGGCGTATTGCGCGATCCAGCGCTCGGTGGCGGCCAGTATGAATGCCCGTGCCGCCGCAAACCCGCCGTCCAGATAAATCGCTCCAACCACGGATTCAAAAACGCCGGCGGCCAGACTGTGCGGCAGGCGGCCGGTTTTATCCATGCCTGGCCCCACCGCTATAAATCCGGTCAGCCCGGTTTCGTTGCTGATGGCCGCACATGTTTTACGGCTGACCACTGCGGATTTAAGAATGGTCAGCTCGCCCTCCAGCTTTTCCGGATACCGGTCGTATACATGGTGGCAGATCACCAAACCCAGCACTGAGTCGCCTAAAAATTCAAGCCTTTCGTTGCTGTTGCGACGGTCGTCCGTGCAGGAGGCGTGGGTCAAGGCCGTTTCCAGCAGAGCCGGATTATTAAACCGGTAGCCCAGAAGGTCCATGCACTTGTCCAAAGTTGATGCGTCTGCCATGAAACCGATTCCTCGTGTCACACGCTGTTCTAATGTTTTTGCGCCAATTCTGTAAGCCGCGCGATCCGGCCGGCAATATTCTGGGCGCAACAGCTTTCCGACACAAAGCGCCCGCACTGCCACGTCTGGACAGTCCGCGCGGTCAGTTTCGGAAACTGCGGGGCGACCTTTATGCTGGGGACGCCCCGCCGTCGCCCCCGGGCGACCCATGCCCTCATCATCGGTTTATCGGGCGTAAATGCCTCAATAATTCAATCATATCCGGCGGCAAAGGGGCTTCTAATATCATCCGGTTAAATCGTGTCGGGTGAACAAACTGCAGACGGTGGGCGTGCAGGGCCTGCCTTTCAATAATCGGCATCTGCTCGGCGTTTGCTTGGCCGGTAATGTCCGATAACGATATTGCCTTGCCACCGTAAAGAGTATCACCCGCAATCGGATGACCGATAAAACTCAAATGGACGCGCAACTGATGCGTGCGGCCAGTTCGCGGCGAAAGTTCCATCAGGCTGAACCGCCCGAAACGTTCCAGAACCCGGTAAACCGTCTGGGCGGGGCGCCCATGTTCATCTCTGCGGACGGCGTACCGTTCGCGGTCCTTCTGGTCCACCCCAAGTGGCGCGTCAATTAAGTCACTGTCCAGCGACGGATTTCCGTGCACAATGGCGATATATGTTTTTTTTACTGTGCGCCGTTCAAACTGTCCGGCCAGCCGCCAATGGGCCTCATCTGTTTTGGCAATTAAAATAAGGCCCGTCGTATTTCGATCCAGCCGGTGAATAATCCCCGGCCGCCACGGATCGCTTCCGGTGGAAAGTGTGCCCGCGGTCTGCCGGGCATGGTGCACCAGTCCGTTAATCAGTGTGCCGGTCCAATGTCCGCGGGCGGGATGCACAAGCAGATCGGCCTGCTTATCAATGGCCATAAACTGGTCATCTTCATACACGATCTTTAAAGGAATATTTTCCGGCAATGCTTCCCGTGTTGGCGCGGAAGGCAGTTCCACCTTCACCACATCGCCGCTCCGCAACATGGTGCTGGCCTTGGCGGGCCGGTCGTTGACTGCAATTGCGCCTGATCGAATAAGTTTCTGCAGCATGGCTCGCGAATGGTTCGCCAGCCGATCTCGCAGATAAAGATCGAGCCGCTTTTGCAGGTCATGCCGGATACTGAAAGTCAGCCGTTCCAGTCCTTCATCCCCGGTTTCAATTTCCGCTTCCGCCGTTAGCAGTGGTGCAGGCTCCGGAATTGCCGGCTCGGCTACGTGAATTTCTGGCGGCAGGGGCTTCATTTCGACAACCGGGACGATCGTGGTTGTCTTGCGCTTTGCGGGGACGCGGGCCTGCGGCTTGCGTCGGGCGACGGGGGCATTCTTTTTAGTCTTCATTCCATGTATTGTACGCAAATTAAGACCAGCCGTAAGGCCGCCCGACTGACCAATGTGTCACCCGTGGAACGTGAAGCTGCGGCGTTGGCCAAATCCGCAAATCCGTCATAGACGCGCTGGTACTTGCCCCAAACCGGTTCCGTGTGTATTTTCGTTCCAGGCCTCTGTCCGGCGAACGGTCCGGGATGCCCGTTTATTGGAGTTTTTCCATGCAGGAATCGCAGAATTCGGCATTTTTGAATGGCACGCAGAAGTGCACAGTTTATCAGCCCGGTACACGGGTTCGCGTCACTCAGCAGATTGCCCATCGGTCTCATGTGTATCCGATCGCCATTACCGGTACCGTGATCCGTCAGGAACGACAGGAAACCGGAAGTTGGTACGCGCGCAACAAAAGCCGGCGATTGTGGCTGGACCGGCTTATCATTGAGCGCGAAGATGGTGAAAAAGTGGTTCTGAATTTAGACGAATTTACGCACATTGCTGTGTTGGATGGCGATCAGCCGACCGCCGGTTCCGCCCCCATGGTTACCGCCAATATTGACCGCGCCGGGTCGTTGACGTAAAGGTTGTCAATCGGGGATCAATCGTCGGTTCCGCACTGGTGGCGTTGACGCTTCCATGGCGGATTCAACTCTGTCCGCCGATCGGCTGACATGCGCCGCCCTTCACCCCACCGAAGGCTGCAAAGCAGGCGTTTTTGTGCAGGATGTCGACGTGGGTGAAGCCCGCGGCGACAAGCTGGTCTATCTGCCACAACAGTGGCCGCGGCGTATCTTCCTTTTCAATATAGGCAAATACCGTATCGCGGTAACGATCCCCTTCCGCACCGCCCCCTTTCAACTCCGACAGATATTCGCCATATCGGTCCCGCATCAGCGATTCAATGGGACCTTCATGCGAAATCAGATCAAAAATCCAGAAAGATCCGCCTGGCCGCAACGCCCGGAATATGCGGCTGAACATGCTGGCCCATTCCGATTCGTCGCGCAGGTGATGCAGTGTGGAAGCCGCCATCGCAATATCAAATTCATTTTCCCCAAGTGGCGCGGAAAGCATGTCCTGCTGAAGGGTTCGCACGCGCCCGGTCGTGCACGGACGGATGCGTTCCACCGCGCGGCGCAACATCGGTTCGCTTAAGTCGATGAGTGTGCAGTCCAGCGCGGCCATTTTGCTCAACAGTTTCAGTGTATAATTCCCCGCCCCGCAGCCAATGTCCAGCAGGCTCGTGGCCTGCGGGGTGGTGCGGACCGCCGCCTGCGCGATCAATTCCATGCACAATGCCGCATCCATGGTGGCGGTCTGACCGGTTTGAAGATTGCTGAACCGCTCGACCTCCTGATCGAAGCGGGCGCGAATTTCGTCAAGGGTCGATTTGATTGCCATCGTTTTCCTCTCATTTGTGCCGTGATCGGCATGGTATCAAAACAGCATTTTATTAGTGCCGGCGGCAACACGCGAAGGAAGATTATAATGGCGGCAAATCTCTGTCCAGAATGCATTTGACAAGATGAAAAAGTTCCGGCACAAGCGGACCGGCCGTCGTAAAGTCGGAAAAATGGTGTTCGACCGGCGCTATGACGCGCGAGCCTGAGTCTTGCCACGGATATTCCGGATTGGGTCGATCAAATCCGGCGAAGGACGGGGCTATTTTTTCGGTCAATTCGGCTAAGGGACGCAGCCTTTTCAATAGCGCTTTGTATCGGGCGGTGCGGTTGCCATAACCGAGGCTTTTCTGCCAGGCGGAGCTTTGCAGCGACGTGCGAACGAAACTTGCAAAGGCGGCGTGTGTCTTGGCGGGCCGACGGTTGGAGGTTATATCCATTTCATAGGCCCGCGCCAGCTTTTCGGTTGCCAGTTGCAGGTAGTGCACCCAGTGGCAGGTCGGATTTCTGGTGTTACGCAGTTCCTGACAAAGAATAAAATCGCTGCGGGCCTGCTTCAGAAATGCCTGTCGCATCGCCGCGCCGAGGGTTTCATCCGCTGACGTCAACGGCCTTCCTCCAACTTCCCCAGGTGCTCGGCAGACGCAGTCGTCCTTTTTCCTCGGGTCGAATAAGGGCTATGGCCATTGGCAGGTCGAGCTCTTTTTCCGGGTCAGCGGGGAAGTGGTATGCATGGACATGTCCGTCGGCATTGGATGGGATGTCACCTGTAATCTCCACCAGCCGTATCTGTTTCTTGCTGGGGAACCACAGTACATGCTTGATGGATCGGTC
Source organism: Phycisphaerales bacterium (assembly GCA_027451365.1). GTDB lineage: Bacteria > Planctomycetota > Phycisphaerae > WQYP01 > WQYP01 > JAJYPG01. The sequence goes on along the minus strand of DAIDJN010000071.1, from coordinate 27,231 downwards.
CACTTTTCGGCTTGCACGGGCCAGCAAGCGCGCCTGTCGTTCGACGCTTTTGGGCGACGCTTCACCTTTTATTCCGTTGATTCTGCTCATAAAACTTAGTCTATCGCTGGGTTTCTTTCCATGCAACCGGGCAAGCTTCACCTATCCTTGGCGGGCAGGGAAATGGGGTCCATGTCCTCTGTCACAATAACCTTGGCGCGCGGGCGGGAAAGGGTTAACACCATGCCCGCCAGCAGAAGGGCTGAACCCAACAGGAACCAGACTCCCGGCAGCCGCCGATTGAGGATCGCCTCCCACACCAGTGTCAGCGGATAGGCCGCATTGGTGAATGTAGCCACCCTCGATGGCGGCTGGCGCATCATGGACCAGTTGAAAAGAAAGAATACCAGTACGGCGACCACCACACTTAAATAAAACAAACCCACCCAGGAAGTCCATGAAATATGAGTCCATGCGACAGAAAATCCCTCCACGCCGACCAGCGGAATCGAGGCCAGCGTTCCGGCCAGAAATACCCAGAACTGCGTGGCCAGGCTGCCGTAGCGGTCATTGAGTGGTCGCGAAAATACCAGATAGCCGGACCAGGTCAGCGCCGCCAAAAGCAGCAGCAAATCGCCATGAAAAAACCGGCCGCGTAATTCCAGACCGGAGTGAATCAATATCGCCAGAACGCCTGCGGACGCCAGCACCGCCGCCAGAAAAACCCGGAGGCTCCATTTTTCCACGCCGATCAGACAGACCATAATTGTTACCAGCACCGGCGTGGTGGCGTAAAACATGGCCGAATGTGACGGATTGGCCAATGCCACCCCGCCCCAGAATGCGAACTGGTTGATCGGAACACAGACCAGCCCCAGCAGCGTCACTCGCAAAATATCGCGGCGGCCCAGGCGCGGCAGTTTTCGTTTTATCCCCAGAAAGACACCCAGAATAAGGCTGGCGATGGCAAAGCGAAGCACGCCACCCAAGATCGGCGGAAAAGAGGCGACGGCTGCCTGAACCGCGATGGGAGTAAATGATGCCAGCAGCGTAATAAGAAAAAGAACGGCAATATCCGCAGGACGGGCCGGGCCGGAAGCAACTGCCGTGCCCGATGCCGAAACGGTATTTCCACCGGTTACCGGTTGGGGTGTGCGGTCTCCAGGAATGTCATAACGTGTCCAGGCCAATCGTTCCTTCCAGACTCTTCAGATATTCCGCCGATTCGGCGCGCTGCAGTTGGGTTTGCGCCAGCGCCAGTCGTTCGGAAAGTTTCAGATTTTCCGCAACGCCATCATCGCGTAATTGGTGCATAAAATCGTGCAGGTATTGAATGTGTCTCTTGTACAGATTGCTGTCGCACCTCTGTTTGTTGATCAGCCGCTGCCGGTACCAGTCGCTTTTCAAGAGGCTTTCCAGTGTGAACAGGCCGCGGATTTCCGGGTCGTGCACGTTTTTGCCGGCGTAGTGGCCGTGCGCCATAATGTGCAGCAGTGCTTTCAGCGGCGGGCAGGCCCGATCGATGGACCCATCTTCAAAATATTGCAGCGCCACCCGCTGCTGGGTTTCAGCGATATTCAACACGCCATCCACAAACAGGTCCATATCCTGGAGTTCCGGCTTGAGCATCAGGGAATCGAAAATGCGTGACGGGTTGTCAAAAATTCTGCCCAGGAATATTCGCATGAAGCGCGATGTGACCCGATAGCCCAGGCGACTGGCCGGCACATGAACGCCGTTGTGCTGGAAATCTTCCAGCTTTTCCAGATAGCCACCGCCAATCAGGAACTGCGGATCGCGTTCTGCCGGCCCCATGCGGCACCAGAGTTCCGGAATAAGCAAACTGATGTCATGCCCCATTTTATACCGTGGGCCTACATGTCCCGCCGCGGTGGAAAAGCCGGCCAGTCCGGTCAGGATATAACTGACCAGCGCCGCATTCAGGTCTGCGGTGGTCAGCAGCGCATTGAAGGGGCCTTTGGTTAGCGCCCCTTCGGACCCGGCCCCCGTTGTGGATGGACTTTTGCCAGTCAGGCTGGAAATAAAATCCATGAAAAGTTCCGGCAGCTCCTGGTAGTGAATCGGATTATAAACCGCAAGCGAACGGATCGCCGCGGCCGCATCGGGCGGATTGTTCCGTCGGCCCAGCAGCACCGCATCAACGGGAAAGCTGACCGGCGTTTCCAGTGGAATTGCCCTCGCCAGACGATAGGCCATATTTGCCGCATAGGTATCCCGTGGATTGGCTAGATCCGGCCGATATTGCAGATACCGCGGATTTTTAGTTCGTTCGCCATTGACCAGCCGCGGATGGGCGGAGGAAACCACAAAACCCTGTCCCCGGCGGGCGGCATCACCCAGCAGATTGTGCATGGGGGGCGTATAGGCGTCAAATTCCGCCACGTTTTCCACAATGGCGAGTACGCCTTGTGGGTCCAGCGGTTCAAAGTTGGAAATAAAATTGTCCGACCGGGCCATATCAGCTTCTGTCTGACGGTCCAGTCCGGGAATGACCGCATCATCCGGGCGCTGAAACAGCCGCAGTTCACAATTTGTGACCAGTTTCACACTTGGTCCACTGGCGGCCAGCGGCTTAACGGACAACTGTCCGACGGGCGCGACAGTTGATGCGGTAATGTCATCTTCCATCTGGACTTTTGCCGCCGGGAAAAAATCCTGTCTGACCTTGAACGTATTCCAGGCACCATTGGGCCGCAGGCCGACGCGCAGATAAGTTCCCGCGGCTTTGCGGTCATCCATTTTCAGTTCGTGCCCTGGTTCGCCATTGACAATATCCACCGAAAAATGGGTCCGCCAGTCCGGCCCCCATTCGGGTTTGTATAAACGCTTGATCAAGAAAACCAGCGCCAGAATATCGCTGGGAATGGCGGCGAGCCAGCGGTTGTAGTCGTCAGTATATTCGTTGGATGGCGTGAGCATCTTAATGACGCTTCCCAGCGATCGCGTGGCACCTAAAATTGGGCGGCTGGGTGTGTGGGCATAATGGGCCGGCTCGTGTCCCGGCTTCCATCGAATGGAATGATCTTTATCCAGAATGGCCTGCACCTGGTCGAGGTCATGAGTCAGATTCGCCACATAGATCGGGCCAAAAATCATATAATCAGAAATACTTTTGCTGATCTCGCTTTTTCCGCCGCCGCTGACGGTGCACGGCTTGTGGCAGAAAACACCGCGCGCCGCGGTTACCACAATGCGGAACCGGTTGGACCCCGGATGTTTGTGCACAAACAACTTCTGGCCAGAAGGGGTCAGATAAAGCTTGTCCGCCAGCAGCGGCAGTGACCGGGGTTTTTCATCCAGGTCCCAGATAATGCGCGTGGTATGCAGGTCCATGTGTGCGTTTTCAGGGATATAAATGATATCGGGAAACTGCCGGTCTACGCCGTAACCATCGGGATGAATGTCCATCAGTGGGCCGTAAGCTTTGGCGACATCGGCGAAGGTTCGCCCGTTCCAGTATTTTTCGTGTGGAGTGAATTCAGTGCCCAGGCTGTAACTTGGAAACGCCACCGCGCCCCCGGCATGTTCTTCTTCCGCATTGCCGAGCAGATTGGCGGCAAAACTGATCTGGGTTTTGACTTCCTTTTTGCAATACCCGAAATAATTGTCTGCAATAATGGTTACCATGACTCCCTGCGGACCCCGACAGGTCAATTTAAACGCCGATCCGCCATTGTAATATTCCTCCGGATTTTTCCAGCACATTCCATCGCGCTGCTGGCGCGGTGTCGCGGCATTCCATGCGGGCAGGCCCAACTGTTTTTTAGTCAATTTCGTCAGGTGGGGGGCCAGAATGACGCAGCCAGTATGCCCGGTCCAGTGGGCTACATCCAGACCGGCGTCATTTTCCGGCAGAACCGGGTCACCGGCATTGCCAAAAATGGATTCCACAAAATCCAGATTGCTGACCAGCGAACCCGGTGCAAAAAAATGAATTTCCATCGTCTTTTGCGGGCTTAAACCGAAAACTTCCGGTACCACAATGGGCCGCAGCATAAGTGTGCAAAAAATTCCCGCCGCGCGACCGCCTTTGGCGGTGTATGGCAGCGTCAGCAAGTCCGTCGGTGGATTGACCGCATGTTCAAATATCCTCGCGTAAACCAATGGCGGCACCGCGATTTTGTCCGCTGGAACCGGCAGGCCGCAGTCTGCAATATGAAATGTTCCCTGGGTGGTGCGGCGGTCGTTGGCGGGATTATGCAAAACGCCGTTGGCCACCCGATAGGAATTCAGCAGCGGACTGGCAAAATAGTCCTCTCCCTTTGGCAGCGACAGTTCCCGTGCTACCCCGGTGCGATGCAGACTAAGGCAGCGGTCCGGCAGCCGAAGGGGCCCTTTTGCGCCGAGGGGACCTAGAATGTCATTTAAAAATGATTCAATCCGCCGGTCTATCGGGTTGCGATAGTCTTTCAGAAGGCGGTTCTTCTGCTGAAAGTTCGCCAGCAAGCCGGAGGCGATATCGTCAAGCTCCGCTCCCAGCGCATCGCTGTTGTCCGTAGGTAGGCCCAGCGCTTTTAGCCGAAGGTGAATATACCGGTGTATGGCCGCATGATTTTCCGACGAATTTAGATCAGGGGACGGCAATTGGGTACGTGTCATTGTGGCTACCTGTATGGAGTTCCCTCTGCATCATTTCAATCCAACCTCTTGCCGCCAAAGGAATATAGCCGCTGAACACGGCCGGCTCAAGATGCCCGGTTCCCTTATTGGCCGCGCGGAAATAATGACTTGCAGGCAACGCCGCTGGTGTTGGTCGTTTGCCGGGATTAGGTTAACCAGTGCCGCGCCTTACTGAGCCTGTTCGGACATCAGCATGAACAGGGGTGCCAGCGCCCGGCCTTGGTTGACCGTATCTTCCAGCGTGGCCATCGGTACGAAGGCCTTGATTCTCATGCGGTTGCCTTGGGCGCTGGCGCTGATCACCATCGGTGCAAAACGCCGGCCCAGAACCAGTCCATTGGTCGCTGGCTGTGGCAGTCCGTTGGCCTTTCGCAGATTGGCCGCCATGTCTGAAAGCAGGCGATTGATAAGAAGATAGGAAACACAAGTGGCTTGAGGCAGTACATGCTTTTGTGCCAATTGAATGGAGGGGCTTAAGCCCAGCGCATTGACGCGGGTTTTCGAGGCGGCAATCAGCGCGGGCATTTTGGCCGCTGGCATGCTCATGGTCCAGACCGCTTGGGTTTTGCTTAATGTCCCAAAGTATTCCACTATTTCCGGTTGACCGAAGACGGTTTTGAACATCGAGGCCACCGAATGATTTCCCGGACTCGGTTTCATCTCAATCCGTGTCATCGAAACATTTCCAACGGAAATCGCTTTGGGTTTATAGGTGATCGCAAAAGGTTTCGGACCGGCCGCATTTGGAGCGTTCATCATCTTGAGCACTTTCGGCATAAAGCCTTCCAGTGACTTTATGATGCCAGTCGCATCGGTATACGTTCCAAGTCCCACTGCACTGATGCCGCCACCATGGCGCGAACTTAGCATCACACTGCTTGACTCCCGGACATTGGCTACAAATTGACCGTAGATGGCCAGATCTTTTTCCAGGTTCTTTTCGATGGGGCCTAAGGCACCGGTGGTTTGCCGCGGCCTTTCGAGAGTCTTAAGCCACTGCGATAACGCCAGTCCATTGACGCTGTATGCCTGAGCTACCACGTATCGTCCGCCCGGCAGGCCCGCAAGGGGCGCTTTACCCATCGCGGACTGTGCGGCCAGCAACTGGCCCATTGGTGTGCCCGGCTGCATATCGCCAATTTCCTGCAGGCTGATTCCCCGGTTGGTAATGTGCACCCCAATAAATTGCCGCTGCGAATTGCCCAGAAATTGTTCCATTAACCGGACGAAAATCAATTGCACGGCCGCGGACTGTAACTGCGAAGGATCCCCGGCTTCAAAGCCCAGCATCATTTGCGATTCGGCGCTTAACCCGGCGCTGGCAATGGGGCCAAGAACTTTCATGTTCAGATACGTACTGACGTCGCTGCCGCTTACGCCCTTCATATAGGTTGGACTTAGTGTGCCCGAAAGCATCACCTTGTTTGCCATAAAGGCGATCAGTGCGTCTTTTAATGGCGAAAACAGGGCGTAGCCGCCCTCCTGTGCAAGAAAAATTGGCGTGCCGGTTGGATCCTGACCGGCGCTGATGCCATTTTGTGGAGCGGCGCATTGATAAGCCTTTTCCGCCGCAGCATAGTTCGTGACTGGAACCATCGCCACCATCCATTGTGATGTGGGCTGCAAATTTCCTTTGGGCGGCGGCAACATCGCAATGCCCGCCGGTCGGTTGGCATCGAATATGCCCGTCAAACCCATGCTCTGTTCGCTGGAAGCAAGAGGGTCTTGGGAAACGGGGATTTTAAGTTGGCCAGCGATCTGCACAATTTTCCGGTCCAGAGCGGCCGGGTCGCGGAAAATAATGACCGCGCTGCTGTCCGCTGGCGACATGGCACAAATTTTCATAGCCGGGTTTGCCGCCCCGTGGGCTGACACCGCAAGCCCCATCAGGCCGAGTGCGGAAAGTCCGGGTGCCAGTTTCTTTGCCAGACGCGTGGTCAGAGATAATTTTCCCATGGTCGGTTCCTTTCCAACGCCGCCCGCCCGTCCGGTCGCCGCACGGGATCGGATGGCGGTAGATAATGTGTCCCGTAATCTGGCCGCACGAACGCCATCGCACTTTTCGAAAGCTCGGTTAAAGCCTGGTGCGCCGGGAACCCTGCTGAAGTTGGTGAGAATTGTATCATGGATGATCTGATTTTGACAATTCGCCCGAAATCGGCGCGTGAACCAGCACTTGAGTCTCTGTTTGCATTTGTTTACAGCCCGTCGCCGCCCCTTGACTGCGAATTTAGGCCAGTTTGCCGACGGCAAAATCACGGCCGGTCTCCAAAGCTCTTTCAATGCCGGCTACATCTTTGCCGCCGGCCATGGCCAGTTGCGGCCGTCCCCCGCCACTTCCCCCCACCAGCGGGGCAATATGTTTTACCCAATCACCGGCCTTTAATTTGTCAATCAGGGCGTCGCTGACAGAAGCCAGCAAATTGACCTTGGGCGGTTGCGCCTTGCCATCCTTATCGGTCTGAATATGTGTGCCGACCAGCAGCATCGCCATGGAATCCTGCCCGAGCTTTTTCTTCAGACTGTCCATGACCGATCGCAGCGCATCCGGGTCGCCCGTGGAAAGCTGACCGACAATCAGCTTTGCCGGGCCGATTGTCTGTATCGTGGAAACCAGCCTGTCCACATCACTGGAAAAGTCGTGGCCGTCGGTATTTCCGCCTGCGTGCTTTTTCTGTTCCTGTTTCAGTTTTTCCTGAACCGCAGCCTGTGTATGCAAGGCCAGCCGGCGGGCCATCATGGGCAGGCCCGGTTCGCGGGCGACTTTTTGAATTTCCGCCAGAAGAGCGGGCAGTTCACTGACCGGCGCATGGGCCGCCTTATCCACCAGTGTCATCACATTGCCAGCCTGTCGCTGGGCGTCACGGGCGGCCTGACCCGTAAGGGCCACAACGCGCCGGACTCCTTTGCTGACAGATTCTTCGCCAATCAGGACAAAGGCCTCCGCCTGGCCGGTGTGGGCCAAATGGGTGCCCCCGCAGAATTCGATGGAATATTGCCGCCAATTCGGATTCGCCGGGTCCGCCAGCAGGTCTTCCACGGGGCGGCCGATGCTGACCACTCGAACCATGGGCGGATATTTTTCACCAAAAATAGCCCGCAGCGAAAAAATGTCGCGTCCTTTTTCCGCTGGTACCACGGCGGTGTAAACTGGCATATCCGCTTCAATGGCTTTTGCCACCAGCGATTCAACATGGGCAAGCTGGTCATCTGAAACAGGTACGGGCTGGATAAAATCGAACCGCAGCTTTTGCGCATCTACCAGCGAACCCTTTTGCTGCACATGGTCGCCAAGCACCTGCCGGAGCGCCCAGTTAAGCAGGTGGGTGGACGTATGATTCTTTTCCGTGCGCTGCCGGGCCGAGAACACTTCCGCGGTAACCGAGTCGCCTACGGTGAGTTTGCCTGTTTTAATATGGCCGATATGCAGAACAAACCCGGCGTTAACTTGTGTTGTTTCCACGACAAATACACCGCCATGATCAGTACGGATTTCCCCCTGATCGCCGACCTGTCCACCCATTTCGGCATAAAAATTGGTTTTGTCCAGAAGCAGCGCGACTTTTCCGGATCCGCCCGCATGGTCGCACAGGTGAGTGCCGTCCCAAATTGCGGCGACATGTGCTCGCAGCGGCTTGTGCAGGAATTTGGCCTGGTCGTCTGTGGAATGGACGCGCATGGCGGCAAGTTCCGTCAGAATATTGTTCGGCAACCCGGCCAGGTTCTCCTGACCGCTCCGACCGGCGAGACGGGCCTTGTCGCGCGCGGCATCCATCAGCTTTTCATAGCCGGGCACATCTACATCCAAATCCTGTTCGCGGGCGATAATCTGGGTCAGGTCTATCGGGAAACCGTAGGTGTCATGCAGCTTGAAAGCATTGGCGGCGGATACCACCGGCCGGGTGCCGGCGGTGGGGACTTTGCGGGCTTCGTCGGCGGCGGCGGCAAAAAGTTCCAGACCACGGTCAAGCGTACGGCTGAAACTTTCCTCTTCATTTTGAATCAGTTTCGCCACCGCATCCGGGTGTGCTTTAATTTCCGGGAATGCGTCTCCCATGGCATCGACCACCACGGGCACCAGCCGATGCAGAAACGGCTCGCGCAGTTCCAGCGTCTGGCGGCCAAAGCGGACGGCGCGACGCAGAATGCGCCGCAGCACGTAACCACGGCCTTCATTCGAGGGAATCGCGCCATCAGTCAGCGCGAATGTCAGGCAACGGATATGATCGGCCACTACCCGAAAGGCGATGTCGCGCGAAAGGCTCAGATTGCCGGCCTCTTCGCCGCCAGCCTGATCCAGCGTGGGAAATTTCCCGCCATAGCCAAGGCCGGAAAGGTCGCTGATGGCGCTAAAAATCGGTGTAAACAGATCTGTGGCGTAGTTGTCGGAAAATCCGCCGATGACCTGACAGATGCGTTCGAGTCCCATGCCGGTATCCACATGCTGGGCTGGCAAAGGCGTCAGTTTGCGGCCAGCGCCGCGGTTGTATTGAATGAACACCAGATTCCATATTTCCATGACACGCGGGTCGGTGCCGTTTACCTGCGGGCCGCCGGTGCCGTCTGGCGTGCGGTCAATAAATATTTCCGTGCAGGGGCCGCAAGGGCCGGTATCACCCATTTCCCAGAAATTCTCATGCACAAACCGGTGAATATGGTCCGGCTTGACACCGGCCACGGTTTCCCACAGGCGGGCGGCTTCATCATCAGGTGGAACGCCGTCTGCGGGGTCGCCCCGGTATACGGTTACATGCAGTCGCGAGGGGTCCAGTTTCCAGACCTGGGTCAGCAGTTCCCAAGCCATTTCAATGGCCCCCTGTTTGAAATAGTCGCCAAAACTCCAGTTGCCCAGCATTTCAAAGAAGGTGTGGTGGCGGCGTGATCGGCCGACATCGTCAAGGTCATTATGCTTCCCGCCGGCGCGTATGCATTTCTGGGTATTGGCCACCCGTGGCCATGGAGCCTTGGAAGTACCTAAAAAATAAGGCTTGAACTGATTCATTCCCGCATTAGCGAATAGCAGGGTGGGGTCGTCCAGCGGCACAACCGGGCTCGAGGCCACGAAGGTGTGCCGATGTTTTTTGACAAAAAAGTCTATAAACTGCGAACGAATTTCCCGTGAAGTCATGAACAGGCTCTCCAAGCGCCGAAACCCAAAACCCTTAGCTTAACCGCTTTGAAGCCATTTTGCATCGGTTTGCCCGGCGGCCAAAGGTGAATTTTGGCAGCGGCATTGACTGTATGCAGGCGGTGCCAGCACGGATTCCGGGGGCAGGATGGAAGGTGAACCGGGCGATGCAGCCGCCAACTTCGTCCCGCGCGCTGAATCACCCTGCGGCCAAAGGCTTGCGTATGTTTATGAAATGTGCCCCGCGCACGCACACGTGAACATGGTGAATTTCGTGAACATTCATCCTTTTCAATGGCGTAGCAGGCCTTGGATTTTGTGGCCAGAGTGCGGACGCTTCAATCGCCAGGCGGCATCATGTCCACCACAAGATTGTGAACCAGGGTGCTCGGATTCCGGTCAAGCACATGAGTACCCGATGACGGCTTGCAGCACCATTGTGCTTTCCAGATAACAGTGGAATGGCGGACCGCTATCTCCACCTTGGGCAGAAGAATTTCCTTAAAATTTGCTCACTTCTCATAGCCCGGAATTTGGGGCTTCAATCGCGAGAGGATTTCGCGTTGCTGAATTCCAGTGGTGGTAAATTTCTCGAAATGCAATACCAGCCAGAATTCAAAACTGGGATTGGATATTGCCATCTTCACGCCTTTCTGCTCAGCCAGTTTTATTGCCTCGCGGATTTTCGGATGCTGATCGACATCACACACGCACCAGACCGCGTCGTATGGTACGAACATGGCTCCGCGAGTTGCATCCATCTCCTGCTGCTTTTTTGCACTGATGGCATCCCGGACGACTGTCATGGGCGCCGATCCTCTCGCCGCCCGGACCGTAACTCCCTGTAATCTTCGACTATTGGCGAGCGATTTAAAATAAATCGGTTCAGTCGCCTGGCCTTCACACACGATCAGAATGATCGGGAGAGGATTTCTTCCGCCTGCCGTTCGCTGGAGATGCTGTAACTTCCGCGATATCGGCCGATGTTTTATGGTTTTCTTCAAATTTGAACTCCCCAAAAAATGGAATGCCGCCATACCGGCCGGCCAAATAGCCCTTTTGCAGGGCCTCATCCTTTCGCGGCGTATAATCCAATAGAGAATACAACGTGGTCGCCCCGTCGGAGGATTTTTCCGTAAAAAATATCTGGTCACGACGCAGAAGGTGCGGATCCAAAAGTGTGGAGTCATGCGTGGTGAAGATTAGCTGCCCACGAGCGCGCCCCGGCGGGACCTCGGCCAGCATTTGCAGCAGCCGCCGGCTAAGAAGCGGATGCAGGCTGTCGTTGAGTTCATCCACAAAAGCCAGCCGCCCGCTGTAGAGTATTCCATGCCACGAACGAAGCAGGCTCAACAATTGGCGTGTGCCATCCGATTCCCTGCCGATCGGCCACCAGGTTTCACCGCCCGAGGATTTTCGGTGCGATACAAGCAAATCCGGCTGAGAGCGCAGATCAGACAGAGCTTTTTCCGGCAATGTTTTTCTGATTTCCTCCGAAAGATCAACGAGCCGATCCACAGTCTTGGCGCGAATATCCGTGATTCCGGTGTCCGCAGCCGCGAGCATTTTGGATGCCCAGGCCATGAAACTCTCGTTCTTTGAACATTGCAACAGTTCTTGGTCCGCGAACAGTGGAACGCGGGTGTTAGCGATCGCAAAAAACTTAAATATCTCTTTTAACAGCTTGTGATTAAAGACAGCCCCCACCGAAACGTAAAGGCTGTTGCGCCGCGTACGCATTTCCAGCGCCGGATCGCGACGGAAATGGGTTCGACTAAAGTGCCAGGTGCTCACTCCCGACTTGCTGACGGTTCGGGAGAAAAGCCGCTGCGGATGTGTTTTGGGGAACGCCGTAAGCTCCTCGCTGTGCACCCGGTCGCGGGAAAGGGCAACATCATATACATAGACTACCTCATTGATTATGAAGGTGGTTGAAAAACAGCTCGGTTTGTCCTTGGACAAATCGTCAAGTTCAAATGGCGTTACAGGTAATCGATCGTTTTCGGTGCCCTGTTTTGCAGATGTCGTGACGATTCGGATTAACCTGTTAAACGCCCTTATAAAGTTACTCTTTCCCGATGCATTGGCACCATAAATGGCGGCCACATTAAGTACACGACGTCCCTTTAAGGCTGGTGCAAGGATGGCAGTTGTATTGGCGATTGATTCACGGCCGTCCTCCGCCAGCAGACTCATGGTCTGGCGTTCGCGATAGGAACGATAGTTTTCGACGGAGAATGAAATCAACATATTACCTGACACCTTTGCAACGGGGGCGCGGTCCACCAGAGGTAGATTGCACATGCTACTTTGTTATTATCATACAAAACATGGGCTATAATTGAAAAAAAGTCACACAAACGCATCTTTTTTTTCTTTTTCAATCGATTATAAGTGATACCATACAAGATTGGGCTACAGAATCGCCTGCTCCCGCTTCCGCAAATCTATTGCCGGCGTTGCATAATTTACTGCGGCGGGTGCGGGTGTGGTGTCTTTTTTCGATCATGAATGCTGGCCAGGAAATGTTCCATCGCGTGCCACCCCTGTGTGCGGGCCGGACAGTGGAAATCCATAAATGCGTGGCCCACACCCGGTATCATCAGCGTCGTGACGGGAATGTGGCTTCGTTTCAACGCCTGCTGCATGATGACGGCCTGAACCGGAGGAACAAGCGTATCGGCTGTGCCTTGCAACAGCAATGTGGGAACGCCGTGGGCGGCCCAGTTCACCGGCGAAGGTGCCAGCAACCAGGTATGCGGATGAAGTTTTCGCCACGCGGCCAGATATTGAACCACCAGCCGCCGACCGAAGGACCTCCGCGGCAGATACCGGATAAAGGCAGCGTCGGTGGGCGTATAAAAGCCGATTGCCGCCGCCGCGTGCAGCCGGACCGCCGGGTAACGCGACGCGGGAAAGTCACGGGAATGGCGTGTATACGCTGTCAGCAGGGCCAGATGAGCCCCGGCGGACGCGCCTGCAATTACAATTCTATTTATGTTAATATGATATTTGTCGGCGTGCATGATAAGCCACGCCAGGGCGTTTTTGCAGTCTTCCAGATTCGCTGGAAATTCACCGCCCCGCCGCACCAGACGGTAATTGATGTTAAACACAACCCAGCCGCGTTTGGCCAGCCGGGGAGCCAGAAAGGAAACGCCGGCATCGCCCTTGCTCCCGGCCACCCAGCCGCCGCCATGCAACAGCAGCACCGCCGGGAACGGGCCGTGGCCCGCGGGCAGGTATAAATCTCCAATACGGACATGTCCATGCGGATGAATATATGGAATATTTCGCAGCACCCGCGGCGAAGCGGTCGCCAACGCAGTGCGGGCAGGCGAAGCCGACGATATTGCGGGGCCGATATCCCAGAGGGATGTCATTGCCGCAATCAGCAGGCAGAAAAACAGGCAAGTGGCTGCAGCCGAGCGCATGGGGCAATCTCCGTAAGACACGCGGGTTCCGACCGGGTATTGTAGGCTGCCACAGCGCGCCTGGTGCGGCGTGGGGCAAACCGAACGGCAATTCAAGATTTGTCGGTTAAATTCTTATGCATTCATACCTTCCGCACGGCGGGTTTCAATTTGTGCGCGGTTTTGTCACCGCACCAGAAACGCGAGAAGGCCTTTTCGATTGCCGGCCGAAAGGGTTCCAAGATTCCGCGAACCAGGGCGAATGAACATGTCCCGCAACCGATCGGTCAATTCTGTCGACCCGTGACGCGCTCCAGAGTCAAAACGGTGGGTCCGCCCGCGGCGGATTGAACGGGTTTAAATTGCGGAAATACAATGTGCACTCGCCGGTGAATATGTGCCACACCGGAGGCCAGCAGCAACGCTTTCACTTGGGCCTCGCGCCGTTGACCAATCAGTATTGCCACACCGCGTGTGCGGCGACCCGCTTCGCGCCGCGCGCCGGGTTCCAGCACGGAAGAAAGAAATTCAATCGCCAGCCGGGTATGCGTTAGGCGCTGGTCCAGCCGCAGAAGCTGGTCGCGGTTGCGCTGTATGGCGGCCGAGCGCAGGCGAATGGCCGCATTTCCCTGGAGTCGGCCGACCAGTGCGACGCGCTGCACCAAAAGGCGGCGCTGCCGCTGGCGGAGTGCGTTGATAAGCTCCAGCGCCTCCTTGGGTGACGGATTGGCCCGCTGTTCCGCCACCGCAAAATCCCCGGTACTAAGCTGCTGGCTCACCACCACCTGAAGTGAATCATGGCCCCGCAACAGGTGAATCACGCGGCGGATTGCGGCATCGCCTTGCGATGTAAGGCCGGTCGCCGCGGGGGCGTAAAGCACATATTCCGGCGGGTAAGGTGCCGGTTTTGCGGAGGCCCCGCCGAAAAGTCCGCCCACCAGTTTAAGCGGCGAACTGGCAATCCCAATTGCGATAGCCTTGGCCATGGAACCGATCACACCGCCTTCAACAGCTGACATTGAGATATGTGAATGTCGTATTGGAACGCCGAAGGAAAGCGTGATGGAACCGTCCGGTGCCTCAATGGCGGCGACGGCCAAATCCAGCGGAGTGGGAAGTCGCAGAACATCGCGCAGCGGTCCGTTGGCCGGTTCCGAGAGTTTCAGGTCGGTCAACACCAGTTTGACATGGGTATCCAATTTTTCGGGACTGGTGATTCGGGTATCGGTGGATCCGTCGAATACGCCACCGCTCAGTGTCACACCGGTATTGGCGGCTGCATCGTGAAATGCGGCGAGTTCCAGGCCGTTGATACTGGTCTGAATCCACCCATGAAGTGTCGGGTATACATATATCTGTCCGTTTGCTGAAACCTGGGAAAACAGCTTGCGATGGCGTATGGGAACGGCTGGCACCGGCCGGGAAATGGTGGCTGCGTGTCCGGTTGGTGTGATGGCGTGTGGGCCGGCCGCGGACGTGGTGTTGGCGGTCCTGGTCGCCGACGTCTTGACCGTCGCGGCGCCAATCGGCCGAGTGCCGGGGCCGCTGGTCGGGATGGCCGGTCCCGGCGCATTCCCGCCAATTGTGACCGGCTTGGAATAGACCAGAAGACTAAACCCCATGGGAACCGGGTGCCGCGCGGAATCGGACCCGATGTTTCGGACCTCCATTTCCAGGCCGGTCAGCGGAACGTGAATGTGCAGTAGTTTATCAACATATGTAATATCGCAACCGCTGACCACCACTCGCCCGACAGTCAGATGCGGCGGGGCGGAAACAGGCTGGTTCGATACAAGGGTCGCTTCCGGCCGGGTGGAAACCAAATGCGCAGGTGGCGCGGAATGTGCCGCAGTCACAGCGACGCGATCTGCTTTGGTCAGACCGGGCGTCGGTGCGGCGGCAACAGGGCCGGTCTGGGCCAAGGGCAGGCCGAGAATCGTGATCCGTTTTCCCTCTCGCAAAACAAATGCCTGTGGGGTAAGAATGTTGACCAGCGGAATAGTCACAAAATGGCCGGGTTTCGAAATAGAGATGTTGTCCGCCTGAATCAGCTTGACTCCTGCCCATATTTTACCCCCGGCACGTCGGCGGAATGCCACGTTCTGGAGTTTCGCATCCACAGAGAACGGTTGGTTAAAATTAAACGAAACCGGTGAGGTGCGGTCCATTTGCATCTGGATGAACGCCTCGGCGGTCAACTGGCCGTCCGTCAGGGCCGCCGGATTGAACACGTCGCCAAACGCCGGCACAAAGCGGCTGATGCCAGAACCCTTTAGACCGGCAATATGCAATGTGGTCTGCAGGCGGGGCAGGTTGGCAAAAGGATGCAGGTGAAAGCCAATTACAAATTGATGGATCAGGCCCGCCGCACGGCCGGTCAGCCGCAGAGAGATCGCCGGATTTGATGCTGGCGTTTTACCCAGGCAGCGCAGTGGCTGCGTATTGGCCAGCAGCACATTGGTCAGATGAAGTGCGGGCCCGGTCGGAAGATTGCGGTTCGCCGATATTCGCCGGCCCGGCCCCGCAGTCGGAAAATTCACAAGGCGAATTGAATCCGCACGCAGACGCAACTTTTGCAGCGTAATCAGCGGCAACACAGGAACCGTGGGCAGTCTGAACGCCCCGGTCATGGCGGGTTTTACCCGCACCGGACCCGCCGGGCGTAATGAATGACCCGCCACGCCCAAGCCCAGCAGAGACCAGTCCCCATTGTTCCGCCGCGATATCCGCAGAGAACGAACCGTTACTGCCGCCAGGTTAATGGCAAAGCGATGCGCGGCAGGGTCAAACCTCGCCATGCTCAGCGTTGCCCCGCTGATTTGCAGCAGGTGCCGCATGACTATTCCCGCCGGGCCATGCGGAACCGGATCAGGGATGGCATTCGACAAATCAAGTGATTTGAGCACCAACTGGCCGCCCATGCCACCCTTGGGATTGGGTTGCATTAAAAGACTGGCCGCCATTTGCAGCGACCCGTTGCGCAGCGTGGAATACATGTTGCGCGGCACGTAAGGTTCCAGGGGCGCGGCGGAAATGTGCTGCATGGCAACTGTCAGGGCGGCGCGCGTTTTGCCGCTGCGGGTTAGCGCAGCAAAACGCGACGTGACAGACATGTTTCCCAGCACGCCAGGAATGGTTGCCTGCATCGAAAAATGACTCCAATGCCGACCGGTGGTACGGCCCAGCACGATGTGGCTGGCGGCCGCTGTGGCGGAAATGTGAAGCGTTACCGGTCTGCAAACATCGGCATCCGTCCACAGAAACCCGCCTTTGTTGAGCGAAAATTTTTGCAGAAGAAAAAAACGGGCCGCGCCCGCCAGCGGCGGAACAGGCGCCGGCTGTACCGGCGGATTATTTGCGACGGAGCTTGCGGGTACAAACCGCAGACCAAGTGCCTCCAACTGACCCTGCTTTGTACGACCGATATGAATCCAGGGCTTGGTTGCACTGCAGTCTGCAATAGCCAGTCCGTGCGGTGAAACACGTACGCCGGAAATATTCAGAGCCGCCAGTGAGGCCAGCGTATCGGTTCCATTTTTCAGTAGAACATTTGCAGCTTGAAATTCCCCGTTATAGCCGGAAGCGGTCTTTTCCAGTTTGCCCTTAATTCCGGCAGACAGGTTTCCATCCATCATCAACGGTAAAATGCCTTCTGGCACAAGATAGGGGGCCAGCGGAGTTAAATTCATTTGGCTGGCGGTTGCGGAAAGTCCAAAGCCGAGGCTGTTCTTCCGGGGCAGCAGTTTGCCGGTCAGGTCCGCACTTTGCAGCAGTCCCGGCGCGGCAATCCAGGCGTGAAAAATTCCGGTTCTTGGATGTGCCGACACATGCCCCATGTCCAGCAGGAAATTCTTCACCGAAAGTCCGCCGTGGGCGATGAAAAAGCTCCGAGCTATTCCAGGAGCATCATCTTGAAAATGTATTCGGATATGGTGCCATAAAAATGAGTCCACCTGTATGCGTGGAAGCACCGTCGGTTCCGCCGGCCCGGACGGCTTGGCGGCGGTATTGCGCGGTCGTGTCGGCGGTATGGGGCGTCCCCGCAGACGCATGCCCAGCAGAGACAGATCGCCTGATTTCTCCCTTGTAATGGAAAAAACAGGGCCATCCACCAGCACGTTGCCAACCTCAAACCGGCCGGTCAAGGGGTTGACCCGCAGGGAGGAAAGTTCAATGCCCGGAAAATTCAGGAGGGTTTTTCCCTGATCGGCGAATACCAGGTGATGCAGGGAAAATCCCGCAGAAAGTGTGCCGTCCGCCGACCGCCCCACATTCGCCGCAGCCGCGAAATGCAGCGACCCATTGGCTAGTTCGCTGGTAAGGCCGGCCGCTTTGAGATACGGCTTAAGCGCGCTGGCGGTAATGCCCGCGGCCATAAAATGGGTGTTTAATACCGCCGGATGGGCAAATGGAAGGGATGAACCGGAAAGCGTAAAAGTTTGCGCCACGCCTGGTATGCTGCCATTTCCCTGCAGTTTCAGGTGAAAAGATGGTTGCCCCGGTAGACCGCCGGAATTGGTTGCGACAAGTGAATTTAAATTCAGTGTGATCGTGTTGGCGGGGACCACGGCGCGATCCAGCCAGGTCAATTGCAGGTCGCGCAGATGCACCGCCTGAATGCCGATGGCATAATGACCGGAGGTCTCTTTTGATTTCGCAACCACATGGGCCGCGGCTCGAAGCACGGGATTGGCCGCCACAGCCTTGGCCGCGACTTTCACGGCCACCGCGGTGCGTGGGCCTGGCGGTGCGGGCGTGGCGCGGGTTAAATTCAATCCTGCAAACTGGAACGTGCCCGCGCGGGTTCGCCGGGCGTAAAAATGGCATCCGTCCAATGCAATATCGCTTAAATTCAGCAGTTTGCCCTTCAATTCCGCGGCAAGAGCCAACTGCCCAACACCCAGCGCAGGCTGCCCGTCCGCGGATAAAAGAAGGTCCGTGACACTGCATGAAGCCACAAGGGCCGGGTGCGGTCCCGACAGTACGCGAAGCTGGCACTGGGCTGCGGCATGAAGTGAAAGGTTGCCCGCGGTTGGAACCAGCCCAAGCGGGCGCAGATAACCGGCGACAGGCTTTAAATGCAGGCCAATCATAAAAATATGGGCGTGCGCCGAAAGCGTCGACGCGGTATTGGTAAAAGTTCCTCCCACGCGCAGAGTGTCAAGCATGGTACCCGACCAGAATGAGAGTCCGAAGCGGGTCGGTTTACCTTTTAAGCCCAGTTCCGACACGCGAATGTTCATGGCCAGGTGTGTGCGCACCGTGGGCCGAACGCTCTTATCAATGAGGTGCAGCTTCACATCTTCCAGCCGGAATGCGCGAATGCGCAACGGTGATGAAAGGGACCATTTGCCCGCCACGGTTGTGCCGCTTTGCGCTGGTGGCTTTGCCAGTAAAGCGTGCAGCAGCGGTCCATTGCCGGACGAGTCACGCGTTATATAGATGTTAGCGCCATCAGCTTCTATCCGCCGGAGATACAGCCGGCCTATGAACAGTTGCAAAACAGAAACATTGCCGTGGCAATATTCACTTTTTATGACGGCCGGCCCGCCAGCCAGCGGACTTACTTTTATATCCCAGATGCTTAAATCCCCGCCCAGCACGCTTAGGCTTAGCCGCTGCCAGCTTGCTTTGAGCCCATAATAACCCAAGGCATGTTGCAGCACCGCCGGCAGAAGAACCAGCAGCGACAGTCGCAGAAGAATGACCGCCGCGCCCACCACCGCCAGAATGCGAATGCTGCGTCTTTTCCATTTGCCCGAAGGCGCGGCCTTAACGCCGGAACTTGCGGACGGCTTATTGGTATTGGTCATGGCTGAATCCTTTTAAGAAAGGCCGCGTCGTTGGCGGCGTTGTCCAGCGCGGCGTTGCGGGCCTCGACGGAATCCAGCGGATGGTAGCCGGGCGGGGCGAAGCCGTGCCGTTTCAACCAGTCAAACGCGCCAATGCGGGCGTTCGGGGAAGTATCCTGAAGATAGATATAATTTTCCGCTATGACCTGCCGCGCAAAAATTTTTCGCGAACCCAGGGCGCCGGCGATCTGGTCCAGAGAGGATGGGTGATAGGCCGCCTCGCCAATATGCAGCGCTAGAACCGTTTGCAGGGCAGTGGGCAGCGGGGCCTTTTTCTGCATGGTATAAAGCAACTGATATGCGGCGCGGTCCATCCACCAGCCGAAGCGGGCTACGGTCAATCCCGGGGCGATCTTGTGCAGTGAAGAGAACACCCGGTCGGCCAGAATTTTAAGCCCCGGCGGTTTCAGGGTAAGCGCGGCATCATCACACAGCCCAGCGCCGGTCTGACCCGCCAGATAAATAAGCGCCGCGCGGCGAACGTCTGCCTGTCGCACGCGGGTCAGCGCCTCAATCAGGTCCGGGCGGTTCAGGTGATTCAGTGGATTGGTTAATGCAGGCAGCGGCGCGGCGGCCGCGGTCATGCAGGCCTTGACCAGCGCCTGATCTTTCAGGCCGGCTGGACGGATATGCAGTACCGCGGCCACCGCCTGTCCGCTGCCGGAAACAAATCGGAAAGGAACTAAAAATGCCACATTCCCGCGCTGGTTGCCGGTTGCGGAAATGATTTGAGTTTCGCGATTAAAGGTCAGTGTCCCGCGAATTGGTCCGGACGAAAACCGGGCCGCACCCAGGGCCAGCCGAAGCGATTTTAAGCCGCCCTTTCGCGGCAGCCAGGCTTCAATGCGAACGGATGGGCGATGTTTTTGGCCACCGGCACGCGCGGCGAACCGATATCCGTCACGCAGTTGAAAGCTGACCCAGCCCCCGGGAAATACCGCGGCCCGCATTGGTGAAAACCCTTCTACGGGGCCGCACGCATCCGCTAACTGCCGCGCGAATGATCCCGTGCCTGAAACCCGCGCGAACCGTGCGCCGCGCGTCAGGCGGCCGAAGGCAAGCGTCGCCCGCCGCCCGCGACGGGTCAGTACCAGCGAGGCTCGGCTGCTTAACGGCGCTAAAAGCCGGTCAGGCATACGCGGAAGGATAAAGAAATTCACCCGTACCACCAGGGCCAACGCGGAGCCGCCGGCGGGGGGCCGACCCGGCATAAACGCCACAGCGCCGGACAGCGGAGACCCCGCATGAATGACCAGACGCGTCGCCGCAATTGGTCGCTTTTGCTGCGCCACCGGATGCACTGCCTGACAGCCGGTCAGCAATAGCACCGTCGACGCGGCCAGACATGGCAGGAAGCACCTTAAGAAGTAACTTAAACGGTCAAAACACGAACGCATCATGCGAATCCTTAGCTACATTCAGATTACCCCGGCCGCCATTTACTATTTTACTCCCTATTTTACTTCAGCGGAAATCCCGGCTCAAGTTGGACACCTTTTTAGCAAGATTGGGCACCGGCGAGTTTTAATCGCAGACGGCTCAGGCTGCGCGGGCGGCGAAAATAGCTCGTTCTTCCGGGCAATGTGCGCCCTTGATATGTGTCATCCATACCCATGGGAGTTTTAATTGGGTTGTTCCGAACTGTCACCACAGCACCCTTCCGGCAGGTCATACCTTCAGGTGTGCGGAGCGCTCGAATCACCATCAGGCTGCTGGTTGTTTGCAACTGTGGCTGACTCGGTCCGTGCCAGCTTCTGGAGCAGATTGAACACCTCGTGAACCGCCGGAATATCCAGAAAATCGGTCTGAAACGGCCGTCCGGATGCGCCGGATGGCACCACCTGCTGGCCGGAAAGATTGTAAATCGGACCACTGTCCGCGTCCGCATCGGGTAAGTTGAAATAAATACTGCCCGAGCCGTCGCTGTTGCATGATTCCTTTATATTGCCCAGATCCGCCGGTTTCAGAGAATAGACGGATGGAACTTTTCCAACGTATCGGCCGATAATGACACGATGATTTGTAATTGCAAAGACTGTTTTCCGAATTCTTCGCGTAAGGAAAAGAGGCATCACAATAAGGCCCAGACCGACCAGCAGAAACGGCAGGCCAAACAGTGCAAATATCCACTGGATAATGCTGTGCGGCAAATGCTTCGCAGAAGGAAATCCCAGGGTGTCAAGCATGAAGAACGCTGAAAAGCTGGTCACGACTATACCGAACGTCAGGATAAATAGAATGCCAACAGTCTGGCCGCTACGGCCCGGCTGGCCGGTCCATATCAGTACTTCATCGGCGTGAAGTTCGCGTTGCAGCTTTTCCGCCAGTTGGGCGTTAAGTTTCTGAACTTGAACAGATGTTGCATTCGACATATTGGCCTTTCCGCCGCTGTTTCAGTCGCTGAAGTATCCCCTTGGGGACTATTTTATTCCTCCGTCCGCATTGCTCAACCCCGTGGCCACGCCATTCTATCCGGTTAGGCGGAACTGGTGGCGTTGTCGGACTCCGTGATCCGTCTGTCTCCGGACGCCACTTCCTGTTTCGCCTTTTTTATGAATTCTGTATACTGGGTTGAACGACAGATCACTATTTTAGAGATTCATAAAGTTTTGGCGCGAGGAATTTATGGCAAGTGCGAATCCCGGGAAACTGGCCCTTTGGCTTGTGGTTTTAGTACTGGCCGTTGCAGGTGTATTCTGGTTCATGCACCGACCCAAGCCCAATCCGATTTTGGCCTACCCAGTCAGCCGCACGGCACTGGCTACAGATTTCTTTAAGCTTGTCGGCAGCGGTCAGCCCGGCGGCTACCAAAAAGCGTTTTCACTTATTACCTGGCCCCTGCGCCATGCGCACCGCAACCATGCCGGTCAGTATCGGCAGAGGTTTGAAAATCTTAACGCGTATCTGACCGGACTCTTTGGTTCCAATTGGGCGGATGATATCCACGTGGAATCAACTGCGGATTTAACATCGGCGGGTGACGCCCGCTGGCCTTTGACGGTACGCATTAAAACAGAGCGATTCCATTTGAAAATTCAGAATGAAAACCGGTTTTCCAGCGTAGCGGGTCTGGTCCGGCGGCATTACGGCCTTGTTGCCATTCGCGAGTTTTCCTTCAGCGGCGGTGCCAAAGCGCAGCAGGTTGCGGGCACCTCGGCTTTGTTGAATATGGTCGGCGCTGGCGGTGCGGCCGCAAATGTCACCGGAATTTCCGCCGCCTATGGAGACAGCGGAACACAAAAGCCCTGGCAGATTAAACAGCGGCTCCTGCCCGTGGTGGAAAACCCCCGGTCCGGTGCCCTGGCGCAATGCGTATATCAGTTGTGGCCGGTGCGAAAAGACCCGACCGTGCGGCTGGTTCTGGAAAAAATTCAGCACGACAGCCACTATGCGCTGGATATTCAACAGGACGCAAAGGCGGTCTTAAGTGGTCGGGTGGACAAGGCGATTTTAATCGGCAACGGAGTAGTCAACACAAATTAAATGCGACCGTCGCGCGGTTTGGCGATTTCTTACGCTTGCCAAAAAGCTAAAGGCGTCAATATATTTTGGTTATTCCGACTTTACCTGGGCTATCAAACAGCGCTGGTGGCCAGCCACATCGCGGGCAATTCGCAAGCCGTAATATTTACCGGTGGACGAAAGAATGGCCTCAACAGCCGCCGCCTGATTAAACGCGGTTTCAAGTATTAAAGCTCCGCCGGGTTTAAGCCAGTCCGGCGCGGCAGTCGCGATTCGATTATAAAAGGTAACGCCTTCCGGGCCGCCATCCAGTGCCAACCTCGGTTCGTGGCGGCTGACTTCCGGCATAAGCGACGCAATTTGCGCGCTGGGGATGTAGGGCGGATTGGACACAATCAGGTCAAATTTCACCGGCGGAGATACTTCCTGCACCGCGGTGAACAGGTCGCCCTGACACCATCTTATGCGATCCGACAGTTGGTGCGCCGCCGCATTTTTCTCTGCCACGGCCAGTGCGGTTGGGCTGATGTCTGCCCCGATAAGCCGTGCGGTTGGCAGATTTTTCGCCAACGCCAGCGCAATGCAGCCGCTGCCGGTACACAGGTCCAGAATATTCGGCGTTTCCCAGCCGGGGTTGGCACGCACCAGGCCTATGGCCTGTTCCACCAGGGTTTCGGTATCTGGTCGGGGAATAAGCACCTCGGCTGAAACGGCAAGTTCCATGGAAAAAAACCAGCCCTTGCCGATTAGATGTGCCACGGGGGTGTGGTCCTTGCGCAGGCGGACCAGCTCACGAAACTGAGCCACTTTATCCGGCGGGGGGAACTGGTCAAACTGCGTATACAACGCCATGCGCGAGGTCCCGAGCGCATGGGCCAGAAGCAATTCAGCACTCAGGCGGGCTTCATCAATGCCAGCGCGGGTGAAGAACTGCGTGGTCCATTCGAGCAATTCACCGGTTTTCCATTGGGTTTTGTTTGCGGGCTGGGCCATATTCATGTCCTAGTTGTAGCATGAACGTGGCAAAATTTCATTGCGTGCCGCCCTCCGAACGCTCGAAAGCCGGGCAAGGCCGATCTCCCCTGTTCCCGCAGGCGGGAAAATCCGCCTTGCGGCGCCGGCAATTCACGCGATTTGCTGTATCAGTCTCTGGCTTATAGCTGTCCGCTCGCGACCCGTCTTTATTCCCATCCATCGCCGTTGACTCGCTCAACCATTCCCCTGAAATTGTCATTTACCACTCGCCAATTCATGATAGCCGAACGCCCTGTGCTTGCCTTTGCCGGCGGATATGGATTTTGATTCAGGACCTTGTCGTAAATGGCCTCGCCGGCTGCGGTTACCCATGATCGCGTCCGGCAATTCACCGCTTCGCAGGTGACGCCCGCAATAGTGATGCCGCCCTCGCAAACACGTGCGTTTGGCCGGGCGGGTTACTTGTGCTGTGCATAGGCCTGATGAATCAGTTTGGCGAAGGCGCCTATTTTCCGATAATCGCCGGCCCATGTTGTATACATATACCCGATAACACCCGGCACTGGTTTGGCCGCGCGTATCCACGCGGCGGTCTGGCTTAGCGGGGCGTCGTAATACGCGGCAATGATCTGGCGATTGCCACGGGCTTCAAAAAATTTCAGGGACTTGTTTTTATGATCACCATTCCAGTTCATGACAATTGTCCGGCGGCCCAGACCGTTCCACGACCCGGACCAGGACCCGTTTACCAGATAATAGGACCCATGCGCATTGTGATTCGGGTCAAACATATCGCTCCAGGTATAAATAACATCCCCATGCAACAGATGGCGGCAATACCTTGTGGTGGCGGCAAGAATCTGGCCCGGTGTTTCATGAAGCCGGGCGCAGGATGCGTCCCAGTCCAGCACGCGGTCTTCATCTATGTCCATCATATAATGGCCACTGTGAAAAGCGGCCCTCACGCTTCGGGCGTTTTGCGCCAGCAGATCGCGAAATTGGCCCGAACCCAGGCACGCGGCGACCTGCCCATCATAAAAAATGGGCGGGTAATACCAGGAAACGCGCACCACCGTTCCATTGGGAACCGGTCGAAGGAAATGAATATCGACCGGCTTGTGCCACGCAGTGTATTCGCCCGCCCATGGATTGTTGCCCAGTTGACGGTCCACAATCGGCCGGTAATCAACGCCAGACCGGTAGCCGGCAATGGTGGTGGGCGCGCCGGGGCGGCTTAACGGATTCACCAGACCCGCGACGGTTAGACGCCAGCTTTTCCATTCCAGGCGGCCACGCGCGCTTCCCCAAACGCCGAAATAAATACTCACATGGCGGTGATTAAGAGTATCAAATACCAGATCGTAACGTTTCCAGGATTGCGTTGATCTGGTTTTGAGCGACTCGTATTGCAAGTTGCGGGCGTCACGCCGTGTAAGCACCTCCAGTTGCGGACGGCCGGTAAAGCCCTGCGTACGAATCATGATTTGCACATGGTAAGCGCGAAAGCGGTGCAGGGTTCGGACAAAAACCATGCGGGCGTTGCCGACAGGGTTGCTGAGTTGCGCTTTGCCATTTTGCAGTCTGACCGTGGGGTCCTTCCATGATGGTTTGTTTCCCAGGCTGATGCCCGCTTCGCGCGCCGGCCGTCCGACATTGTTTTCCACCACAAACGGAACATTCCGGACCGGAACGCCTTCCGCAAGAGTCGGATTGGCATATAAAATATCATTGGAATAACCAATCGGAAAAAGACCGGGCACCAGCGTCAGATGAAGTCGTTTCGCCAGCTTTCGCACGCGGGCTACGTTTCGCATGTAGGCCGCGGTATTTCCTCCCAACACATCTAAATGTGCCAGTTTGCTGTCGGAAAGAAGGATATGCGAATAGCCCGCCCGCGCGGCGCGTGTCCAGATGCGCTTCATGCGGGTTATATTGGCATTGACCAGCAGGTTGGTCGAATCATAGAGCCAGAGTTGCGGCGCGGTGGCGGAAGTTTTCAGTGGGCGGGCGGCACGAATGGGTTGTTTGTTCAGTCCAATGCAAAGCAGAGCCGCAGCGGTTAAGATAACCAGTCGCAGGTGCTGGTCTGGTCGCAATCTGTATGGCTGGCGGTGCTCGATTTTTTGGGTTCGCATATGCGGTCTCCTGATGAGTGGATCGCAGATTAGTTTCAACGGGTTAATCGGCGAGGTCATCTCATCTTAACACGAAAGGGATCGGCTATGTCAACCGCGGCTGCGGAATTAACACTTTGTTTCCGGAAGGCGGTAAATTCGCGCCGCGATTTCTGCCGAACCTTGGCTTTGGTGGGCGGCGCGGGAATGCTGGGCGTGGCGGCGGCTTTCGGAAAGCCTCATTCAGGCCATGCCCCCTCGGTAAAGGGATGGAATCAGTTGCCGGTATCACCGCTGGTGCATGCCGATGGAAGTGTCACATTTTTATTTCCGGCCGGCCATGTGACCCATGTCGTTCTGGAAATGGGCGGCTTCGCGCCGCGCCCGCTGGTGAAAAGGCCGGATGGATTATGGCAGGTCACGGTAGGGCCGTTGCCTCCGTCGATATACAGCTATGCTTTTAATGTCGATGGGGTGCGGGTTCTGGACCCATTGAATCCGTGGATCAAGAAAAACCTTTTTTATTCCGGCAGTCTGGTGCTGGTGCCGGGGAAGCCGGCGTCGCTTTGGCAGGATTTGCCGGTGCCGCACGGTGCGGTGGTGGAGCATTTTTACCATTCAAATGTGGTGGCGGACAACCGGAATTATTTTGTTTACACGCCGCCAGGGTATAACCCGCGAGCCGCAAAAACCTATCCTGTACTGTACCTCCTTCATGGTTACAGCGATGTGGCCAGTGCCTGGACCAAAATGGGGCGGGCCAACTTTATTCTGGACAATCTGATTCATCAGCGAAAAGCCAGCCCCATGATTGTGGTGATGCCGCTGGGCTACGGCGATGATTCCATCGTGTCCCGGACGACGGCCAATGTCAGCGATCCGAAACTTCTGCGCCGGAATATTGAAAAGTTTCAACAGTCGCTGTTCTCGGAGATTATGCCGCGCATTGAACGGGAATACCGCATTGCTGCAGGCCCGCGGAACACGGCGATAGCCGGTCTGTCCATGGGCGGGGGCGAAGCTCTGGTGGTCGGGCTTAATAATCCAGGCAAGTTCGCCTGGATTGGCGGAATGAGTTCGTTCTGTGGAACCGCAGGGCCGGATTTCAGTTCCATTTTCCCCAAACTTAGTCCGCATGATAACACCAGCCTGCGGCTGCTTTGGGTTTCCTGTGGCAGGCAGGATCCACTGGTGGGCACCGCGAATCGAAATCTGGATGCATGGCTGACCAAACGCGGGATAAAATTCCATCAGGTCTGGACTCCGGGAGGTCATCAGTGGCGCGTATGGCGCGACAACCTGGCGAAACTGGCGACCATGCTGTTCAGGGGCTGACCGGCTGCCCGAATGCGCGCATCGTGCGATCTGTCGCGCACAATCCGCAACCTTTCCGCCGGTCGGACCGGTGTTTGCAACTGACGGGGCAGACTATCCCAGTGGCCGGGTCTGCCAAATTTTCAGGCGGCCGTTGTAAACCTGAATTTCCAGCAGGTTTGTCGTAGATCGCTCTGATGCAATGCTTCCAATGCCAGCATTCATTCGGCGCCGGTTTGCTTTCCTGGCATGCGCATGGCCTTGATTCGCCATGCTTCAGATTATATTTGGCATAAATTTCCGCCCCATAACCGTTCATTGTGCGGTTCATCCGCTATTTTGCCTGTTGCCAG
>DAIDJN010000070.1:0-89137 GCA_027451365.1 Phycisphaerales bacterium | reverse complement strand
TATGCCCGCTGGCTTAACGGCATAAACGGACAGGGTTCGCTGGTGCTGTTGGGGATGGATTACGAAACGTTTGGCCAGCGCCATCCCGCGGATTCCGGCATTTTTGACTTTCTTGCGGCGTTGCCGGGCCATGTTCTGGCGCTGGGTGACGCATTCAAGACCCCGACTGATTGTGTTGAACTTTTTCCGCCGGTCGCCGACTTAAACGTTCCGCGGAATATCTGCTGGACGGAATCCCAGCGGGACCTGTCTCCCTGGCTGGGAAATGCCATGCAGGCCAATGCGCTCCAGGAACTCTACCGGCTGGAAGAGGTTGTGAAAATGCGCGACGATGCCCGGCTGCTTGCCGACTGGCGGCGCATGACCACCAGCGACCACTTCTATTACATGAACGTGCGGCGCCAGGATGATGGCCAATCCCCCTCCTTAAGCACATATGAATCGCCATACGATGCCTACATGAATTATATGAGTGTGCTGGATAACCTTGCCGCACGTGCGCGGTAATCGCGGACCGCAGCCTTTTGGCCGACCGGCATTTCATACAGCAATCTGCAACCGCGCCCCGCCGCCAGTGATTGCCATCGGACTGGTGCCGTTGACGTTTTTGGCCGCGGAACAAACCGGTTGATCGCCATGTGCCAACAAATCAAAATGCCGGTATTGGACGATCGCCACGGATTTAATCGATGCCTGCAAAGCGCAGAGGGTAACTCCCGGCCGTAAAATGGAGTTTGACGACGTTTTACCGACATAAAATAGACTCCGAAAACCGGGAAAAACTACCTTCGCAGCGCGCCCAGTTTTTGGGGAGTATTACACTTTCAGTTGGTTCATCCGCCATTCACGCATGATCGTAAAATGACTTGGACCGGCCCCCGCGCCGCCGTTGCTTGGCTATAATTGCCGGTATCAGCAGGTTTGGAGTAACTATGATAATTGAATTAATGCAAAAACTGGGGGGCGGGGTCACCCAATCGGCAAGTTTGGCCGTGGTCGTCACCGGTGGTGCGGCTTTACTGCTTAGCGGGTGCGCCACGTCTTCGCCGCCATCCGGTGCCTCCAGCAAGGCTCCCTATGCGGCACCATCGTGGGTGGCCGGGCCATCGGCACCGTTGCCGGAAGGATTCCCCGCGCCCGGCCCGATCGGCGAGGTAGTTATTAAGAAATACCCGGCTTGCCGCATTGCAATGACGAAGCGCAGCGCGGGCACCAGCGGCAGCGGAGCGCTATTTATGCCGCTATTCCGCCATATTGAATCGAACCATATCGCGATGAGTTCACCTGTGGTGATGACTTATAATAAAGACACCGGCGGTAACGAAGCCATGGCATCGATGGCGTTTATTTATAGCAAACCCACTATTGGCCAAGATGGTGTCGAGGGAAAGGTGATCGTGGAAAATCAGCCGCCGATGCTGGTGGCCAGTATTGGGGTGCGAGGGCAATATACGGCCAAACGCTTTGAGCAGGCGGAGCAAAAAGTGGTGCAGTGGCTGGCGGCGCACGCAAGTCAATATAAGGCGGACGGCGACGCCAGATATCTGGCTTATAACAGCCCGTTTGTGCTGCCTTGGCTTAAGTATGGCGAGGTTCAGATTCCCGTAAAGGAAGTATTAAACGCCGCAACAGCCATAGGAAAGAACGGAAAATAGAGACGGCCTTCACACTGGAACCCACTGACTCTTTGGCTGGTAGCGATGAAACTTATGCTCGTCCGCCTCATCCAGTGCGATCAGGCCAATCCATTGATTATCCAATAAGGTCTCCACCAGCGGATGTTGGCCAATAACCCGCAAGATTTTGTCGCGCGGCGCTGCGATAATTGCCAGAAGTCGCAGCGGATCGTGTCGCCATTTAACACCATCATGGAGCGATTCGATCGGTAATCCGACCTGTAAATCGCCGGCATTACCTGAACAAACACCGTGGAGTCCAACCACGTTGTGAATGGTTTTGGACCCTGCGCCCCATTTGCCTGTGCATACGCTTGAGGCGTAGTACTGCATGTTGATCCAGTGGGCAACCACCAGCGGCGCGGTCATAATAAGTGTCAATATTGATGAATCTTCATCTTGCCGCCATTGGTAATCGTGAAGAAACACGCGCCCTTCAAGGTTAAGTCCGCGTGTTACTTGACGGGGAGCCGCTATAAACGCCGCGTTACCGGCCAGGCCCCATTCCGGGCGCAATTGCGCCCAATCATTCGCCCGTTGCACCGCGGCCCGTTTGGCTGCCGCCTGATTTGCCGTCTGGCCATCGAGCATCGCTTTCTCTGCCCGAACTATTTCCCCGGCGGCCTGTAATTGTTCGTGTAAGGCAGCCAAATCCGCCTGATGACTGGCGGGGATATGATCTGTGTCATAAATGGTTATTTCATCCGTGGTTGTGTTGTGTTGGCCCGCCACAAACCAGGTATCCGCAGGAATACACAGGCCGTCGGCGGCCAAGCCTGCCCGCACGGAGTCTTTATTAAGCACAGCCGCGGCAACCCGTGCATTGGGACCGCCCGCGTGGCCGCCGCATGCGCCACAATCTAAACTGGCCTGGTATGGATTGTTGGCGGTCTGCGCCCCATGTCCGCAGAATAAAACAAGTCGCGCCAGTTTTTCACGCAGGCCCATTTTATTCAGAGCCTGTCGCGCCAGCGTGATCTGATCTTGCAGCGAAAAATGCGGATGCGATTCGCTGATATCGGGGTGGAATGGAGCCTCCTTTTTCTCCGGCGGCTGGAGGATACCGTCGCGTATCAATCTCCCGCCATAACCCAATCCAAGCAACTCGACAAAATTCAGTGATGAAACGCCGTAGGCGGTCAGTTGCGACCATCCGGCGGAAAATTCCCGGCTGCTGCGCAAGTCTGACGAGCGTTGCTTAGATACCGCTTGGTTCCCGCCCACCGACTCGCCGACTTGATATCGCGATGTCAACAGTACGGGAAATTGAGCGGTGCTGTGCTCATCACCCAAACGTGAATAGCGTATGGGAAATCCGAAAAAACCGGCAAACCCGATGGTCTGAACGGTCATTGCCACCTGCTCAAGCGCCCGCCGAATGCGTTCCGAACGCACATCAATACAAAATACACACTGGACCGATGGTCGTGTTTCAGGGGAGTTATTCAAGAAGCTATTGGTCAGACGCCGCCGAAGCGCCGTGGTTAAATGCCGTTCAAAAGATACCTCATGGGCTTCAAGCCAAAGCTCGGAATGCTCGGTGTGCCGCGGATGATGACTCTCCGGCGAGAAATTCCACGGTGGCATGGCAGTGAGTGTCCGCAGGTGGATACATGCGGCGGCCTCATAAATGGTTCGAATGGTAAGCAGGTCAAAAAGAGGATTGTCTTCTGACGGCATTGAATGATGCCAGCTCTGAAGCCTCAAATGACTGGCCCAACCGATGTGGTCCAGCAACACGCGATGAAAGTAGTCCGCAAGCAGGTGCTGTGGAATGGCAATTATTTCAAGGGAACGTGCCAGCGCCTCGGATGGATGCTGGGGCAGGTGTTTTATGAATGCGCGGCAGCCCTTTAACCCGGCGATTTCCGGCATGCGGTCCAGTTCAGCCAGATCCCGCCACGCGGCGAAAAATCTTTTAGAATGATCCACCATGTTCCAGGCGGCCTGACCACGATCAAAATAGATGCTGCACCACGACGCAATGTGTTCCAGCAACGCCTGCCGCAGACTTTCCGGCAGCCGATCGAACATGGTGGATGGATAAGGAGTGCCCCTGCGCTGAAAATCAGGCTGTTCTCCATCGCGCGACGCGGCGGCATGATCCCGAGTCTCAAGAGCCTTGATTGCGGATTGGGCATCGGAAAATCCTGTGGGGCATCCTCGGGTCGCGCGGCGCTCAATCGCGTGACGCACATCGGCAATGCTGATCTCGCCGGCGCGCAGCTTTTGGGCATAATAGCTTTTTGACATATACATGCGTTCCCCGGTGGCGATCTCCATCGCCCGCATCGAATCAGAAAACCGCTGTGAAATAAACCCCCACATCGGGTTTACCGCGACAAAACCGTCCAGTGGCCAGACCGGGGCGATTTTTTCAAACACGTTTCCAGCGATTTCATTAACAGAGTTTGAGTTCATGTGATGGCTCACTTATTGACCGTCCTTTCTGCAAATTCAAATCGTTTCAGCTTGACCGGGTTGATTTTGCGCCAGCAGGGGTACCGACCTGCAAAAGCCATTCTTCATTGACCAAATCCACGATGTAAGCCGGTTTGCCGCAGTGCCGATATAAAAGCCGCTTACCGCGTGTACGTACAAGGCCCGCATATACGCCGGCCTCTGGCCGCTGATGACCTGCCATTGAAATACCCCCATCGCCAGGAGCGACCCGCAGATAAGCGGCAAGATGACCCAAGACTCGGGCGGTGTATTTCCTGTGCCATAGCCTCCGACGGCAAATTGATTGGCACCAAGGATCAGGTTGGAAATCAGAATCATTAGCGGATAAGTTGCGGCCAACAACGCAAGCCCGGCAATCCATCGCATCATGGATGCCTTGCTGTATCGGCCCGCAAGCGCCCGCCAGATCAGCAGACACCAGGATATTCCCACTGTCAGCAGGAGGGGGAGATGATGGATGGGCACTTGCTTAAGCGCGGCTAAGCCTGCGGCTGCAGGCAGCATACCGATCGCACATATCGCGGCCGCCACGTGCGCAATGCGGTGGTGCTGCCGGTGGAGTTTTCTTAGTTGAACGATGGGGGCCTTTTTGATGGTGCTGCCTGAGATAAGAAAGCAATGAGATTTGTAGAGTCCGTGCGCGACCAGATGTATCAACGCCAGGCCAAAAGCTCCCAATCCGCACTCAAGCATCATAAATCCCATCTGGGCGACAGTTGAGTAAGCCAGTTGCCGCTTGACGCTGGTCTGCGTCATCATGGCCAGAGATCCTGTGATAATCGTGGCAAGCGCTACGATCGTCAGCGCCATCAGGGGTGTCGGATAATTCAGCAGAAACGGTGAAAAGCGAATAAGCAGAAATCCGCCGGCGTTTATAATTCCCGCGTGCATCAATGCGGACACTGGTGTGGGGGTTTCCATGGTGTCAGGAAGCCAACTGTGGAATGGGAATTGAGCGGACTTAAGGCACGCTGCGCCAACCAGCAGCCAGGCGATCCAGTTTCCACCCGCAGCGTGCAGACCGGAATCAGCGGCAGCCAACAGCGGCTGAAACCGCCAGGTTCCGAACGTGTAATAACTCACCAGCAACGCCCCGATCAGGCATAGATCTCCGCATCGGCTGACAATAAATTTCTTCCGCGCGGCCAACATGGCACCAGGACGCGTCGAGTTAAATATTAACAATTGATGCAGACACAGGCTCATGGCCAGCCAAGCTAAAAAGAACAGCAGCAGATTGCCGGCAATCACCAAAGTTAATACGGCGGCAATCGTTCGGGCCAGCCACGTCATAAATTGTCCTTGTCGCATGTGTCCCGCCAGATAGCTTACGGAATACCGCGTGACAATGACCGCAAGAAAGCTCACCAGCATCAGCATGACCAGCGCCACGTTGTCGATATGGATCCCCATCACCTCGGACAAGGGGCCTTTGGCGCTTGCGTCCAGGGGTTTGCCTCCAATAGCCATAAGTGTGCAAAGTACGGACGCGGCCAACCCCATCCAGGCGGCGCCCACCACAAGCCGATTGCGCGCCTGAACCGAGATGCGCCCATCGGTCCATCCCAGGCCCGCGGCCCACAAGCTCACCGCGGGCAATACCGCCGTGGAAATTCGCAGTGACTCAAACATGGTGACTCCTTTACTAAAACCGTCCAAAGTTTAGAGACCACATGAATTAGATACAATATATATATTGCATAGAATTCATATATTTTATAGAATATTGTGATGGCCTTTCTGAACTACCATCATTTGCGTTATTTCCGGGCGATCGCCCATGCGGGAAACCTAAGTCGAGCGGCGCTGAATCTGAATATTTCTCAATCAGCGTTAAGCATTCAATTGCGACAACTCGAACAGGCGCTGGGGGAAAAACTTTTTGAGCGTAAAAAGCGGCGACTGATTCTTACCGAAGCCGGCCGCATTGCCCTGGATTACGCCGATGTCATTTTCCGCACCGGCGATGAGTTAATCGATACACTCAAGCAGCGCTCACCGGGGCGCCGGCAGATCGTGCGCATCGGCGCGGTCGCTACCTTATCGAGGAATTTTCAGCATGCGTTGCTTTCGCCGCTGCTTAACCGACCTGACGTCGAGTTGGTTGTCCGTTCCGGTTCCATGCGCGAATTGCTGGCTGCTCTCCAGGCCCATTCCCTGGATATGGTCCTGTCCAATTTGCCTCTGCGGACAGATTTGCAAATGGCGGGTCATTCACACTTAATCAGTCAGCAAGTTGCAAGCCTGATTGGTAAGCCTCCGAAGAAAGCCCATCCATTTCGCTTTCCAGAGGACCTGCGCCATATCCCGCTTATTGTGCCCAGTCTTGACAGCAGTATTCGGTCGCTTTTTGATGTCATGATGGACCGGCTGGGCATTCGCCCCATCATCACGGCGGAAGTCGATGACATGGCGACCCTCCGCCTGCTGGCGCGCGATCACAATGGGCTGACGCTGGTTCCGCCCGTGGTTGTCAAAGGAGAACTTTCCGCGGGCACACTGGTAGAGTGGCATCGTATTGATGGTATCACGGAGAGCTTTTACGCGATTACCGCCAGTCGACGATTTCCCAGCGGCCTGATACGAGAAATCGTATCCAAGCCGCTGAAGGTATGAATCGTCGGCGTTATTAAACGGGAATGGAACCGGCCGATTGAGGTACTCCGTGTCAACTGGTTATAAAACAGGCTTTGCCAAGGAGAATGTCGGTCCATGCGACCTTTAGCAGGCGGATGCGATAGTTGAGAAAGCGAAGGCGGAAATCGTCAATTTGAATCGCGGATTTATGGCGCGGTGATCAGGTGAAGCGTGGAGCGATGTTGGATGCCGGATGGCTTTGCGCCGGTGGATTGGCGATGGCTTGGCATGATGTATTGCCGGGTGGGCGAAAAATCGGCGGCCAGCCATGCTCGCACATTCGCGCGTGTGTCGACCGACTGGCTCGCCAGCCAATCGCTGAAATCGAGTGATTGCGGATGCGGGCCGCTGGTCCAGATTGCGCCGTGCCGGAATACAACCGTGCTGTGTTGCGAGGGCGGATACAACGGATCGTGGGCCAAATTGCGCCCGCGAAGGTCCGCCGGCGTAAGAACCATCGCGCGAAGTTTCAACCGCCAGGCTTGCCGGAATGTGGCCACAGCCTGACCGGGTGCAATGGCCAACTGAACGTCCGCCCCGCTGCGGCCAATGCCGATGGTGCCCTTGAGTGCGAACCAGCGGTTGGCGGAAATCGCCACCGGCCAGGTGGAACCGGTGGCCAGCGAATAGATTTGGCCCCTGCGAAGATCGCGATAGACGCACAGCGTTCGCCTTAATCGCAGCGGACTTTCAATGCGCCGGTTGGACCAGCGGAATTGCGCAACCTGCAATTGCGTGGTGGACCGCAGGTAAAAAAGGCCCAGCAGACTAAGCATGGCCGTCGCCACAGTAAGCGTCAGTGTCAAACGTCTGAAAGTACGTTTTGGTCCGGCCGCCAGATAGCTTAAGCCGATAATCAGAAGCACAAGCGGGCCGCAAAAGACCGCCATCGCGAACCATGCCGTCGGTGCCGCCAGTTGTGGGAGACGCAAATGGCCGAGGCGACGCAGAATCAGTGGCGGCGTTGGCAGCGCGTACAATCGCCAGAGCGTTGATGTGATGCGCGATTCAGGCCCAATCGTTTGCCAGGCTAACCAGTGCAGCGATTGACCTTGTGTCGGTGGTCTTGCCCCGACGTACAGAATATTAACGCCAATGGCCAGAAGGCTTTCCAGACGCTGGCGGCCAAGCAGCAACGCGGATTTGCGGCCAAGCAGCAACCACCGGCAGCCGGCAAAGCAAAGCGCCGGTGCCGAGCTTAGCTGACGGCGGCTGATGCGCATCACCGCGGGATATAGAAAAATGCCTGCCGCGCGCAACGTGGTGAATTGGCGGCCATCACCGGAAACCACGGCTATCTGCTGAACGCCCGGTCGGGAAATCGGCAGTTTAATATCTATCCGGTGCCAATGCCCTTCTGTTCCCGCCCGGCTCAATTTTATTTCCATCGGCCAGACGCCGGGTGTGAGATTTTTTTCCGAGGCAAATACCATGGGAACCAGACAATCGGGATTTTCGCGCAAGGGGCGACACCTGATAACCGGGCCGCCGCGGCGATCGCGCAAAAAAACCTGTAACGGCCTGCCGCTAAATTTTTTCGACGGCCGAATACGCAGACAGCTCCAATGGCCAGCCAAAGGGGCGGCATTGCAGGCAAGATTCACACGGGTTTGGCCGCGCGCCGGTCCCGTAGCCGCAAACAGAAACAAACTGATAACGGCCAGCGGCACCATTCCGCCGCAGCGGATGAAAAGTGTTCTGGCGGCTCTGCGCCAATTGCGAATGGCTGGAAAATTGCAACGGATGATGGTCATGGGGAATACTATATCCCCGGCCGGGAATTCTGCCGATCTATTTGGTTTTGTCCGTCAGCAGTTCCACGGCCTGTTTAAGGTTCAAAGTGCCTTCATAAATGGCCCGACCGACAATAATGCCTGCAAGGTTCAAATGCCGCAGAGCCTTTATGTGATCCAGTGTTCCAATGCCGCCGGAATGAATCACCGGCACAGTCGCAGTTTCCTTAAGCAGTGCTTCGGTGGCCGCGATGTTCGGACCGGCCAGCGTGCCATCGCGGCTGATATCGGTGTAAATAATTGCGGCCAGTGGCCATTTGGCGACGCCGCGCGCCACCTCCAGGGCGGTCGGTGAATTCTGACTTGCGGCCGTCCAGCCATGGGTGGCCACATGGCCATTGCGGGCATCTAAGCCAAGAACCAGACGGTTTTTGAAGCGGGCATCGCTGGCCATGGCGGCGAACCAGTCTTTATCAGAAATGGCACGGGTGCCCAGAATCAACCGCTGCGCACCAATGGCCAGCAGATATTCCATGACTTCTTCATTGCGCACGCCGCCACCCACTTCCACCTGAAGGGTTGTGGAACGGATAATTTTTTCAATAATGTCCAGATTATGCGCGCGGCCATCACGGGCACCGTCCAGGTCCACCACATGCAGCCAGTGGCAGCCGGCGTCCGCAAATGCTTTGGCGGTATCCACCGGGTCTACGCCGTAGGTCGTCTGGTGCTGATAGTCGCCACGTAAAAGGCGCACAACTTTGCCGTTGCGTAAATCAATTGCGGGTATCAGTTCAATTGCCATTCGATCGTTTCTATTTTAAAAGGACGCAAAATTTCGCAGGATCGCCCGTCCCACCAATTGGCTTTTTTCCGGATGGAACTGGGTCGCATATACATTATTCCACGCGATGGCGGCGGTAAACCGCCCGCCGTAATCCGCCGTCGCGGCCACGGCCGCAGGTTCCTTCGGCCGCACAAAATAACTGTGTACAAAATAGACGTGGGCACCGCGCTGCAGGCCGGAAAAGAGCGGCGTAGGGCGGTCCCATTCAAGCGCGTTCCAGCCCATGTGCGGAACTTTCAGGTGAAGCGGTGGGGAATCGACCGTGAATCGGACGCAATCGCCGGGAATAATGCCCAGGCCGGTATGTTCACCATCTTCAAAGTCTTTTTCCATCAGCAATTGCATTCCCAGGCAGATGCCGAGCATCGGCCGGCCGGAACGGGCAAATTCCACCAGAGCCTGATCCAGGCCGGTCTGCCGGAGGGTCGCAATAGCATCGGCAAACGCCCCCACGCCGGGCAGAACAAGCTTGTCCGCCTGTCGCACCTGATCGGGCCGTTGAACAATGGCCGCGGGTTCCCCCAGCAGTTCAAAGGCCTTCTGCACACTGCGAAGATTGCCCATTCCATAATCAACAATTGCCAGCATTGGGGCGTTTAATCCATTCGCTTTTATTGTAATTGAATAGGGCTGATTCCACCGTCCATTATCAGCCCCCCCTCTCGGCTGAAACCACAGGCGGGTTTTATGCCATGGCGAACAGGCCCGCACCATCCGCCGGGCGAGTCGTGCCCCGATGGGCCGTCAGCGGCAACAAACGCCGCCAACCCGGAACCACCGCGCCTGACCATTGGGGGCTTGGCCAACAGATGGTTGCCAAATGGCACAAGCCGGGGCCGGTGGGACCGCGGCGGAAATCGCAGAAGCCGCAGGCTTTGACCAATCAGCGAAGAATCACTATTTCCACTCGGCGGTCCAGTGCCAGGTTTGTACGCGACACAAGGTCATGCGAGCCGTAGCTGATGGCGCGCATCCAATGGCGGGAAATGCCATGCCGGGAGAGAAATGCTTCGACCGAGCGGGCACGGGCCAGCCCCAGTTCATAGTTGTTTTTGAACCGGTGATGGATCGGGCGGTTGTCGGTAAAGCCTTCAATGCGGATATAGCGGCCCGCGTAATGCCGTTTGATCATATACACAACATGCAGCAGGGCATGTGTGGACCGCGGCATCAGCCGGGCACTGCCGGAAGCGAACAATACATCGCTGGACAAAACAAACCGGTGCATTTCGCTGCGGCGATGACCCGCTAACCGACGGTGGCTTCCATGGTGGCTCCGCATGGCCATTGCGGACTGGCCATGACGGGTCTTGCCGCCGCTTTTGAAACCCGGCATGACGGTATTCATGCCACTGGCAGGCGCGGGCTGAGCTTGCGCGGCCTGTTGGGCCTGCTGAGCCTGCGCTTCTGCGGCGGCGGTGGCCGCCTGCTGCTGTTGAAGCTGCGTCTGGGCGGCGGTGAGGCTGGCCTTGGTTTGGGTCAATTGCTGTTGAAGCTGGGCATTCTGCTGCAGCAGTTGGGCGCGTTCGGTTTTAAGTTTTTCAGAGGCGCACCCGCCGGCGGAAACCACAAGCATGGCGGCCGCGAGGCCAATAGCAGACCAACGGATTTTTTTTGTCATGATAATAAGCTCCTGTCGTGCGGGGCATGGGAATGATCGTCCTGAAGCATTGCCGCCACGCCAAACAGACATTTTACTTGAACCGGTAGCCTTGGCAAGGGGGTGAGATTGGATTTTCCCGGACGTGGTGTGTGCCGCTCCAGCCAACCTGATAATCCGGCCAACCGACGCAGTTGACCGGGCACCGGCGGCAGGCCATGCCGTCTGGTCGGAATATCGAGTCATGTGCGAGGCACTGCTACCAGCGGCCAGTATGCACGTTGCGTGTGGGAACCATGACGATGTCAAACGGATATTTGGCGGAAAGTTGCGGAGCGGGCGCATGGAGGCGTGGAACAATGGGAATGCCGCCGCCCTGGGTGCCGGTTTGGCCGCTGGTAAAAATGTTATCCTGATCAACCCCCGCGTAGGGATTGGTTTCCCATGCGACATGGTCATCGGCAAAGCCGACATTTTGCCCGTCACCGTCATGATTTCCGGAATTAAAAACATAGTTGCCAAATTTATTGTGCAGCGGCTGGGTAACATCTCTGGCGTCTTTGCCAGGGGCATGCGGATCCTGCATGGGAGCCATATCGCACACAAGGGGTATGTTACTCAGATAATTTTCGTTCAAATTGGCGTTCCACCATGGTGCCGGCTTTCCGTTTATCCATGGAAATGCCATGGAATAGCTCTCGCCCTGCCCGTCCGGCAACCGGCCATTGTGACCCATGCCGAAATTAAGGTAATAACGCGCCTTGTTTTGGGAAGTAGTCTCAAACAGGGCCGATGGCTGAACGGCGGACGGGTCTGCCGGGCAGATAAAGCTTTCGGCCGTTACGCCGCCGTCAATTATCAACAGCCACAGGCTGGCCAGGGGCGATCCGGCGAGGGAATTGGCCGCCCGCCCGCCGTTTGTTTGATGCGCAAGTAAACCGCTTTCAGGATCAATCGTTCCCAGGGCGGTGGGCGTACCCCGCAGCGGGTCGATTCCGTTGACAAATGTGGCTCCGGCGGGCTTTACACTCGGAAGGCAGCCATTGTAGCTTTGCGCATAGATAACCATTGACTGGATGATTCCGCGAATATTGGCGGAACATATAGCCCTTCGCGGAAGGCCGCCATTGCCGTCAAGTCGCGACAGCGCAGGCCCCAGAATGGCGGCGAGGATGGCGGCCACAATTACCAACATGGCCGCTTCCAGACGGGTCATTCCAAGAAATTTTGTCGGCATACTCATGACAAGCTCACACTCATTCCACCTGGGGTCTTTACCCGCAGCTAACCCGCGATGTAGGCGGCAGCAAAAAACAGCACCACCGGAGTAAACAGAAGAAAAGCGCATATCAGCAGCAAAAACGAATCCCAAGTCAACAACTTTGGCGGTTGGTCCGCGGGCCGCCCGGCCCCGCACCGCTTTCGTACGCCCAGCAGGGCGCTTAATGTAATAAACGGCAACCCGATGATCAGCAGAACAGCGGCCGTCGCGCCGGCCATTCCCAGTACAAGGTGCAATTCGGTAAACGCAACGGATGATTTCGGCATAAAATTTGTGATTACAAAGGCCGCCAGAATAACGATCAATATAAGCTGAAAAATGGCGGCAATGCCGTTAAAACCGATTTTCAGGACCTTACCGCCCAGCCGAGGTTTATTTGCAATTACGTCAGGATGTTCTGGATTGTTGGACACCGAATACATCTACTCCTTTGGGCGGGCCAGGCTCGGCAAAAATAACATGAAAAAAAGTGCTGTGCCCGCGATCGACACGATCACATAAACGCCATATTGCCGCCAGTTGCCACGGGTAAGCACAACGCTGGCCGCCACGTACAAGAAATCAAATATCAACAGGAACAGTCCAAATACAAGTAAAAATGCCGGTACAATGTTGGGGATCGAATAACTTTGCGCGATTATGCTGGCCAATATTAATGCCGCAAAGCTCAGCAGAAATACGGCAAACTGGCACACATCAAAACCTGTTTGCTCACGGTCGAACATTTTTGCCAGTAACTTCATGAATTGCTCCCGGTGGCCTGCAAGAATGGATGAAGGACGCAAATGAGATTATACCGCCGCGCTGTCGGCAGGTGAAGCGGAATGGGGGCTGCATCGCGCGGACCCTGACAGCAGTTGACCGCACATGAGGAAAATCAGGAAGACATATCCGCCAGGTCCCCAGTGCAGTTTTTCACGGAATTCACGGCATCTTCGGCGAACTCCGTTAATCTGCCGCGCCAATTATCTCTCTCGTCCATCGCTATAGCTTGGTATGGCCGACCTGATTACTTCCACTTACGCCCAACAGGCCGTGCCCGCTCTGGCCGCGGTTAATTCCTCAACTCTGGCATCCTGTCTGTCCGCGGCTTCCGGCATGATCCGGCGCTATTGCCGCCGGAATTTCATACCAACCCGTTACATTGAATTGCACGACGCCACCGGCGAACTGTTTCTTATGCTGCGCCAAGCGCCTGTTCTGGGTATCAATTCTCTTACACTGTTTCCCGACACATCCAACCCGATTGTCATGACCGCGGATCAACTTGATATTCGACCCCAGGTCGGACGAATTTCCATTAAACCCGAAGTTGCCGCCGGTTTTTCGGGTTTTCCATGGATCGGCGGCGGGCTGCTCGGAACACGCGGCATGGGATTTTCTGTCTGGCCACTTAATGCGATTCAGGTGGATTACAATGCCGGATATGGATTCATCACGCAAAGCTCAGCCCCCATTGCCGCAGGAAATTCAACTGTAACTCCAGCCGCCATGACCGGTCAGACTCCCGCGGATGATCTATCCCCCTGGGCGATTGCACCCGGCACCATTCTGACACTGGATGCCGGCAATGCCGGTGCCGAATCGGCAACAGTCCTGACCGCTTCACCAACAGCGTTCACCGCCAGCTTCGCCAATGCGCATGGGGCCGGTTGCCAGATCCTTGGGTGGCAGATTCCGGACGACCTGCAACTTGCCTGCGCGCTGCTGGTGGGCAATATGATCAACCAGCCCGACCTTACCAAACTGCGCGAATCCATGGGAAAAACCGTTGGTTACGAATATGTGGTGCGCAACGGCGACTTGCTGTTTACACCTGAGATTCTGAATCTGCTTTCACGCTATCGGGATATTGTGGTATGACCCTGGCCCTTCTTTGCACACATCAGGTAACGCTCCTTCGCGCGGTGCAGTCGCCCGGGCCCAACGGCGAAGTGGTTCGCCAATGGCAAACCCAGGTGGCGCAAATTCCCGCAGCTGTGCTGGCTTTTCGCGCCCGGCCGGAAAATACGTTTTTGCGCCGCGGAATGGCCGTTACCCACGTGGTGTTAACACCGCAAAACATCGGGGCGCTTCTTGGCGACCGGCTGTTTGATGGCAACCTGTACTATCTGGTTCATTTTGTCGCCAATCTGGGGGATCGCGGCCGAAGCTGGGCGGTTTATTGCCAGTTGCATGAGCCACAGGATCCCGCTTCATGATGAGGCTGTTGGCTATTCTGGACACGTCCCAACAGCGGTCAGGATACTGGTCCGTCGGCGGCCCGCGTTGGAAAATATGGCCGCCCCGTGTCGCAATCAACTCATCATAATGATGGACATATCTTATGCAATCTCTTGTTCAAGCCGTTATCGCCCGTATTTCGGCGGATGCCCTGTTGGCCGGTCTGGTCGGTCAGGCGGCCACCAGCGTATACCTTTCGCGCGCGCCGGAGGCAGCCGCGCTTCCTTTTATAATTCTGCAAACCGCCGCCGCGGGCACCACAGCTCACGATTTTCCCGGTTCGCGCATCACCCATGTCACGCTGCATATCACGTGTGTGGCCGGTTCACTGGCGGTCGCATTTGCCATGGCCCAGCGCGTGGTGGATCTGCTGGACCAGTCTACCTTGTCACTGGCCAGCGGCACCATGCTTGGCGCGGCGGAAATTTACCCGCCGCAGCCGCAGCTTGCCGGTACCGGTGCCGCGGGGACGGAAGTGTATCGGGTTCGAGGCGGCTTTTCTTTTACTGTGTACACCGCGCCGGGCAGTTAATTGTGACTGGCTTGTTCCATTTATCAGGAGGTTACAATGGCAAACCCGCAACCCATTTCCGGCCTTGGCGCAAGCGTCATACTGCCATCCGGAATAACCGCCAATATTTATGACGCCCAGCTTCAGGAAGAATTTCATGAAGCAGATTCCCAGGCCTTCGTGGATAACGGCTACGGCAACGGAACTCTAACCGGCCAGCGGCTTGGCGGAGCCATTGTCGGCTGGCTTACCGATCATGACCCCGGAATTGGTTCCATACATTCGGGCGTGGCCATCAGCTTCACCGCAGCCAACGGCTGTGTCATCAGCGGCAATTTCAATATTACCGCGTTTCGCATACGTCTGCGTGTGGGTCAGGTAAGCTTGTTTACAGCAAACATAAGCTCGGTTGGCCAATACACAAAAGTCTGGCTTAATTCCTGAACCCGCACACACCAAACAGACTGGAGAACATCATGGCACATTCCCACGGCGGCTATTTTGGTGATATTCAAGAGCAGGATTTTCAACATGCGCCTTCAGCGGAAAATCAGTCGCCGCGCCGTTCCGCGGCCGGAAATTCCTCCGCGGATATTCACAGCGCCGCAATGGTTAGAAAAATGCTGGAACTGCTTGAAGAACAAAGTGCCGCCGCACAACGGCCGCGCCATGGTCAACTGCCCGATGCCATCCTGGTCGATCCGCTTTCCGTGGCCGGCAGCGCGGGCGAAAATCCGGCGGTGGGCGGCGGTGCGGCCGGTCATCAGGCCGCGCAACCATGGAACCAGTTGCTTGCCTTGGGCCGCAGGTTGCTGGCTCATCTGGAAACGGGAATACGGAATCCCTTTGAATTTCTGCCGTAATTCAGCCGATTTTCGCTGCGCTGGCCGAGCGATTGGCGGTATGAATCAGTTACTGCGGCGGTGGATTCTGATTCGTCGCTGGTGGCATTGTGGTGGTGGACATTGTCTG
Organism: Phycisphaerales bacterium; assembly: GCA_027451365.1. Classification (GTDB taxonomy): domain Bacteria; phylum Planctomycetota; class Phycisphaerae; order WQYP01; family WQYP01; genus JAJYPG01. Next base: position 73,193 of record DAIDJN010000070.1, on the reverse strand, counting down.
ATGGCCGCTGCTGGCACCAAGTTCAATCAGCAGGCCAACGGCCGGATTGACCATGGCCGGCGCTGAACCCCAGCCAGTGGGTGCCAGAAGGCCCGCGCCGGGAAAACTATCGGTTTGTCGCAGATGCCAGCCCGCCGCATCTACCCAACTGGCGCTGGCCATTGGGGAAAGCAGCGGTCGGAGCCTGTTTAACGGCGGCAGGGGATTGGCAATCGGCTGGGCCAGATGCAGGTATGAGCCAGCCATGGCCAGAACCTGCGTCACCATGTTGTATCCTTGGGGAAGCAGTGCCCCCTGGTCTTCATAACCGACCGCTTCAATTGCCTGCGTGGGCAGGTTCAGGTTAGCCATGGCCATGCGAAAATCGGCATCGGTGGTAATCGGTTTGCCCGGATGTTTCAGGGCATCGGCAATGCTGGCGGGATTCAGCGAAAAATAGAAGGTATTGCCATCCAATGCCCAGGCCGGAGACACCGGACTTTTTGGCGAATGAAGGTAATAGATCGTGACTTTGCCCACGGTGAGGTTGCGCATCACCGCGGCGGCATGTTTAATGCCATGCTGTTCAAGCTGGGCGTTAATTCCCATCAGCGCCAGCGGCGCGGCTATTACAATGGCATTGGCCAGTCGCGTAGGATGCCGCAGCTTGTTCACCATTAAAAAGCCAAGAGTCGGATTCGCCGCCCGCGCCGGTGTGTAGAAAAGCCAGTGCGAACCGAAGGAGGCCAGAACATCTTTGCGAAGGCTTATGCCGGTCATGGAGGCCACTTGTGAAAGCGTCTGCTTTACCACCGCACGCTGGCCGTACAGGTCTGCCGAAGCCATGGCAAAGCCGTACAATTTGGGCATGGCAAAGTGTACCACGGTCATGGATGTGGCACCCGCCGGCACCCGGGCCAGCAGGGCATGAACCGCCTTGCCATGCGATGGCCGTGAATTCCGCATCCCCAGAAATGCGCCATCCTGCCAATGGCCGTCCACCAGACCGCCCCCTTCGGAAAAGGCCTTGTAGCCGCCCAGCGAAAACTCTGCTTTTACCTTCTTCCAATAGCTCTTGATTGCCGGATTGTCACCGGTATAGGCGTCCTCGGCCGCCAGCAGTCCGGTCAGATCTGCATACACCGCATAGCCGCCCGTGGCGGGTAACTGTTCGATGGTGGCACGGTATTTGGCATCCGTTACCAATCTGCGACCGCGGCCGTTTAATGCCGTCCGCATCTTTCCGCGGGCATTGGTAAACAGATAGCAGATTGAACCTGAGCGGCCACATACCCCGGCAGCGCCGGCGGGCAGGATTGTGGCCATTTGGCTCCGCATCGCCGCGAGCACGGCCTTTCCATCCGGGCCGGCGTCAATCAAAAGTGCGGTACTCAGACCGGCATCGGCTTTTGCGGCCGGCAGGCAATAAAATGCCCAGGGATGCCGGGCCAGAAGTGATATATCTTTTTGAATCAGAGCCTGCGATGTTGCGGTTACCGGCAGCGCGGAGTGATGCCACGCGGCGCTTTTCAACAATGCGGGCAGTCCGTCCGCCAGAAAAGCCGCAAAATGAGACCGTTTAAGGAACTGCGCCAGTGTCGATTTTGCATAGCCCGGCCAATGTGCGGGCGAACCGTTCCAGCCCATGTAAAACAAAACACCAGCCGGAATGCGATTGGCCAGCGGTGCTTGCGCAGCTACATCCAAATGAACCACAGCGCGACCGGCCGCCGCAGTCAATAAGCCCACCAGAACAAAAGCGACGCTGAAAATTCGGGTACGGAATGAAGATTGACAGTTCATGAAAAATTCCTGAAAAGCAGTTCGATAGCCACTGGTTATTCCACAGCCGGCTCCGCAGCGCGGGCCAGTTTGCCGGAATAACCGAAAATCGAGTTTACCGGTTTTGCCGACGGGGGGAAAGTTGGATGGGGGGCGTCACCGCTTTTACCGGGAAGGGAAAAGATTGCCACTTTGTGTCATAGCTACCGGTAGATATCCCGCCGTATTGGAAATCCCACCGCCGACCGATCCACCGGGGTACCGCCTCCCTTTTTTGTAAGAACTTCTTGGGTACATCGATCTCCAGATCGCGATAAGCCAGCAGCCGGTTGAGTCGCATTTTGTCACTCTCCAGACCATGCAAACCTTTCACCGCGGCTTCGGACAACTGTCCGAACTTTCGCTGCCACGCATGGATCACCTCACTGATGCCATGCCTGCACGCAACTCAACAATCATCCGGCCGCCGAGGTCCGCTTCCCGCTGGATCGATACAACCTTTTCTCACTTAATCGCCTCTCCTTCATACAGCCTCCAGTCCTTTCTTTACCGAAAGTCTATACGAGATTGCAGCGCTAATTTAGCGGCGCAGGACCCAGTTCGGCTCACCGGCCCGGCTTGGGGCGGGACCGCTGATGGCGGGCGGGTACAAAGTTAGCGTGATCTCGGTCGCAATTTAGTGAATGCGGTCGAATCGGCCTGACTTGTGGACATTGTTACACCCTTGTACAATGCGTGAAATCAAACTGGCGAAACTCGCTCGCCGAAGGAGGGATTCAATGGAAACGGATATTCAGGAATTGGAAGAGGGGTTGAGTGCGCTCGACCAATATGATCGTGAAATGCGCGCGCGGGAGGAGGACAGCCTGCGCAAACTCGAAGAAAGCCTCGATCCGCTGGCCCGGGAGCTTGACCGTCTCGATATTGCGCACCAAACCCAACTCAAGGCCGCCAAGGGCAGATTCAACGTGTTTACCGTCTTACGTGGCAGCGGCGAGGAAACCGGGTTGCACTCGGCGTGGCTTGCGTATCTGCTTAACCCAAAAGCGGAACATGATTGTGGCTCCTTGTTTTTGGATATGTTCGTCGAGACCCTGAAAGAGAAAGGGGTTGAACTGCATGATGGGACGCGGGATGAATTGCAGAAAATCAATAATTTTAATGGTGACAAAGCGGAAGTAAAAAGCGAATTCTGGTTCAAGCACGGGCGCATCGACATCTTAATTAGCAGCCCGGGAAGCGTTATCGCGATTGAAAATAAAATATGGGCTTATGAACAACCCGATCAGATTTCAAGGTATATAAAATATTTAACGAGTATGAACGTCAAGGGCGAAAAAATTGTGCTCTATCTAACGCCTGAGGGGAAAAAATCCGCAACGGCGGGGAAACTTGAGGACAGATATCGCCGCATATCATACAGGGGCCACATATTGCCGTGGCTAGATGAATGCCTTCGCGAAACCTACCAGTACGTCAATATTAACCAAGCCTTGCAGCAATACAAGAACGCGCTGTGCAAGATCCTTGACGGCCATTCGCAATTAGAGGAGATATTTATGACGAAAATCGAAGATATTATCCGTAAGCACCCATCTATTATTGGTCACTGGACGGATATCAAATCTGCGGTTGACCGGTTGCGGTGCAACTGCCTTGGCGACTTTTTGCTTAATCGTTTACCAACCGAACTCGACAACCTCGATTCGACCAAGTCCGGTTCGACCAAGTCCGGGAGGTTTAAAGCCCGCCGGTTCCGTGACTTTAATAAAAATGAAATCCAAACAGTGATCTTCACCGACGATCAGAACCTTCTTCTGAGCGATGACCCGAAAAAGGATAATTTTGTTTTCGCAATTGAGTGGGTGAAGGAAACCAACAGTTTGATTTATGGAACGATATTGGGAAGGGACCCTGCTCCAGATGAGCAGGCCAAGCTGAAAAAGCTTAGCGATATGCTCGGTTATAGCTACCCTCCCCCAGAATATAATGGTTTTTGGCTCAGTGGGTATCGGACCTGCTCAGATGATTTTATGACGGACAAATGGCTGTTCGGAATTTTGGCGGAAGACAATTGTCTCAAAGAAGCCCAACGTATTGCGAAGGTCATTTATGATTATTTAGAAATTGTGAAGAAATGGGCCGACGCATTGAGCCAGGCACCGTCTGCCGGTCAAGTGAACGACACAGTTTTGCGATGAATAGTTCAACGCGGGGGTCGCACGCAATGACGTGATTCGCTGAATCGCCAAGGGCCTGTCCCGGCAAGGCCTTTCCACCGTGGAAGAAGGTGCCTAATGCAGGCAGGCGCCAATAAAAGCACATACAGGCAACTGATTCACCGCTTATCCATTTGACCCATGTTAATCGGGCAGGGCAGCCCCGGCCGCCTGCTGGTCACAAAAATATTGCCGAATTGCGGATCCGCGATCTTCTCGATAACAACGGGCGCACCCATTGAAGGGCGCGCCAATTACCAGAGACGCCAGGCAAATGAACACCCCCCAACGCCCGCCCGCCATTGACAGATTGGCAAAATAACGCACACTGTTATGAATGCATTTGATTCAGATGGCCGTTGGCGCATTTGTGGCGACGTATGTGTTATCGCGGCTGATGGGCCACATGGCGCTGCGGCCATGGCGAAAAAGCGCGGGGCAGCATTGGACGCAGCGGGCGAACCTGCTTTTTCCGGCGCGTGTCACAGCGACACTTTGCCTGCTTATTCTGCCGGTGGATATTTATCTGGCGATGAAATGGTACTGTCTGCAACGCCCAATGTCACATACATTGGGTACAGGCCTTATCTGGCTGATTCTTTTCTGTGCTTTTGCAGGGTCGTTTCTGGCCCAAGAATCGTTTTTACGGAAAATTTACCCGGAATTAAATTTCGGACTTTTTGTTCGCACGGTTTTTGCCAACCTGCTGCTGCTGCGCGGCGGACTGATTCTTGTTCTGTGCGTGACGATTTTGACCATGCCGTCAGTTTTCAGCCTCCGGACCTGGCTGCAAGCCGCCGTGGCACTGGCTGTTCTGCTGGCCATGCAATATGGCCTTTCAAGGCAGATTCTTGTCTGGTTGCGGCTGTTTAAACCGGCTGATGAACATCTGCAGAAACTGGTGGCGGATACCGCCGGACGCATGAGGGTGACGGTTTCAAAGGTCTGGATTTCGCAATCCATTCTGGCCAATGCGTATGCGCTGCCGGTCACAAAGGAGCTTATATTCACCCGCGAGCTTTTGCGGCAATTAAACGATGACCAGATTGCCGCCATTTGTGCCCACGAATTGGGGCATCTGACGGAATCCCGTGCGGTGCGTCTGGCGCGACAAATGAACGCACTGCTTTTCTTTCCACTGGTGTTCATAAACCCCGTGACGAGTCTGATGCACAACGATTTCCTGTTTCCAGTGATCTGGGTGACTCTGGCGCTGGGAATAAAAATCTTAATGGCGCGCCTGGGCCGGCGCATGGAAGTGCGGGCCGATGCGATTGCCCGCGCCCAGCAGGTTCAGCCCGCGGTTTATGCCCGCGCTCTGGAACAGATTTATCAGGTCAATCAAATGCCGGCCTGCATGAGGCGGCGAAAAGCCGTCCACCCGAACCTGTACGACCGCATGATTGCCGCCGGAGTTACCCCGGATTACGCCAAGCCGCGCCCGCCACGGGGGAATACCGTGTGGGGCCTGATTTTGTCTGCCGCGTTAGGCATATTGGTTGTCCTGAATCTGCTGCAGGTTGATTCCCCCCGCGTTCCCGACAGCATTCGGCAGTACCGGCAATGGCTGCGGAACCATCCTGATTACCGCTCCGCCCCGGACCTGCGCCACGGACCCTCCGACGGACCGATTCAAAATATTCCCCTGGCACCGGCACCGGACAACGGCGGTACCGACCGCTTACAAAGAATTTTATTTTTTCAGTTGCGGGCTTGCCCCGCGTTGCACTATTGTTGGCGACCAATGAAAGGAAATTGCCTATGAACTCGCCAGAATTTGCCTGCCTTAAGCCGGAAACCATAAAAATTATTGAGAAGATACAGGGCTACCGCGACCCGGACGAGGCTTTGGCGGCGAATCCCGGGATCTCGCCTGCCGCATTAAGAGAGGCGATGGAGGATTTCGAAAAAAATCTGCCGGAAATTACCCGGTTGCGTGATAGCCAGCTGACCGAGGCGCGGAAACCCGAAAGTAAAGAGCTTAAAAGATCGCCGCGCGACTCCACGGGATATCAAATTAAAATTACGCTCGCACGCAGCAAACCGCCGATCTGGCGCAGGGTGGTGGTGCCGGCGAAAATTAATCTTGAAGACCTTAGCGATGTGATTCTGGCTGTCATGGGTTGGGCCGGCGGCCACCTTCACGGGTTTGAAATTGGCGGCGAAGTGTACGATGGCCTTTTTCCGGATGGCTCGGAACCGGATGAAAAAATTGGACTACCCGCCTGGAAATCCACTTTATGTGAGGAGGTCCCGGCGGCCAAAATGAAATTCCGATACGAATATGACTTTGGCGACGGCTGGACCCACGAACTGCTGGTGGAAAAAATTATTCCCGCATCGGAAAAGTCGGCAATGTTCACCTGCACTGGTGGAAAGGGCCGCTGCCCGCCGGAAGATTGTGGGGGCCTCTGGGGTTATTACGGCATGCTCAAAACACTTTCCGAGCCGAATCATCCGGAATATCAATCCATTCTGGAATGGTGCGGCGGCCCCATTGATCCAAACGAATTTAGCGTTGAAGAAGCCAATGCGGCGCTGGCCCAATGGCGGCATTGACCCGCCAGCTTTGAAGCCACGTGCCGGCCGGGTGCCGTATAGCTGTGAACATCAGACTCGGCGGATGGCTACTATATGTAGTGGTTAATGACAATTCACACCACAATCCGCAAATTTTGTGGATCACTTTTGGCGTTTTATGACCCACAAACGATTTTGCGGGTCATTTGTGATCCACAAAATTCATGCGGGCTTGTGGCTGAATTTTCGGCTCTCCGCGAGCCGGATTAATTCGCGAAATTCATAAACGGCAGGATTTCGCCCCTTTCCGCGCCGCAACACTCCAAGCTCGCCATGGTCCAGAAGAAGTCGCAGCAACCGTTTGGCCGCAGCGGGCGGCGAAGCGCCGGCAGCGACAATATCCGACGCACGGAAAATGGGTTTTTGAAAGATAAAATCCAATACCTTAATAGCATGTCGCGAACGGGCCGCGTGAAGCATCCAGTCTTTTTTTTCGCGGTACAGCTTTATGATCTGCCGCGCGCGCAGGGTGTTGGTTTCCGCTTGACTTCGTATTGCCTCAAGAAAGAATTCCGCCCAGCCGGTCCAATCTCCGTTTTGGGAAACATTTAGAAGTCCCGCATAGTACTCGTCGCGATGCGATTCAAGATATTCGCTGAGGTAGAATGTCGGTGAGGAGAGTTCATCCCGTTGAAATAGAAAAAGGGGCACAAGCATTCGGCCCAGACGTCCATTTCCGTCAAGAAACGGGTGCAGGGCTTCAAATTCTGCATGGGCAAACGCCAGTTGCACCAATACATTCGGCTGTTTGCTGTTGACGTATTTCTCCCATTCAGCGAACGCCGCCGGGAGATTTTCTGGTGCGACCGGAACGAATTTTGCCGATGTTATTTCGCAGCCTGGCGGCCCAATCCAGTTGGGCAGATTACGGAATTGTCCAGCACCCCGGTCTGCGCCACGCACGCCGCTCATCAATACGCTGTGCGTTTCACGCACCAGTCGTCCGGAAAGCGGCAGCTTTTTCAGCAATAGTACGCCTCGGTCCAAGGCCATCCGATAATTGAGTATTTCCCGAATATCTGCTTCCTTTTCGCTCGGCAATGATCCGCGCTCTCCGCCAGCCTGATAGGACAATACCTCACCCATCGTGGCCTGGGTGCCTTCAATGCGGCTTGACAGCACCGCTTCCTGCATGGTCATAGGCGCTAACAAAAGTCTCGCGTTTGGGATGCCCTCAAGCACGCCATCGTACCGGGCCAGCGCCGCGGAGGCGGGATGCAACAATGGCACCAGGCGCGGCCAGTCGATATTTTTCGGTGGGAATTGACCGGAATGGTAATGGACCGCGACCATATTATCCTTATTCTTTGAGGAAACCGCCGCACCACCTGAAGATACAGCGATGGCTGTTGTGAAATATGCCACCACACAGCTCAAATCATGTTGAAAATACCATTTTTACGAATCAGCCATTTTTATCCACAAAAAATGCCCGATGCATATCCCGATTCATCATAACGACTTACATGCGTCGCACAACCTTTGTGGATCACTTTTGGCGTTTTATGACCCACAAACAGTTTTGCGGGTCATTTGTGATCCACAAAATTCATGCGGGCTAATCGGGTGGTTTACGGATGCGTCACGGGCACGTTTGGCCCGTTACAAGATTGCCCATGTCTGATACATTAACTGGTAATGAAAAAGCAGAACCCCGCACTTGACTGGTCCGCCTATATCGCCGCCCGCTGGGCCTGCATGATGCTTGGGCAGTTCCCCGTGAATTCAAATTTGCGCACCGCCCGTGCGTTCGGGTCTTTGCTTTGGACGTTTGATAAAAAGCACCGCGTCCGCGCGATTGAAAATCTGGCGGCAAGTTTTCCGGAATTCGACGAGGCGCGGCTTGCGGCCATTGGCCAGCGATCCATTCAGCATTTCTGCGAACTGGCGATGGATGTCATGTTTTCCACGCGCATTATCAATATTCAGACGTACCATAAATATGTACATTTAAACAAACTTGCCCAAGGACTTGATATCCTGCTTTCCGGTCGCGGGGCCATCATGCTGACCGGGCATTACGGGAACTGGGAAATTCTGGGCTATTCGCTGGCCACTCTGGGTTTCAAGTCCTACGCCATTGCCCGCCCGATTGACAACCCGCATTTTGATTACTGGCTGCTGGACGTGCGCGAAAAAAGGGGCCAGATCATCCTTTCCAAACGCGGGGTCACCACCACCGCCCAGCAGGTGCTGGCCAATAACGGCGTGCTTTCCATTATTGCCGACCAGGATGCCGGCCGAAAGGGCATGTTCGTTCCCTTCTTTGGACGCCTGGCCAGCACCTATAAAAGCATCGGCCTGCTGGCTATTCAATACCGTGTGCCGGTGATTGTCGGCTATGCGCGGCGGCGCGGCGATCAGTTTGAATTTGACATGGGCATCTCTGATATTATCTATCCGGAAGACTGGGAAAACCGGCCTGATGAACTGTATTACATCACCGCCCGCTATACGCGCGCCATTGAAACTTTCATTCGTGAGGATCCCACCCAGTATTTATGGATTCATCGCCGTTGGAAAACCCGCCCGCGAAATGAGCAGGGCTGATACGTTAACTCCTAAGTTGCTGCCGCATCGCCCGACAGTTCCTCGGGAGAAAGAAAACAGCAACGCATCGCCGTCGGCTCGCAACCGCGCCGCCATTTGGTATGCCTTTGGTTTTGGCGCATCGGCCGCATCACGCACAGGCTTTACTGAAGGGCTGCGCGATTGGACGGCCAAAATTTGTGACAATAACTGGGCAGGATGTTTGTGCAGCCGGTGGCCGCGGCTGGGGGATGATCACCAGAGGCTAAAATTCAGTTAAACTGGAACTTTTCCGTTCCGGGTTTTGCTTTTGCCGGTTTCGCTGGCGGCGCGAACTTTCTGAACTTTGGGCTGCGGCATTCCAGCGCCGCGGTTCAGGGCGTCGAGCTTGCCGGAAAAATCACGGGCTTTGCGGCTCTTCCAGCCTTTTTTGTGATAGCCATAACCGGCGATTAGGGGAAATGCGAGGGTGGCTTCGGCAAAAACCATCTGCTCAAACAGAATGTCGACCTTGCCCCAACTGCTGGCCTCCCGCAGGGTGGAACTGGAAAGGGCCCCATCGCGCACATCGGCGACGGTAATTTGAATGGCGTATTTGTGCATGGGCGCGTCGGCACCAAGAATTTCAGCGGCCACGACAATATCCTGAGTGAAGTTTTTGGGCACGCCACCGCCGATCATGAAGATGCCGGTTTCGCGGTTCATCATTTTAATCTGGGTTATTTCGCGGAAATCCTTGGCGGAATCAATGCTGACATGCGCCTGTGGCCGATTCAACTGATGCACGACGAGTCCAAAGCCGGCGGAACAATCGGAAAAAGCCGGGCAGAAAATCGGGACGCCTTTTTCAAAGGCGGTCAATACAATGCTGTTTTTATCTTTGGCGTTTTTGCCCAGATAGCGGCCCATTTCGCGGATGAATTCGCGGCTGGAATAGGGGCCGGGCGGCAGGGAATCCGCGATGAGCCGGGAAGTGTCGTCGCAGACGCGCAGCTCGTCTTCATCAATAAAGGTGTCGTAAATGCGGTCGATGTGCAGGTCGCGAAGAACGGTGTCATCCGTGTATTGTGATCCGATATAATGGCGGAAGCCCATGGCTTCAAAGAAATCCTGATCCACAATGTTGGCACCTGTGGAAACAATTGCGTCGACCATGTTGTTTTTCAGAAGGTCGACAATAACCTTTTTGAGACCCGCGGAAATCAGTGATCCGGCCAGGGTCAGAATGATCGCACATTCAGTGTCGCGCAACATGCGGTCGAAAATATCGGCAGCGCGGTAAAGATCGCGTGATGAAAAAGCCATCGACTTCATGGCTTCCACAATGGGCACAATGCCGGGCTGGCTTACAATGTCAAAATGTTCGATGGTGTCCTTCAGCAGGTCTTTGCGGTTGATTCGGGCCATGGGAAAACGTCCTTTCAAGGGGTTGCGAACCGCGCTAGCCTGAAGCCGCGCGGCGGCGCGCCTAAAACAGGGATACTTTAACGTCTGTCGCCGGATTGACCAAATGGGAGCGGGAAAATTTAGCGCAAGGGTAACAATTTGCCGGGGTGGGACTGGCCTGGCGAACAGGCCGCCGGCAAGTCCACGCCATTTTTGCCGGGCTGCTGAAACAAGACCGACATATCGGACGGTTTTCAGCTTTCATGGCGCAACAGATTCAGGGTCTAAAGTGCAAACCAAAAGCACACAAAGCGGCCAGTTATGTATCCGTTCAAGGCGGGACTATCCGTGGAGGCCGCGGAAGTGTTGCGGCGATTCGGCCGCGCCTGTGCGGTGGGAGACCATCATGGCGGTCAGCGTGGCCGCCGTTTCGGTAAGGAAATGTGGCCAGCCTCGGTCGGGGGTCGGCGGGGCGACAAACTGCGTGCAAAATTCGTCCAGCTCGGCAAGGAGGGGCTTCCAGGGAAGATCAAAGGATTGCGCGGGTGCGGAATCCTGTTCCAGTTTTTCGCCGTTGGAGGCAGCCCGCACGTGATAGGCATGGTCAGAGATGGTCACAAGCTGGCTGGCGTTAAAAAGTGAAAGCGTGCGGGTAAGGGGTGAGTCATGGTCGCAGACCACCAGGGAAGCGGTGGCTTCAATAAAGCGAAGGGTCATGCAGACCGAACCGTTGACATCGGTAAACCGGTCACGATTTCCCAGTTCGCCCTGCACGGCGGCGAAGACGGATGCGGGCACGCCGAGGGTTTCAATAACGGTGCGGCAGGCATCCCAGGCCAGAACGGAAAGCGATCGAACCGAGGCTTGTGCGGCGGGCCAGTCCCGGGCGCGGGAATGGGTAATGCCGGTCCAATTGCCGGCCAGAAAGCGGAGGCCGCTAAGATAATCTTCGGAATTTCGGCATTGGCGCATGGCCCAGGAGGAAGTCATCCGCGGCCAGATATAAAGGAGCGGTGTAACCGGTTCGAGCATCAGACTCAATTTGCGGGCTTCGTTCAGGTTCTGCACCGGCGGGCCAAGGCTGAAAATGCCGATTTCCTGCTGAATGCAGGCGATGATGAAATCCAGCGAAAAATTCCGCGGCCGGTCCAGAATGACGATTTGCGGGGTGGCCTCAAGCATCATGCGGCGGAAATCAACATAAAATGGAGCGTCCAGCCGTTGTCCCAAATTACGGGCCGAACCCATTTGAAGCTGCGCGACGGCGACAATATTAATTTTGCCGGCGTCGCGGGCCTGCGCTATGGCATCCACCCAGTCCTTCTGTATCTGTTCCAGACCGACTATGGCACAATTAATTGGCACAAACACCACCCTGTTAAAGTCAGCGGCACCTTGTGGCGCCGCATCCCATTATGCCGCTGGCATATTCTAGTGCACCCGTTGGCCGGGAGTAGCCTTGGAGTCCACCGCAAGCAGGAATACTTCGGTTCCGCCAGGCCCGGCGGCCAGAATCATGCCTTCGCTTATGCCGAACTTCATTTTGCGCGGCGCCAAATTGGCGCAAAAAATCACCAGGCGGCCGACCAGTTCCTCCGCGGAATAGGCCTTTTTTATACCCGCCAGAATATTCCGCTTACCCAATGGCCCGGCGTCCAGAACAAGGCGCATCAGTTTATCGGTTTCAACCACTGGGGCGGCTTCCAGCACGCGCGCCACGCGCAGATCTATGGCGGCGAACTGATCGATGGTGCAGGTGGCGGCAAGCGGTTCATCCGGCGGGGCGCTTACCGCGGCAGGAGCCGGTGCGCTGGCTGCGGACGCGGCAGGTGTGGCATCGGTAGCGGCATTCACATTTTCCTGAAGCATGGCGTGTATCTGCCTTTCGTCAATACGGGTAATAAGATGTTCAAAGGGATTGATTTTCTGTGATGGCATGGAATCCACCGCATCGGACCATTTCATGGGGCCAACCCGCAGGCAGGCTTCAACCTTGGCGGCGTAAGCGGGCAGAATTGGCTTAAGGTAAAGCGTCAGAATCCGGCCACATTCCAAAGCCGCGGTCAATACGCCACGCGCCGCTTCGGGGTCTTTCTTTATCAGCGACCAGGGCGCCTGATCTTCAACATATTTGTTGGCTTTATCGGCCAACTGGCAGATCAACCGGGTAACGGCGGCGTAATTGCGGTCTTCGTAAGCCTGGGCGATAACGGACTGGGCATCGCGAATTTCCTTCAGGAGCGGCAGGGCGTCGGCCAGGGGAATACCGGTGCGGCCATCCAGATTTTTTACGAGCATGGGCGCGGCCCGGCTGATAAGATTGGCGAGTTTGCCCACCAGTTCGCTGTTCACGCGGGCGGCGAAATCTTCAAAACTAAGGTCCAGGTCCGCGGGCGCCGCGTTCAGCCGCGTGGCCAGATAATATCGCAGCCATTGCGGGTCCAGATGGCGGGCGTATTGATCCGCATTAATGAAGGTGCCGCGGCTTTTGGACATTTTCTCTCCGTTGACCGTCAGATGGCCATGGACGAAGAGTTTGCGTGGTGTGTGAAGTCCGGTGCCAAGAAGGATCGCCGGCCAGAACAGGGCATGAAAATAAACAATGTCCTTGCCGATGAAATGATAAATTTCCAGATCGGCATCCTGCCAGTATTCCAGCGCGTCGTCGGCATTGCCGCGCAGGAACCGGGCCAAGGCGGCGAGGTAGCCGATGGGGGCATCAAGCCAGTTATAGAAATATTTTCCGGGACAGCCGGGAATTTCAAAACCGAAGAAGGGAGCATCGCGTGAAATATCCCAGTCCTTCAGTTGGTCCGCGAACCATTCAGCGAGTTTGCGCGCGACGGATTCATCCACAAATCCATTGGCCATAAGCCCTTGCAGGGCATCGCGGAAGTGTTCCAGCCGCAGGAAAAAATGGGGGCTGCTGCGGCGTTCGGGTACGGCACCGCTGATGGCGCTTTTGGGATTAAGAAGGTCGGTGGGATCGTAGGTTTTGCCGCAGATTTCACAGGAGTCGCCATATTGGTCAGGCGATTTGCAATTGGGGCAGGTGCCGCGGATAAAGCGATCAGGCAGAAAGATTTTCTCGGCCGGATCGAAGAATTGTTCGACCTGGCGCTCGGCGATATGTCCGGCTGCGGTAAGCCGCGCGTATAAAATACCGCAAAGTTCGCGGTTTTCAGGTGAATGGGTGGAATAATATTGGTCAAAACCGATATCAAACCGGGCAAAGCTCTCCTGATGCTCTTGATTCATGCGGGCGATGAACTGGTCCGGTTCAAGACCTTCCTTGCGGGCACGGAGCATGATGGGGGTGCCGTGGGCGTCGTCGCCGCACAGGTAGGTGACGGTGTGGCCGCAGAGGCGCTGGAACCGGACCCAGATGTCGGTTTGAATATATTCCACCAAGTGTCCGATATGGATCGAACCGTTGGCGTACGGAAGAGCCGAGGTAACGAGAATTTTGCGATACTTTTGCGTCATGCGGACTCCACAAGCCATTCAAGGCGGCGATATTGTAACGCAACGGCGGAAATTGTGCGTGTTTTCCCGCTGCGGGTATTCGATATTTTCAGGCCAGCCTGCTACAATACAAGAACAGTAGAGCAGCGACGGTTCGCGCCTGATCGTTAGCGGCGGGCGGACCTGCGCGTTGATACGAGGATATCGTGACATTGATTGAAAAAGCCGAATTAACCCAGGTTTTATCCAGGCCGGATGAGGGAACAAAAGTTGCGGACAGCGGATCTGAGTCCAAAGGCAAGTTTTTGCGGAGTCGCGTTTTGCGCGATGGCCAGTCGGTTCGGTTTCAATGGTATCACACCTCGGTGTTTCTTATCCTGCATATTCTGGCGGTGGTGGCGTTCCTGCCGATGTTTATAGGCTGGTCATCGCTGGGCGTTTTTCTGGCCATGTGCTGGATTACCGGTGCCTGGGGCGTTACGCTGGGTTACCACAGGCTGTTGACGCATCGGAGTTTTGCCACCTATAAATGGGTGGAATATATGCTGACGATGTTTGCCTGCCTTTCTTGGCAGGGCGGCCCGATTAAATGGGTTGGAACGCATAGGCTGCACCATGCGCAGTCTGATTTACCAGGTGACCCGCATTCGCCCAAAGACGGATTCTGCTGGTCGCACGTTTTCTGGATTCTGCATTCCGCCCGCCCGGATGAAGACCCATATTCCGTCACCAAAGACCTTCAAAAAGATCCGGTCATGATGTTTTTTGATAAATACTGGTATGTACCCCAGTTTTTTGCCGCCGCATTGCTGTTCGGACTGGGCTGGTGGCTGATGGGGAGTCTGACGACCGGTTTTGCATGGGTGCTGTGGGGCATTTGTCTGCGAACTGTGGTGATGTATCACGCGACCTGGTTTGTGAATTCAGCCGCTCACACATGGGGATATCGGAATTTTGAAACCGAAGATGACTCGCGTAACAACTGGTGGGTGGCGCTGGTATCGTTTGGGGAAGGCTGGCACAACAACCATCACGCCCAGCAGCGTTCCGCGGCCCATGGAATGCGGTGGTTTGAATTTGATATTACCTATTGGACTATTCTGACGATGAAAACGCTCGGCCTTGCGTGGAAGGTAGTGAGTCCAAAGCCGCCGGGGGCGACCGAATAATGGGGCACCGGGGTGGTGGTGCCAAGCTCAAAGGCCCGCAGCACAGAATTATCTTATTAAGATCAGGACCGGGCTGGTTCGAAGCGCCCGATTTAAGTCAGTCTGGGACGGGCGGTCGCTCTCTGGCCAGCATGCGCCTTTTTGCCTGCACGCCGCCAAAGCCGGAAAATCCGGTTAATTTACCATTTGCCCCAACAACACGGTGGCAAGGAATCAGAACGGGCCACGGATTGCGGCCCAGCGCCGCACCGACCGCACGTGCGGCACCCGGCTTTCCCATGGCCGCAGCCAACTCTCCATATGTCCGCGTTTGGCCCCAGGGAATTCCGGCGGTATGTTGCAGAACCAGCCGGTCAAAATCCCGCACACTCGACCAGTCCAGATAACCCGCCAGTTTCCGCCGTGGACTGGCTTGCCGCGCAATAGACTTAGGCTGGCCTCCGTAGTATTGGCGGAGAAAGCCGGTCAGTTCGACGGCCCAGCGCGGCAATTGCGACGGTTTTATACGGGTCAGACCCGCCCCGTGCTGGTGGTAAATATCGCCGAGCAGGCGCTTTTGGTTTCTGGCGGCGGTATATATCCGGACGAGATTTTCACCGCGCAGAAGAATGGCGCATGGCCCCCATTGTGTGGAAAAAACGTGCACGCACAATTTCGATTCAGACCGCATGGTTCTGGCTCCTGACTGGGCAACGCATCGGTACAATATATTTATGTAGATGAATTCGTCAATCCGTAAACTGCCCGGGAATTAATCCAGTGGTCGGGCAGTGGTGCTGGTCGCTTCCTGAGGCGGGAGGCGCAATTCCCGCTTTAGAAGTTTCCCGGTGGGTGACCGGGGCAATTCATCCATTATATAAATCTCCCGCGGGGTTTTATAGGGCGCCAGACGCTGACGTACGAAGGTCCGAAGGTCGGCAGGCGTCGGTGGCGCGGTCAGGTCGGGCTGCAACTGAACAAAGCCGATCGGAACTTCGCCACGCTGGGCGTCTTTTGCCCCAATTACCGCCGCCAGAAGCACCGCCGGATGCTGCCGCAGAATTTCCTCAATTTCACCGGGCGCGATTTTTTCACCGGCCATAATGATCATTTCTTTTTTTCGGCCGGTAATGTGCAGGAATCCATCGGAGTCGATTCTTGCGATGTCGCCGGTTTTAAACCAGCCATCCGGGGAAAGCACGGCGGCGGTTTCAACTGGCCGGTTGTAATATCCCTTCATCACATTGGGACCTCTAATGAGAAGTTCGCCATCCGTGCCGGCGGGCAGGTCTGCGCCGGAATCGTCGGTAATACGAAGCTCTTCGCCTGGAACAGGCTTGCCGACACTTCCGGGTTTATGATCCCACGGCGTGGAAAAACTGACCATTGGCGCGGTTTCGGTCAGTCCGAAGCCTTGAAGAATGGTGTGGCCAAACCGTTCGTAAAAACGTTCCATAAGTGAAAGTGAAAGAGGTTCTCCGCCGCTGATGACATATTGTACAGGCGCCATGGATTCCCGATTTGCGTTTTTGGCATTGGCCAGCAGCGCATACATGCTTGGCACGGCAATAAGCACCTGTACCTGATGGCGTTCGATGGCCTGAAGAACCGCGGGGGCGGAAAAGCGGGCGAGGTAAATAACCCGGCAGCCAAGACTAAGGGGCACCAGACAGCAACCCATAAGTCCCAGCGCATGAAACATGGGAAGAATTCCCAGGAAGGTCATCTGCTGATTGAACCGCGCGTGGGCAATCGAATTGGCCGCATTGGAATCCAGATTTCCGTTGGTCAGCACCACCCCCTTAGGCGTGGAACTCGTGCCGCTGGTATACAGAATGACAGCCGGATCGGCGGGGTCGCGCCTGGGCAGGCGACGGCGGAACACGGCGGCTTTGAATTTTACCCATGCCGAAAACGGCAACAGGTCCTGAATATAAATCACCCGCAGCCCGGCGGCCGTCAGCGCTTCGCCCAGCGGGGTAAAAAGCGGGTGGCGGATGGTGAAAACGGTTTTGAGATTGGCGTCACGGCAAATGTCCAACAGCTCGGCCGGTCGCAAAAGGTAATTGAGCGGTACGGCCACCCGATTGGACCAGCGTGTGGCCAGGAAGGCAACGGCGAATGCGGCTGATTGGGGAATAAGGAGCCCGATGTGAGGCTCGGCGGGAGCGGCACCGTCCAGGAAATCGGCGAATATCTGCCCGCCAATGACCAGTTCCCGAAAAGTGGTGGAACGGACATCATCGACAATGGCGATCTGTCCGCCTCGGCGGGAAGCCTGTTCAACAATGGTTTCCAGCAGCATAATTGGAACCGTTTAGAACGCACCGGCAATGCGGCCCGTTGCCGCAACGCCCTTGTGTTGAATCTACCCGGGCAATGCGACGGGTACAACTAACCAAGAACGATGGCCGGATAAAAGTGCGGCGGCGGAGAGACGTTGGCGGCTGGAAATTCGGGCGTTTTATTACCAGTCGTTGCATTCAGACGGTTCGGCGCGCATAGTTGCCCCTGACATGATGAAATGGAGTTGGCATGAAAACGGGTCCCATCAGGCGAATAATGATCGTGCTGTCTCCGGTGCTAAGCATCGGGCGAGACTGTCGCCTGGGCGTTAACCGATACATGCGCGAGCAACAGCCATTGTGGCGCATCGTCAGCCATCCCGGCTGGCGATTTGCGGATGATCGCTGGCTTGCCCGCTGCACTTCCAAGGTGGATGGGGCCATTGTGTGGAACTTTGGAAAAATATCCTATAAAGGCTGGCGCGCCCGGCGCACGCGCATTGTCGGGATTATTAATTATGATCTGGAAGGAAAAGCGCCCATTTTTGTCACAGATGACCGGGACAAAGGCCGGGCTGCGGCCGAACATCTGCTGGCATTGGATTTGCACAAATTTGCGTACATTCAACGACCTGGAAAATTATCAAAGCTGCGCGAAGCCGGTTTTGCCGATACCCTGGTCGCTGCGGGAAAACCCAAGCCGGCGATTCTGACCGTTGATGATCATGAACCGACCCGCCATTTCGGCAAGCAGTTGGTCACACTGCGAAAGAAATCGCATGGACCGATCGGGCTGATGGCGTACAACGACAGCATTGGAGCATTTGCGGCTGACGCCTGCCACGAAGCAGGCCTGTCTATACCATCTGATATTGCCATTGTGGGCGTGGACAACGACGAATTAATTTGCGATACCGCATCGCCGGCGTTAAGCAGCGTGCAGGCACCTTTTGAACAGCTTGGTTACCAGTGCGCCCGGGCACTGGATCAACTTCTGGAGTCCGGAGAATCGGTTCCGGATGTCAATATCCTTCCCGGCGGCTGTTTCGTGCATGTGCGCGGATCCACGAGCCGGGACCTGACCAGCGACCCGGCTGTGGCCAGAGCACTGGCGCTGATCAACGCGCGGTTTCGTGATCCGATCGGTGTGCCGGACCTTTGTCGGCATCTGACCATGCCGCGGCGCACGCTTGAATATCGTTTTCGTCAGGTTCTGGGTCACGGCCCGTACGAACAGATTCTGAAAATGCGTATCGATCATGCCAAGGTCCTGCTGATGGATACCGGCAAATCCATCCAGAAAATTGCCATTGAATGCGGCTTTAACAGCAGCCTGCGGATGAGCCAGAATTTTCACCGGCAAACCGGTCTTACACCGGGCCAATTCCGCCACCGGTTCCAGAAAATGCCGCATGGTCCGGCTGCTGGCGCGGGAGAAGAGCATGACATTAATACCTGACAATTCCGCCAGCGTATCTTGTTGACGCTAACCCGATACCTGAAGTGGTCATCGGCCGGCGGGCGGGCGACAAAAACCAGCCTCGCGATCGAATCACTTGCGTAAAACGCGCACATATTGCGTAAATCGGTCTTGTATTGCCGCATCGCATGGATAGACTCAATTCAGCAACAGGGGCGTTCGGTCCTCTGACACCGGCGGCTTGAGCCGGATGCAACCTGGAAACACGATAGGAGCGTTTGCCGCTGGTGCAATCGGCGGCACATCGCCCATATACAGCCCGGAGTATGCAAAACGTTGAAAGGAGGTCAGGCCGGATGAAGCAGGAAAAGCTCATGACGTTCAATGCGTGGCGTTCGAGCTTTTTGATGAATCCAACCGGATAATCAGGGATTGAGATCAGACCGGACATGATCGGGATTTCGGTCCAGATACGGATCAGGCCAAGGCGGTCCTTTTTCCCGAATTTATTTGCGAGTTGTTTTTCCCAACCACTGTTCTATTGAAGGAGATATCAATATGCAATTGAAACGTAGCTGTAACACTGGAAGATATATCGCCGCCGCCGCCACCCTCGGATTTGCCGCCGCAGTCGCGGCTCCGGCCGGCGCGACGGTCAATACGCTGGTCCTCGACACATTTCAGGCCAGTCCGTCCACCAGCAACGCGCTGGCTGGTTCAAGCGCCGATATTGGCGGAAGCTGGTCACCGTTGAATAATGTCAGCAATGGATCCGCCGGCACGAGTTCCGCGGTCATTACACCGCCCACCGGCTCCAGTGCCGGTTATGTCACCGTTCAGACCACCGGTACCAATGGAAATTTTATTAATACAGTGGCTCCGCTGGCCATTACACCGAGCGGCAACGGATTGTTGACGCTGGAAGCCAACGTCGCCTACAACAATACCAGCGAATGGGCGGCCATCGGATTTGCTCCGACCACCGGCGGGGCCAATCCGAATTCGACAGGCGAACCATGGATGCTTATTTCCACCGCCAGCGGCGGCTATCAATTGTTTGAAGGTCCCGGCACAGCCAATAAGGCGCTTGGCGTTTCCACCAGCAGCTACACTGGCACCACCACAGTGGAAATGACTTACAACCTGGCATCCGGCCAGGTGGAATTGCTTTTGGGCAAAGGCGCCAATGCCACCACACTCACCACGGTGGGCGGATTTACTTACACCACGCTGCCAGCCGCGCCCGGCGCGATTTTCCTTGCGGTGCGCGGCGGTCTTTCGCCGGCGACCTTCAGCAATCTGTCGCTGACACAGGTGGCCACACCGGAACCCGCTTCACTGGGTCTATTTGCGATCGGCGGATTGGGCCTGCTGATGGCCGGTCGCCGCAAAATGCATCAGGAATCCTGACACCCGATCGTCGGCATGGCGAACCGGGACGATGCGTTGCCAGATTGCAATGCTGCGCCTGTATTTAAAATCGCAAAAGCCCAGGGGCCGGCGGATTTTTCCGTCGGCCTCTTTTTCGTCCGTTCAGATATCCGGTCGGTACGAAGGCATCTTTCCTGGTTTCAACGAATCTTAGATTGGAGAATGCATCATGAACGACTCCAAGCAACCCGGGGCGGGGTTTACGCTGGTGGAATTGCTTGTAGTCATTTCCATTATTGCACTTTTGATATCCCTGCTTCTGCCGGCGCTTGCCGGTGCCAAAGCGCAAGCCGAGCGTGTCGTCTGTTCCAGTAATTTGCGGCAACTGGCTCTGGCCACCCGTGAATATTCCACGGAATACGATGGCCAGTATATGCCCACAATTGCCAGCAATTATCCCTTCGGTTCTTATTCCGGAAGGCCCTACACCTACAACATTCCCGGTTACGGCCTGGAACTTCTGTATTACAGCGGGCCAACTCCGACCAATACCACGCCGCAGAATCAGGTCATGCTGCCGGGGATTCTCACGCCCAACGCCACAGGCGTCGCGATGCTATTTTCCCCGGAGGCTGGTTATGCGAATGAAAGCCTGATTCCGGCCAACTATTACAACCTGCGGGGCGACCTGACGAGCTTTTTCTTTCTGACTGGCTACTGCTATTGGGTTGACCATGGCTATTACAATGGAGCGCCCTATGCCACTTCCGGAACGGGCACCATGAGCGGCACTCCCACCGTCGATTATTCGGCCAGCTATGATCTGCTACCCAGTTGGATGGCCGGTGGCGGGGGCTGGGCGTGGTACAACAATGATGCGCAACACGAACCGGCTCTAAATGCGCAATCCGACCCCGCCACTCTTCTGTTAAGCGACATTGCCGGATATGGCAATCCGCGAGGCACAATCGGCGAATCCTGGATCGGCACATCCACCCCTGTTTCCAACCACACCAGGCAAAGTCTGGGCAATGGTCTGCCGTCCGGAATGCACGAAGCCTACAACGATGGATCCGTCGCCTGGGTGCCCGCCGGCGATATTCGTGTGCGTGCCTTGCGTGTAAGTACTTATTTCGGCTGGTAAATCGATTGATCCTGCAAAAAAAAAGACCCCGCGCGGCAGTCGCAGCGCGGGGTCCTGGTTTTAAGTCTCAATTATCCGGCGGCGTGACGCCGCGGAATCATGGAGTTATCAATAATCTTCCGAGTGGTCGTGGCCACCGGCCTTCTTGTCATCCTTCTTGGGCATTTCACTGATGATGGCATCGGTGGTCAGCAGAAGGCTGGCAATGGAGGAGGCGTTGGTCAGGGCGGTGCGTTCGACTTTGGTCGGCACGATGACGCCCATCTTGATCATATCTCCATATTCATGGGTAAGGGCGTTGAAACCAAAGGCAGCGTCTTTGCTTTCCAGTACCTTCTGGGCAACGATGCTGCCATCCACGCCGGCGTTTTCGGAAATCTGCTTGACAGGGGCGAAAAGTGCCCGCTTCACGATGTCGGCACCGATTTTTTCATCGCCTTCCAGCTTCAGCTTGTCGATGGCGGGAATGGCCCGCAGGACACTGACGCCGCCACCGGGAAGAATGCCCTCCTCCACCGCGGCACGGCAGGCGTGAAGGGCGTCTTCCACACGGGCCTTCTTTTCTTTCATGGCCGCTTCGGTCGGGGCGCCGACTTTAATCAGCGCCACGCCGCCGGCGAGTTTAGCCAGACGCTCCTGGAGCTTTTCCTGGTCGTATTCGCTGGTGGTGCGATCAATTTCATTTTTGATCTGTTCGATGCGGCCCTTGATCTGGTCGCTTTTGCCGCCGCCTTGAATGATGGTGGTGGCTTCTTTTTCAATCGTGACCTTTTTGGCACGGCCCAGGTCCTTGAGTTCCAGGGTTTCCAGAGAGATTCCCAGTTCTTCAAAGATGGCCTTGCCACCGGTGACAATGGCGATGTCTTCCAGCATGGCTTTGCGGCGATCACCAAAGCCGGGGGCCTTCACCGCCACGACCTTCAAAGTGCCGCGCAGCTTGTTGACCACCAGAGTGGCCAGGGCTTCGCCTTCAATGTCTTCCGCGATAATCAGCAGGGCCTTGCCCGCTTCGGCAACCTTGCCCAAAATCGGGAGCAGGTCTTTAATGGCGCTGATTTTCTTTTCATGAATCAGGATGTGGCAATCTTCAAAAGTGCATTCCATGGTTTGCGGATCAGCGAAATGCGGGCTGACATAACCCTTGTCAAACTGCAAACCTTCCACCAGATCCACGGTGGTATCCAGGCCTTTGCCTTCTTCAACCGTGATCACGCCGTCTTTGCCAACCTTGTCCATGGCGTCGGCGATCATCTGGCCGATCTGGCTGTCCTGGTTGGCGGAACTGGTGCCCACCTGGGCGATCTGTTTGGAATTTTCAACCTTGACGGACATGTTCTTAAGATAGGCCAGAACCGCGTCAACGGCCTTTTCAATGCCGCGCTTAAGCTGGGTCGGATTGGCACCGGCGGTGACGTTGCGAAGGCCTTCATCGTAGATGGCTTCAGCGTACACCGTGGCGGTGGTGGTACCGTCGCCGGCGACCGTGCTGGTCTTGCTGGCAACTTCTTTTACCAACTGGGCACCGAGATTTTCAAACGGGTCTTCCAGTTCAATTTCCTTGGCAACAGTCACGCCGTCTTTGGTGACGGTGGGGCTGCCGAAGGATTTTTCGATTACCACATTGCGACCCGACGGGCCAAGGGTCACCTTGACGGCCTGGGCGAGGATGTGGACACCGCGGCGAATTGATTCGCGCGCCTGAGTATCAAATTCAATCATTTTTGCGGCCATGGTTATAACTCCTTTGTGAACCAGCGGCTCAACCACGCAATCCACTGGTGTAAAACATTATTGTCAAAACAACGCGCCATCGCCAAAGGCTGCAATGCCCCGGTTGTGGCGCGGGCGGCTTATTCCACAACGGCCAGAACTTCTTCTTCGCTTAAGATCAGAAGTTCTTCGCCATCCACCTTTATTTCCGTACCGGCGTAGCTGGCGAAAATGACTTCATCGCCCTTTTTCACCTGGAACTTGGCACGGTCGCCGCTGTCCAGCAATTTGCCATCACCGACGGCCAGTACTTTGCCGCGTTTGGGCTTTTCCTTGGCGGTTTCCGGCAGAACGATGCCGCTTTTGGTGACGCTTTCGGCTTCGGTACGCTTGAGAAGAATTTTGTCCCCCAGAGGACGAACACTGGCTGCCATGCGTTTTCTCCTTTATTAAGAACAGCAGACTATTAAACATCTACATAATCAACAAACCCCTACATCAGGGTTTGCCATACAGTTCACTTGGGCCGTCGGGCACCCCGCGGCCGGGCTGGTTATTCAGCCCGCGGTTATTGTTTCGGCCAACCCTCGCCATAACACCGGCGTAAGGCCCTGGCCATCACATCCAGCAGGTCGTTGACCTGCAACGGGTCGGGCAATACCGAAAAGACATCCTGCCGGAGCGCCTCGCGGATGAGCCGGTCTTCGGTTTGGCGAACCAGAAGGATCACCAGCGGTCCTCCGGAAAAGCCGCCCTGCCGCAGATTCTGCGTACCGGTCAATCCGCTCACGGGAATTGACCGCGCCTGCCCAGATTCCGCAGGCCCCAGTCCTTCGGCCACCGCGCCATTGCCGGCGATAGTTCCACCTGGCACCGGGCGCGAGAGCCGATGAATCAGACGCAGGACGGTCATTGCATCCATGGCGGGCTGATTTCCCGGCGGAAGTTGTGCATCCACCACAGCCAGGTGCATGACGTGGCGTTCCACGAGGTCAATCGCGTCCGAGCCACTCGTCGCCACAAAGGTCTGAACCTGAAGCGGGGCAAGCAGCTGGCAAACCAAATCCTGCCAGTCTGGTCGGCGTGCGGCATCCGCACGAACCGGTGCCGGGCGCGCCGGCCGGGTTAACAGCACATTGAGTCGTGAGGCCGTTTTCATGCATAGACTTCATTTGGCTTCTGCCGACTTCCATGGCATTTTGTTCTGACTGCGATTTTCGCCACCCCGGTGGTGGCGACTATCGCGCGATTTAGGCCTCCAAGGGCTTCAAAAGCCAAGCCTGACCGCGCCAGACGCTAGCAAAGCCCGTACCGCAACTCAATGGGAATGACGAGCGAATTCATAAACACTTTAATACAATATGGTTATGGCCATTCCGGCGGCATTCAGGTGTGTCTAAGAGCCTGGCCAAATACCTGCCAAACCAGGCTTTACCGAGGAAGGCCCTGCCGTGTTGGCAGAGTTGCGGCAAGCCGTCTATACGCGAATTGTTTGGTCCAGTTGGTTGGACCTGCTGCACCGGCTACTCACGGGTAAAGCCTTCCGCGGCCCGGGAACCAGACAGCACAGGTCAGGCGGTCTTTATCCAGTACGTTGTCAGCGTTGCATTCGCCTGGATTTGCGGGTCAGACCACTTGGTTGTGCCCGTTGAGTTTCACAGGTTTATTTCATGTGATACGCATGACGATCGGCCGGATATTGGCGACTGGCTACGGCTTGAACATAGGTTCGGGCGGCTTGGTCAATAACTGCCGGCAGATCTGCAAGCTTGTCGACAAACCGTGGCGGACGGACATTGAAACCGAGCATGTCATGCAGCACCACCACATGTCCATGGCAACTCGCCCCGGCACCGCAACCGAGCACAGGACAATTCACCGCGGCAATGACCCGGCAACTGACTTCATCGGGCACGGCTTCAAGCAGAATCAATTCCGCGCCGGCGGCTGAAAGCTGGGCGGCATCCCGCACGATGCGGTCGGCCTCATCGGCAGTGCGACCACGGGCTTTGTAGCCGCCGTGTTGAACGGCCCGCTGAGGCAGCAACCCAAGGTGTGCACAAACCACTATTCCTGAGGCCGCCAGCGAACGGACAATTTCCAGATGGCGGCCATCGCATTCAAGTTTAACGGCATCGGCCCCGGCGTCCTGTACAAACCTGCGGGCGTTTTGGGTGGCCGTGGGAATATCGGGGTAGCTGGCAAAGGGCATGTCGGCCATCACCAGTAAATTCGGGGCGCCGCGCCGCACGGCACGGGTTATCTGCACCATAAAATCCATGGTCGCCGCAGTGGTGGAATCTTCGCCAAGCACTGTGGTCGCCGCGGAATCTCCAACCAGCAGAATATGCAGGCCGGCGGCGGCCAGAATGTGGGCCGTCGGGTGGTCATAGCAGGTAAGCATGGCTATCGGCTTATGTGCCGCCGCCATGCTTCGCAATGACGCAAGCGTGACACGGTCCTGAATTGTTGCGGTCAATGACTGATCTGGCTGCATGGTGAACTCCGGTAACACCGGCGCGTTGGACGTCGCGGTGCATATAGTTGATTACCAGAATACTGAAATACGGCCAACTTGTGGCTATTCCAGTTTATTCCGATGGTCCGGGGGACGCTTCCGAACTCGCTTCCAGACCGCCAAACCGCCGCTGGCGTCGGGCATAAGTGGCCAGCGCTTCATCAAAATGAGCCGCGGTAAATTCGGGCCAGCAGACATTGGTTACATACAATTCGGCGTAACTGATCTGCCAAAGGAGAAAATTGCTGACGCGCATTTCCCCGGCGGTGCGAATCAACAAATCCGGGTCGGGCATGCCACGGGTATATAAATTGTCCTGAATCAACTGCTCGTCAATGGCATCGGGCGAAAGGTCTCCAGCGGCGACTCGGCGGCCAATGGAGCGGGCCGCATCCACGAGTTCCGCCCGCGCGCCATAATTCACCGCCAGGCAGAGTGTCATTCCGGTATTTGCGTCCAGAGCGGCCATCGTGTCATCTATTTCGCGCAGAACTTCAGCGGGCAGTCCGTCGCGCCGGCCGATCTGTCGGAACCGGATATTGTTTTCCATCATTAATTTTCGCTGCGACCGCAGATATTCAAGATATAGATTCATCAGCGTGGCGACTTCGTCAGCGGGGCGGCGCCAATTTTCAATGGAAAAACTGTACAACGTTAATTGGTCCAGCTTCAGTCGGGCCGCATGTTCGATGATTTCATGGGCAGTACTGGCTCCCTGCCGATGGCCGGCGGTTCGCGGCTTGCCGCGCCGCTGTGCCCAGCGGCCATTGCCGTCCATAATAATGGCGACATGCCGCGGACGGTTTTCCGCAGCGGAGGTGGCCGGAATATCCGGCATTTCAGTGGGTGTTTTCGTCCGCATGTTGATTCCGACTGTTCCGACCGCGCCGCCCGCCGGTGTGTCACCGGATCGGCGCTGCGTTTCATACTAAACCGGCGTGGCGGCCCCGATAATAAGTGTCTGATGCCTCGCAGGGCCTACACTTACCACGCGCACTGGTACGCGCACAAACGATTCTATGCGGTCCAGGTAACGGCGGGCCTGTGGGGGCAATTCATCGACAGATTCCATACGATCCAGCGGCGCGTGCCAGCCGGGCAATTCCTCGTAAATCGGCACGGCCTTGGCCAACTCCAGTGCGTCGGGTTCAAACCAGTCCGTGCGTTTGCCATCAATTTCATAGGCGGTGCAAACTTTCAGAGTATCAAACGTGGCCAGTACATCCAGCAGCATGATGCACAAGCCGGTTACGCCGCAAATACGGGCCGCATACCGCAGGGCCACCAGGTCCAGCCAGCCGCAGCGCCGCGGTCGTCCGGTGGTGGTGCCATATTCGTTGCCGCGCTGGCGAATTTTTCCGCCAATTTCGTTGTCCTGTTCCGTAGGGAACGGGCCGCCGCCCACGCGGCTGCAATAAGCCTTGACGACACCCAGAATGGTGTTCAGTTTGGTGGCCGGCACACCAGAGCCGGCGCTTAATCCGGTACCGCAATTGCTGCTGGTAACGAACGGGAAAGTGCCATGGTCCAGGTCCAGCAGAACAGCATTGGCCCCTTCAAACAACAGCCGCTGGTCGCGCTCCAGAGCCTGATGCAGAAGCTGCGTGGTATTGCAGACATGGGGGCGCAGCTGCTGGCCGCAATCGCTGGCCTGTTCAAAAATATCGCGCCAGTTTAATGGCGCAGCGCCATAAAGCGCGGCGAACAGCGCGTTTTTTTCTTCTGTAATCCGTTGAATCTTATCGGCCAGGCGATGGTTATCCAGCAGGTCGGCCACGCGCACCGCCCCGGTACGACTGGCCTTGTCAGCGTAGCACGGCCCAATTCCGCGGGCGGTGGTGCCAATTTTTCCCGCAGCCAGACGGTTTTCTGAAAGCTGGTCCTGCAGCTTGTGGTAGGGCAAAACCACATGAGCTTGGGAAGAAATTCTAAAATTATCGCCGATTTCCACACCCTGACCGGCCAACTGATCCATTTCCCCCAGCAGAGCAATGGGGTCAATGACCACGCCGTTGGCCAGTACGCAAGTACATTTGGTGCGAAGAATGCCGCTTGGGATCAGGTGAAAGGCATATTTTTTGTCGCCCACTTTCACCGAATGGCCGGCGTTGGATCCGCCGTTCCAGCGGATGGCAAAGTCGAACCGGCCGGTTAAAAGGTCGACAATCTTTCCCTTGCCCTCATCGCCCCACTGCAATCCAACAATCGAGGTATTACCCAATTCACCTAAAAGTGAAACATCTGGCTCCATGTATCGCCTTATTCAATAGACTATCGGTTCAAGCGGCCTTTTTGGGCCTGCGGACAATCCTTGACGATACCCCTCATGGCGGAACGTTGCAAGGTAGTTTTATATTGTGCCTTGGGGTCGGGTATCGCCATGGCATTTCAATTTGGCCGGTTTTCCGACCGGAATAGGGGAACTTGGCGCTGGCTCATGCGGACCATGGCATGAGTCAATAAGTTGCCGAAATTCGGCGCATCCGGGGCGGTGGGACGGGAGAATGCCGGGCCGGGAAAAATAATTTTCAGAAAAACTTGACAGGTGATTCTTATTGGACTAAGCTATATGCAACAGTTGCAGTATCTGTTGTTTACACAGTCGCTGCGACGTTGTTTCACCGGTGCCAATTCGCGGCACCTGACGGTCTGTTTAGTTACGCCGGTTGGCACGATTCGGTACGCTTAAAAGGTTTCTCGCTGCCGCGCCCGAACCATCCGACCGCGAATTTGACTTCTTTGATTTCAGGAGGTGCTGTCATGCTGAATTTATCGCGCAAAGTCCGACGGGCGTTTACCCTGGTCGAACTCCTGGTGGTGATATCCATCATTGCATTGCTGATTTCCCTTTTACTTCCAGCGCTGGCCCAAGCGAAGCAGTCAGCCATGACCACGGTTTGTGCCGCCAACCTGCGCGGCATCGGCCAACTGCTCAATGAATATTCCAATAGCTATGAAGGCGCAATTCCTTACGGCAACAGTTATGACACCAATTATGCGATGTACGGACCCAATGAATGGTATATACAACTGTTCTGCTATTCCCACGATGTGTCGCCATTCACGTACTGGAATCAGGTGGCGGCCGGAGCCACGCCGAGCCTGATCACCTCTAGCGCCGGAGCGTTTCTGGGGACTTTTGAATGTCCTTCGGCCGCCATTCGGCCCATTCTTAGCCCGGCTTGGGGTCCCCAAGGATGGTATTGGTCAAGTTATGCGGCGAACCCGAATTATTTTGACACCTATGCCCCCAGTCAATATTCCAAGTTGTTCACCACGTTCCATTATTCGGATGTGCAATCGCCCGCGTCGGAAGTAGCCGTTGCGGACGCCAATCAGACCTCCACCTGGGGAGGCTGTTGGCCAATCCTGAGCGAGTTTATCCAAAATGGTTCAGGTGCCGGCGCGCCAGCCTCGGCATATATCAACGACGCCAATTATCTGGTGCCTCCGGACGGACTGATTGCCGGGGAAAATACCAATACGGATAACGGCTCCATTCCCAATTTTATCAACAATATGACCGGCATCCGATACCGCCACGGCTCAACGGTAAAGGGTATGGGGTTGGCCAACTGCCTGTTTTTTGACGGTCACGTGTCCGCGGTTCCGGAAAATTCCAACGTTCCGGGGGCTGCCCCCGCGGCCGCCGGGGCCACTGGTGCCGTGGGCCTTAAAATCCGCAACATTATCAACCCGCAATTGCCCACAGGGCAACCGGAGTTTTAATAAGCCAGAGGCTTTTCCCCCGCCTGCGACGGGGCAAGCATCTGATTGCCATTGACCCACCGGCGTGAAAGTCACGCCACTTGTGTGCCCGGCCAGCGTAATAAATCGGCCTTTCACGGTATGGATGTCGTGACATATGTAATGCTATCAAACAATCAATGTGATTGTTTCAGGTCGTATCTGTTTGTTTTTTCTGGAGGCATCTCATGAAAAGTTCTTTCTCAAAACGGTCGGCAATTGTTCTTGCGTGCGGGACGGCGGGCATGATACTTTCTGCTGGCGTGGCGTCGGCTGCAACCGTCAGCCTGATGAACGGCACCACCACCACGCCCACGAACAGTTCGGGCAATTACGGCACAACCTGGACCGCGCCGGTCGTTACAACCGGTGCCGGGGACAGTGTGTATGGACATGATGGCTACCTGATGTATGCCACAACTCCGACGGGTACCGCTTCAGGTTCCTACGACTACAACGGTGATACCCATTATACATCGGCACTTGACCCGATGACGCTCAATGGCGTCGTCGGTGCGCCAAATGGCGGGGTCACCACCACGTTGCTCAAAACACCGACCTATCTGTCGCTTTCAGACTCGGCCATGAACAGCCAGTGGGATTCAGGCTACGGCTACGGCGCCATTTACGCCCGTGACGGCTCCGTCAGCAACACCGTTGAACTTGGCGTGGCTTACGGCCCGACACCGACGGCCTACAACACGCCGGAACCTCTGGTCACCATGACCGTCGGAGCTGGCGCGCCCAAAAACCTTTATATTGGTGTGCTGGAAGACCAGTATCTGGACAGCCCGTCGCAAGTCACCATTTCCGATAGCAACGGTGGATCGGCGACCGCGAACCCGGAAATATATTTTCCCACAACGCTTTCAGGCGGACAGAACACCTGGTACTTCTTCAATGTGGCCGGTGCTCAGGCCGGAGATGTGCTGACTCTTTCCGTCGCGCAGTACAACACCGGTGCCAGTTATGCCGACCACGGCACCGTATCCGGATTGACATTTGATTCCACAAATCCCCTTGCCACGACTCCCGAACCGGCCACACTTGGCCTTTTTGCAATCGGCGGAATGTCGCTCATGCTGCTTCGCCGCAAGCTGGCGCGGTGATGCTCGTGGTGACCTGTCTTTTGTCGGTTTAACGCAACTTGTGCCGGGGGAGTCGCGATTGCACGCATGATCGCGACTCCTCTGTTTTTGTTTCGGACATGTGAGGCGAGTTTCACGCGACCATCGGCAATGCCGCCGCATATCCGGCCCAAAGATTGAAATAACGCCCGCGACGCGCAACACGAGCACACTGTCTGATGGACGGGGAAATCCAATACATCAGAATTGCAGACGGGTACAGCGGCCAATGTGGCCGCCGAGTTTCATGGCATGCCTGTAAAAAAAAGGAGGTGTACATGCCGGATAAGATCGCCTGTTGAGTTGTTTTATTAATCTTTCCAGTTAGGAGAATCATTATGTTTTTGGTTAAGACAATTTCTGTTTGTGCAGCGATATGTGCAGTTGCCTTTGGCGCCCAGATGACCCGCGCCACCAATATCATCAATAATCCTGGTTTTGAAACCGCTCCCACGTCGCCCCCCACTGCCAATGACTGGCAATACGCCCCGGGCGCGTCCCAAGACAATACCAACCCATACAGCGGATCATTCGAAGCCGATCTGAATAACACCGTTGAGGCTTCCAACGCAAACGTATTTCAGCAGACCGCGTTCGGTTCCGTCACCCAGGGCACGCAATATACGCTTAGCTTTTACAGTGAATTTCAGGGTGCTAATGGAGGTATTGCGCAGGCTCAGTTTGAATTCATGAACTCTACTGGAGGCATCCTTCCAGGCTCGCCTTCCTTTATTAACCTGCCGACAACCACGTCGAATTTTGGCACCGCGGCCGGCTATCAGCTCACCAGTCAGAATTTTACGGCTCCCACGGGCGCATCGGCCGTGTTTCTATCGTTTAACGCGATCACCGGTGCCACCACCGGGTCGGTCTCTCACGCGTATATAGATAATGTCAGTCTCTCCCCGCAAGCTCCGACCCCGGAACCTGCTTCTTTGGGTATCCTGGCAATTGGCGCGGCATCCTTGCTGGTCTTACGTCGTCGCCGACTGGCCTGAACTCAGCGGCACCGGCGTGTTTACGCGTCAATTTTCCCGCTTGGCACAGGGCTGATAGCTTACAACGCCGCTTCCTGCGGTCACGGGCACTGCAATCCAGCATTGCCCGCGGACTGTCGGCGAACTGCGGATGATAACTGGATCAGACCGCACAATGCGGTCTGATCCTTTTTTCTTAGCTATTCCGGCGAACATGCTTTGCATTGGCGCTGGGCCGCTATCACCTCTATATTATTTTCGCAGAAAATCCGCTTTTATCATGAACCTGAAGATCCGCAGACTTGACCATAGGCGCTAATTTTGGCGGGATGCCGATTGTAGTTTAATAACAGGTCCACAACGATACCCACAGATGCGTAGACCGGAATTCTGCGATCAATTTTCCAAATCCCGATGGTGATTGGTTAACCCGCTTATATGGCATATTTATTGGAGTTGGCTCGTGCAACAGAATCGTCATCTTGGCTCACTTTTTCCCATCGCACTGCTGGCCGTGGTATCTGCCTCCAGAATTGCGCTGGCGTCAGACGTTCCGATCATCAGCGCACCAACCGGCCTGCAATGGAATCCGACTTTTAACGATACGTTTACAACCACATCGGCCCTGAATGGCTGGACATACGATCTGGGCAACAATGGCGGTTGGGGAAATGGTGAATCGGAGACTTATACCAATTCATCGCAAAACGTTTACGTTTCGGGCGGCAATTTGAACATTCAGGCGATCGGAACAGCCGGCAGCAATGGTACTTCCTACACTTCCGGGCGCATTACCACGCAGAACCTGTTTAGCCAGACTTATGGTCTTTTTGAATTCCGCGCCCAGTTGCCAGCCGGTGCCGGGCTTTGGCCCGCCATCTGGATGATGCCCGCCAATTCGACCTATGGCGCGTGGCCGCAGTCCGGTGAAATGGATGTAATGGAATCCCAAGGCAGCGCCACCGATCAGGTACAGGGAAGCCTGCATTCCGGCTCAAACTCCGGCTATGTGAACACCCAGACGCAGGTGTATTCGCTCCCCTCCGGGCAGACCACCACGGCATGGCACACCTATGATCTTCAATGGAATCCGACACCGAATCCATCCATTCCAGGAACGGAACAGTTGCAGATGAACTGGTATGTGGATGGTCAATTGTATGAAACGCAAACCGGCGGCTGGACGATACCATCGTCTGCCGCAGCGGGCAATACAAATGCCCCGTTTGATCAACCTTTTTATATCATTATGAATCTGGCTGTGGGTGGCAGCTACACCGGATACCAGACTCCAGGCCCCGGCGCTTATGATATGAAAATAAATTATGTCCGCGCTTATCAGGCCGCGCTACCGACCGTCAGCAACGCTTCTGCGCAAGATAATGTCAATAATTTGTATACCGTTAACAGCAACCTGAATGGGGCCGACGGCGGCACCGGGTTTGGCCAATGGCACGTTCAATATGTTTATACCGGCCCGACCGGTGGCGGCGGTGGTGGTGCTGGATTCATCAGCCCGGTAAATTCCGGCATTGGAGCGGCCACACCCGCCTTTGATATTTATGTCTATCCCGGCTCCGCCGGGGATACCGGACTGAATTCAAACATCACCACCGCCACGCGGTATTTCGGGCATAATCTGGCTCCCGGCCAGACCTTCACCACAGATTTCAATCTGAACAAGGGGCAAACCGCGCCAGGCAATCTGACGCCCGCCACTCCTGCTACTGCCGATTCCAATCTGGGATGGCGCCTCCTGGATGCCGCGGGAAAGACGCTGTTTGCCATGACCACGTTTGGCGGTGGAAAATACTGGTCAACGGATATCCATGGATCCGTCCAGCGCACCGCGATTCTTTATAATTACCGGATGGATGACATTTTTACATTGAAACTGCTTGACGGTGCGGGCGACTACACCCTTGGTGTGACCGGAAATACGGCTACGGGCCAGTCAGTCATTTTTTCCGGCCAAATTGACCTGTCCACTGGCGGTCCGGCGCAAGTACAATATTTCAACAATAATGGCGGCAATGGCAGTGATGTACAATGGAGCCAAATGTCCATTACCGGCACACCCACTCCTGAGCCTGGCACGGCCGTCCTTCTGCTGTCGGCCGGTTCACTGCTGCTGCTGACGCCGCGCATCAGAGGTTCAATGACTGTGCGAGCCTGACGCTGCCACAGCAAATGGGGCGACTTATCGCAAACGTTGCACGCATTGGCCTCTGCCGCAGCGCATTTTGAAATTGAAATGGTCAGGTCACAATATTGATCGTACGCCTGTTTGCAATCCTGCGGCTTGCGCATTGACAGTTTGCCATCCTCTGGTAGGTTTGTTCGCTCGCCGCGCATATAAACGTGTCGCTGGCTGGCGATTTTTATCAGGGGTATTCTTAATGGCTAAATCCAGAATGGTAAAATCCCGGACGGCTGAACTCGTGGCAATTCCCAATCGCCCGTCCAAGGCATCAGCAAAGGTATTTCTGGGGTTGGATATCGGCACATCGGGCACCAAAGCCCTGCTGCTGGCTGAAAGCGCGACGGTTTTTGCCGCCGAATCTCCACATGAACTTCTTACGCCCAAACCCGGATGGACCGAACAAGACCCGGAAAACTGGTGGGTCGCCGCCTTGGCCGCCACCAGAAAAGTGCTGAAAAAGGCGGGCCTGAAGCCATCAGAAATTTCCGCCATCGGCCTTTCCGGACAGATGCACGGAAGCGTGTTTCTGGGTGAAGGGGCCAAACCGTTGCGGCCCGCGCTTCTCTGGAACGACCAGCGCACCGGCCAGGAGTGCCGACAAATTACCGAAAAGGCGGGCGGTCGCGACAACCTGATAGAAATGGTGGCCAATCCGGCCCTGACCGGTTTTACTGCGCCCAAAATTCTCTGGTTCATGCGGAATGAACCGGCAAAATTCGCCAAATGCCGCCACATACTTTTGCCTAAAGATTACATCCGCTATCGGCTGACAGGCGAATATATGTCGGAGGTTTCAGACGCATCCGGCACACTTCTGTTAAATGTGCGCCAGCGCTGCTGGCATGACGACCTTATAAGCAAACTTGGCATTGATCGAACGTTGCTGCCGCCGGTGGTGGAGTCACAGGAAATAACCGGCCATATCACACGGATGGTAGCCCGGCAAACCGGTCTGCCCGAGGGTATTCCTGTGGTGGGCGGTGCCGGCGATCAGGCCGCCGGTGCGGTCGGTACCGGTGTGGTGGCGCCGGGGCTGGTTTCGGCCGCCATGGGCACCAGCGGAGTTATTTTTGCGGCCGCCGAATCACCGCGGGTAGATCCGCTGGGGCGTGTGCATACGATGTGCCATGCCATTCCCAATACATGGTGTGTGTTCGGGTGCATGTTGTCTGCGGGCGGGTCGTTTCAATGGCTACGGAATACATTGTATGCTGATGCGATGCGCAAGATCACGGCCAAAGGCGGGGATCCCGGCGAACTGTACATACACCTTGTGGATATGGCGGCACGGGCGCCGGCCGGCGCGGAAAATCTGTTCTTTCTTCCCTATCTTACCGGTGAACGCTGTCCGCATCCGGACGCCAATGCCCGCGGCTGTTTTGTCGGGCTTACTCCGCGGCATGGCGTGGCCCATATTTCCCGGAGCGTGCTGGAGGGCATTACGATGGGAATGCGCGAACAAGTTGAAATATTCCGCTCTATGAATGTGTCAGTAAAACAGGTTCGCGCCAGCGGCGGCGGCGCGCGGAGCACCTTCTGGCGGCAGCTTCAGGCGGATATGTACAATGCGCCGGTGGTCACCATAAATGTAAGCGAAGGCGCAGCCCTTGGAGCGGCCATTCTGGCTGGAGTCGGCACAGGCGCTTGGAGTGATGTGCCCGCGGCAACACGGAAAATGATTAAAATCCGGCAGACCGCGCGGCCCGCGAAAAAAGCCGTTGCGTTTTATGCCGGCCATGCGGAAAAATATGCATCTCTTTACCCGGCGCTGCGGCAGAACTTTGAAGATATTTATGGCCAATGACCGCGGCACGGCACCTGGGCAACCGGCGATTGGCATCCATCGGCGATTACCCGCGCTGGCTTCCATCTGGATTTGAAACATTTCCGCCGCCGGTCTGGCCTCGTGGTGCCGCTGGCTGGTCATTTCCGACCTTCTGCTGCTATGATGCAAACCGAATTTAGGAAGGCTTTTGCCGGGAATGCACGGATGGCGAAACTTAGCGCACAATCACGAAGAATAAGTATCGGACACGGTAAAAATTACCTGGACCGCACCCATCGGCCGCTGCAATGTCTGATATTCCTTCTGCCGCTTCTGGCGCTTTACCAGATCGGCATCAGCCTGCATCCATGGATTCCGCCAAACCATAATGAACCCATCGTGATCGCTTTTCAGTTAATGCTGCGTTTTTTCGCCGCCGTCGGTGCCGCCGGAAATTACCTGCCCGCGCTGGCGCTGGTCATTGCGTTGCTGATCTGGCATTTTTTTCGCAAAGACCCGTGGGACTTCGAGCCACTGCTTTACATGGGCATGTTCGGGGAAAGCCTGCTTTGGTCGTTGCCAGTGGTCTTTTTTGCGTTGATGGTGGCCCATGGCGCAACGCTTCATGGCACAAACCAGGCGGCCGCCGGCCAGCCATGGCAGACGCAAGCCGTACTTTCGATTGGCGCGGGAATTTACGAAGAGCTGCTTTTCCGCCTGCTGCTGCTTTCCACGCTTTTAATTCTGCTGAAAGATGTGTTGCGGATGTCCTTCGGCTGGTCGCTGATTCTGGCGATCGGCGGATCGGCGGTGCTGTTTTCACTGTATCATTATCTCGGAGCCGAGCCGTTCACGCCGCAAACCTTTTTCTTCCGCACCGCCGCAGGCATTTATTTCGGCGGTATTTTTATATTTCGTGGCTTTGGCGTGGATGTCGGCACCCATGTCACCTATGATTTAATCGCGGTCTATTTGCAGCACGCGGCCCGTCATTAGCCGGTTGTGCGTCACACCAGCGCGTTAGGCAAAGCACTGTTGCCAGCCGCCTTTGCGGGCAGGTTGTTATGCCATGGCCTAAGCCGTCCGCGGCGGGATTTTTGCCGTCATAACTGAATGGGCACTGGATATTTTGCGTTAATCGAGCCGGACCAGATGGCTGCCCCGGATGCGGTGGGCCGATCCTCTTGCCCCCGCATGTTCTGTTGCTTCATGTCGGATTGCGCGCCAACTCCCGCAGACGCGCGAACGGCGGCAAAAGCCATTACACTGGTGGACTTTGGCACTTGCGGCCGCAATGGTGCGGAGGCCTGATGTCCCTTCGGAGCAAATATGACAATTCCTTACCTTACCGCAGACCTTCCCGGCACCGGCGGCCGGATTAAAACAAAAACGGACGACTTCATCGTGCGCGAAATTCCACTCTACCCGGCTAGCGGGCAGGGGATTCATGTGTATTTCACCATTGAAAAGCGTGGCATTTCCACCCTAAGTGCGGTGAACATGATCGCTCGCGCATTGGGTCGAAAAACCATGGAGATCGGCTATGCCGGCCTGAAAGACACCCAGGCCGTCGCCCGCCAGACTTTTTCGATTGAACATGAATCGCACACGCGTATCGCCGCGCTGGAACTTCCCCAGATTCGGATTCTGGAAGTTACGCGCCATCAGAACAAATTGAAAATCGGTCATCTGGCGGGGAACCATTTCACCATCAAAATTCGTAACGACCAATGGGCCATAGCCGGTGGATCGGTCGCGGATGCCGGGCAGAAGGCTACTGCGGTCCTTCAGCGGCTGGCGACCACTGGCGTGCCCAATTTTTTCGGCCCCCAACGTTTCGGCATGCGAGGCGATAACCATCAGCTTGGCCTTTCACTGCTGCGGGGCCGCAGCGAAGAATTCCTTAATCGGTGGCTGGGCGATCCGGATCCGCAGGTGGACCATGGTGGTGTTCTGGAAGCCCGACGCCATTTTGCCAATGGCAATCTGGACTTGGCCGTTACCCATTGGCCCGGTCATCTGCGCGAAGAAAGGCGGGCGCTGGGTCTGTTGGCCCGTCATCCGAAAAAATTTGATCAGGCCATGCGGCTGGTGGATATCCGCCTGAAACGATTGTTGATAAGCGCCCTTCAGGCGCATCTTTTCAACGAAACGCTTGCAATGCGTCTGGACCAGATCAATACCATTCTTCCCGGCGATCTTGCCTGGAAGCATGATATTGGCGCGGTTTTTCGCGTGGGAAATTCCACCAGCGACGCCGCAGTCGAACAGTCGCGGTGCGACGCCCACGAAATTTCTCCGTCCGGTCCCATGTTCGGCTATCGCATGACCGAACCGGAAGGCGAGCCAGGCCAGATGGAACGGACGGTGCTGGAAAAAGCGGAGCTTAAGCCTTCAGACTTCCATAGCCCGCGCGCGGAAAAATCAAAGGGGTCCCGCCGGGCGATGCGTTTTTTTCCGTCCGAAATGACGCTTAATACGGGGACAGATGATCTTGGACCGTTTCTGGAATTGATTTTCGCTCTGCCGCCGGGTTGTTTTGCGACGGTGCTTCTTGGTGAAATCATGAAGACCGACGTTCCGGTGGATTAACCCGATCGACAGCCAATCGCCCGTCATGTGCATCAGCCACGGCCTTGGGCCCCTGGGCATCGGGCTTATGCGGATCGGTGTGGTCGCTGAAGGGGTATCAGGATTCCTCTTCCGGTGTCTCACCGGGGCCGGCCAGCACAATTGCATTTTTGCCCATAGATTTGGCCCGCAGCAGTTCACCGTCGGCGACGGCCATAAGCTGTTCGAGATTGGACGCATCCCATGGGAAAGTGGCCAATCCGCCACTGATGCTTAACCGCCCGGCAATCGGGCCGCCATCCGCGTTCCAGGGGTGTTCCGCCACCGCTTTGCGGAACCGCTGGGCAATGTTCAGCACGCTGCGCGGATGCTGGGAATCCGGCTGGCGCAAGACCCCCTGGTCCCAGAACACCACGGCGAATTCATCGCCGCCGATTCGTGCAACCAAGTCCTGATTGCGCGTGCAATGTCGCAATAGTCCAATGACTTCCCGGATAATTGCATCGCCGGCGGCGTGGCCGAACTGATCGTTGTATTGCTTGAAATCATCAATATCAAAAAGCAGAATTGTGACGCAGAACCGTTCCTTCCGGGCCTTTTCCAGAAGCCGCGGCACCATTTCGCTGAAGTAACGCCGATTAAACGCTCCGGACAATTCATCTGTGTCCGCCAGTCGGCGCAAGGTATGATGCTGCCGCGCCAAGGCCAACATAGCAGACAGCCACAGCCCGCATTGCCGCAGTTGTTCAAGCACTCGCGAACTCGCCGAAGCGCTATCCAGCACCAGGTTACCGAAATTATGTTCACCGGCAGTCAGCCGCACAGCCACCGAAGATGCAGACTCCAGTGAAGGACCTTCCGGACCGGTTGTAGGTTCAAAACGCAGGACTCCCGGCCACCGCAGGTTTTCCTGCAACAGCATCAGGCCGGTGGTGGCCGCGTTGGCACCGCGCAGGATTTCCTCCACCATGCGCATCTGGGCGGAGGCGGGAAGTTTCAGCGTCGGGGATTCTAAATTCGCGGCCGCGTCGGCATCGGAGACCATTTCCTGTTCAGCAGGTGCGCCGCCAGCCGCCGCAACAGATTCCGCCACGGGGAGCGACTCGTCGGCCGGTTGAGCGGGTTTGGCCGCAGGTGTGCGGCCGGCTCGCCCGCCTTTGCCAGCAGGGGGTCGGGTGCCTTCAAACGGCACGCCTTCAGCGGCCGCTCGGGAAATTTCGGGAGAACCTCCTGGACGACGGAAAATGTCCGCCCCGGGTACCGATTCGGGGCGGCCCGGGGGATCAAATGGATTATAACCTGTCACAATGCACCTCTCTCTCGTGGACCATTGCTCGCTGGTCCGCGATGTTGCTTCCTTTCGCGGATATTTTATCGCTTTTGCTTCCATGCTGTTCAAACCCTGGAGTGGAAATCCGTTACCAGCTCAATCGGAGCAGCGTTCCTTAGAATACATACGTATTCTCTCATGAAACCGGTCGTATGAAAAGACCTTGCTGGCGGAATTTCAGCGGCCAGTTGCTTTTACGGTCCATCATACGCTTCAACGCCAACTGCCGACCATTGTTTCATAATGACCGATAAGTCCGCGATGTGTTAAACGCCCTGCATCCCAATGCATTCGGGCATTTCGCAAAGCGCGCTCCGCAGACATACAGCCGATGATTCAGCGGATTGGCTGAATCAATACCAAGACTTGCACGCGAACACCACCGCGTCCTGCGGAGGAACACGACCTGTTTATCTATCGGCCAATTATGGAACACTTCACGACTGAATTCAAATTGACGTCCAGCCGGAATTCGCGACTGCGTGAATTCGCGCGTTTATTCAGCGTCCACCTTGGGTCATTGACGCTCTTATAGGGCATGGCATGACCGAAAATTCTCGCAAATTCTTCAACGTTTTTGCCCTGCTGACGCCCTCGGCAGAGCGTTATCGGTACACGTGGGCATCAACGATTATACGCCAATTCCCGCAAAATTTTCGGCCATTTTTGACTTTACTTCGATCCTCGTGCATATTTACGTCAGATTGCTCTTGCATTTCCCGGCGCTAAGTTCGCCTCCAGTCCAATGACATGAAGGCGAAAAACCTGTTTGGATGGCACCGGAAGTTGCGAGAGCCACAGAGTCGAAATAAAAGTTTTCCTGAGGTGCACCATGGAAACCAAAATCGGCCGCGTCAAATGGTTTAATAATCAGAAGGGCTTCGGCTTTATAGAAGGAGACCAGCTCGGGGACATTTTCGTCCACCATACGGATATTCTGGCGGAAGGATATCGGTCGCTTAAGGAAGGGGATATGGTGGAGTATCAGGCCTGTCCCGGCCCCAAAGGGCTTAAAGCCGCCGAAGTGCGCCGGGTTGAAGTCGGCCCCGCTATTCACCGATCCAATAGCATGGACGCCCAATGGACGGGCTTTGTATCTGAACTTCATCCGCGCCACCAGCCGGAACGTGGCTGACACGCGCCGCCATCGCGAATTGTGTCGCTAAGGCCGCCAATAGAATCCCGGACCGGGTCTGAATAAATTACACCATCCGCGATCCAAAATTTGCAATCTGCGCAG
Organism: Phycisphaerales bacterium; assembly: GCA_027451365.1. GTDB lineage: Bacteria > Planctomycetota > Phycisphaerae > WQYP01 > WQYP01 > JAJYPG01. The sequence continues at coordinate 32,697 of DAIDJN010000070.1, read as the reverse complement.
TCGATACAATCTTTATGGGTCCAACGGTTGAGCTTCACCCATTCCCCGCACTTGCCAACCGCCTGCGCCGCATTAGCATAGCACCATGACTATATCGGCCACACAAAAACCTCGCGTTTTAATCACTGCGGGCACAACTCGTGAAATGATCGACCAGGTCCGCTGCTGGATGAATATTTTCACTGGCCAGACAGGGCTGGACATCGCCATGGCTCTGCTGCCTGCCGCCCATGTCACACTGGTTTCCAGCAATTCCGACCATCGCCGGCAATTTCAGGCCGCCGTCGGGGCCGCCGGAGATGACCAAAGCGCCGCCATCGGATTTGAAACCCATCAGCAACTTCTGGACCTGCTTTCGCGACTGGTATCCGATACCGCATACGGCGCGGCCATTATGACCGCGGCCGTCAGCGATTACCGTCCCGACGGAGCGTTTGAAGTTCTTTCCTCTTGGGAAATTCAAGGCGCAGTGGCACCGGAATATCATTGGATTGTCAGAAGGATAGACCGCGCGAAAATCAGGAGCGAACATAAACAGATCGCCTTCCGCGGCGTTCCAACCGAAAAGATCATCGACCTGTTTCGGAGCGAATGGGCATTCGGCGGCCTGCTGGTGAAATTCAAACTGGAAGTGGATATGACCCAGAATGAATTGCTGAAAACAGCCAACCGCAGTCGGCTGGCCAGCAATGCGGACCTGATCGTGGCCAACACCCTGGAAATGGTTCGCGGGCCGGAGCCGCAAGCCTGGCTAATTGACGATTTTGAACAGCGCTGCGTGCCCCGTGTAGGCCTTGCGATTGCCCTGCGGGACTATGTGCTTAAGCACCTTCGGCGATGATCCCCCATTCGTCCGACTGGAAATATGCGCGTTGCCCTATCCCAAACCCGCTTCCAGCCGATATAATTCCATGCGATACGCGAACCGGTGGCCGATGGTATTCGGCTTGCAACCGGTGAATGATTTCCATGGCGGCGACATAAAGATGGCAAAAAAAGAAGACAAACAACCCACCTTTGAAGAAGCGATGGCCAAATTGGACCAGATTGTGGCTGAAATTGCCTCCGGCAAGGTCGGACTGGAGGACAGCCTGACCATGTACGAAAAGGGAATGGAACTGGTCAATCGTTGCCGTGAAATTCTTGACAATGCCGAAAAGCGGATTGAGATGCTGACCGCGCGAGATGGCAAACTGACGGCCGAACCAACGGATATCGGTCTTGATGCTGGTAATCCGGTCCAGAAACCGGATTCCTGAAGCCCGCAGACTTTGGTCGGTCACAAGTGGCCGCGAAGCCTTACACTGACACCGTAACGGTGCGCTTATTATTGGCCTTAAATTGCCGGCCACTGGTGGGGCGCGGCGGACGAATTCTTTTCCTGACGGAGGTTATCCATGCCAGCGGATTCTTTGCCAGAATTTACCCATGCTTCAGCTGGAGCCGGCGCGCCGGTTACCACGTCCGATATGACCACCGCCCGCGCTCTGTTGTTGCTGCTTGCGGTCGTTTATTTCGTGGGCGGCTGCGGTTTTTCCATTCTTTTATTCTTCCTGGAGCGAAAGACCGGTGTGGCTGTGGCCCAAGCGTGGCCGCTTCCGGCGGGCATTTTTATCAGTGCCGTTGCCCTGCCGGCGATTCTCATCGGTCTAGCGGCCATCGTCAAAGGCCAGCTTAATGCATTGCGCTTGCAGCGGGCAGCGTTCAAATCAACTGAGCAGACGCGTGTGGTCATAGAATATCTTCAGCAAACCATGTCCAGCGTGCGCACCACACTGCTGGAACAACGGACGGCCAACATACCGACCGCCGGGCCGACGGCGAACCCTGCCTTTAACGAACCTGAACCGGTCACCGCCGCCACGGCCCTGACCGCCGCCATCGACGCGACCAACAGCACCGAACTTATTCACCTGCTGACCCAGATCCGGGACCTGGCGCTGATGACCGAGGCCCAGCGGCTGGAGCGCGCCGCCCAGCTGCATCAGCAGCGCCGCGACGCATTCACCGCTGATATCCGCCAATTTATCAATCGTCAGCAATGGAGTGCGGCGTCCGCCGTGCTGGAAAAATTCCGTTCGGCACTCCCTGGTGATCCGCAGGCGACCGAGTTGGAGGCTCAGCTTTCCGCCGCCCGCGCTAATCGCGTTCGATCGGATATTGAGGCTGTGCAAGCCGACCTGCGCCAGTTCATGAGCATTAATGCCTGGGATCGTGTGGAGGAAATTGTGGGCAAACTCGAATTGGCATACCCCGGCGAACCGCAGGTGGAAGACCTGGTGCGCAGCGTCCGGCGCGAACAGCAGTCCTGGCGCGCTGAGGAATTGCAGCGGCTGCTGTCCGATTTCCACGAGGCCGCCGATCATCGGCGCTGGCGTCAGGCCTGCCTGATTGCCCAGCAGCTTGTGGAACGCTATCCGGAAGAAAAGGCCATTGAACGCATTCGTGTGGAACTGACCACGTTGCGGAACAATGCTGACGCCCAGGACCGCCAGGAAATGGAAGTTGAATTCAAAGACCTGCTTAACCGCCACCGTTACGAGGAATGTCTGGCTGTGGCGGAAAAAATGATCGACACATATCCTGATTCCAAAGCTGCCGCGGAATTAACCAAAATGCTGCCGAAACTTCATGAATTGATCCGCCAGGAGCGTATCCGCCGACAACAAAGCGCCGGCGCAGAGCAGGGCTGAATATTTCAACGTGCTGCCGACAGTCGGTTGCTCAGATGGCGCACCGGCCCCAATTCGGGAAAACGTATCTGTCGCGGCGGTCGCGCTTGCGATCGATGATGCGAACAAAGCCGGAATGAAAATCGTCACACGTTAAGCATTCAAATTTGCGGCTGGACACGGCAACGCGAGTTATACACTGCGCGGCGGTTGGTGATATATGGCGATGGTCGGAAACCCCGACAAACAGCCGATTTTGTGGCAAAATCAGTCGGGACCCGGGTTGGCACGTCGGGCAAGACAGGCTTCCATCGAATCAATCATCGCCTGTGCGGTGGCGCTCCAGCCGAAGCGCAGGACATTTTCCGCACCGAGTTGCCTCATATTTTCCGCCGCCGCCGGATTTTGCAAAACGTCGGTAATGGCCCGCACCAGCCCCGGCAAATCCGTGGCGGAAACTTTACTTGCCGCGGTGCCGCATACTTCCGGCAGTGCGCAGCAGTCGGCCACCACCGCAGGCGTGCCGAAGGTCATCGCTTCCACCGCCGGCAAACCGAAGGATTCACATTTGCTCATCAGGACAAAACAGCGGGCTTGGCCGAAGATTGCGGCAATCCTTTCGCGGCTCACGCGACCCTCCATAACCACGGCATCGCCAATACCCAGCGAATGTGCCAGACCCGCCAGATGACTGGCAAGATCCGCGGGACATTCACCAGCAATCCGATAAATAAGCTTTTCCAGGCCCGGTTGTTTTCGCAAGTCCGCCAGCGCACGAATGACCATGTCCTGCTGCTTGTACATGGCCACGTTGCCCACGGTTGTGATTTCCAGAGGCCGATGGGTCCAGGATGGAAGCGGTGCCGCGGCGCGGTCCAGCCATTCGGTTGCCACACCGTTATAAAACACCGCGCCGTGCCGCGGCGTCAGGCCGAGTCGCGCGCACATCAGGTCCCGCAAATAATGGCTGGTCCATCCGACGATCGCGGCTTGCCGAAACGCCAGCCGATTGGCCCGGCGTTTGAAAAAGGCGATTACTCTATCCTGCGGTCGATTCCACGCCTCCGGCCGGTAGGGCCATGGGTCCTGGCAGTGGGCCAGCGTTGGAATAGAGACTCCAGGGATAATCATGCCGTTTAACTGCAAAATAAAATCCACCTGCTGGCTTTTCATCCAGCGGGTAAATTCGCCCGATTCGTAGCGGCTGCGCGCCAGTTGGCCACGGGCCGTTGCCGGCGCCCAGTGCACCTGGCAATTCGGCTCCAGAGTTTCGTTCACAATTTCCTGATGAAGCGGATGGCCGGCGATTACCGCCATGGTCACCTTCCACTGCGGCCGCAGGCGGGCAATATTCAAAAAAAGCTGCAGCCCCACCGTATATCCGCCGCCGCCGCCCATGGACAGGCCGTTGAGCAGAAGATGAAATTCCGGTTTCTGGGCGGGCGGGTTTGCCGATTTGCGTTGGACCATATACTGCACACAGTTGATAAATCAGGAAAAGCCGCGAATACCTCAATAAAAGTCCAGGCAATGCGGCCCTATGTCCCTTGGGGACGCGGCCCCATTTTAGTTTTGCCGGAAGCCCGTTTCCATTTTGCAGGCAATGCCAGCAGGCGCGGCACCCGGACAGCTGGAATAGCTTAACCCACGCACGATGTAGAAGCTACCGGGCCGACAACATGATGTGGCTCGCCGGACCGCTGACGCTGGTCTGGCCTGTGTCAGGGACGGGCGTATTGTCCGCAAAGGACCGGTCTGACTGCGCCGGTAACTTCCGGCAAATTCCCCGGACAATTCCGCAACCACGCCCAGCCAAGAATTGCAAAACAGACCGCTTCCCGCGCCTTGTTTGGAATGCCAAAGGAATCAATGAATTGCAGCGCCGCGTTTCGGGCTGGAAACAGATGCCGATTGAGGCGTCCCACCAGATCATCGTTATACATTCCGCCACCGCACAGAATGACCTCGTCCGGGAACCGCGGCAGAAACCGGCGATAGGCATCAGCAATGCTCCAGGCGGTCAGTTCGGCGGCCGTGGCCAACAGATTTTCCGGGGGCACTGCGGGATATTCGGCCGTTAACTGAAGGGCAAGCTGGCGGCCAAAATCTTCGCGGCCGGTGCTTTTGGGCGGCGACATTGAAAAAAACCGATGGGCCTGCAGTTTTACCAGAAGCGCAGCATCCACATTTCCTGAAGCCGCCCATTGGCCCTGATCATCAAAGGTTCTGGTTTCTTCGGACAAAATGGACGCAAGCGCATCAAGCAGCATATTCCCCGGACCGGTATCAAAAGCCATGACGGGTGAATCAGGCGCGTTGCGCGGCGGCAGAAAGGTGACATTGGCAATGCCGCCGATGTTCTGAATGCAGCGGAATCGTGCAGCGTCGGAAAGCAGAATACGGTCGGCAAACGGCACGAGGGGAGCTCCCTGGCCGCCCACGGCCATATCGGCGGTGCGGAAATTTCCAACAGTCGCAAGACCGGTGAGTTGTGCGATGGTGGCAATATCACCGATCTGGAGTGTGCTTCCGACAGGGCGATTGGAATTCGGCGGCAGATGACAAAGGGTCTGTCCATGGCTGGCAATAGCGGTAATTTGGTCCCGGCGAAGCGGGCCGGAATTCGCGATATTGTTGGCCAGCGCGGCAAATTCCCGCGCGACAAGAATGTTCAAATCACAGATTTCCGCGGTGGGCACAACCGCCGGCGCCATCGCACCGAGCAACCGGGCGCGCAATTCCCGAGGCCATTGGCGCTCGGCGATATAGAGGACTTTTACCGCCACGTCCGGTAAATTTCCGCAGATTTCCACCAGAACACCATCTATGGAGTCCACGCTGGTGCCGCTCATCAGCGCTATCAGAATCACGGAATCATCAGATGAATTAACCGCGGGTATGTTGGTTTGTAAATACATGCCGGACGCTTTCCAAACGAACTGTAATGCCGCTGACCATCGTAAGGCGCAAGCTGAAACCTTGCCAGATTGTGGCGGCAAGAAAGACAAAAACATTGCGCACAAACGAACCTGTCTGATTTAATTCTAGGACGCGGCCCCTTTTAGGCGGCAGGCGCACGTTTATCGGAACACTGAAAATTCAAGTGAAAAATTACAACATGGTCCCAAGACTTCTCGACTTCCTGCCGATAGTTTTGCCTGTGCCTGAGCGTTCTTTCACGGTGTCCAGGAAAGAGACTGCGCGGGCGGCAAGAAGAAAGGTTGGTTTACCATGAGCCGCACCAAAACAACCGGTATGCAGGGATCGAAGTTACAGTGGCGAATCAAGTCAGAAACCGACGCGGCAGTCAGCGCGGGGACCGATGCGCGCTTCACCAGGCCAGACGCGGTTTCCGGAACGTCGCCAGTCATTCGAATTTCCATGAAGAATGGCGAAACGGAAATTATTTCCCCGCCAACACCGGTTGCTCAAATGCCGGCCACCACCACATCGGAAGCGGTTCAAGCCGACACCATACGCCCGGCGCGCGCCAGCGGACTTACGCTGCCTTTGGAAATCGGCACAACCGTGCTGGCGCAGGCTGCGTGCCTTGTGCTCATGGCGGCAAGCCTGTTCATGCCGGCGCAAAATGGTCCGACCAACTGGTGGCCCAAGCTTCATGCCGGTTCGCTAGCCTACGCGGTGCCGGGCGTTTTGCACAACTGGGAATTGTTCGCAGCCGCGGCCGGCTTTTGCCTGCTGCCATTTTTCCGCGGTGAAAAGCGCTCGCGACTGATGCTGAACGTGACATTCAGTATTTTGGCTCTCATGCTGCTGGCGGTTGTTCAGCAGAACATGATTGGCGCAACGATGATTATTCTGCCGACGATCGGCTTCCTGCTTCTGGCCGCCATGAACGCGCTTCTGGCGGTTCATGTGCTGCATCCGCGTTCGGAAAAACTGGCGCGTTGGCAAATCTGGACCGCCGCCGGGGTCGCCATATTCTGGGCGGTTCCCGCGATAGACTCGCTGAACGATGTGGGCCTTCGGGCCATCTTCGGTGTCAACGCCACTTATGGCCACGATATGGCGATAGCGTTTTCCGTCGGTGCTTTTGCCGCGTTTGGTTCAGCCCTGCTGGCGCTGTTTGTACCGGCGAAAGGTTTCAGCCGCACGCTTAGTGTCGTAGCCCGGACGTTGTCCGCCTGTGCGGCAATCCTTCTTCTGGGTGTCGGCTTCCTGGTCAGCGCCCAGGTGTCCCGCGCATTTTATCCGAATCTGAATTCCCAATGGTTTGGCGTGGGCCTGATGTGGGCCTTCCTGCTGATCAGCGCCTGCGGAGTGCTTCTGTGGGCTGGTTGTGTGCAGCGCTTCGCCCTTGCGGCGGTAAATGGTCACGACGAAACCCCGGTTCCTTCTCAAACCCAGGCCCTGCCGGCGTAAGCCGGAGGCGATTCGATTCTCCTTCCTGAAAAGACGCTGCACGGGTAACACCGTGCGGCGTTTTTTTTGGTTTTTTCCGACCTGTCGCCTGCCGGCGGACAAACCACTATCATATTCCGTTTGATAACGGCCCCTGAACAAAGGATGACCATGGCGGACAAGGCGGAAAAAATGAAACTAAGACTCGGCCACTCACCGGATCCGGATGACGCATTCATGTTTTACGGCCTGGCCACGGGAAAAATGGATGGCGGACCGTATGAGTTCCAGCACATCCTTCAGGATATTCAGACCCTGAACACGCGCGCCATGAAAGGTGAACTGGAAATTACCGCCATCAGCCTCCACGCCTATCCTTATGTGAAGGACAAATATGCCCTGATGGGCTGCGGCTGTTCCATGGGCGATAACTACGGGCCGATGATCGTTTCCAAAAAGCCGTTCACGCCCGAAGAGCTTAAAACCAAACGCATCGCCATTCCGGGCACTCTTACCACCGCCTTTCTGACCATGCAGCTTCTGTTGGGCAAAGGTGTGCACACCGTTGTAAAACCATTTGATGAAATTCTTCAATATGTGGAAGCGGGCTATGCGGACGCGGGTCTTATTATTCACGAAGGGCAACTGACATATCAGAACAATGGCTTGATCTGCTGTGTGGACCTGGGGAAATGGTGGCGGGAAAAGACCGGTCTGCCGCTGCCACTGGGCGGAAATGTTATTCGCCGCGATTTAGGTGAGCCGGTGATGCGGGAAGTCACTGGAATATTAAAACGGAGCATTGAATTTTCACTGGCGCACCGGTCCGAAGCGGTGCGCCACGCCCTGCAATACGCGCGGGACATGAATGAAAAACTGGCGGATGAATTTGTCGGCATGTATGTGAATCACTGGACGCTGGATTACGGCCCGCAGGGGCGCAGCGCCGTGAACGCATTGCTGGATGCGGGTGCCAAAGCGGCATTAATTCCGCCGTGTACGCCGGTGGAGTTTATGGGATAATGCGGATGGATTTAATTCCGTGTCCGCCGGTGGCTGGAATTCAATTGAATCCGGGAGTCGTGCGATGCTTGAATCCATACACATAAACAATTTTCGTGGCGTGGGCGGATTGAAAATCAATGGTTTGGCCCGAATGAATATATTCGTCGGCGCCAATGGCTCAGGCAAGACTTCCGCGCTGGAAGCGATCGGGATGGTCTCCACGCCGGGAAACCCTCATTTTATGATTGCCTTGGCCTCCTTCCGCGATATGGTCGGGCTGAATGCCGCGTTTGATTACCCGCTGCGCGCCTATTTCCCTGACATGGACCCGAAGAATACAATCGATATCCGGGCCAGAAATGCCCAAGGCGAAATCGGCCTGAAGGTTCTGGCGCATCAAGGGGGCCAAACGGCGACAAAGATATCATCGAGCGATGGCGTTAACCCGTTCCGACCTGCGGGCGGCATGGATGAAATCATGATGACCGGTGTTCGTTGGGAGTATCGGGACGCCGACCAGACCCTTCACGCAGTAGACGCAGCGCTTGTTCCCCAAGGGTTCCAGGCACCCCAGTTGGTCATTTCAGATTCCGCCTCCGCCTTTTTTCTGCAGGCTCGCCGCTCCAACAGTGTCGCTGAGACCGCGCAAGCTCTTACCGATCTCCTGGCGGCACGTCGAGAGGTCGAGCTTTACGATGTAGTCAAAGCGGTGGATCCACGTCTGCGATCCCTGGTCTCCGGCCTGAAAGTGTCCGGACCGGTGTCGATCCCGGTAGTTTTGGCGGATGTGGGCGAAGCATCGCTATTCCCGATTCAAACACTGGGAGATGGATTCTGCCGAGCGTGCCTTATTGCCACCGGGCTGGCAACCAGAGGCTGCAAAACTGTCCTGGTTGACGAAATAGATTCCGGTTTGCATTTTTCCGTGATGCAGAATTTCTGGAAGTCCATCGACCGCCTGTGCGCCCGTACTGGAGTGCAGTTATTTTGTACCACACACAGCGAGGAAATGTTGCGTTATGCGGTCGCGGCATTTGAAAACTCTCCTGACCATCTGCGCGTTTTCCGGATCGACCGGAATGGCACAGGTACCGCAACCGCCCAATTGTATGACCATCATCTTATGACGGTTTCAGAGGAAGCCCGAATTGAGGTCCGCTGATGGCCGTCGATTTACGATTCCCAGATATCTACCAGCCGTCGCCGGAAAAGCCGGTGCTGCTTTTTATTGAAGGAAAAAATCCGCTTCATTTTATCCACCGGGTTTATCGACCTGGACCGATTGCCTTACTCGATTTCGGTTCCGTTTCGGCGCTTAGGGACCGTTTAACCGCAGCATGCGCGGCGAGGAATTTCTTTCAATACGTCAAACGCGTGGCCGTTATTCGCGATGCCGAAGGCGGCGATGCAATGGCGGCACAATCGGTGAAGGATGCTTTCATTGCTAATGGGCTTTCCTCGTCCTTGGACAGCGGCAAGCTTTCGAGTAGTGCACATCGCGGCATATCCACCGCGTTCCTGATTCTTCCCCATGGCCGCCAGACCGGCTGTTTTGAACATGCACTTCTTGAATCGATTCCCGAAGGTGACCGTCGCCGATGCGTTGAGACATTCATTAATTGCGTACCTCAACCTCGCAAAGAAGCGGATTGGGCAATGGACAACTGGAAAGCAAAAGCCATGGTACATGCCTTGATAGCTGTCAGCGAGAAGCCGGAATTAACGTTGGGCGAGAGCGGGGCGGCGAGGCTTTGGGATGTCGCGCACCCTTCCCTAAAAGCCCTCGGTGATTTTCTGAATATGCTTTCAACCGGATTATGACGAGGTATGATTAAGCCATTCTGTTCACCCTTTTCCCGCCATCCATACGGTCTATTCGCAAAAGCAAACCGTCATCGGCCGATTGTCGCACATCAAAACTGAACGCCGCTTCCCACCGGCGCTTTGCGGATCAATGTTCCAGGGCTTTTTGAACCAAATCCGCTCCAGCGGCCCGCGACAGCCGTTGCGGCATTTGAAGTTCCAGGCCGCCGATTATTTTTACCGGTTTGGATTCAATATGCGCTGTTGCCGGTGCAAGTCCCGGGGCCATTGCCGTGAGCGTGATTTCGCCTGCGTGCAAGGTTGAACGAATCGCCACGCGATTGACCCCGCATTCGGCGTCCAGATGCAGCTTGTCCACCGAATTCACAATGCCGCTGTCATAGCCACCGCGCCATTCAGCGGGTCCGCTGATTCTGAAATTCACCTGGTTTTCAGCCGTCGGACAGCGCCTGCCCTTTGCGTCCAGAACTTCAAAGTCAATAAACGCAACATCTGAACCATCCGCCAGCAGTCCACCGGGACCGGTAAATACGGTGAGCCGGAGCTTTTTCGGCGCACCGGCCGTTTGAATTGAATTGCGCGCCAGTATCCGGCCGCGGGCGAATCCTTCCGCCTTGATTATGCCCGGCGTAAAGCCCACATGGGGAAATGCGTAAATATAACCAGTGTTACCCAGGTTTTTATCGTGGTGATGAAACGTGTCGATAAAATGACATGGATGATCCGCTTTGCCCACAATTCCGCCATTGATGAAAAGTTCCACTATTTTGCAGTGGTTCGCTGCGACGTAAATCGTTTTCACCGTACCCGCCGGATAGGTCCAATGACCGATGATGTGGATGTCCGGTCGCGGATTCTGCATGACGCGGTACACGTCATACGCCTGCTTGGGCAGCCGCACGGCATCCACTTTGCCGCTGACGCGGCAAACTTCACTGCTGTCCTGTCGGCCGTCAGCGTTGCAATCTGACCAGTAAATAGAGGCGTATCCGGACCATTTGGAATGGGCGGGATCCGTATTCGAAATGCGATTGATGTAGTAATCATAATATCGCACCGCTGCGGCCAGACAAAAGGTCTCGGAATTCCAGTGATAGGTGTCGTGTGGCCCCGGTTTAAAGCCGAAGAAGGGCGGCGAATGGTTGTCCCAGAATCGGCGGGCCGCTTCATCGCGAAAATCCTCGCATTCAATCAGCGGCGCACGATTGCGGCGCCGCACGCTGTAGGCGCGAAACATTTGGCCCGGCCGGACAACCCTGTCCGTGCGCCGGGCCTGTCCGACCATCACGCCATAGAATTCGGCAATGCCCGTTATGGCATGATTAGCCGCGTAATCGCTGTTGCCCCGATAGCCCATCGCACGATAGCCGTGCGGGTCCCATCGTTTGCGCAGCGCCACCATCTGTCGCATATGCGCGGGCGTCAGGGGCGAATTGCCACCCTCCCAGAACAGAATGCTCGGATTGTCGCGATACAAAATAATCGCGTCGCGCATCACATTCACACGTTGCCGCCATTGGGCCGTGGCCACCGCCCGCGGCACGCCCGGCCGCAATGCCGGATCATATTCCTTATCGCCCGCGGGGCAGATTTCAACAATGCCGTAGCGATCACACGCCCGCACATCCACCGGCTGAGGGGATATATGCATCCAGCGGATGTAATTGGCGTGTGTGCTGCGAATCAGTGCCGCGTTATAGTCGTGCATCCAGTCAGGATAGGCCTCGCCAAGACCGGCCCAGTCGTCCACCGATCGCTGGGCATAACCGGTCAGATAAATAAATTTTCCGTTCAGGTAAACTCCGCCCGTACCCGCGCCGCCTTTGAACCGAACCTGGCGGAATCCGGTCCTGATCGTCTGGACGTCCACAACTTTTCCACCCGCACGAAGAATACAGTCCACCCGGTAAAGATAAGGATTCTTCACGTTCCAGAAATGCGCCTGAGTCAGTTGTCCCTGTGCGGTCAGGGTTGCGGTGCCACCTGCCGGAATGTCTAACGGGGTGCCGCTGAACTTCGCGCATGGATTTCCCGCGGCGTCCACTACCACCGCGGAAAGTCTGATCAATTCCCGGCGGCCCGAATCATTTCGCACTTGCGACCGCACATGCACATCGCAGGAGCGAGCACTAAAGGAAAACGACGAAGGATAAATGTAGATACCTGTGGTTTTTAGCGTGTCATAGAGCGGCAGTGTCTGATAAATGTTCCCCGTGAGAATCAGCCTCACATCCGAATGCAAGCCGCCGTAATCAGGATTAAACGCCCGGCCTTCCCACTCGTAGGGGACACCGGTGGACGGCTGTTTGCAGTTCAGGCGATTGTTTACCTCCACGGCGATAACGTTATCCGCCGCGCCGAAGTTGACAAACCGCGTCAGGTCCAGACCGCAGGGGGTAACGCCATTTCCGAACAGTCCGGCGTCATGGCCGTTGACCCAGAAGTGCGCTGCCTGCCGGATGCCCTCAAATTCCAGAAAAACCTTGTCACCGGCGTCCTTAGCGGGCAGCTTGAAATGCTTCCGATACCAGACAATACCGGTCCAGGCGTGCCGGTCGCCACCACTGTGGCTGATGATATGATCGTAGGAATTCGTGTCATTAAAAGTATGCGGCGTGGAGATCGTCGCCCAGTTGGCATCGTTAAATCCAACCTTTTGCGCGCTGGCCATGTTCTGGCGGATAAACTTCCAGCCGGGGTTGAAATTAAATATCTTGTGCGGTGATGGCGGCGGTGTGTAACGGGCACCGGCGGCCACGGCCACAGGCAGCAGCACCGCGTAAATGACGGCGCAGGTTTTCGTATATTCAGTAATGTTGCGCAACATATTCATCGTTATCCTCAAGTAGCGCAGTCATTGTAACTGGTGAAAATCGAAGGACAAGCCGAGTAACTCCGCGTTATGTGCGCACAAATTTCAGTATAAACCCTTCGTGAATTGGGTCATTATTGCTGGCCAAATTGGCCGATAATGTATAAACAGGCTATTGGATGTTGTTCGGAAATGCCAGTGGCAGAACCTTGCGCACGGAGATATTTTCGCATGGCAGATCGATTGAAACCGCATCCCATGGCATTTTTGGCATTCACAATTTTAACCTTGGCAGTGGGCGGGGGTACCTTCGCCGCAAAACCGGCCAGCCCGCGCTTCGTCTGGTGGCAGGCGGAACATACTGTCTCCACCAATTTCCCCGCGTCCACCTGGCTTTCCGCATCCACGCCACAACAGAAAGCGGCGCTCTCTGGCGGCCAATGGCTTACCGTTTCCGATTCGCAGGGCCAAACGCCTTATTTTGCCACCTATAACGTGACGGTGCCCGGCACGCAAAACTGGCGGCTATGGGTTCGCAAATGCTCGCAGCGCGGACCATTTAAATACCGATTTGACAACCAGCCCTGGCGCTATTGTACGAATCACGAAGCGCTCATCGGCAACGCCAATGTTCGCCAATGGTTCCCCGCAAATTGGGTCCGCCTGGCCAGTATTTATCTGACCGCCGGTCCGCATATTTTCACCTTTGAATTGACCGCAAAGCCGGGCCATAAAGTGATCGCCGCCTACGACTGCTTTGCTCTTACATCCAACCGGTTTATTCCCGATGGCAAAATGCGTCCTGGCCAGCGGAATTTAACCGCCGCCCCTGGATGGTTTGCGTGGGACCCCAGCCTGACGGAGTCGGATAACCGTATTAATCTGCGCGCCTGGAATGAAAAGCGGGCCGGGGCCACCGGTTTTGTCCGCCATATCGGCGGCAATTTTCTGCTGGGCAACGGCCGCCCCGTCCGTTTTTGGGGGGTCAACGTCAGCTTTGCCAATATTAATCAGCCTCATGCACTTGTCCGCCTGATGGCCCGTCGGCTGGCGGCCGCCGGTGTGAATATGGTGCGGTTCCATGATTCACTCTTAAATACCAGCCGCTCCCCGGCGATTATTTCCATGCGCCGGCTTCATGCCCTGCAATACATGGTCTGGGCGCTTAAACAAGATGGTATATATACAGATATTAGCACTTATTATGCCGCCTGGGTAACCGCCGGGGCATTGCAGGCAAAAGGGTATAGACCGGGCCAGTGGACGTCGGGTCTGCTTATGTTTGACCCGCGTGTGCAGCACATTTATCGACAGTGGATGCGCGCCATTCTGACTTCTCCGGATCCGTTCAACGGCGTTCCGCTCGGCCAGGACCCCGCCGTGGCCATTGTGGAAATTCAGAACGAAGACAGTCTGTTGTTCTGGAACTTGAGCGGCAAATCTTTTCCGTCACCTGAGTGGCACGAGCTTGAACATCAATTCGCTCTCTGGCTGGTGCAACGTTATGGATCACTCAAGGCGGCCTATGCCACATGGAATCGCGCGGCGAAAAGTACGACCGCCGCGACCAACCCTCACGACAATTTCGCCCGCCAGCGCATCTGGCTGTATGGCGCGTGGCACATGACCCGACAGGGAATCAAGACGGTGCCCACATTGCTGCCCCGCATACGCGATCAGGTAACGTTTCTGGCCACACTGCAGCACGATTTTTATCAGCATATAATTGCGTTTTTGCATTCTCAATTGCATGTTAAGCAGCTTATTTCTCCTTCCAACTGGACCACCGCGGATCCCACTCTGCTCGATGGAATTGAACGCTGGACCTACACCCCCGGTGATCTGATGGACCGCCATGGGTATTTTGATGCTACCCACACCGGCCCCAATTCCGCATGGAGCGTGGCCCGCGGCCAGACCGTTATCGGCAGGCCGGCCATCCTTCACCCGCGAGCCATGCCTTTTAATATGATCCAAACCGCTGGCTTTCCCAATATTATGTCGGAAATCGGATTTGATAACCCCAACCGTTACCGCGCCGACGGCCTGATTCTTGCCGCGGCGTATGGCTCACTGGATGGTCTGGCTGGGCTGGATTTTTTCGCTGTCGGAAACGATACCCTGGTTGATCACCAGATGAGCATGTTCCAGGTCTGCAGCCCGGCCATGATAGGTCAGTTCCCGGCGGCCGCACTTATTTTCCGCAGGGGGCTGGTCCTGCATGAACCGCCCGCGGTGGAAGAATGGACCGCGATACCGGGCTTGCTTTCGCTGTCGGCCGTAAATAATAATACGATCCCGATTTTTAACCCGTTCGCCGCTCTGGTCGGGCCGGTCATGCGCCATTTTGATACCCATCGCACCGCGTATAAAAGTCGAAATCTCGCCAATTATCTGCATCCGGACCAAGGAACTGTGGCCAGTTCCAACCATGAACTGTTGTGGAATTTCAAATCCGGTCTGCTGACGATTAACGCACCGGCGGCACAGGGCTTTGTCGGCTTTACCACCGCGGGACATAAAATAAAGACGGCCAGCGCCGCATTCGCATTGCAAAACAGGTTCGCTTCCGTGCTGCTGGTGTCGCTGACTGCTTCCCCGCTGGTCACAAGTCATCGCCTGCTGCTGCAGGTGATGACGCGGGAAAAGCCCTTCGGCTTTCGCACCAGTGGCCATAAAATTGTGGCCATGGGTTCGGGGCCATGGAACATTAAAAATATCTACGGATCAGTCACTCTTACCAGCCCCCCGTGGACAGCGGGCCACGTTCAGGCGCTGCGGGCCAACGGCGCCTCTGCCGGTCAGCGGGTTAAGACAACCCGCACCCCGACGGGCCTGACGATTCATCTGCTTCCCAACGTGCTGTACTACCTGATTACCCGCTGAAGACGGTCCGGCATTTCATACGATCTTCCCGCGCCACGACAGATACCTGTCCCCAATCCGTCAGTGTCATGCGCGTGGCTGTTTTTCCGGATGAACAGCCATCAGCCAGCCTTTGGATTCCACGAGCCTCGCCATAATCCCTAAGGCCGTGGCACCTTCGGGAATACCCGTCTGTTGTCGCGTGAGGGGCGACACTAAACCGCGCCGGTTCTGCGCCGGGATAAATCAATTCGGGCTTTATCGCCTGGTTGCCAAGGCTCGTCGCGGTGTGGAGGCTGTTCGCCACAGGCGTGATCGCATATTTCATGAGCAGTCGTTGAATCAATCGCTGGTTGAGGGAAAACAGACTGTGGCCCATGACGCCGGGCATCCTCCAAACGCAGGAGATTCCGATCGCGTGGGCGCTGCGGCCGGCCAGCGGCATAAGGCTTGGCCATCGGAAGTGCCGGCAATCGGCACCGGCGGGGCGCAGGGTCTGCACACGTTTGGATTCGGTCTTTCGGCCTTGTAATGCAAGTCGCCGAAGTGTTGACCGGCACACGGTGATCCGCCTTTAAGGGCAGCCGGAGGATTCGCATACAGGCACCGCGGTGGTAGCCCTGTTTTAGCAGTTGATTCGAAAAATGGGCCACCGCAGATCGCAGTAATTTCGGGGTTGATACCGCGTTTTCTGATGGCCTGGGCCAGTCTGCGTACGGCTTGGGCTGAGCGCGGTTGTTCGTCGCCGTTCACGAGCCAAGCCGCGCCGGTTTTTTGCGGCGCGCCGCGAAACCGGTGTGTCCGTTATTTCAGCGATTTGCTCCGGCCACTGTGCGGTCGCCCGCGGGCGCGAAACATTCCATTCCAAGACAACCTTCCCAGCGTCCGGCCTCCTCGACTTGGCGGAAATGCGTGTCCGGGTTATCGCCGAACTGCGCCCGACGAACGCCGCTAAAACCGGTCGATTCCAGTTCAGCCTTCAGCGATTTATAGTCCCACATCCAGAGGTGCGATGAATTCCCCCAGACAGCCCTCATGATGCCGGCCAATCGGCGCGGCCTGGATTTAAGTCCCAAAAAGGATTCCGCCATGAATTTATTCGCGGCGTCGGCGTTTGGGGATTGCAGGTAGGCGCGTGCCAATGCCTCTAAATCGGGGAGAACGAATCGAAACACCCCACCTGGCTCCAATAGCCGGAGTGTATTTTTCAGCGCCAAACGCAGGTCGGCCAGTGAGAGGTGCTCGAGCGTGTGGGAACAATAAACCGCCGCGCATGACCCGGGTGGCAATGGCAGGCCTCGTACGATGTCGCCGTAACGGGCGTTCCTGGGGAATTTGACACGCCCACGGCTCGCGACGATATTGCCGATTATTGGCATCCGCTGCAGGCGAAGGAGCGGGCTGATGTCGAAATTAACCCAACTCCTGGGGCGCGCAAAGTCCACACCCGTATTGGACATAACATTTACCTTCGGTTTGGTTCATACCAGTCCTTCTTCTTTTATCGGCCTTGGCGACGACCCTTTTCGCTGTCAGTCACGCCATGCGGGTGCCACACCGTTATAAAACACCGCACCGCGCTTCGATGTTATACCGAGTCGTATACTCATCAGTCTTTGTAAATAATTGTTAATCCAGCTGACAATCGTGGTCTGCTGAAACGCCAACCTCTTGTTGGGCCGCCGTTTGAAACATGCGATTACTCCATCCTGCGGCCAATCCGCCGCCTCCGGCGAATTGGGCCACGGGTCGTGGCTGTGCGCCAGAGGGCCGCCTGTGCGGGCGGGCGGGTTTGCCGATATGTGTTGGACCATATACTGCACGCGGTTAATAAATCCGGACAAGCCACGGATCCTGTCAATCAATGTCCCGGCAATGTGCCCGCGATCCGCTGCATTTCCCTCGGCAACACGGACACAATTCAGGTTCCGTCCGAAGCCCGTTCCCTTTTTTCAGGATGATTCGCGCAGCTGCGGCTTTCCGGCGGTTGGAATAGCTTAACCCGCGCCCGATGCAGAAGCAACCGGAGCGGCAAGGCAAAATTTTTCGGGGTCTTCCAATTTTTCCGGCAATAGGCAAAACAACTGATTCGCATCCTGAGGAACGCTTATTGGCGGGAGGCTTATGGCTAACAAAATTGAACCTGCCGCCTAGAATCTGGCAACCTTTTGAAAAAAATGGCATTCTGTTGTTGCAACGCTGCGATGGTAGAATCCGACTGGGCAAGCTCAGGGGTTGAATGCATCAGGCGAGATTCCAACACGGTGCCGTGCGCACATATGATCTGGTTCGGTGCGTATATCCATGCCGTCTTGACCAATCCTTTGCCGCTTTATTTATCTGACAAATATCACTTATTCTCACAACTTTATAGCACATAATTATTGACGGGATTTGACCTTGCATTTCCGTAGGCCGTGGAGTACAACCGATTGCGTTCAGGCATATTGTTGGCCTGACTGGCCGAAAGGCTGTAAACAGTTACACAGAAAATGGTACCTGATGCAACGACGCTCTTTTATAAAAACGTCGCTGGTGGGCGCTGGTGTCATGCTGGCCCGCTCGATCACGCCGGTTGCCGGTGATTCAATTCCCGAGCCGCTTAGCACCGAATGGTCCACCGCACCGCGCGGATTAAAGGTAAGCGCCAACCACCGCTTTCTTGCCGACGCCCACAGCGGACGGCCGTTTTTTCTGCTGGCGGATACAGCCTGGAATATCAACGCGCTTACCTATGCGGACCTGGAACTGTATCTGACCAGCCGCAAGCAGCATGGCTTTACCGCCATCATGTTCTGTCTGGATTTCTATCCGCAGTCTGACGGTCGGGATGCTTATGGCGAGTCAGCGTATATCGGTCCGCGAAAAACCGAATTGAATCCAAAATATTTTTCCTATTGCGACCATCTGGTTGACCGTGCCGCACATTATGGCCTGTATACCATGATCTACAGCATGTGGGCCGGCAAGCGATCGGGAATCATGAATATCTATACGCCCCGGGAACTTCACAACATCGGCCTGAAGCTTGGTGCCCATTTCAGGAACAAAGCCAATGTCATTCATGTTGCGGGCGGCGAATCTACACCGCCTTATATTTCGCCGACACATGTCGACGCCCTGGGGCGCGGGCTTAAGGCGGGCTGTCAGGGGCGGCATTTAATTACCGTGCATCCGTGTTACAACCGATCCTGCTCCGAGTATTTTTCGCACGAAACCTGGCTGGATTTTTATATGATCCAGGGTGCATCCAGCAAGCAGGGTGCCCACTATGACGTGACTCGTCCGATTGCGCACGACTATCAGCTTCCGTCGCCCCGGCCGACCATGATCGCCGAAAATTATTATGATTCGGGCACGCATCAGCCCCCGCACCTGCAGCGCCGTAATCTGTATCTTTCCGTATTTGCCGGCGCGTTTGGTTGTGCGTATGGTCACGATGCACTTTGGCAAATGACTCCGCACACCCGAAAACGCTGGATGCTGGGAAGCTGGCCGCCGGGAGTGGCCAACTGGCGGCAGGCTTTGAACACGCCGGCCGTCGCCGATTTGCATTATATTCAGCCGCTGCTGTATTCGCGTCCCTATTTTGAGCGCATTCCCGATCAGAATCTGGTTCTGGCGGGGCAGGGACGGGGGATTTCCAATCGCATTCAGGCCACACGCGATGGTACCGCGGGTCGGCGAAACGCCACTTATTTAATGGCCTATTTGGCCACGCCGATCACTGCTGTGCTGGATACCGGTGTGATTGACGGAAATTTCCTGAATGCATACTGGTTCAACCCCGCCAGCGGCAAAAGCACAGTGATAAAAATGAATTTCCCTAATACTGGAAAACTGCATCTGGCCAAGCATCCCGATGGCCATGACACGGTTGTGGTGGTGGATGACGCGGCCAGCAAATATGGGCCGCCAGGCGGGCTGCCCCGGCCGGTCTGATCTATTGCCAGAGCGTGCCCGTTTTACCGGGATTTACCAAACCCATTGCAGACTGGATATTTACGCCTGGACGGGTCGATATTCGTCTGCCAATCTAAAAGTGGCTTATTGTCACTCGTGGCTTGGGATATCTTGGACGCTCCCGCGTGCCAGTCGGCCCCCCAACGTCTTCTTATTTCCCGTTAAACGCCATTGCATCCCATTGTTCATTGATCGGTTTTGCGTCGCTTGCCTTGGCCGTTAATTTGTTTATGATTTTGCGGACACGTAAACGAGTACCAGCCCCAAACTGGTTACTCAACCCGGCTATTTACTAAGAATGAAGGAGATACAACATGAGTTTGGTAAAAGATTTTCGGAACTTCGCCTTCAAAGGCAACCTGATTGATCTTGCGGTCGGCTTTGTCATCGGCGGAGCATTCAGTGGAATTGTAACGGCCATGGTCAATGATCTGATTATGCCGGCTATCAGTCTGTTGACTCCCAAGCAGGGATATACCAAGTGGGCCATCGCCGGCGGCAAAATAAAGATCGGGCTATTTCTTGCGGCGATTCTTAATTTCTTCATTGTTGCAGTCTCTCTGTTTGTGGTGGTGGTGGTGGTGATAGAGCAGATTAAAAAATTAACCATCAAACCCGCTCCCGCGGCCGCCCCGACCACCAAAGCCTGCCCCTATTGCCTTTCCACGATTCCGCTGGCCGCCACCAAATGTGCCCAGTGCACATCCAGTCTGCCGCCCGAAGTACCGGCAGCTGCCTGAATTTGTGGCAGTTCGCATGAGAGGCCTCTGGTCTGTGCTCATTTGCAATGGCTTTAACGTCCGCTCGCGCGCGTTGTCGAGGGGTGTATCGTCGCCAGCGACTGTTTCAGGAATGCCAGGGTCTGGGCCCTGTCCATAAAATTCTCCGCCGCCAAAACTTCGCCATGTGTATCAATAATCAGAACACTGGGCAGCAGCCGCACCATAAAATTGTGCGCCAGCAGTTTTCCCCGGTTGGAATCCACATCGACCGAAAGCGGAATAAATGACGCATGAACGGCCGCCGCCACACGTCGGCTGGTCCAAACCACTCGATTCATTCGGCGACAGGGCAAACACCAGTCCGCATGAAAATCCGCAAGAATCAGCTGATGGTCCGCGCGCGCCAGCGCCATCGCCTTGTGCATGCTGGTGATCCATGGCACGCGGGACTGGGGCGGTTTAATACCGCGCATGGCCTGAATATCCCGCAAGATTCCCCGCCAACCTACCAGCCCCACAGATAACAGAATCGCGAGCAAAATACCCAGCGGACCTGCCCAGCGTCGCCCGCCTCGGTTGGCGAGTTGCGCGGTCGGCGGATTTGGATTCCCGCCCGGCGATCGGGAAAATGAATCATCAGGCGAATTTTGCCGCGGTTCCATGCAAGGCTCACAGTTTGGCTGGCAATAATGCGGCGCACAATGGCCGTAGCCAACAGGCCAATCCTCCGGATTTGCCGGTAACAACCGGCAATTTCAGAGGTCTTGCATCATTGTAGGCCCGCGGCCGCCGGTCGGGCGGAAAGTCCCAACGAAGCAGGCTGCGGCGCGCGACTGGGTCCCGCCATGGCCGCCTTTTTCGTGGTGCTGGTTTTAGGCAACTTAGATTTGATATGGTTTCCCCAGCCGACGATTATCGTGGAACCGACCAGCATAATCAGGCCCAGGGTAATCCATGCGTGCGTACGTTTGCTGGTGCCTTTCCATTCATGCAGGAAAACGCCCCAAAGCGTGGCGAAAATAATGATGCTGGCCATGTGCAGCGTCCAACCGGAAAATTTCAGGGCCGCCGGCATTTTGGTCTGACCCATTGTGTAAAAGAAAAACTGCAGATACCAGAGTGTTCCGGCCAGGGCACAAAACAGATAATTTAACGGCAGCGGTGAACCGCCCGTATTGCGGGCCGGCCGAGTGATCTCATTGGCTGGCGCGGCGTAACCGGGTCCGTCAATTCCAGTAATCACGCCCAGTTCTTCGGGTTCCGCCTTGGGCAGAATATATTCTGCGCCGGTGCGATTCTTGAAATGCAGAATAACACACCAGATGAAATTGGTGGTAAATCCGCCCAGCAGCACAATAATCAGTTCCGGCAGTCCTTTCCATATCGCCGATCCATGATCTTTCAGTAGAATTGCGCTGGTCCGGACGCTGATGGAATTTCCCGCCGTCAGCGCAAAATTGAAACAGGCGCTCATAATGCCGGAAAAGGTGGCCACTGCGAAACCCAGCGGAAAATTGAATTCGCGCACCGTGGCGGTTTTAGCCGCACCGGTCAATTCCTTTTCCTTACTCATGCCGGCGATGCCGCTTACGCCGATACCCATCAGGCAGACCAGCACACCCGAAAGTGTGACAATTCCCCATTCATTATGCACCAGATTGCCAAAAGTACCCATGAAGACAGGGGGCACCAAAGTGCCGAATGCCGCGCAATAGCTTAGCGCAATGGCCATGCCCAGACCGACCCCCAGAAAACGCATGGTTAGGCCGAAGGTCAGGCCGCCGAGTCCCCACAGTACACCAAAAAAATAGGTCCAGAACAGCGTTTTGCCGCTGGTATCGGAGATGGCGGGCCAGAAGCCGGGAATCAGGATGGAAGCGAATGTGACCGGCGCGATAAGCCAACTGAATATGCCGCCCACCAGCCAGTAGGTTTCCCATGACCACCGCTTGACCTTGCGGTATGGAACGTAAAAACTTGCCGATGCCAGGCCGCCTGCCCAGTGTAAACAGACCGCCAGAATCCAGTTGGAAGACATGCCGACTCCTCTTTTTATTTCCGCCTTACCAGCCGGTTACATCCGGCAAAGCCGCTTGCAGTTTCGATATATTCAGCTGTGCGGCCATCTTCGGGACGAAGGCTTGTGATAGGTGGCTAATCGTACCGGCAAGCTGTCCGCTCGCCAAGTCCGCTGTCATTTACCTCGAATTGCCGAGCTGGAAAACTGTCTATGGGGGGCGGGCATATTCCATCATACACCTCAATTGCCACACGGGCGGTAACCGAGACTATAATCCGGATAAGACGCCCACAGGCCGTCTTGAATTCATCGGCTGTGCGGCCAGAATGGTACCTGTCGCGGATGGTTTTGTTATGGCAGATCCACTTGGAAAATTAAATCTTCGATGGGTCGCCGCTCTGGCTGGCGGCTGGCTCGCCTTGGCATATCTTGGCGGCTGTGGCTATTTGATTCTGCCGACCAATTCTGCTCCGCGACCCGCCGTGGATAACACCAGTTTTCTACCCGCTTATCCAATGTGGCTGATAAACAAGCCGATGCCGGCCGCCGCACCGACTCAGCAGGTTGGCGTATCATCCCCGCAAACCACCGGTCCGGCAATCTGGGCATGGTGTTGGACCGCTCCGGAAAGTGGAGACGAATTTTTATATCCGATGGTCTGGGTACACCGCCGAGACTATGGCAATCCGGCCGCCATAGCCGCTAGAACCGCCCAACTGCCGCCCGGGAAAGTTGCGCTGTTTCTCTGGAACGCGGGCGGATCGCTGCTGACCAATCCGGCCAACGCCTGCCGCACCGCCACGGGCGCGACGGCCTTTCCCAGTCCATGGCTTTCGGCTGGTGCCGGCCAGATAGCCCAGCGGCTGCGATCGTTTTTTCAGGGGTATCGCGCAGCGGGCGGCCGGCTGAATTATCTGGTGATGGATTACGAGGCGGGACTTTCCTGCTGGCAAATTTCCCGGCAAAACGCTGACGCCATCAGTCATGACCCTCGCTTCCCGCAAATCACAGCGCAACTTGGATTTTCAGATATCGCGCGGATTTTTAAGCCCGGGACGGCCCGCCGGGCGTGGAACCAATGGGTCGGTTCCCAGGTGGCCACCGCGCTTAATCAGGCATATTTCCTGCCTGCGGCAGATGCGTTTCCCGGTATTTCCGCGAGCAATTATGACGGCCTGGCCATGCTGGGCGACCATGTGGCACCGGATATCAATGGCCATTTTCAGCCCAGTGATCAGGTGTTTGGTAATGCGCAAAGCCCCGCTTTTTACGGCGATATTGGCCTGTTGGCCGGAATGAACGTCGGCGGCCATGCTTGCGGCGCAACGCCCTATGCTATTTTGCGATATGAGATGATTTATCTTCAGGCTATCCAGCAAACCAGCAGTATCCCAATTGTTCCCTGGGTTGGCTATCCCGGTTACGCGAGCTTTGCATCGGCACCCGGTTATTACAAGGAATTGATTGACCAGCTTGCGCTGCGCGGCGTAAATCAATTTCTTTTCTGGAATCCGCGCGCCTGGGACCCGAATCTTAAACCCATGGCCACGCCGCCGGATGATACCCTGCTTAACGGCTGCCTGGCGGTTCTGAATCAGAGGCTTGGCCCGACACCGGGTGCCCCAATCGCACCATCGGCAACGGTGGGCGTTTCCTGGAACAGCCCGCTGCTGGTGGCTGGACGCATCACTTCCGATGGTACTGTTCTGTACCGTGTCACAGTACCGCCGGGAACTGCGGCTATTCGGGTCTGGCCCGGCAATGAAACCATCCGCACGGCCGGGCGCACAGGCATTTGGGTAAGCGGAACAGTGCAGCAGCCGCTGCAGTTTGTACCGGCGAATTAAGCCTGCCGTCACCCGGTAACCGTTCATACAAGTTGTGAGTCAGCATTGTTTTTCTGGCGCAGCATGACCGCGGCCTTTACCATTCTGGTCAGGGCGGGTATCACCTGGTCCCACTGTCGCGTTTTCAAGCCGCAATCCGGATTTACCCAAAGCTGGTCCGCCGGCACAACCCGCGCGGCCATTTGCAGAAGGGCGGCCATGGCGTCAACAGTTGGAATTTCCGGGCTGTGAATGTCATAGACGCCCGGCCCGACATCATTCGGATAGCGAAATTCCCTAAACGCCGCCAGCAGCGCCATACCGCTGCGCGCCGCTTCAATCGAAATCACGTCCGCGTCCAGCGCCGCAATGGCTGGCATAATGTCGTTAAAATCGCAGTAGCACATGTGTGTGTGAATCTGGGTGCTGTCCGCCACCCCGCAAACTGCCAGGCGGAAACATTCCGTCGCCCAATTCAGGTACTCTTTCCGCTGATCTGCCGCCAGCGGCAATCCTTCGCGGAGCGCCGGTTCGTCCACCTGAATAATCCGGATGCCGGCTTTTTCCAGATCCATCACTTCATCGCGTATGGCCAGGGCAATTTGCCGGCATACCTCGCGTCGCGGCAGGTCATCGCGCACAAATGACCATTGCATAATTGTTACCGGGCCGGTCAACATGCCTTTCATTGGCCGGGTTGTCAGCGACTGGGCATAGGCGGAAATATCCACCGTCATGGCCGCCGGACGCTGAACGTCGCCAAATATCACCGGCGGTTTAACGCAGCGGGACCCGTAACTTTGCACCCAGCCGTTGGCGGTCGTAAGGAAGCCGGCCAACTGTTCGCCAAAAAATTCCACCATATCGGTGCGTTCGCTTTCACCATGTACCAGAACATCCAGACCGATGGCCTCCTGAATTTCCACCGCGTCCTGAATCTGCTTTTGATGAAAGGCGTGGTAGTCTTCCAGGGGCATGGTTCCGGCCCGCCATGCCATACGGGCGCGGCGCACTTCTTGCGTCTGGGGAAACGATCCAATAGTGGTGGTGGGCCAAAGGGGAAGATTCAGATTCTCCTGCTGGGCAACTTTCCGGACGCTGAATCGGCTGTGACGTTCCATCATCGCGGGCGTGACCGCTGCAGCGCGTTGGCGCACCGCCGGATTGACCACGCCGCCAGCCATATTGCGGGCAGCCAGGGCAGCGCTGGCCGTGGCAAATACCGCCGTTGCGGCTTTTGGGCTGTCCACAGCGTTTTTAAGCGCCACAATTTCATGCAGCTTCTGGTGGGCAAATGCCATCCACGTGAATGGCTCATCGGCGGCCCGAGGTTCCATATACAGGTCCACGGGAACATGCTTAAGCGAACAGGAAGGTCCCACCATCACCCTTTGCGTCCCCAACGCCCGCACAGCCAGGGTCAGCGGTTCAACTTTTGCCGCTAGATCCGCCCGCCAAATATTCCGACCGTCAATCAGTCCAAGAGACAAAACCTTTGCTGGTCCGATTTTGCTTATCAGTTCGGGAAGCTCATGTGCCGCACGGGTCATATCCAGATGCAGCCCGGCGACCGGCAAATTCACAGCGCAATCCAGGTTGTCGGCCAACGGGCCGAAATAGCTGGTCAGCATCAGCTTTAGGCCCGGTGCGGCAAGGCTCAAGGTCTGATAGGCTCGTTGGAAAGCCTGATGCGCCGCGGCACTTTGTTCCGTGGCAAGGCACGGTTCATCCATCTGAATCCATTGAGCCCCGGCATCCCGCAATTTCATGAGGACCTGTCCGTACACCGGAAGCAGGCGTTCGAGTAAATCAAGCGGATGAAATGTGGAATTTGCCGCCTTGGACAGCAGCAGGAAAGATACGGGGCCCAGTAGAACCGGTCGGGTCAGAATACCCAGTTCCCGTGCCTCCAGAAATTCCCGAACCGGCTTGATTGTGCAAAGCGCAAAAATCTGGTCTTCCTGAAGTTCCGGCACAAGATAGTGATAATTGGTGTCAAACCATTTGGTCATCTCCAGCGCCGGGACCTCCGGACCGCCGCGGGCCATGGCGAAATATGTGGTCAGGTCAACGGTGCCGGATGGTGTGGCGAATCGGGGAGGGATAGCCCCGGCCATGACGGCTGTATCCAGCACATGGTCGTAGGGCGAAAAATCGCCGGAAGGTATCTGATCAATACCGGCCTGCAGTTGCAGCAGCCAGTTGCCGCGGCGGATTTTTTCCATTTCCTCCAGCATCCGGCTGTCATTGATCTGTCCGGACCAGAACGCCTCCAAATGTTTTTTTAATTCGCGCTGTCCGCCAATGCGCGGAAAACCAAGGTTGGTTGCCAATACCATCGTATTATCTCCATTAATAAATACTTACATATATATAAATTGCTGGCCGTACCGGTTCGGAAGTCACCAGCTTAAAGAGCCGGCGTTCTGATATTCCGTTACCCGTGTTTCAAAAAAATTCTTCTCTTTGGCCAGGTCCATTGTTTCACTCATCCAGGTGAACGGATTGTGGCTGCCATAGCGGCGGGCCAGACCAATGCGTTCCAGCCGCCGGTCTGCCACAAACTGGACGTATTCCTTGAACAGGCCCGCATTCAGGCCAAGCACACCGCCGGGCAGGCAGTCCTGCGCATAGCGGATTTCATATTCCACCGCCTGGGCCACCATCCGGCCGATTTCTTCCTGCAGGTCGGTGTCCCAGGCAGTCGGATTTTCCTGCCGAATGGTGTTGATCAGGTCAATACCGAAATTCAGATGAATCGTTTCATCCCGCAGAATGTACTGGAACTGCTGCCCCACACCGGTCATCCGGTTCTGCCGGTGAAACGACAGGATCATCACAAATCCGCTGTAGAAAAATATCCCCTCCATAATAATGTAAAATCCGACCAGATTGCGGATGAATCGTCGGATTCCCGCATTGTCGGCGGTGGAAAAATCCGGCTGAAGAATGTCCCGTGTCAGGGACATGACAAATTCATCTTTACCCGCGATCGATGCCACTTCGTGGTACATGTTGAAGACCGCGCGGCCGTCCAGCCCCAGCGATTCACAAATGTAATGGAAGGTATGGGTGTGCACGGCTTCCTCAAACGCCTGCCGCAACAGATACTGCCGTGCTTCGGCATTGGTGATATGCCGGAAAATGGCCAGGACAATATTGTTTCCCACCAGACTTTCACCGGTGCTGAAGAAGCCGAGATTTCGCAGAATGACGCGTCGCTCCGGTTCGGTCAGCCGATCAGATTTCCACAGGTCAATATCCGCCTGCATACCCACTTCGGTGGGCATCCAGTTGTTCGCGCATCCATTGAGGTAATGTTCCCATGCCCATTCATATTTCAGGGGCCAGACCTGATTCACATCCACCGCGGCGCAATTAAGGAGCCGTTTGTCCGCCACATCCGGGCGGCGTGACAGATCAAAGGATTTGCCCGGGGTGCTGTTGCAACATGACATGATTCATACTCCTGATGAAAAACAGAATTGGGGATTTACTGACACGCTTCGCACGATGGGTTGTTCAGCCCGCAGGAGGCCGGTGCTTCAGCCGACCGATCGATGACAACTTCGGCAGATGCTGACGCATGTTTCATCCAGCGCGGCTGAATGCCGTGGGCGTTGATGTCCACGCTTGATTTTTCCACCTGCGTGGCGGCCTGCGAACGCAGGTAATAAGTGGTTTTGAGTCCCTTGCGCCACGCCAGAAAATACATTTCTTCCAGTCGCCGACCGCTGGGCTGGTCCAGATACAGATTCAGCGACTGGCCCATGTCAATCCATTTCTGGCGGCGGGCGGCGGCTTCAATAATCCATCGTGGCTCAATTTCAAAGGCCGTCCGGTAGAGGCGTCGCAGCGACTCGGGAATGCGGTCAATGGATTGCACAGATCCGTCGAAATGTTTCAGATCGTCAATCATGCGGTCATCCCATAGACCAAGCGCCTCAAGGTCCGCCACCAGTCTCCGGTTAATCCACGCGAAATCACCGGACAGGTTGGATTTGGCGAACAGATTGCGATAGGCCGGTTCGATGGATTGCGCGACTCCGGCAATATTGGAAATGGTGGCAGTGGGCGCAATGGCCATCACGTTGCTGTTGCGCATTCCGTGGGTGGTCACATGGCGGCGCACCGGATCCCAGTCCATGGTACTGGTGCGGTCCACGTCTATGCTTTCTCCGCGTTGGCTTTCCAGCAGTTCCAGTGTGTCCAGCGGCAGAAGTCCGCGGTCCCATTTGGACCCGCGATACGATGCGTATGCACCGCGTTCCTGTGCGAGCCTGCTGCTGGCCAGAATGGCGTGGTAACTGATGAATTCCATATTTTTATCAGCAAAATCGACCGCTTCATTGCTGTCATAGGCGATGCGCCGGGCAAACAGCGCGTCCTGAAAACCCATGATCCCCAGGCCGACCGGTCGATGCCGCAGATTTGCATCGCGGGCTTCAGGTGTGGGATAAAAATTAATATCAATCACGTTGTCCAGCATGCGTACCGCGGTTGCGATGGTGCGGGCCAGCGCCGGCTCATCCACGCCCGATTCGGTTACGTGGGCCGCCAGATTCAGCGACCCCAAATTGCAGACGGCCGTTTCCGTTTCACTGGTATTGAGCAGAATTTCCGTGCACAGGTTGGAACTGTGCACGACCCCGGCATGATCCTGGGCAGAGCGGATATTTGAGGGGTCCTTGAACGTCATCCACGGATGGCCGGTCTCAAATACCATGGACAGCATCTTCCGCCACAGGTCCCGTGCTTCAATCGTGCGGAATTGACGGATCGCGCCATCGCGGGCCATCTGTTCATATTCCGCGTATCGGTCGGCAAACGCTTTTCCATAAAGGTCGTGCAGGTCCGGCACTTCGTGCGGCGAAAACAGCGTCCACTTTCCGTTCGCCGCCACGCGCTGCATGAACAGATCCGGAATCCAGTTGGCGGTGTGCAGGTCATGGGTGCGGCGGCGTTCATCGCCGGTGTTCTTCCGCAAATCCAGAAAGTCCTCCACATCCAGATGCCAGGATTCCAGATAGGCGCACGCCGCACCTTTGCGTTTTCCGCCCTGGTTTACAGCCACGGCAGTATCGCTGACAATTTTTAGAAACGGCACGACCCCCTGACTTTCTCCATTTGTGCCGCGAATCGCCGCTCCGGTGGCCCGCACGCGCGTCCAGTCGTTGCCCAGGCCGCCGGCCCATTTGGAAAGCATGGCATTGTCACCAATGGCTTTAAAAATTCCCGCCAGATCATCGGCCACTGTGGTCAAATAGCAGGAGCTAAGCTGTGGATGACGCGTGCCGCTGTTGAACAGCGTGGGGGTGGCCGAAATAAAGCGGAAAGTGGAAAGTGCTTCGTAAAATTCAATTGCCCGGCTGTTCCGCTCGGCGCCTTCACCGATTGCCAGCCCCATCGCCACGCGCATCCAGAAATACTGGGGCGTTTCAATGCGGCGTCCGGATATTTTCAGCAGATACCGGTCGTACAGGGTTTGAAGCCCGGGATAGGTCAGGGTGTCATCACGATCCGGCATCAGGGCAGTGGCCAGCGCGTTCAGGTCAAATGTCAGCAGTGCCGGGTCCAGCAGGCCCGCCGTCTGACCGATGCGCACATAGGCGTGAAATCCGGTGCGGATGGCTTCGACGGTGCGGTGCCGCTCAGCTGCGTCACCGAATGCCTGGTCATAAATTCCCGCCAGAAGCAATCGCGCGGCAACCTGGTCATGGGCGGGATGACGTTCAATGCGGCTGCGGGCCACCAGAACGGCGGCCGCCGCCAGTTCCGCGGCGGTCATGCCGTCGTACAGGCTGATCAGCGTTTCCCGCAGAAGCAATGCCGGATCACAACCTGCGCATCCCCGGCAGGCGCTGAAAATGTCCATTTTCAGTGAACTGACTTCCAGCGGCACAAGTGATCCATCCGCCTGTCGGATGCGAATGGGGGGCTGTTTTCCCTGTTCGGCCTCCAGCCGCAGCGCTCGCATCCGTGCCCGCTGATGCCGATAAAGGATATAGCGCCGGGCGATATTGAAATGCGCGGCGTGCATCAATTGATTTTCCACAATGTCTTGTATCGACTCCACATCCACGGTCTGGTTTTCGTCCGCGGCGTGTAAGACCTGCTCCCGCACCCGCAGGACCAGGGCCTGAATTTCCGCAGCAGTCGGTTCCGGCAGCGGGCGGCCAGCTGGAATTTCGAGCTGGGCACAAAACGCGGCGGTAATCGCGTTGGCGATTCGGCCAATTTCAAAATCCACTTCGCGGCCGTCACGCTTCCGGACCGTTAACATACATGAATTTAAATTCATCAAAATCTCCATTTGATCGCGCGCCAGTAGGCATATGCCGATACACGCCGGCACACATAAGCCGTTTCGGATATTCACGGAAAAGCAGACGGAAACGAATTCAACCCGCGCCATGTCACATGAAGCCACAAAGCCACAGCGCGTGCAAACCCATACCCGTACCTTCCCGCGAAGGTGTTGGCAATTTAAGACGCCCGCGGAGCGGGCGATTGTCGGCAGGTCTTCGGACTTGCGGGCTTGATGCGCCTGTTTCAGACGCGGTTCCTACTGGCCGTTGCTTCCCATTCTGACATGGCAGAACAGTGCATTTTACGGCGGTCGTTCCCGTTTACCGCTGCGGGGCAGTCCCGGATTTTCACCAGGTTCCCTTTTGCGCCACACGCCGCTTTTTCAGATTGCGAACAACCTCGAAAGCCGTGTAGACCGACAACACCCACAACATACAGTATTCAGATTTGAATTGTCAACTATGCCTTGTGTTTGATGCTGCAAGCGCTGAAATTACCGCATATCAATTAATTTGTATCGGCGGATTTCCCACAAGCCGCATCGCTAAGCCGCATTTATCTGTCCTGATACCGTTCCATAAATTTGCGATCCAAGTAGTGCTTCAGCCATA
The DNA here is from genome assembly GCA_027451365.1 of Phycisphaerales bacterium. Lineage (GTDB taxonomy): Bacteria > Planctomycetota > Phycisphaerae > WQYP01 > WQYP01 > JAJYPG01. The sequence goes on along the minus strand of DAIDJN010000070.1, from coordinate 1,706 downwards.
ACGCCTTTTTCCCGCCAAATGTTAAGCCACCCCAACTTCCCAGCGCCCGTTGACCGCCTAAACTCGCGATAAGCAGAAACTTTTTTTGCGGCCGGAAATGCCGCATGGGTGTGCCCGAAAAAAATGCCCGCAGATTATGCCGCAAGATCGGTCCCTGGCGCACGGCGTATACGCCCGCTTTGGCCAGTTTCCGGTTCATCAGGGTGATACAGTCCCCACCGCCGAAAATATTCGGGTGGGAAACACTTTGCAGTGTCGGCGTTACCACCATCGCCCCGCTTGAATCCACCGTCACGCCGGAATCAGCGACTATTTGAGGCGGCTGCACACCGGTGGCCAGAATGGTTAATTGTGATTCAAGTCTTTCGTCACTGTCCAGCAGAACACTTTCGGGAGATACATCTATCGCGCTGACTTCCGCCATGACGGTTATGCCCAGCCGCATAAGTTCCCGTTCGGCCTGTCGTACGAATCTCCGGGGAAAGCCCGCCGCCAGACCGCGACCGCCGGCCAGCAGAATACAGGTCCAATCGGTTTTTATTTTGGTCAGCAGCTTAGCCAGATTGGCCGCTGTTTCAATACCCGCCAGACCGCCGCCAATGACCACCACCGCAAGCTGTTTGGGCCGCACCATATCCAATTGTTCATGCAGGCGGTGCAAATTGGAAACCGGTTTGACTGTGGTGGCATATTCGTGTCCGGGGATGGCCCCCTGAATTATGCCGCTGCCCAGATTCAGGGAAAGCGCATCAAAATGCACGGTGCGGCCGTCAGTCAAACGCACCTGTGCGGTAAGCGGGTTAAAACTTTCCGCCATTCCGTCAATTAAGTCCGCGCCGGCGCGCGATACCAGTTTCCCCAGGTCCACGGTTGCGTCGGCGCGGCTGTAGAACCCGCCCAGCATTCCCGGCCCCATGCCCGAATACCAGAACGTCCGTGGCGAAATCAGCGTGACCTGAATATCCGTGAAAATGTAATCGGAAAGATGCGCCAGTACATGGAGATGGGCATGACCACCGCCAAGTAGCACAAGTTTTTTCGGCATGGCGATCTCCTGTGGTCGGCCCGATTCCGAATGCCGCCAATGGTTTGCGCCGGCAATTTACAAAAAAAGCCCAGCCCGCCAGGCAGAGAAGCTCACGCAGTACGGTGCACAAAACGCAAACTGACCGGCGCCTGGTACGTTCAATTATCAACATTTGGACAGAATTTGAAAGAAATGCGCCGGGCCGTTATCCATTGCCTTCCTCCGGTGTCCATTGTGGGACCTGGTCGGCCGCTTGGCGGCCACCGCTAACCCTGATCAATACCGGAATAACATCCGGGCGATCCCCAAACAATTTCAGGACGCGGCTGGTAAAAGGCGGCCCCGCAAAACTAAAAAGGCCGGCGCGTCTTTTCGCGGCCGACCTTACATTCCAATGGAGGCAAGGGGACTCGAACCCCTGACCTTCTCGATGCCATCGAGACGCTCTCCCAACTGAGCTATGCCCCCGGAATGTGAACCCTTGAAAATAGCCGAATCAGAGGAAAAACACAAGGCCACTGAAATTTCCGACCGTCTGGGGGTGCGTGACACATTATGCCGCAGGTCTAAGTTTCCGATGGAGCAGGAAGTTATCCCAGCGGCCATCTTGGCTCAGCCGCAGCGCACGGAGAGCCAAAATGGCCTCACCACCGCCTCGGCTCCAGAACTGCTCGGTGCC
>DAIDJN010000069.1:0-4335 GCA_027451365.1 Phycisphaerales bacterium | reverse complement strand
ACGTTGGCCAGCGGGTTTATTACTCTTCTTCAGGAACACGAACCGGATATTTGTAACTGGCTGGAGAACAGTGTGCTACGGATCCCCCAGGACGATGAACCGCAAATCCGCGCGTACCGGATTGCCAGAGGGTTGCCGATTTTGGCTGGCAGTGCAAAGGAGGTTTACAGCATGACCGTAAATGCGTGAGAATGAATCGACAAACAGCAGGTGCTCGGATGGGCCGATGGTCGCGGCCGCCAACGATTCATGGACTGAAGCATAATACGCAGGACGCTTTTTCGCCGAGATGAAACGCCAGTCCCACCCGCCTGCTCAAGAGCCGCCCTCGGCACCTGACGGTGCCGTCGAGGATTCCTCGCGACTTTATACAAAGTGGGGAAACTCCAATGCGGGGCACTTGACAAATAAACACATTTCGTTTAATATAAATACACCATCAAGAGTCCCGAATGTTAATTCGGGCAGCAACCGAGGCTCATCTCCGAGTTCACGGTGCTGTGATTGGCCCAATGGCCGACGATGGGGCGCAAAACCGGGCAAATGTCCCCGGTCACGCGCAAACGAACGGCTTCCCGTATTTGTACACGCCGGTGTGTGTCGCTCCCTTGGGGCTCGCGTCGTCGTGGCGGATGAAACCATTCGGTCGTTTTATCACAACCTTTGATGGCTGGGCGGTGCATCGTCGGTTCTTGCCGCAGCCGGTGCGCCTGCCTTGCGTTGTATTGCCTGCGGTATCGTCGCGGCTTCTTGCGCTTAAGCGGGGCCGCCAGTCGCATGGCACCCGCTGCCATGAGGCTTCGTACAGGAGAACCACTATGTTATTGCTTACGGCGGAGTATTTTCGCAAGGCTCGCCTGGATGCCAAGCTCACCACCGGCAAACTCGCGGCGCTGGCGGGCTACAAGAACATCAGCAAGTGTGCCAACGCCATCCAAGGCTTTGAAAGCTCGGGATCAATAGACCTTGAACACCTCAACCGTCTGGCCACCGCGCTTCACCTGGACCCGGCCGAGATCGGCCGACTCAGCGCCTTGGACAAAAAACGCTACCTTGATGATTGGAATAAGTGGGCCGATGAGCCGGTGCGACCTATCGTGATTTTGCGATTGATGGCCGCCATTTACAATCCGATCAATATTCCCGATACCGTCAAAACATTGGCGGACGCCGAGGCCTTTGCACGTGAAACTGCGGTAAGGCACCGGATGCAGGTCGCCTTGGTCTGGTCGCGGCGATTGACTGTTAGCTACAACGCCGATGGTACCGAGTGGAATCGCAGGATTGCCCAGCCGGGAGTTATCAATGTGCCGTACATTCAAATTGGCGGGCGAAAATTCCTTTACGAGCCGGAACCACTTGCCGCTGCCGAGGTTGAAACCGGGCCATCCTCCAACGCCTCCGATGGCATGACCGCCGACTGACCCGCATGAGCCAACCGCAACCTGCAGCGGCCCGGCCAACGTGCTTACGTGCCCGCACCAGTCGACGCTTGGCCGCTGGCAAAAGCGATGAGTTTGTCGACCAGGGTATCAATTGTGTCACGTCGCGCAAGAATGGCCAGCCAATGCTGTGGAATGCCCGTCGCGCCGTAGAACGCGCCCGCAAGTTGCCCGCAGACGGCGCCCGTTGTATCGGCGTCGTCGCCGAGGTTGACCGCTCGCAGCACCGCCTGATCGTAGCTTTCGGTATTGGCAAAGGCCCAAAGGGCCGCCTCAAGCGTGTGCACCACAAAGCCGTCGCTTTCGATGTCCCTTTCGGCCTTCCTTTTCCAGTCCCCCCGGGCTATCGCAGTGATTGTAGGATGCAAAGGTGCTTGCGACCACAAACCTCGCACCGGTGTAAATTCGGCTGCCAGCAGTTGGGTTTTACCTAATCCCGCAAACGCGCCCAACAGCAGTGCCGCAAAATAGCGGCACGCATCCACGCACAACTTGCTGCCATGGGTGGTACGCGAACTTTCAGCCGCCAATTTAATGGCAACTGCAGGTTGCCGGTAAAAAGCCACTACAACCGGGCTAAGGCGCATCAGCGAGCCATTGCCCGAGTATGCTTCATCCACAGACCCACATGTTGCCAGGCCGGTAGTCTCAAATTTCTGCAGCGCCCTGCCGGTTTGGGCACCAATGTCAAAGCACTTTCCCTTCGAGCTTAAATGGCCTTCCCGGTGCCACCGCACATAGCGCGCAAGCTGATCAGTCGGATTAAACGTTTGAGTTTCGACAATGCTTTCTGCCAGACAAAGGGCCATGGAGGTGTCATCGGTCCATTCCCCCGGCTTCAAGTTAAATGGACCTCCGCCCACAATATCGGTTAACGGGACAAAGCTTTTGCGAGCCTTAAATTCAACAGTGGCGCCCAGCGCGTCGCCGGTTGCGAGTCCCAAAATCGCCCCGCGCATCCGATCGGCAACTTCGCCTGACGTGGCTCCGTTCGATTCAACCCTTTCGTGCTGCGTCACTGGTATTTTCCTTCTTTGTGCAACCATGTCTGAACAAACGCAGTTTGTCTCCCATTTTCCGGCGAGGACTTAAGCGCCAAATAGCTGTCCCAAGCCCGGCGTTGCTTAATGGTATCCAGAATATCGTCAAGCGATAAGCCCGCCGCGGCCATCCAACAGGCGGCAACGATCCCGGTGCGGCCATTGCCGCCCCAGCAATGCACAAAAACTTTTTTATCCATTGCCAGCTGGTTGCGCAAGTACGCTTGAATGGCCCGCATCTGTTCAATCGTTGGAATATCCGTATCCACAATAGGAAAACGGCGTATTTGAATGGCTTGGCCTTCCGCGGCTGCCAGCCTGTGAAGTTCCGGCTCATAATCGGGAAATGGCATCCCATGAAGGCCTTTCTCGTGCGGCTCCTGCAGGTTCACAAAAACGCGTATGCCATACCCAAAAAGCTTCTGGAGTTTTACGGTATTGACGGTGCCATCGGCATTACCCGGAAATGGACCGCCGAGAATCGCCCCAGGCTCGATCCACCAAGTCCGCGGCAGCGGGGGCGCGATGATCGGGGTTCGATTGGTGGCTTCATCAAGGCGATCGGGCTTGGTCATGCTACGGCCTCCTGTGCTTCCCAAGGATACGGAATCTATCTCATGTTTTCCTGCCGTGTACTGGTTCAGTCGGAAATGGAGAACCCTCATGCACGCCAAAAGCTCGCCCGTCCACGGCGGATACATTTTTTTAGGCATTGGAGAATGCTCTTGATTGTGTATGGGGGGCGATGACGGCCCGCCCGGTGACGACAACCCGTCGCACGCCCGGCCAAATATCCTGGACGGGTTGGATGCCTCCAGAGCCCGTTTCCGTTTCGTTTGCCGGGTGGATTATGCACTTGCAGCCAGCGGGATGCAAATGTCTGAAGCTTCGATTGCACGGCAATTTTTCCGGGCAGGGCCAATTGGTTAGATAAGTGCATAGCAATCGCGTGGTTGCGGGAATTTTAACCGGGTCAAGGACCGGCACACGGAGTTCAGCTATGGATGGCAAATCAGTAATCAAGATAGCCACTTACCGTTGTCACGTCCCGATATAGGTTGTCACTTCTGACAGTGGAAATATCAGGAGTTGTGGTATGTGTGTACGGGACATAAAGCGGTAAAGTGAATGCTTCAAGAGGCGGTTGGTTGACGAGCTGAAGAATGGTCGATTCGCTTGGATTGCCAGGCCCGGCCGCGCCCCAGCTTCGCCTGGCTCCGCCAGGCCGGTTCGCAGGGATGGTGGTAACGTCGGAAATGGTATCAGGAAAAGGACCGGCGGTGAGCAGAGGGTATCGGACGAATGGGCAGCAAAGAAGGTGCATTGGCTTGGCAGTTAGCGAATGCCAGCGTATGATTCAAATTACCGGAGCAAGGTCGGCCTTTCTCAAGGCAGTTTATGGTCGCGCTGGATAAACATTTTTTTTACCGCTACGGCTTAAGGCCACAGAGCCGTGGCCGCTGGCGCGATGAGTCTTGGCAGGCTGGAAAATCTCCTGGTCGCCAGACCGCAGACATCTTGTCTGTCCGTCGCCACAGCGATGCCTCCATTTCCTCCAATACCTCCTGTGCCAATGAAATAATCTACTGCGGCTACCGCTTTGATTCTGAATCGCAGCTTTATTACGTCCGCAATCGGACTTACAACCCGGTGCTTGACCGTTGGATTCAACGTGATCCAATCGGGTATGCAGGAGGAATAAATTTGTATGAGTATGTGGGATCGCACTCGCCGGTCGCCGTGGATGCCACTGGAAAAATTACAATCAGCCCGGTGTTCGTTGATTTGAAGGATATCTATGGCAATGCCGTGAAGGCAGGCGGGAAATTAAAGCTGACCAAGACGGAGCTGAG
>DAIDJN010000068.1:0-71266 GCA_027451365.1 Phycisphaerales bacterium | reverse complement strand
CGTATTGCTGGCGTTCGCATTCGTGCCGCCGGCATTGAGTTGCAATGTTCCGGCATCCACTTCCACCTGACCCGTGGATTGGTTGTTCAACGCCACCCCGCCGGTGCTACCGTAGGATTCAAAAGTGGTTGTCCCTGTGTTCCCCGTCTTCTCCAGTGTTCCATAGTTGTTGAACGCCAACGCCGTCGCATCAGCGGCGCTAAACGTGCCAGAGTTCGCAATGTCAAATACGCCCCCTGCTTCATTGTTAATCGCCGCCGCACTCCCCAGCGATATGCTGCTGCCACCCGTCCAATCCACTGTCCCGTAGTTGTTCAACGTCGTGCCCGTGAGTGTTACACTTCCGCTGATATACAGGGTCGCGCCCGCCTCAACGGTCAGAGTAGTATCCAGCGTGCCGCCGCTGATGGTATTGCCCGCACCGGAAACGTTCACCGAACCCGCACCGTTGATGGTGCCGCCGCTGAGCACCAGATTGGTGGTGCTCAGTGCCGCAGCGGTGGTCAGCGTGCCATAGCCCAGATTTACACTGCCAATATTTGATGCGGCGTTAAGTGTCAGCGAACCGCCGTTGAACACCAGTGAATCGCCGGCTCCCTGAATGCTGTTGGCCGCCGCCGACTCGCCATAGTTAATATCGATGCTATAGCCGCCCTGGCTGGTGGAATTCTGCGGATACAGATAAACATCCTGGTAGGATTGCGGCACACCCGCCGACCAGTTGCTGGCCGTATTCCAGTCCCCGCCGGAGGCTCCGCCAATCCAATAATCCGCATTGGAGGGATCGGTAATCGCCTGCGGATTGGTGTCCGCTGCGGCCAGAGTGTAGGTATTGTTGGCGCTATAGGAACCGCTGGTATTGTTCATGCCGCCGACGTAGTGATAGACCGTATCGGTCGCGGCATCGACGGTCCATAGGTCGGCTCCACCGCCGGGATTACCCGTGATGCCCGTGGGATTGACATCTGCGGCGTCCAGCGACCAATTGGTTACTGATTTGCCGGCCAGAGAATACTCAAAGACCGTTCCCTTGCCGCCGGCGTTATCGGTGACCCAGAAATCCGTACCGTTGGTCGTGATGTCGGTCGGGCTGGAATCGCCGCTGTTGAGCTTAAAACTGCTGGAAGCGGTCACCGTGCCGCCCAGAATATCCGCAGCGTTGGCGTATTCCCGCACGGTGTGGTCCGTCGCGGAAATAACCCAGATGTTTTTGCCATCCGTGGTGATGCCGGTGGGATTTTCTCCGGAGGTTCCCCCGGCCTGCCACGAACCCAGCAGAGCGCCGGTGCCGGGCTGGTAAACATATACCGTACCGCTGTTGTCGAGCACCCAGAGTTTGTCCCCGGCGGCGTCCGAGGCAATCCCCACTGGATCCGCGTTGGCGCTGTTCATTGTGAAGGCACCGTTGGCATTTCCCGCAGAATCATAGCGGAAGACGGAAGTAGGCGAGGAACCGTCGGGGACGTAAAATTCACTGGGTGGAATGGCGGGATTAATGAGCATGTGCCCATTGCCGGTAATCGACATTTTATAGACAACGAAGTCGGCTCCCAGCGTATCGGCGGGATTGCCATTGGCATTCAAGCCACCATTGCCAGTGAGCGCTGCGGTACCCAGTGCGGCGTAGATAGCGCCGTAAACAGTGGTTTTACCGTTGCCGGTAATGGATAATGTTGCCGTTGACGAGCGATTTTGAAACACCAGAACGCCGGCATACGCTCCGGTGGTCGGGGCCGAGAGATTAACCGTGCCGTTGCCGCTTAGGTCAAACGAGGTTCCACTGCTTTGCGCCAGGTAAAACGTTACGCCGGTACCGGATATCGCAGCGCCGTTGCCACTGACAGAAAACCCGGTGCCACCAATGTAATACAATCCCGGCATCAGGTTCACGGTTTGGTTGGCACCGACATGTATGCCATTTTCATAGTAACCCGGTTGAAGCGTCCCGGAATAACTGCCGCTGCCGCTGAATACTTGTGCCGGTTCTGTGGGCACGGGCAGGCTTGCCAATGGATCCGGTGCGGAAGCGGCCCCATAAATGACATTTCCGACCCCGGCGACATTCTTCTTGGGTAGCGGATTGTTTACGTTGCCAACAATATCCAGCCGACTGCTATTGATGTTGAGATAGCTGCCCCCACTAACCGCGACCGCGTTTTGGTTGTTGGAATCAACCACGATATCCGAGTTGCCATTGCCCACTAACGATCCACTACCCGACAAGGACAGTGAACCGGGATCCGTCGGATCCAGCACAATGATGCTGGCATCATATTTGACCGCGACCGTACTGGTGACCGTTACCGGCGGCAACAGGTCGTGCGTGAGCGTCACGGTAACCGTGTAATTCCCGGCGGTGACATAACTATGTCCGCCGGTGACATTGAAAATATTGCTCTGGCCGGTAGTGACAATTGTGCCTGTTGTGGCCGCCGAACCATCGCCCCAGTTAATCGACGCACTGTAATCTGTCAGTGGCTCGCCACCGCCCGGATCGGTAAACGTCGCCACCAACTGATTCGAGAATGCCGTCTCCGGCAACGTGGAAATCGTCAGCCCGCCCTGGGCGGCCAGTTGGGTATCGGCAATGGTTGCGGTGGTGGTCGCGATACCGCTTTGCCCGGCCTGATCGTATACCGTCACCGTCACAGTGTACGAACCTTCCTCGGAGTAGCTGTGTGATGCGGTCACCGTACCGGAGCCGTTACTTTCCACAATTGTGCCGGAAGTGTAATTGCCATCGCCCCAGTTTATCTGGGCGCTGTGTGTGTCCAGCAGTCCGGGATAGGTGAACGCCGCGGTTAAGCTCGCCGGTTCGCCTTCATTGCCGGAAATCGCATTAAGACTGGTGATCGTAGCGGGCACATCGTTGATCGTTACTGAAAGACTGTTGGACGCAAAGGTGCCGTCCTCATTGGTCGCCGTGGCGGAAATGGTGTAATTGGTATTGCCCTGTTGATACGTATGACTTACGGAAGCCGGATTGCCTGAAACCGTTTGAATATCCTGCTGGCCATTGGTGCCATCACCCCAGTTAATCGCCCAGGAAGTTATTACATCCGTGCCCGCCGCATTGGCGGCCGAGAGATTCAACGCATACGCCGAAGCGACATTCACCGAAGCGTTGCCGCTGATGGTAATGGTCGGTGGAACCAGCGCAACAGTTGCCGTGCCCGCCGCGGACGCACTGGCACCGCCGACATCATTGACCGTCACCTGCGTGACGTAGCTGCCTTCATCGGTGTACGTGTGTGTTCCCTGCACATTAAACCCGCCGCTGCCATTGGCGACGATGGTGCCGCTGGAGGTGGTGCCATCGCCCCAGACGATTGTGGCTGCGTAATCACTGGCCGTGCCATTGGGATCGGCGTCCGTAAAGGTCGCCACCGTGCCATTGAACGCACTTTGTTCCGGCGTGGTGATCGCGGCGGCGGAGAGTGTCAGCGGAGCGTCACTGATGACCGCGTTGGCGCTGGCGGAACCTGATGCTCCATAATTATCCGTCACCGTGGCGGTGATGTTGTAAGTTCCCTCCTCGGCGTAGATGTGACTGCCGGTGACCGTGCCGGATCCGTCATTTTCAACTACCGTTCCGGCGGAGGATGTTCCATCACCCCAGTTAATCTCCGCGGTATGTGTGTCATAGATACCGGGGTCAGTGAACGTGGTACGCAACGTGGTGGCTGCGCCTTCCTGCCCGGCCTGAATGGTTGGCGTGCTGACCGTGGGGGCTACGTTGGCAACTGTAACATTGATTGTGCTGCTGGCCGTTGCGCCGGCGGTATCCATGACCGTCAGCGTCGCGGTATACGACCCCGGCGTGTCGTAAGTGTGCGTGGTTGATGCGGTATTGGCCGAGCTGCCATCACTGAATGACCAGCTATAACTGTAAATTGTCGCCGGGCTGACGGCGGTGGAGCCCGATCCGTTAAATGTCTGTGTTGTTCCCTCGTTGATGGTAATATTTTGTCCGGCGTTGGCGGTGGGAAGGGCGTCGAGAATGTATGTAAATACCGCATCAGAACTCTCGCCATCACTGTTGGTAGCGCGGATATCCACGGTATGTGATCCGGGCGTTACACCGCTGGGCGTATAGGTATATACGCCGTTGGAGAGGCTGCTGGTAATGTCGGTAAACGCTCCGCCGTCAAGCTGGTATTGCAACTCGGTGATGGACACCGTATCGGCCACAGTACCTGTGACGGCAGGATCGGTGGTCAGACCATCAGTGCGGTATTGCGGATTGGTTGATCCCGGCGGATAGGTGTCATTTGCCAGACCCGCCGTGACCGTTGGCGATGCAGCGGGAGTGAGTATCTCAACGGATGTGCCGGGTAACGCACTGTTGCTGACCAGGCGAAATACCAGCGTGGCGTTACTACCCGCCGTGAGGCCCGATACATCCAGTGTGACATTGTATGTGCCACCGGATTGAGTTACGGTTACGCCCGTCGCCGCATCGACATTCTGGCCTGATGTGATATTCAAAAAACTGTCGCGTCCGGATGCAATGGTGTTAACCACGGAGGTTCCGCCACCATTAAGCAACGCCACTTCAAAGGCGTCGTTGATGCTCGTGGTGGCACTGGTATTAAACCTTAGGTTCGAAAAGCTGAATTGCAACGTGGAGGGAGTCTGATCCGCCGGTATCGCAAATGTATGCGATAGCGTCACAAGTTCCGAATTACCGTCCGCCATCAGCAGCCCGCCACTGACCGAAGTCACAGTGCCGGTACCCGAACCGCTGCCGCCGGATTGCCCCTGAGTCCAAGTGCCGTCGGTCAGGGAATTGTCGGGTGGCAAGGTCAACGCCGACGCAGTTGTCGTCGAACCCGGCGCGGTATCGCCGGCGGCAGCGCTGAAGTTGTTGACGTCCACAGTCTGGGCCTGACCGGCGTTTCCGCTGGTCACCGCCAGACCCGCCAGGCTGGTGTTTCCGCTGAATACGATGTTCACCGGTGTGGTATTGACGGCTGTCCAGTGTACGCCATCGGTGGAATACAGGCCGGTGAAGGAATCGGTATTGCCGGATTGGGTTTCGGAGAGTTTGACCCATGCCGGATTGACGGTGCCGGTCGTGGTGCTGACCACGACATTGGTTCCCGATCCGTTACGATATTCAAAGCTGATTGTGCCGCTGGAATTTTCCACCACGGCGGCAAAGCTGCTGCCGGCCGCACTGGTATCGCGGATCATTACGCCCGCCTGGGCATTGGCTCCGGTATTGGCCACCGCGCCCACATCCGCGGTAAGACTGCCTGATCCGGTCCAGCTTTCAGAGCTATAGTTGAATTGATCGGATGTTCCGGTAATGCCCGTGCCCGCACCGGTGATCTGCCATTGGTTGTTGGTGGATACATAGATGGCCGAACCGCCGGTGGACGGAGAACCGATGTCCATGTTCGCAAATGGCGTCGGCAATGAACTCATGTATATACGTTGCTCAAGCTGCTCCAGTACCGGCCCCTGTCGCTGAAGACGACCGAAGCGCGGTCGACTGATGCGCACTTCGCGCATGGCCGCGATGGCTTCCATAACGGCATCCGGTCGCAAATGACGCACACTTTGTGAAAGCCACGGAAGATATCCGCAGCGTATGCGGGCGAGAAATTTACGAACCGCTTTCTCACGCAGCTTAGTTTTAGCCTGAACCACGACCGCACATCCTTCCTCATATAGCTCTGGACGCCATAACAAGCACGCTCAGAGAAACGATGTAAAAACCATCCGGCTACTTAATGCTCTCCACTCACAAAATGGGATTCTCAAATCAGCCCACACCGGAACAAGAAATGAGATTCTTGCCCTTGAAAACTCGGCAAGAATACTCCTGCTTCGTGCGGTGCGCGTGATTATGGGGCGAAGAATAAACCGCCGCAAAAGCGAAGTCAAGTAAAATCATGGAAAAATCTTTGATAATAATTCGTTATGGACCTGAGACGCCGTTTTTGCGGGCTTTCCGACTGGGATGATGCTCCTTTGCTCACGCAATTCTCGGAAACGCAATGTTATGGCTTGGTGCCCTTGGGTGCCGGTGCGATGGCGACGCGATCAAATTCCAGCAGGGTGCCCTTATCGCGTTGAAACTTCACCATGTCTGTATTGTAACTGGTCAACGCCTGGGTTTCGGCGATTTCGGCCTGCGCCAGGTCCTGCTGGGCGTTGAGTTCCAACTGCAGGAATGTAGGATCCAGGGCCTGACCGGAAAGTTCCTCCACTTCCAGGCCGCGAAGCACAGCGGCGGCGGATTTACGGCGACGGCGGGCGAGATGGACTTGCCGCCAATCTTGCGTCAGGTTCAATAGATCACTGGCGACATCGCGGGCAATATTCTGGGCGTCTTTGAGCATGTGAGTTAAGGCCTGTCGGCGCAACATACGGCGGCGATATAATCTGGCGCGGGCCGCACGGTTGCCAATGGGGATTTCCAGGTCCATGCCAACGGTAAATCCGACATGCGGATCGGAAATCATGCGGTTAAATCCACCGGGAAAACTGCCGTCGGGTGATAAACCCGCGGAATCTGTCGCCGCGATAAGATCAGCCTTGGGCAGCAGAGCGTTCTCCGCCACACTGCCGCGAATCCCCGCCTTTTCCACGGCCATACGGTCACGTCGCATGATGCCGCGTTGCTGTAGGGCCGTGGCGATATCCTGATCGAGATCAAAGGCGAACGGAACGGCGACGGGCTTGCTGGTGGTAATGATATTGGGGCCGGGGCCAACGGGTATCGCCGGATCGTTCAAGAGGGCTTTGAGGGTTTCGGATAAATCCCCCACCTGTTTCTGTACGGAGGCCAGGTTATATTGAGCGAGGTCCACTGCGGCCCGGGCCTGATTCATCTGCACCGAGTCCACATCCATGCGCCGGCGGTTTTTCAAGCGGAGCAGTGTTTTCCCGGCCTGATGCACCAATTGTCGTTCAAAATGCAGATCAGCGGTGGCTTGGGCCAATTGCAGATAGGTGCGTTCCACCCGGGAGACAATTTTAATAACTTGGGCGCGGAATTGCGAAAGGGCGATCTGCTGGTTGCGGCGGGCGATATAAATGTCGGCGTTATTGACCTGTGAGCCAAACCCTTGCAGCAGAGGTTGCTTAAGCTCAATCGCCAGGTCTGCGGTATGCGAGGGGTTAATATCCGGGGGTAAACTGGTGGAAGTATGGAAATCCTGGTAATTATCTGAACCGATGAGCGATACGGTACCGCCCGTTGACAGGAGTTTTTTTACCCCCACCTGGGAATTGACCTGATCCTCATTGTTGATGCCAACGGGAGATGTTGAAGACCCCAACGTTTCCGCGTAAGGGGTGGGCTGATCCAGATGTTGATATTGAATCTGACCAACAAACGTGGGATCAAACACCGCTTCGGCGGCGACAATCTCCGATTCAGAAATGGCCGGGGTATAGGACTGAATTTTTATGGATAAATTATGCCGCATGGCATCGGCAATGGCCTCCATGAGCGTCATACGCACCGGAAGCTGGATGTTTTTTACTACCGATGCGCGATGGCCGCCGGTACCCGCCGGGATAACGGCTTGAGGCGAGCCGGAGGGTTTTCTTGGTGTGGCGATAAGACTCTGATTATTGAATTCATGCACGCCTCGGTCCACCGGCATAACGGATGGATGGGTCAATAACCGGCCATCAGAGAGATCATGAGCCAGCACACTATCGGCAAAGCCGGTGCCCGAAGGAGTACCGTTCTGGGTACCAAACGGCGAGGTACAGGCCGACAGGCTCATCAGGCCAAAAGTAATTCCGGCCAGCATGGCCAGTCTGCGGCGGTTTTCCCGTAGGTTGCAGCCAAACCGATTCGGATCGGGCTTGGCATATCCGGTCATTACTTCTTTTTGATCAAAGTGGGTCATAACTTGGAATATCTCACAGCCAGAGTTTCATGCGAATCCAGTTAATTAGACCGCGCGTCCATATCCAGATGTAGCGGCGTTTTCCCGCGTTTATACGGGCGGTCCCCTGCATTCCGGGTCGAAACCAGCTTGGAGGGTGCTTAAGCACCGCGCGAACACGAAAAATATTCTGCTTATGCTTGACCATCGCCAGCGGATCAATGTGCGTTACAGATAGCGATATTTTATCCGCAGGGTAAGAAGCGGTCGCCAGACTACCCTTCTGGCCGTCCTTAACGTACAAAATATCGCCATCCTGCACGTTGATTCTCGCCAGCAGCGGCTTAATGGGTGCTACCTTAAAGAGCACATCTCCCAAATGCACCGGTGCACCGATGCGGCGCAGCAGATTGCCGGTCAGTACAACCCCGGAAATTGGCGAAGTAATCGTGGCATGAGCGATCTGGCGTTTAAGGAGTCTGATTTTGGCCAAAGCTCCATTCATGGAATCATCCGCGATCTGCATATCGGCAATTTTGCCCTTTGATTGTGCCACGTCCGACTGCTTGGCGTAGGCGGCATATTGGGCCTGGGCGGCCGCCAATTGATCACGCAGTTTGGCCGTGTGCAGTTCGGCCAATACGGTCTTTTTTGCGATGATGGCATCGCCGGGCCGCACCTTCACCGCTTTTATGTATCCGTCAAAGGGAGCAACGACCTGCGCCTGGCGCACGGGTTCGAGCGTGAACTGCGCAATAATATGGAATGTACCTTTGGCGAAAAAGGCCCACAGCAAAAACAGGGTAATGGCGATGGCAGCGGCCTTGATCCAGGTATGCGTGGGGCCAACGAGCTTTGATAGATATTTTCGCCAATCCCGCATCCAACGTGCACCAAACCAGCGGTCATGTTCGTACAAATCCATGATGCGCGGTGTCAGCAAATCGGCAATGGTTCGCAATGGGGCCAATTCGGCGGAAGTTACATGACGCCCCGGCTCAAATTCCATCAGCAGCACGCCCACGCAACCATCGCGTCGCAATGGCATCGCCAATACCGTGCCCGTGCCGTGGATCGAAGTAATTTTTGCCGCACAGCGCGTTATAACATTGCCATCCGCCGCGGATGGGAAAAGTATCTCGGCATCCTGATCGAGACATTCTTCCATCGCCTCTTCGACATCGCGCACAAGCTGCATTTTCCGGAGAATTTTTTCCGTCTGGTTCATCGCCATGACATGAACGCTTCGCGAGCGTAAAATTCCAAGCGACACGCGACGGGCGTTGTAGCGCAGAGCCAGAATATTGCACAAAGCCATGGCCAGCGCCATAAACCGGTTGAGGTCGGCGGTTTCAGCGGCAATTTCCAAGGCCACGGTTAAATCGGCGAGCCTGGCCTCGGCGGTGCCGAGCCGCGACTTCACGTCCGCCCACTGCTGTTGCGGTATGAGCACTTGAACGGAACTAATTGGGCTGGAAGTTTCCACGCTCATTGCGTTTTACTCCCGGTGGGCGACATTGACACCTGATTGGCACCACTTGTCCGGGAATTGATGGTGGACGCTGTCGTCGCCGGATGAACGAACGCCACCTGCACCTGCTGTCCGGCCGGTACGTGCTGAGTATTATTAACCCGAATTTCCACCATCAGCGTGTTGCTGGCAGAATCCGCGACTTTAGATATCCAGATAATGGTTCCGTGTACCACACCGCCTGTCGCAGGTCTTACAGTGCTTGATCGGTCCAATTGCAACTTCATGGCAATGCGCAAAGGCACGGGCACAAATATTCTCAGCCGATTCACCTGCACAATGTTCAGGACTTTTTTGAACGCATTGACCGATCGTCCGACATCAATAAAGCGGCCTTCAATGACACCGGAAAAGGGAGCGGTGATTTTGCGTCGTTGAACTGCCAGTTTGGCGGCCTGCCAGGCAAGCTGGTCATGCTGGTGTTTTAAGTCAGCGAGTTTGAGGCTCAATTTATCAATAGTCACTTTCAGTTGTGCGCGTTGAACTTCAAAGGACGTCGCCGCATGTTGACTGGCGGCCCACTGCGTGCGTTTGAGATCCACCTGGTCCTGTGCCAATTGTGCCTGAGCCGCCTGGATACGCAACGTGCTCTCTGCGGTGAGTTTGGCGAGCTGCGCGGCAATGCTCTGTTGCTGATCATTCTCCTGAGCCAGCAACTCTCCCGCCTTCACTACCTGCCCACGATGCACCAGAATTTTGACAACCCGCCCCGGTCGGCTGAAGGATAAATTAACATCCCGCCACGGCTTGGCTACGGCGGAATAAGACGTATTTTGCGACACCGATACCGGGGTAGCCATGCTGTGCCCCACCATCACGCCGGTGACAGCCAGCAAGAGGTACTTTCCAGCCGGATTTCTTTTCATGCTTGGCATTTTTCCGTCTCAACAAAGCACCAGAACCGTATACAACCGTCGAATGATCGGAGGAATCTACCATCGGGATTCCAATGTGTAAACTCTTGGGCCTGTCTGTGGCATATTTTTTTATATTCCCATCTTGCAATATGCGATTTCCCGCGGACTTGAATCGCGAACGCCAGAACAGTCTCTGATCGTTGGATCCGCCAAATTGGATTTACCGTTCGCTGTAACCATCGAATAGTTGCCATAAATGCCGAGGATCGGGTAAAAACATGACGTTTTGTTTTCGTACGACTGTGAGCCCTCATGCCGGATCGGCAGTCAACCTTTCATGAATCATGGCACCGCGTGGCGGAGTTGAAGCCTCGCCTGCGGGCCGGCATTCACATTTCCCGCCAGTATTTTCGCGGGCGGTTATGGCACGTTATTCAGGATCAGGCCAACAACGCTTTCGCGCGGCTCAATACCACCGGATACGCATTGGTTGGATTACTTGATGGTTCGCGCTCTGTGCGCCAGGCATGGGATATCTGTAACTCTAAGCTCGGTGATGACGCACCGACCCAGGGAGAAGTCATCGAACTTCTGGGCCAGCTTGCGTCCAACAACCTGCTGGAATCCGGCACCTCACCTGATGCCCAAGCGATGTTCGATCGCTTCAAGCGCCGCCGCAATCGCGACTTGCAGGGCCGTTTAATGAATCTGCTGTTTCCACGTATGCCGCTATTTGATCCCGACGCGATTCTGGAACGCGGACTATTTCTGGTCGGATGGATATTCGCGTGGCCCGGACTGATTCTCTGGACGATGCTGATCGGTACGGCGGTGTATACGCTCTTGAACGCCGGTCCCATGGCTGGAAAACTTCTTACTGATTCCAGCGGATTGCTGCGACCTGACAATTGGCTGTTATTACTGCTGGCATTTATCGTCGATAAATCCGTCCACGAATCCGGCCATGCCATCGCCTGCAAAAAATTCGGCAAGCGTTTCGGCACCGGGGGCGAGGTACATGTCATCGGCATTATGTTGCTGATTTTCACACCCGTACCTTATGTCGATGCCTCCAGTGCCTGGCTTTTGCCCGATAAATGGCGGCGAGCCATTGTGGGAGCCGCCGGAATGTGGATGGAATTTGCGCTGGCCGCCGTGGCGGCGATAATCTGGCGTTACAGTGATCCGGGATCCACCCTTCATGCCTTTTGCTACAACCTGATGTTTATTGCCAGTGTGGCGACCGTGTTTTTTAACGGCAACCCGTTTCTCCGATACGATGGATACTATATTTTGGCTGACCTTGTAGAAATACCCAATCTCCTGGGGCGGGCCATGCAATATGCCACGTATCTGGCACGCCGTTACCTCTTTGGTATTAAACAGGCAATCAACCCCAGCGAGACCTCCGGCCAGCGACGCTGGCTGTTGGTTTATCTGGCGCTATCCGGGGTGGTGCGGGTTCTGGTGTGCACAGGTATTATTCTTTTTCTGGTGGCCAATTTGCGCCGATATCCGCAACTGACACTACTTCTGCTGACCATGGCCACAATTGCCGCCGCAACCTGGCTGCTGGTCCCCTTGGGGCGCGGAGGGTGGTATCTGCTTTCCAGCCCTGAATTGGTACATCGTCGGGGGCGGGCCATCGGCATCAGTCTTGCTATCGTAGCCATTATAGCGATCTGCGTTGGTATTCTTCCCCTGCCCCATCACAGCCGCGTGGAGGGAGTTGTTCGCACGGAACACCAACGTGGTGTATTTGCCCAGAGTGGTGGCTTCTTGAGATGGTACAACAAGCTGAATCACACCGTGCAGCCCGGTATCGCGTTGGTGCGATTGTCCAACCCGGTATTGCAGACGAGTTTAATTCAGGCCCAGTCCCGTCTGGCCGCAACCCGCATCAAACGTCGCAAGGCTCTGGCCACCAACCCCGTGATGGCGCAAATATTATCGCGCCAGATTGTGGCCTTGAATCAAGAAATTCGCCGGCTCAAGAACCGGATCAACAACCTGACTATTTGTGCCCCCGTTGGCGGTGTGTGGATTAATCACACGTTACGGCTTCAACTCGGCAGCTATATCCAACGCGGCGAGCGAATAGGCACCCTGGTGGAGATGACCAACCCGCTGGTATACGCCCCTGCCGGCCAAGGTGAAGCGGGCCGAATTATTCGCTCCGGTTTCAAGGATATTCAAATGCGGTTGCCCGGAAATCCCGCACCGATGATTCCGGCCACGATGATCCGAGTGTATCCCGGCGGAGGGAACCAGCTTCCCTCGGCAGCTTTGAGTTACCTGGCGGGTGGCCCATTTGCGCCGAGCCTGCACGCGAAAACGCCCGATCAGAGTGCCCAGCCTTTCTTCATGCTGGTATTCAAACCAACCAAGGATGTGCGGTTGCTGCCCGGCCAGCGCGTTGTTGCGCGGATACAATTGCCCGATCAGTCGTTGCTCATGGATATCGTCAATGATCTTCGCCGAACGCTGCAACCGGGAACGGGATTATAAGGTGAACCATCATGCCAAAATCGGTTGAAAAGATTCCGCGTGGCTTGGACGCGGCATGGCACGGTACCATAGGCCGTCTGCGTCGGCTCATACCGTATCGTAAGATATACTTGCGCAATGCTCAGGCCGTCGGCCAACTTGAAAGCAAGTTCAAAGGAATATCCGATGGACGCCTCAAACGTCGCCTGGCCCGATTGGCGATACCGTTTCATCTGGGACGTGATTCTCGAAAGGATCGCTTACTGGCGGCGGCGGCCATTCGTGAGGTGATTCGCCGGGAAACCGGTATGCGCTTATTTCCGGTGCAGATTGCCGGCTCTCTGGCACTTTATGACGGCCTGCTGGTCGAGATGGCCACCGGTGAGGGTAAATCCATCACAGCGACCGTTCCGGCCATTATGCACGCGTGGCGGCGACGCGGCTGCCATGTCATTACAGTTAATGATTACCTCGCCCGGCGCGATGCGGAGGAATTCGAGAAAATATATGCCATCGCCGGCCTGTCCGTTGGGTATGTTCAGCAGGAAATGTCTACCGATGATCGCCGGGCCGCGTATGCCATGGACATCACGTATGCCACCAATAAGGAAGTGTGCGCGGATTACCTGCGTGACCAACTCCAGCGTCCAAAGTCAAAGTCGGGACTCGGATGGCCACTGTTTTCACCAGCGCAGAAATCCAATGGCGTGCAACGTGGCTTATACGCCGCCATTGTGGATGAGGCGGATTCAGTGCTTATCGATGAAGCGGTTACACCGCTTATTATTTCCGGCGATGCCGGCAACCCCGAACAAACCCAAGCTTATGAGCAGGCCATTGACGTAGCGCGCAATTTAACATTAGGCCGCGATTATCGCCTTCAACCGCGATTTAAATCCGTGGAGCTTACAGAAAGCGGGCGCGATGCGGTTATGGCGTCCAGTAGTGGCCATGATGGCCTGTGGCGCTCCCAGCGGCGCGGCGAAGAATTGGTCTGCCAGACCCTGACAGCTCGGCATTTCTATCTCCGCGATAAACAATACGTCATACAGGATGATAAAGTGGTCATTGTGGATGAATCCACGGGCCGATTAATGCCTGATCGCCATTGGCGCGACGGATTACATCAGGCGGTGGAGGCCGGCGAATCACTGGAGATTCAGCCCATGAAGGAAACGCTGGCTCGAATAAGCTTTCAGCGGTTTTTCAGGCTTTATCAGCGATTAAGCGGCATGTCCGGCACATTGGCCGAGGCACGCGGGGAACTTTGGCATGTCTACCGCCGTGGTATGCTGAGACTTCCCACAAACCGTCCGTGCATCCGCCGACACAACGGCATCCGGATGTTCCACAGTCAATCAAACAAGTGGGATGCAATTGTCGAGGAGATTCGCTTCGCCCATGACGCCGGACGGCCAGTGCTGGCCGGGACCGTCAGCGTACATGCCAGTGAAGAGTTATCCAGACGTCTTACAGCATTAGGCCTGCCGCATCGGGTGCTCAATGCCCGGCGCGTTGCGGAAGAAGCGCAAATCATCGCCGAAGCCGGCAAATCCGGCACCATAACCGTGGCAACCAATATGGCTGGGCGGGGAACTGATATTCGACTGGACTTACAGGCCCGGCAGGCGGGCGGATTGTATGTGATCGCCACAGAACTTCATGAATCCGGGCGCGTGGATCGCCAGCTTGCGGGCCGCGCGGGGCGGCAGGGAGATCCGGGAGATAACATCGTCTTTGCGGGACTGGAAGATCAGGTGTTTGCCACACACATTGCCACCCTGGCGAAGCTGGCTAAACGTGTCGCCTCAAGCAATCCGACGATTCCGCATTGGATAGCCGGAATTCTCATTGGCCGGGCGCAGAGCCGTTCCCAGCGTCTGGCCGCCACGCAACGCATGTCCGTTGCTTACATGGATGAACAATTGGATGATTCGCTGGCGTTTGCCGGCAATGCAATGTGATAGCCAGGAAGAGGATGGGATTGTCGCAAGATTCCAATTGCATCTGTTTGTATCCATTACCAAGTCAGCAACGGCACACGCACCCCGGCGATGTGGGATAGGGAGATCGGGCCATAGTACCGGCTATCAAAACTATTCCAGATGCGGTTGGAATAGACAAAATATTCATGTGGGCCAAGCGCGCAATCCGCACGCCAGTGCGGGAGCAATCGGTCCTTTTCATCATGGGCGTAAACGGGTGCCATTTTGCGGCCATTGATGTAGAGCCAGCGGCCCAGCGTATTGATCCGGTCACCGGGGCCGGCAACAATCGGCTTCAAGATGTACCAGTGCCGTCCGAAATGCCCGGTACGCTCATGAACATACGCGCTGGCCAGAGGCGGTATCCGAAAATCAATAATCCTGCCGATACGCGGTTTTTCATCAATCCGCAGATAAATCCCCGGGGCCACACTCGGCGAGGTGTTGATCACAAGCTGGCGATCCGCCAGCATCAGTGACAGGATTATCCATACACCCAATACCACCAGCGGCCAGAACAAGTTTCGGTAACGATTCAGTTTAAGCACGCCCGGCTCCATCCGGAATAGCCCCGACCGCCATGAAAAGCCTGCGTCAGATGAATCTGGTGGCCGATTATGGCAAAAAGGGAGGAAGGGAGTTTGTCTGGTTCGCTGCCCGAATCGCGAATCTGCTCCAAAAGTAATAAAAAGCGATCCACCGTGCCGCCTTCGCCGGCTGGGCCATGCTGTTCCAGCATGGTGTGAACCAGAACCTTGGCCGATACATCCGGAATCCTTATGCCCAGCTTTGCAGTCTCCAACGCTTCCACCACAGCCAACACGCGGTGCTGATCTCCATCGGAACTCCGTTTCCACCAGACCACACCAAATCGCTGTGTCGGCAGGAATTCGTGGACGGTCTCCACATAACCGGGATGCGCCACCTGGCGCTGTTGGATGGGCTGGCCAAAGCAGAGCCGGCAGATTCTCTGGCCGGGCTGGTCATAGCCAAATAGACGGGTGGGGGCTTGTAACTTCATGAATGATACTCCTTGTCCAAAGCTGGTTTTCTTATGCAATTCACTGGTTCCTCAAAGCCTTATTCAGCCGTTTGGAACACACACCGCGGGCTTGACCCAATCAAACCCGCAATACCTAACATAATACGAACATATTTGGGCGGTGTCAACCTTAAACATCACACGCTATATCACATACGCTTGACTTCATTCGATAATTGTGATTAAATATGGGGTATGCCAGCATTTGGAGACATTCTGAAAGAGTTACGGACGAAGGCCGGGTGGAACCAAGAGTTCCTCGCCAATAAGGTGGATATTTCGCGCGAGCATATTGCCCGTCTGGAAAGCCAACGAAACATGCCCCAGCCGGGCACCTATCGGCGTATCGCCGAAGCCTTTGGTTTAACGCTTGATGAACTTGACCGGCTCTGGAGAGCCACCAAGATTGAACAATACAGGGGCACGCTGGAGCGCAAAGCGCCCATTATCAATAAAGCACCGGCTGGTCAGGCGCAGAATTACTCAGACTTGGGTTTGGATAACGGCATCGGCTATGACTATGTATCCACCGTTGGCACTGGCATTGACGATCCCCTGGTCTTTGCCTTTGAAGTGGTAGGGGATTCCATGCTGCCAGCCTTTGCGCCGGGTGAAGTATGTCTCTGCTCACCTAATACTCCCATTGAAGATGGCGATGCGGTCTATGTGCGCTTTGGAGCGGAACGGGATAGTGAATGCACCTTCAAACGTGTATACGACTTGAAGGATGGGCGCGTGGAATTACGGGCGGACAACACGAACTACAAGCCCCTTATTGCTCGCAAGGAGCACATTGTGAGGATGAGTTACGTGGCGGCCAAGATTACCCGCTTTGACCGTGGCAAGCGCGGGGCGTTTTAAGCGGGTTGGCTTACGGTGGGTGAAAGATTTAATCTTCGCTCCCCGTGTTGCCAAAACGCTGGCGGTGCCGCATGGCGATGGCGCTGCGGCTACTGGCCTCTCCCTCCAGCCAATGGAGAATCAGCGCTTCCAGCACCAGCTTGGGATTGGCCAGATGCCGGGCACAATCCTCTTCAAAGGATTCAAAGAGTTCGGTATTGAACCGATACGTTCTCTGGCTGGTCAGAGGTTTGCCGGAGGCGGCGGGGACTTTAGTTTTGATGCTTTTCTTTGCCATAAGGCATGGATCTTAACGGATACGCCTTATAACCGCAAGATGAATGATATAAAATAATCACATTAACTGTTGTGATGACATTGACTTTGATTGTTTCTTCCGCGTAAGATGTTAGGTATATGTACGGTATGACACCGTGGGATATTGATTTGAAATGGAGACATCCATGATTGATCTGCATACTGAACAACTGGTACCCATTGGCCAAGTCCCCACTCTTCTGCCATCACGTCCCAATGGTCGGCGGATTCACATCAGCGCCGTATACCGCTGGGTCCAACGTGGCGCACGCGGGCACCGGCTGGAGGCGATTCAGATTGGCGGCACCACCTACACCAGTCGGGAGGCACTGCAACGGTTTGCAATCTCCAGAGATGCCCAGCCCGTTATGCTCCCAGTGACAACCGCGCGGCGTCAAAGGCAAATTAACGAGGCGAACCGGAGAATTGCGGAAATACTCGGTGGTAGCCGACCCGAAGATAATTGATCTCCGCAAAGCGGAAGGCGTGAACGGCAACTTCCCGGAGGATCCCCAGAGGCGTGTGCGAATCCTGTCTCTGGGTTACTCCCCGTGCCATTACCGTGGTGCGGCGCAACACTGATCCTAAAGTTGCAGTGTGGCCGAGGTACCCTCCTTAGCTCGGCATCACCCGACCTTGGCAATAATGTCCGCCGCCTTCTGGTGATCCAGTTCGGCATAAATCTCCGTTACGGCCACCGAACGATGGCCTAAAATCAACCTTGCCGCTTCGATGCCGAATTCCTTTCGCAGGTGTGTCGCGGCATTATGCCGCAGTTGATGCGGATGCCAGTGATGTACTTTGCGCCAGGCCTTAAATTGAAGACGTTCTTCGGATGAAAGTTGATCCAAGCTGCGTCCCGCGAGGTTAGGCCATGGAAATGCGTTATTCATTCCGTAAGTGATGGCGCGACGATAGCTGTCCACATCATAGCAAGTGCCGGGTTTGCGCTGTGGCTTGCTGGCGCGATGGGTTCCAGGGCGGTTTCCGCATGACAAAGGGGTCTTTCGAGAAACACTAAGCTTATCGCGCCGTTCCTTGTCCGCTTCCAATGGACTGAATAAATACGCATCAGCCGGCCGATTCAAAAACGGCATGACGAACTTTTGGGCCTGTGGCCCCAGATAGATGCAACGCTCATGACCATGATGTTCGGTTTTGTGGGATTCAGGCCGATATATCCAGACCGTTCCGCTGGTATCAATATCCCGGCGTCGCATCTGAATGACTTCTCCGGGACGCATGGCGGTCAATAATTGCAGCTGGATCATGGCCCATACCTGCCGGGAAACGTAAGGCTCAATGGCTTGAACCAATGCTTCTGAAACTGGTTTGACTGGATCGGATTCGCGCACACTACAGCGGCCTCGTTTCAGCGGGGCAATGGCGCGCAGCGCCTCCAGCGTGGCGGATCGTACCAATTCGTTTTCCACGCCCCATTTGTAGATGCGACGAATGCGGTTAATGCGACGATTGACCAGTGAACGACATAACCCCTGATCGACCATACGCTGCCGGACCGCCTTGAGGGCTGTAGGGCCGAAATTGTCCACCGAAATAACCCCATACAATTCGGCCATGGGTTTGAACGAATACTTCAATGCTTGCAGTTCGCGCGTGGGCTGGGAGTTCTTAACATAATAACCAAGGGCGAAGTCCCAATAGGTGGTAATCAACTCGTTGATCGTTACTGACTGGCGGCCTTGCTTGGCCTGAGACTGTTCGACGCCCGGGCATCGGCTATTGGCGAGAAATTCCTGGATCAGACGATCATACTCCGTGCGACTTTCCGGGGAGTTAAATGTCCCCAGATAATAGTCCCGTCCGGCCAGCGTAATAACCGCTTGGCCGGAGGCGCGATGCAGTCTGTACGAGGGAAGTTTGTGCGTCAGTCGTGGCATGGACGGCTCCTTTGGTCAGAGCCAAAACGGTATATACCGTTTTGGCAAGGACTCATGAGCCGCATTCCCCGACACAGGGAAGTTCGCCAAGTACAGCGATCAGCAACACTTATTATAACTGCGCCCGACAGGGATCGAACCTGTGACCTGCGGTTTAGGAAACCACCGCTCTATCCAACTGAGCTACGGGCGCTCGGTCATAAGTATAACGGCTATGTGCGATATTCGCCCGCCATGCCGGGTGGGTGGGGAATGCGGGGGGCAGGGCAAATTCAATTTGGATCAGCATGTATATCAACGCGGATTCTGGCGGCGCGCCGCCCGCGTCAGCGGGTGATTTTGGGGCGGTCAATATTTGATGATGGTGATTAACTTGCCGGCACTGGCCTCCAGGCGCTCTCTTTCTTATTTTGTCGCCACCGTGTTGACATATTTCACCTGGTTCTTCAGCGAACCAGCGTCTTGCACCACCCGAGGCGTCAGCAACGCCTGCAACGGAACCTTCGTTGCCGCCGCTCTCGTCTGACATCGCTCCTGCAGGCTGCCCCAACGCCAATCTGCCGCACGCTTCACCGCACCCGCTTGTCTGTGGTTAAAGCACAGGCAGGGAGGCCTGTGTCCCCTTGGGCGGCAGCACCGTCATCCTGACCGCCAGTCGTAGATCGACGTGAGCGTCAAACGCATTTCCATTTTGTTCAATTCCCAACGCATCAGCCAAGGCTACGACGACAAAGGCAAGCCCCGTGTCGAGGGATGACGCCCGCCCAAAAGCATTTGCAATGGATGTTACGAGCACGCGGAACCACGACGACACAAAGACACAATGCGGTTAATGGCGGATTTTCGATGATTGAAATTCGCACAGGAGGTATTGGAGGAAATGGATGTATCGCGAG
This sequence comes from Phycisphaerales bacterium, assembly GCA_027451365.1. Lineage (GTDB taxonomy): Bacteria > Planctomycetota > Phycisphaerae > WQYP01 > WQYP01 > JAJYPG01. The sequence goes on along the minus strand of DAIDJN010000068.1, from coordinate 51,556 downwards.
GACTACGGGCAGACAGGATGTCTGCACCACAATTCTGCCGCCGGGGGCTTTGGCTGGCAAGCAAGCATTCCGAAAGCATTTCGTCAGCTGCAACCAAACGCGCGATCCCTTTTCAAGCTGTTCCGGCGTGGATTATACCTTTGTTCAAATTCGCGGTAAATATTTTCTCGGGCCGGTTACCGAAAACGTGTCGCCTGTTGCGCCATTGTCATAAATATTCTGGGTGACTTCGGTCATATTGTTGCCGGTACCGGCATTTGAACCAACAAAATAGCTCGGCGTGCCGCCGGCGTTGCCGATGTTGTCATTCGTGCCGGTCCAGTCTGACACCACCCCCCCAAACGAATCAAGCCCGCATAATTTTTCGGCGGCCAGCTTTCACGCCGCCAGTCGCATTTCGTGTATCGACAATCATTCGGGCGTGGCGCACAATGAATTTGTAATTATAAACCGAATGATCGGTGGCAATCAGGACAAGGTCATAGCGCCGCAGGTTCGCCGGCGTCAGCGGCACGGATTTCATGCCCAGATCATGCTGTCGCTGGCGGTGCGTGGCGGGAATGAACGGATCGTTGTAGTCCACTTTTGCGCCGCGGTGGCGAAGCTGCTCTATCAGCACGACCGAAGGCGATTCACGCAGATCGTCCACATCTTTCTTATAGGCCAGTCCAAGCACCAGAATGCGCGAACCGCGAATGGACCGGCGTTTGCCGTTCAGCGCTTCGGCCACCTTGCTGATCACATAATACGGCATGGCCACATTCAGTTCGCCCGCCAGTTCGATGAAGCGCGCGGTGGTGTCGTACTGTTTGGCCTTCCAGCTTAAATAAAACGGATCAATTGGTATGCAATGCCCGCCCAGGCCGGGACCGGGATAAAACGGCTGAAAGCCGAAAGGTTTGGTTCTAGCCGCGGCTATGACCTGCCAGACATCAATTCCCATGCGATCGAAGATGATCTTCATTTCGTTGATCATGGCTATGTTGATGCATCGATAGCAGTTTTCCAGAATTTTGGAAGCCTCGGCTACTTCACAACTTTTTACCGGCACCACTGTCCGGATGGCGACCCGGTATAAATCGCAGGCCGCTTCACCCGAGGCCGCATCCAATCCGCCCACAACCTTGGGAATGTCGGCAGTCTGAAAATCTTTGCGGCCTGGATCTTCACGTTCGGGCGAATAGGCCAGAAGAAAATCGCGACCAGGCTTCAGACCGCCGGCGGCCAGCCGTGGCAGCACCACTTCGCGCGTGGTGCCCGGATAGGTGGTGGATTCCAGAACGATCAACTGTCCGCGCCGCAGATGACGGGCAATATCATCCGCGGTACCGGCGACATATTGCATATCCGGCTCGCGATTGGCCGTCAGCGGCGTTGGTACGCAGATAATCAGCGCATCGCATTCCGCCATACGGCCAAGGTCGGTCGTGGCGGTAAATACCCGGCGTTTCACCAGGTCGGCAATAAGGCGGGAGGGAATGTGCCGGATGTAGCTCTGTCCGGCTGTCAGACGCCGCACTTTGCCGGCATCCACATCAAAGCCGATTGCGCTTAAGCCGCCGTCGCAGAATGCCTTCACAAGCGGCAAGCCGACGTAACCCAGACCAATCACGCCAATAACGGCTTTGCGGCTGGCGAGGCGCTGGCGAAAGACGGAAAGAATGGTATGTTTCATTGGAACAGATGTCCTGCAAATTGATCATTATCTATCGGGCAGCGTCCTTGGCGCGGCTAGCCGCCGACATTGGCCCTGGTCGAAGGCGACTTCACCGAGTGGTGTATGATGGTTGGCAATGGTCGGCCGGCGATCGCGGACTGGCCAGTCCGATGGTCGCCCAGGTACAGCAGGCCAAAGAGTACCAGCAGCCCGACCACAACTTCCAGCGGAAAATTCATTTCCATGGTTCAGAACCTCGGTTAAATGCGGTTGGCATACCCGCATTTTTCAGAAATGCGTCGGTCGCCTGAAAAAGCTCAGCGCGGTCGCGACCGCTGAAACCGCCAGCAGAAGATCAGCATGGGAACGCCGATGCAGAGCATGGCATCGGCCATATTAAAAATCCATGGCCAGTAGTGAAGCAGAATAAAATCCCGCACACCGCCATGATTAAATACACGATCGTACATATTTCCCATGGCTCCGGCCAGAATAAGTCCAAGTGCAATATGAGTGGGCCATTGCCACCGATAACTGCTCATGAACACATAAACCACAAAAGCAATGGCCACCAGACTCATCAGTATAAAAAGGAGTGCCAGTCCCTGGCCAATGCCGAAAACGGCGCCATTATTCAAGGTTGTCTGGAACATCAGCACATCGGGAATAACCACAACATGATGGGTTTGAGCCTGTGGACCAAGTTCACGAAACGCGATGACTTTGGTGGTTAGATCGGTCGCCACACCCACCGTCACGACTCCGATAAATCGCAACCACGCCAGGGGCGATAGCGCCGCAACCTGAACTGCCCGGCTGTTGGCGTCCAAGCCAGACGCAGAGACTGAATCATTTAACGGACCGGTTCCAGGCACAATATCATCCATTCATCACCGAAAGGGCAAACCGCGGACGGTGGTTAGCCCTCCGCAACGGTTTATACGCTCCAAATAGAGCTATCCCGGATTACGCACCGCAATTCGGGCGTCAAAGTTCGGACGGAAAAAGCAATCATCCGCCGATAGCCGCGTCGCGATTGTAATGCCCAACGGCATGGCCGCAAAGGGGGGAAAAACGGACAAGACTTTTGGCCACCAGGAATGGAGAGGGAGAACAGTTGAAATTTGACTGGAAAGCCACTGAAGGGAAATGCATTTGGTTACCGCGCACCGGGAAAAATCACCGACTCGGCATGCAATGGGTTCTGATCGTCGCGTTCGCGATCGCGAAACGTACCGTTGCCGCCGGTCATCAATTTTTGGTTCATGTTTCAGCCGACCGGCAATGCCTTCGCGATCAGGCGTATGTCATCATTGAAGTGATGCGCGAAGCGTGGCGGGGTCAGCGCGTCGAATGGCACCGGCCAGCGAAGTGAGCAGTCGCTGGGCGCTGGCACTCTGACCGTCGGATAAATTTTCCAGAACCAGAATCCGCCCCAGACTCCGATGGGCAAAAGAGCAAATGGCAAACCGATGGGTGGATCGCCAGCGTCCCATGCCCAGGTGTGCCAGATCCGCTGCCAGGGCAAGATTTCCGGTCGCATCCGAACTGCGCGATTTTATCCGAGCGTAATCCGCGGCAAGCCGCTTCAGCCATTTGCCGCGGCCGTTGCGCGCGAATTTTGCGGCCAGCGGCACATTTTCCAGCAGAGACAAACTTTCCACGGCAAGGCGGGTGTTGGCCTGGCGGTTGGTCGGATCGTGGCGCACCGTGTGCTCCAGTGCCGGAAGGGCTTGGGAGAATTTTCGGGCATCGGCCACCAATGCGCCCACCCGGCGCATGGCTGGTTCCAACGTGCGGCGCTGCGGCCGGGGCAGCAGAATCGCAAATCGTCTGGCTGTTTGCAAAGACACCGCGGCCCTGCGAAACCGGCCCGCGCGCACCTGCAATTCAGCCAGATTCGCCCAGGCGCGCACGGTCAGGCGAACCAGTTCATGAGATGATATATGCATATATATATGTACAATATTAGCCAGCTCATGGGCCAGTTCGCCCGCCTGAGCCAGAGTCGGTTGTGAGAAGGCTGGACAAAATAACGCGGCGAAGGTCTGCACCTGCCCGGCGGGGCACCCGCCCTTGTTCACCTGCCGGCCCGCCGCAAGCAGCAAAGACCGCCGGAGGCCGGAAGAATCAGCCTTTCCCTCTGCGGATAAGATAAGGGTTAAAAACCTTGCAGGATTGCCGTTGGCCGTGGCGCGAAGAGGTTTAATTAATCTGGCGCATGCCGCCGTATCCCGGGGCGAACAAAGGGGCTTTACCAGCAACGCATAAGGCGACGCCCAGAAGCCGCGCGACAGCCGGGCGACATTCCAGAGCCTATCCTGTGGCCGCACCTCCGCGGGCGGCGAGGTGGGTTGTGTGGCGCCCCCATTGCCGGAATCGGAATCGTTGCCAAAAAGCAGTTCCCCCGGCAGCGGCTTCTGAGCCTGAAGCGTGGTGACCGCCGCACATAACAGGCCCGCGGCAAACAAGCCGGTAAGACCGGCCAAACCGACGGGTCGAAGCGGTCGAAACAGGAACCGGGTAAAGTCATTCATAAGTTAAATTCCAGAATCCAAGCCCCTGGGCAGCCATTGTCATGAATCAAATCGTCTCTGAAGCCCACTTGCCGCTTCGCCCCATTGCCCCCCTGCTCAGTTGATATTCAATGGCGACAACCTCATTTTTAACCGTCGTGGTATTTCAATCTCCAACGGCCAGAAGTCAGGCGGAGTGATGTATCTGCCCATCCGCTGACGTTTTCCATCCGGTAAATAAATATCCAATTGCGCCCGGGGGCGCTAACACTTTCGGCCAACAGGCCGAAGCCATCGCATCGGCTGTATATCCATCGGTTTAAACGCAAAAGCCGCCGCAATGTTTCACGCATAAACGAAAACGGATTCAGTTATCAGACCCGATTTATCTGACAGCGGCCGTGCGGTGCGATCCGCATTATGGTTTGGTCTCCGGATCTGTGGGCAGCAATAGCGGTGTTCCAGACGGCTGATTGGATTCTGTCGCCGCTGGAGCAGGCGCGGTTTGGGGCGGCGTGAATGTGGGCTGACTTTTCGCGTTGGCGGGCAAAGTGGCCGCGGGCGCGGCCCGGGACATTGGGCGAGCCATGCCAGAGCCAACCGGCTTAGCGTTCGATCCGACCGGCGCCTTAACCGCTGTTGGCGCGACGGCTGGTGGCAGGAGCGGGTGAACATCCTGGCCAATTGGCAAATCAACCGATTCACAAAGTAAAATCAGAGGCAGCTTGTTGTTGTCCCAATGGTTCAACTGATAATAAGACTTTTCCAGGCCGCCAGCGCGAATTTGCAGCGTCATGCTGTTTCGCTGATAGCGGTCAATCCGACTGTGCCAGTAGGACCAGGTAAACGCGCCGCGCAGCAGATGAGCCTTGCGTACCGCATTCCACATGGCCTGAAGTTGCATTCGCGTCAAAGGTGTAACGGACCGATAGCGGGAGGTAACGCTGTTGTTGTAATCACTGTAAGTGGTATAAACGGTGGTGCTTTTCATGACCGACGCACGAATGACCTGATGAACCCGTGTGCGGGCGAAGTAACTGTCGCTGTTGGTATCAATCACAATGGCGAAATCGTGCGGATAGGGCGTGGCAATGAACCGCTTATCGGCAAATGGATTGCTCACCACTCCACCGCAGCCACCCATTGCGGTGGCCATTAAAAGAACCGCACAAACCGCCGCTATACGAACGACGCCCCATCGGCACCCGGTGCCTGCATCAACTTGATTCGGCTTTTTCATAATTCATGACCCTTTTTACTGGTCCACTTGTCCCGGAGCATCAGGCCGCACGATTTGCGGGCAAGCCCCCGTGAGTGGTATATAGATTAACCGCAAGCGGACGGCTCGTTAAGCCTGCGGAAGGCAAACCCTTGAAATATTCGTGGGCAACGATTGGCAACGGTTGAATGTTTTATGAAAAAGCGTATACTGACTGGTCTTTGAAAGAATCAGGAGTACTGGTTATGCCTCATGTTTGTCATTTCACCGGCCGCAAGACCCAAATTGGGCGGCAATGTACCTATCGCGGCAAGGCCAAATACCTTGGCGGTGTAGGCATTAAGATCACCGGCCGGTCGTCACGGAAGTTCAAACCAAATCTGCAAAAGGTTCGCGCTATTGTGGATGGACGCGCTGTGCGTGTATGGGCTTCCGCAAAAGCGATTAAATCCGGCTTGGTCACGAAGCGGCTTTCCCGACGTCATGTGTATCGCAAGCCAGCCGCCACAGCCGCCTGACATCCAAGGCCGGTTCTTTACTGACTGGGAAAGGCCTTAGCTGGCGCAGATTAGAGTGGACCCGACAGCTATGGACGCGGGCTGGGTTAATAGCGGATCATCGTCTTAGCCACTGCGCGAGCACGGAATTCTGACAGCGCGATGGCAATCGGTTTACCCGACAACCAGCCGGTTGACATTTCAGCCAAACCGGGCGATAAATTCGGACGGGGCTTCACCGCCCCGTTTTATTTTTTTTAGGGTTTTAATCATGGCCGACACCTTGACACAAGAGCAGGTTCTGCATGTGGCCCGCCTTTCACGGCTGAAGGTTGGCCAGAATGACCTGCAGCGGTATTCACAGCAGCTTTCTTCAATTCTGGATTATGTCGGCCAACTGCGGGAAGTGAATGTAGAGGGATTGGAACCAATGGCCCACCCGCTGCCACTGCACAGTGTGCTGCGAGAAGACAAAGTCACACCGTCACTTACCGTTGAACAGGTGTTGGCCAATGCACCGGGCAAAGCCGGCGATTTCTTCACCGTTCCAAAAGTGCTGGACAACGCCGGCGGTGCCTGACGGCAACCATTTCAAGCAATGGACAAGCAGTCTGGCGAGCCGCAACGCTGATTTGAATTATCGAATGGCGCGACAATGATACACGCCGCCTGGCGGCATGTTCAGAGGGACAAGTTCAAAGGATACATCGCTGAACCATTGGCGGTAGTGGCGCAAATAATACCATGGGAATTCGGTTATATTGCTGAAAAATCCCTGTGGGTTCAGATATTTCCGCACCGCGTCAAACATTCCATGCCGCACGGGTTCAGGAAGTGTCGGCGTGGCCAGGCCGCTTACAAAATAATCCACTTCCTGCGGACCAATACCATGGGCGGCCAGAAGAGTGCTTAATGCACCGACATCGCCCTGAATAATTTTCACATTAGGACGACCATGGAAACGATCCTGAAGAATTTTTACAAAATCGGCATCATATTCAATGGCCAGAAGCTGAGTTTGCGGGCCTAAGCGTTCGACGATTTGCGCGGTAATCGGACCGGTGCCCGCGCCAAGTTCCACAATAATTTTTGCCGTCGACCAACTAATCCGATTCAGTGTCGCCACAGCCATGAAGCGACTAGACGGCCACACGGAGGCGATTTTCGTACCATGGCGAAAAAATTTGCTCAAAAACAGCAAATTATGCGATAATTTAGTTTTCCGCGGCTGGGCTGAAGCGTCCGCTTCTTGCATCGCTTTTTCCGTCTGGGGCATACATTATCCAATAAACAGGAAGGAAACCCACCGGGACCTTTTCGCTTAACAGCCAACTGTGCGGCAAAAGCCACGGCCAACATTGGCCGCACCGAACGTTTTCCCTTTCAATGGCCGCCACCAAAACCAGCCGCTATTCGGAACAACTCGTCTACGGAATAATCTGGGCGGTGTGCTCCGCTTAATTCCCAGCCGCCGGCACCACGTCCGGTACCGCCGATGGAGCAAGACCGGCCCCATTTGCGGGTGCCACTTGTTCAGATGCGGGCACATAAGGATTGTACTTAAGCTTAATCGGCAAAATAAAGATATCGACCCTGCGGTTTGCGGAGCTGCCACGGTGCCCTGGTGCATTGGGAGCAATGGGATGTGTTTTACCCCATCCGGCCACCTGCATGCGCCGATCCATGACGCCAAAGCGCTGGAGAACGTACATGACCGAAATAGCGCGATTGGTGGAAAGGTACCAGTTGCTCGGATTCATGGTGTTCTTGGTTCGACGAATGGGGACATTATCCGTGTTTCCGACGATACGAATTTCATTGTCCGAAATTTGCGGCATATCCAGAATGTTGGCGAATTTCGCCAGTGCCTGCCGCGCCGATGGGCGTACTTCTGTACTGCCAAGAGCGAAGGTTAAATCGCTCTTGAACCGCACCAGCCCCAGTTTGCGGTTAAATGCCAAAAGACTTGGATATTGTTCAGCCAATTGTTCCAGTGCGTCATTGACGGCGCGGGGCAAACGCGGCGCGCTGCCGGCGAGGGCCAGAAGTTTATTGTATTCCGCCTGAAGTTTCGCGAGGCGAGCCTTCAGAAGATCACGTTCCTTCAGCAGGGCCGCGGTGCCACCACCTTGGGCGCTAAGCAGCGCGTCTTTCTGGGCAATTTCAGCCTGCAGGGCCGCAATTTCATTATGCAGACGGGCAACATCATTTTCCGAAGCCGCCAATTGCTGTTTGACCTGGTCAAAAGCCGTTTGCAGCCGCTGGTATTGATCTTCCGATACGCAGCCCCCCAATCCAAGCAGACCAGAGACAATTGCCACGGCGGCCAAAGAACGGGAAAGTACAGAAAAATGTGATCGAATCATTAAAAAACTCCAGTTGTATGCCAAATCGGAGGCAACGTCAGCCAATTGAGTCATTCGGCCGCTATCCGCCGAATCACCAGGTTAAAACAAAATTCACCTGGAATTGTATACCCCGGCTTATTATAGCACCGGTCTTGGGTAGCCAACGCGAAATCCGTCGGCCCATTGCCCACGGTCGCGAACTTTTTACTAACCAAATCCCCCTCTATTGTTGCCGAGTGACGCCTTTTTCCACCCGGTATTCAGGCTTCAAATCAGGGGCGGACACCACTTGCGCCCAATCGAAAATCCCGGGCGAACAAAGCGAATTTCAAACCGCCTGATACCACTTTTATCGGCTATTCGCATCCATTTGCGCCTGCAATGCCCGAAAAAAATGTCCTCATACTGCATCGCACCTCAGCGGGCGGAAGCCTTACCTACAAAATATCCAACGAAAGCCAGCAACGCCGAAAGCACGACCAGCAACGCAATAAACAACACCGCATTTGCACCCAGCGTGTGCATCCAACGCGGGGTAAAGCCTTCCATTGCCATCATGGCGGCAACCAGTGTCAGTCCCATTACCAGAACCGCAGCCAGTGCAGCTCCGCCGTAAAAACCGGCGGCGGGATCTGGTGCTTCATAAACGGCCGCATACGTCGCGGTTGTGGGAACGGAAGCAGCGGCGATGGTCGCCTCGCCGGCAGCTATGGAGGCTTCCGGTCCGGATGCTACCGTCTGATCAAAGACTCCGGATGATGATCCGATACCAGTTTTGGAACCCGCGGACGAATCGCCGGGATAAATTTCTTCCAGCAGTTCGGCACCGAGGCTTGTGTTATCGCTTTCGCGGGTAAGGTCCAACAGACCAGAACCGCTGCCGACAGAATCCATTCCGGAGGGTGAAATGGCTTCATCCAGAGACTGGGAAATCTGGGTCTGGGCGTTGGCATCCGCCGGCTTAATTTCATGTGTATCAAATACTTTCATGCCTTGGGCCGGAGCGCCGCTGGCGGACCCTGCAGGCCCGGCCACCGATCCGCCCTTGGATGAGGCCGAAGGTGAAACCGCCGATTGCCCGGACAGACTTCCGGAAAGTCCAATCACGCCACTGCCACTGTTGTGCGCCATCATGGCTTTGGTATCACCGGAACCACTGGACACGCCGGAACTGGCAAGGTCAATCGGACCGCCCGAACCGGCGCTGGCGGATCCGCCGGCAATTCTATCAACCTGGTCGACTTTGAACATGACACGGTTACCATCGCGAAATTCGCGAAGTTTGTTCTGGTCGACCAGTTCCTTGAGTTTATCAAGGCCGACATTCAATTTAGCGGCGGTCTCTTCGGCACTGTAGAACATTTTGGCCATGTGTGACTCCTCAAAATCGGGGCAACTGATACGCGGCCGGCCAACGGATTCAGACCTTGTGGCTGTCCGACCAGTGGCCGCAATTTCCTGTTTTCGCCGCTGCGGCGAAAAATTGCAAGCGACCAACCGAAATCCGCAACCTGTTGGACACGTCCAACGAACAGGACTTGAGCCTATCCGAAAGCCCAACCGGCTGATTGGCTAACCGCCAAAACCGCATGCTTTGCCCTCTCCGCCAGCAACTTATTCTAACATCCTGTCGGCGAATTCGCACAATCCTGTCCGGCCTGACCCAGGCCGAATCCTTAAGGCCCTATATTACCGTGGGCAGCCGCATAACACCAAATCAAAAACAAGACAGCCGTAAAAATCTTGCGGCTTACCGGTGACCGATGGCAGGCCATGGGTTCAAACACAAGGATTATGCCGCGCCCGTGGCTCACAAATGTCTTTGATTCACCGCTTTAATATTCGCCTGTCCGTCGGGTTTGGCGACCTAAAGCCAGTCTACGCGCACCTGTTCAATGGGCGATCGCGTAGCAAATAATGTTCCGGGCCAGCGCCTGAGCCGAAGCCGGCGCATAGCCATTAATTCCCCAGGTTTTAGTGCCCAGCAGGCCGGAGGTAATATCCCATGGGGAAAACAAAATGACCCAGCGGCCATTGACCTTCACACCCTGCAAATCAGGGCTGGTACGTTTGCGATGGGAATCCACATAAAATTTGCGGTAAACCACATGTGACGCATTTATCCCACCGGCAACAGAACCGGTGATGATGGAGGAGTTTGCGGGCAGATCCACAAATTTTCCATTGGGAACCAGTTTTTGCACCAGCATGTCGAACGCGTCGGTAAATTTCTGATGTCCACCGCCGGAATCAGCGAAAATCATTCCGCCGGCGGCGATATATTTCCGCAGGGCGGCAATCTGACTGGTGGTAAGCGTGAATTTGCCCGTGCCGGTCATGTGGGCCAGTGGCGTCGTGCGGGCATCCAGTTTGGCAATGCTTGAATTGGCGACCGAAAGGGAGGTCTGGAAGTCCGCTGCGGCCAGCGCGGCCATGCGTGGCCAGGCACCCGGTTCCGGGTTCCAGTTTCCAGCGTACAAAATCTGGCTCATGGCCAGCGAACGCACAGTCGCGCCGCCACCACCCGACACATTGAGACTTTTAAGTTTGTTGGCCAAATAGCCCTTTCCGGTGGCATAAAGATAAATACTGGCGGGGATATTCCAAGCCTCGCGGCGGGAAAACGCGCGGCGCTGCCAGGTGGCACCCAGGTCCTGCGGGCTGATGATCCAGACATCACGAATGCCATTGGAAATCGCGATAAGCCCCGGATCGCCGGTAAACTTATATCCTGGCAACATGTGATACAGAAGGGAATCCTTGGGCAGCTTATCGGCTTCATATTGATGGTTAACAACGCGCTGGCCATATTTAATCATGGCGCGTTTAAATCGTTGGCTGGAGCCGTTGCAATTACAAAAAACCATGCCGCCAGCATCGACAAATGCCCGGATTTTTGCGACCTGATTTTTGGTGAATTTCGGATCCTTGTATCCATTTATATACAGAATCGGGGAGTCCAGCCAGTCTGATTCCGGTGTGTGAATGTTCACGACCTGCCAGTTCAGAGGCACTTCATAAGTTCGGCTGATCCAGGATGTGACATTGGCCAAATCGCGCTGTCGCGCGTTCCACTGGCCATAAAAGTGTGCCGCGCCTGAGGCACCATAATGGAGTTTGTTCATGAATACCGGATTCAGGCCGCGGTCCAGGATAAGCAGGGCATAGGCGGTTCCCACAAATGGATTGGTCCCGTCATTGCCGTTGCCACCAAAATACCAGGGCAGATTCTTCATGCGGGCGCCCCAGCTTCCATCCCCATTCTGACGCGCTAGCAAAGTGGCGGCGAAATCGCGGTACCAGTCGTGGCCACCGAACGTTTTAATCCCGCTTGCCAGTGCGACGCGTTCATCGCCATACATGGCGTAAACGTCCGTCTCAGCGGGATTAAAATTATGGTTCATCCAGTGCAGGCCGGTGATAATGCTGGTATCCGGAGTCGCGTGAATAGCGGTATTATGCGCATCAATAAATTCATCGCAGATAAAAAGACTGGCCAGGCCCGCCGGTGTGAACTGCACCGGCCTGTTCGGCGTGGGGCGATTGGGACGGCCGATAAATCCGCCGTATCCCCAGGTGCCGTTGACAAACTGACATGTGTGCCAATGGCGCAATTCCCGCTGCCAATAGCGAAGCGGGACTTCCATGCCGGAATGGGCGCACGCCCACATTCCCAGCACGCCATATTGTGAATTGGAATTGTCCCATACGCCCGGGAGATTAAGACATGCCGTTTGAAATCCCCATTTTTTGGATTGCGAATTGTACGCACGTTGCCGCAGCGGCGGATAATAGGTATAGCCGCCATCGCGATGCACGGTTCGCAACAGATACTGAGCATCCTTATACAGCACTCTGCGATAACGTGCCTTACTGGGCAGAAGCGCAAAAACGTTGGCCTGAAACGACGCGCTATAGGTCGCCGTGGGTGCTACGCTGGTCAGGTAGCGCAGTGCGTTTTGCATATGATGGCCGTAAAGATTAAGCGACCGCAGATGAAGACTTTGATTCACATCAATCAGGGCTTCAGTCACGAGGGCGGTTTGGCCACCTTTCAGGCCGGAAACCTTCGCCCAAGGCGGCGCACCCCATGTACCGAAGCCATTCTGATCCCATCCATTTTGCGGATTCTCATTATTCAAAAGATACTCAACACCCCTGTGAATGGCGCTGATAACCTGCGAAGATTGGACCGGAGGTGCCGCGCCCAGGTTGCCGCTTCCGACCGCGATGCCAAATCCGATTGCCGCCCCCATCCACCATTTTCCGCCAATGACGGGTATTTTCATCTGATGGGTTCTCCTGCAATGCAACTACATTTAATAAACAGTGGAAATCAGCCGCCGCCAGGCTCTCTCTCGTGCAATGGGGAAGGTGCCACAGGCTATTGGCGCTTTAAGCCAATAAGGGCACAACATAGTGGCAAGGCGACGCTGGTTACGGTTAACAGCGCGGCAAACCTGCCGGGGAATGTATTATGCAACCAAATCGCCGGTCGGGCAACCCTGAAAAATTTAATTTTTTGTGCAATGGGAATTTGACGCGGGAAATGACGCAGCCATCTTGTTTTAGCCTGTAATCAACCCGGTTACACAGCCTTGCGAGCATGGCCCGACACGGGATAGGAAATAGCCCAATTCCGGCTTATGTCGACGGTGGAAAAATCACATTACCGGCGGTCGAAATCAAAACGCCGATAGCCGCCGAATCCAAAACCAAACCGTATCCCCGGACCGCAGAACGGACGGTAGAAGTAAGGTTGATAGCAGTACGGATTGTAATAGGCCGGTGGTGAATAATAATAGACGGGAGGTGGAACATAGACCGGCTGCGGCTGAACATAAGCGGGCTGGGTGTAAACAGGCTGGGTCACAGGCGCGACAGGAGGAGTGTAAGCGGGCTGTGGTGCCTGTTGGGTGTAAACCGGTTGGGGCGCGGTATAAACCGGTGCCGGTGCGGTATAGACCGGTTGGGCCACCGGCTGAACGTATACCGGTGTATAAAATACAGGTGCGGGGCAATAAACCGGTACGCCAACGGAAATACCGAAGGAAAATCTGGCGGCGCGGGCCGGGCTTGAAACCAAAAGTGCGGCCGATGCGGCAACTAAGGAAGCCGCCAGCAAGGAACGGTTAAGCACCGACTTACAAAGCAACGCACGAATGTCCATGACGCTACTCCTTAAAATTTTCGGCGGCCACAAAAAAATATGAACCGCCTTGAAAGTTCAGACCGGTGCGACCTCGCCACCAAAACCTCGCGTTGCCGGTCAGGATTTAAAACGTTCAACGTGAACACTTGTTGCAGGCCTCGCAACACTTTAAATCCGAATATATTATACATCCATAAAATGATTAATCAACAAGATAATCTTGCTTATAATTTTTGACAAGGAACCGCCGCAAACAAAGGACCGCGCGGAAATATCCAACGCTACAAAAATCCTTTATATAAAATTTACGTTTATATTTGCGATTAACTATTTCGAGGCGATGCCCGAAATCTGGTCGCCCTAAACCACGCCTGCGGTTGTCGGGAGTAATTTCGCCAGAAATTCTTCCGAAGGAACTGGACGACCAAAAAAGTAGCCCTGAAACAGCGGGCACCCGCGCTGCTTTAGAAATTCCACATGTTCCTGTGTCTCCACGCCTTCGGCGACAACATGCAGTTGATGATGTCGGGCCACGGCCAGAATCGCCTCCACCAGAGCGGCATCATTGGCGTTGTCCGGCGCATCCTGAATAAACGAACGGTCAATTTTTAATTCCGAAACCGGCATACGTTTGAGATAACTTAATGACGAATACCCGGTACCAAAATCATCAATTGAAAAAGTCACGCCAAGCTGTTTGATGTCGCTCATCGTTTTAACCGCGTCAAACAGGCTGTCAAAGATAACCGCCTCGGTGACTTCCAGGGTTAAGAGTTCCGGGCGGATATTGGTTTGCTTGAGGATAGAGGCAATGCGATCCTTAAAGTCGTGCACACGGAATTGTCGCGGACTTACATTCACAGATATGCGAATGGGTCGGCCAGCGGCGGAAAGCCGCTGAATCGCCTCGGCAGCCTTCACCAGCATCCAGTCGCCCATGGGAACGATCAGACCGGTTTCCTCAGCCAGTGGAATAAATGCGGCGGGGGAAATCAGACCGCCCTGGCGGTTGCGCCAGCGGATCAGCGCTTCGGCTCCGACAAGATTTCCAACCGGATCCACCTGCGGCTGAAGGAACATTTCAAAATCACCGCGGGCCACTGCCTCGCGCAGATCACTTTCCAGGCGGAATCTTTCCTGTACTGCAACCTGCATGGTCGGTTCAAAGTAGGCGATGGAATTTCGGCCCGCGGCTTTGGCCTTGTACATGGCGGTATCCGCCTGCTGCAAAAGGTCGGCGGCGAGTTCCTGGCCTTTGGGGAACAAAGTGATGCCGATGCTGGCACCTATCTGATGCGGCAGGTCCTTTATAAGAACTGGCTCTCCCAGGGCGCCGCGGACGCGCTGCATGACCTGACCGGCTTCCCGCGCGGCGGAATTCATATCTTTACCCAGGCCGGGCAGCAACACGACAAATTCATCTCCACCCAGGCGGGCCTGCGAATCCTCCTGGCGCAGACAAGTCTGCAGCCTGCCGGCCATTTCCTTAAGAATCTGGTCTCCCGCGTCAATACCCTCGGCTTCGTTAATGTGCTTGAAATTATCCAGATCGATAAATGCGATTGCGCCATATTGCCCGGTGCGATGCGCCAGCGCAATGGCATTGGCCAAACGATCCAGAAACAACTGTCGATTGGGCAGTTCTGTCAGCGGGTCAAAAAAGGCAAGGTAATTGATGCGGGCCTCGGATTGCTTGCGTTCGGTGACATCCGTTTGTATGCCCAGAAAATGGGTGATCACGCCTTTGGCGTCCCGCACCGGGGATAAGTGCACTTCATTCCAGTAAAGTGTTCCATCCTTCCGGTAATTGCGGATTTCCGCCACGGCAAACTCGCCATTTTTAACCGCATTCCGCATCATGGCCAACCCGGGCTGGTCCAGATCGTCACGGTGCAGAAATCTGGGGTTGCGGCCAAGGCATTCCTCGGGGGTGTAGCCGCACATGGCCACAAAACCGGCGTTTACATAAATGATCGGCGTATCGGGCAAACGGGCATCGCAGATGATAATGCCATTCCGGGTGGCATCCATGGCGCGCTGCGACAGATTGAGCGAGACTTCGGCCTTTTTGCGATCAGTGATATCGTGAATGATTGTAAATATATATGTCTTTTCTTGTATTTCAACCGGTGAAAAATAGGCCTCCACATTGCGTATCTGGCCGGACTTGAGTTGATGATGGCATTCCATACTGGTGCGGCGACGGGCGACGATATCCTTAAGGAGCGACCGCATGTCACCCTCTTCGCACGCGCTGATCTGCATGATGTTCATCCGCAGAAGTTCCGCACGGCTCCAGCCGTAAAAGGTCGCGGCCGCTTCGTTGGCATCCAGAATGCTTCCATCCTCCGCGGAAACAAACAGCTCGGGGGCGCTGCTGCATTCAAAAATCTGACGGAAGCGATCTTCGCTTTGGGCAAGCGTCACCTGCGAATGCCGCAGGGACTGCTCGGTCCGCAGCCGGTCAGTAATATCGTGGACAATGCCGAAAAGAAGCTTCTGGCCATTGTCTTCAATGACTGTAACATACACTTCCTGATCGCGGATTTCGCCGCTGGCAATTCGGTGCCGTACCCGCAGATAGCCTGACCCACGCGCCAGCAACCGACGGTTGCTGCGCTCTATTTCGGATTGTGAGGCGATATTCACATCCGTCAGGGATTTTTGTTTCAACACGTCGCGCGGCCAGCCGTAATACTCCTCCGCCGCGCGGTTTACATCCACAATCCGCAGGCTTACCGGATCGATTATCATTTCGACAGCGCTGTTTTCCTCAAAAAACCGCTGGAAGCGACTGGAAACATCCGCGGCGTTCTGTTTGGCGGCTACCAGGGCGACTTCAACCTCGCTTAAGCGGCTGACATCCTGAATAACAGTGATCACAAAGGATCGCCCGCTGACTTGAATCGGGGTATTGAACGTTATCAGGCTTTTGGTCTGGCCAGCGGCGGTGCAATGTGTGGTTTGATAAACTGCCGTTTCGTTGGCGACCGTTTTCGCAAGCCGCCGGAGCAGTTCCTCGCGTGGTACTGTCTGATTTATATCCCAGAGATATTTGTCCTGCATTTGCGCGCGGCTGTAGCCATAGAATTTCAGCGCCGCATCATTGGCCGCCAGAATCTTTCCGCTGGCGGGGTCCAGAATGAGCTTGGCGGCACCACCGCGGGTAAAAAACTGCGCAAACGCGGAGTCCCCCTTGAACGGCATATTCAGCCAGGAAACTTCCGAGTCATCAATCATGATGATTCTTTCAGCAAAACGCACCCGGCGCCCCGTTGCAGGTGTTACTTCAGTACCGGCAATTCATGCCCAGTCAACAATGTTTCAACAAAAATAATCCTTCAAGCAGATCGCGCACTGTTGAATGCCATCAACCGAAATGCGTGTCGACAAACATTCGCCATCCGCAAAGTCGCAGCCAGCGCCGTCGCAGGAAAGCGCCACACAACCGGCTAAACTAAATCCAAGCTCCAAGCCAGAACCAGTTTGAACAACCACTCATATCGGGTTGTTTTGGCCGGCAATCGCATTTAACAGGAAAATAACTCTTAAATGCGAAAATCAGATAAATTCATTATCGGCGATTGCAATGAAATTGTTTAATGAAATTCCAGTTCTAATTAAGCAAGTTGCGTTATTATATGCCATTATTTGCGCACTTTTTCTTTAACTCCTTGGCGAATGCCGGCATCTTTGACGATTGATTCGGCATCCAAAACGCGTTGACATATTGTCCCTCAACCAATAACCTACCTTTCAGACCAATGATTAAGGAGCTTACTGTGGCGAAACTTTTTTCAGACATTACCAAAACGATGGGCAACACTCCGCTGGTGCGGATTAACCGCTTGATCCCGGCGGGGCAGGCGACCGTTTACGCGAAGTGTGAATTTTTCAATCCGTTGGGAAGCGTCAAAGACCGCATCGGTGTGGCCATGATTGAGGCAGCTGAAAAGTCCGGCCAGCTTCGACCAGGTACCCACATTCTGGAAGCCACCAGCGGCAACACCGGAATTGCCCTGGCCTTTGTTTCCGCCGCCAAAGGCTATAAGCTGACCCTTTTCATGCCTGAAAGCATGTCAATTGAACGGCGCAAACTGCTGCGGATTCTGGGCGCGAATCTGGTGCTTACTCCCGCTGCGGAGGGTATGCCCGGCGCCATCCGGCGCTGCAACGAAGCGGCGGAATCTGACAAGAATTCAATTGTGGCCAAGCAGTTTGAAAATCCAGCCAACGTGGAAATTCATCAGAAGACGACCGCCGAGGAAATTTGGAATGATACCGACGGCAAGGTCGATTGCCTGGTATCCGCCGTCGGCACCGGTGGCACGATTACCGGCGTAGCCAGCATACTTAAAAAGCGCAATCCGAAGTTCAGGGCAATCGCGGTCGAACCGGTGAATTCGCCGGTCATCAGCCAGTGCAAGGCCGGACAGCCGCTGAAACCTGGTCCGCACAAAATTCAGGGAGCCGGAGCGGGCTTTATTCCGAAAAATCTGGAAGTCAATCTGGTGGATGAAGTTATTCAATGCACCAATGAAGATGCATTCGACTGGGCGCGCCGTCTGGCCAGCCAGGAAGGCATTTTGGCGGGAATCAGCTCCGGCGCCAATATGTGGGCTGCCGCGCAGGTGGCGGCAAGGCCGGAAATGAAGGGCAAAACGATTGTCACCGTCATGTGCTCCACCGGGGAACGGTACATCAGCACCGCGATGTTTGAAGGACTTGATGTGTGACGCACGCGCCAAGGGCGGTCCAAACTTAATATATACATATATATAATTCAACGACTTGTTGAAACGGGCCGACGCTTCAACCGTCGGCCATTCAGCGCGCCGGGCAATACCCCGCTGGCCGCCAGATGACGCGTGCGGGCCGCCGGGCCCCACCCGCCCTTTGGATCAGTGAGTCACCGCGCCGTCACAGGCCGGACCCACCAGACGGGCATATTTCGCAAGCGCCCCGCGCGTATACAGCGGATCTTTGGGTTTCCAGGCTTTGCGCCGCGCGGAAATTTCTTCATCGGACAGTTCCACATTAATGGTTCCCTTTTCCGCATCCACAGTCACCATGTCCCCATCGCGCAATAAAGCGATCGTGCCGCCAACCTGGGCCTCCGGGCCAACATGGCCGATGCACAGACCGCGGGTGCCACCGCTGAAGCGGCCATCGGTTATCAGGCAGGTATCGTAGCCGAGCCCCTGGCCGACAATGGCGGCGGTAACCGCCAGCATTTCACGCATGCCCGGTCCGCCTTTTGGGCCTTCATAGCGAATGATGACCACATCACCCTTTTTTATCTGCAATGACTGAACGGCCTTCATCGCCTCTTGCTCGCTGTTAAAGCAGCGGGCCGGGCCGCGATGCTGCAGCTTCTTAACGCCCGTCACTTTAATGACGCACCCTTCCGTGGCCAGATTGCCGCGCAAAATGCGCAGACCACCCTGCGGACTGATGGCCCGGTCCACCGGAAGCACAACGTCCTGTTCGCCCGGAAGTTTGACAGCCTTAAGATTCTCCCGCATGGTCTTACCGGTCACCGTCAGGCAATCCCCATGAATCAGGCCGTGGTCCAGCAGAACTTTCAAGATGACCGGTATGCCACCCACGCGGTAGACATCAAGTGCCACATAACGACCGCCCGGCTTCAAATCCGCAATGGTGGGCGTGCGACGGCTGATTTTTTCAATGTCCGCCAGTGTCATTTTGAGGCCGGCCTCATGCGCGATTGCCGGAAGATGCAGCGCAATATTGGTGCTGCCGCCGGTAGCGGCGGCAATGGCGACGGCGTTTTCCAGTGATTCACGCGTGATAATATCCATGGGGCGGATATTTTTTTCCAGCAGATTCATAACCGCACCGCCCGCGGCACGGCAGAATTCATCGCGACTGGTTTCCACCGCCGGTGGAGAACCCGAACCGGGCAAGGCCATGCCCATCGCCTCGGCCACACAGGCCATGGTATTGGCGGTGAACTGTCCGCCGCAGGAACCGGCGGAAGGACAGGCGTTGCATTCAAGTTCGTAAAGCTCGGCGTCCGTCATTTTGCCTGCGGCGTGGGCACCAACACCTTCATACACATCCACAATGGTGACATCTTTGCCTTGAAATTTTCCAGGCAGAATCGTCCCACCATATACAAACACGCCGGGCAGGTTAAGGCGTGCCATGGCCATCAGTGTGCCCGGGAGTGATTTATCACAGCCGGCCAGGCCCACCAGTGCGTCGTAGCGATGGGCGTGCATCATAAGTTCTATGGAATCCGCTATTACTTCGCGGGAAATAAGGGAAGCCTTCATGCCCTCATGTCCCATGGCAATGCCATCGGACACCGCGATGGTGACAAATTCCCGCGGAGTGCCGCCGGCTTCTTTAACGCCCTGTGCGGCCGCTTTGGCCTGACGGTCAAGGGTTATATTGCACGGCGTGGCTTCGTTCCAGGTGCTGGCGATGCCCACCCATGGCTGATGAATTTCCTTGTCGCCCAGCCCCATGGAGCGAAAAAACGCGCGCTGTGGCGCCCGATCAAAACCTTCCGTTACTTCCGTACTGCGCGGGCGATTGGTCACGTTTTGATTCTCCTGGCCATATTTTTCAAAATTGCCGGTCCGTCAATGGAACCGGTCCTGGCGGTTAACCGGGCCACGCCCGGCGAAACGCAAGGGTTATAGTGTACGGTGTCGGCGACGGTTTTGCAGCGCCGCGCGGCTTCTTTTTTTTTCATGAGCATGGCTGGGGTTTATCTTGGTCAGATTGGACGAATAATTTCGCCATAATGGCATGGCGACCGTGACCGCGACGAGGGTTTTAACCACGATGACGCGAAGGCGCAAAGTTTTTTTTCAACCGGCAACAAGCACCATGAAGGGACAACTGTTTTCAAGGAACAATAAAAACTCCTGACCGGAAGAAGGGTGGCGGTCGATGCGTTTTTTCTTGTATTGGGGATGGTAGATGGATATAAACAGGGCATTGTAAATGGGTATTCCGGGTTCGCGGTTTGATGGGTTTGGTTCAAACGGGGCCGTAAAATGGTCATGAATGCGGATAGCATAGAAAACGCGATTGGTCCCCAGCGGCCGGGCGGGCAATATGCGTATGGGATTGGCGGAACGGACGAGCCACAGAGATCACAGAGGACAAAGAGTGTTAGTTGCGGCCGCCGGGGCAGCGGCAGCACGGATACGCCTACGAAACAGTACATCTGGGGAACATATATTGACGAATGTGTCCAGTTGAACCTGCTGGTGGCCGCCGGGCCGCAATCAGTGCCTGCCGGGGCGTATTATTTGTTGCAGGATTTGCTGTATCGCGCGGCGGCGCTGGCGAATTCCGGCGGCTATGTCGTAGAAGTGTATGATACGGATACGTATGGCAATACGTTAATTTTTATCGAGCCTGGCGCTGACGGCCGCTGGTTTACCGATGATGATGTGCAGTCCGATTACGGTGCCAATGAAATAATCTATTGCGGCTATCGATTTGATCAGGAATCGCAGCTTTATTACGTCCGCAATCGGACATATAACCCCGCCCTCGGCCGTTGGATTCAGCGTGATCCGGCGGGTTACCGGGGCGGTGCGCACCTCTACCAGTACATTGAATCAAAAGCCCCCCGCGCAACTGATCCTCAAGGCCTACGCCAAATTTCTTTCGTGTTCGACTCTTTTATAAACGGGCAATTACGAGGCTCGTGGCTGCCGCAGCCGTCAATCGGACCGATCGAGGCTGGCTGGCAGTTCGAGGCCAACACACGCGGATTCGGTCAGTTCAATCCAGGAAATTCAAAATTATTCAGCGAGGGCTGGATAGAGAGCATGAATATTGGACATGCCAAGGGAAAGCCGGCGGCATATTGGGGAGTCAGTGACGTTGGCGTTTCCACGCGGCGGAGGAGGGCCAATGTCGGATACATCTACCAGGAGGAAAAGGCAACGGTGTTTGGGGGCCGTCCGAGGGTGACCGATGGCTTCCTTGGCGGAGCAGTGCGCTGCGACACTGCAATCCGCTTCACCGCGAGCGCCGGGTATCCCTTCATTCCATTCTCACCGCCGATCGCCTACGACATCGTTTTCGACTTCGTGGTAATAGCGCCTAACGAGGTCGCCGTAATAATTAACGGCTTCACCACCCAGTTCCCGGATTTCGAGGCGTATGTTGACGGAGGCCTCGTTTACCAACGCGAGTCGCCCTATTCCGGCCCAGGATTTAATGACCTGGGGCCGAACAATAAAACAAATTACGTGAACGTAACCAAGACCGTGCGTGCGCCGACTGCATGTGAATGTGGCAAATAAAGGTGGTTGATAAGAATATCGGCCGGTCCGGAGCCCGATTGCGGTGAATGCAGCCCCGGCGGCCCCGGAGAACTTCAAATGGAAACCACTGACGCTAACCACGGCAACAGGGCCGGCATTCTTTGGCTGGCCCGCGCGTTTGCCGGCTCGGCGGCATTGCTTGCGGCGGCTGTTTGGGGCCTTTTGACTCCCGACGGTCGGCATTATTACAATGGGTTGGTGACGGTGTGGCACATGCCGATAGGGTGCGGCGCGACGGTATTGCTCGCCAGTGCGGTCGGATTGGGGTGTTGCGTATGCACGGTCGCGGCGATCTGGGGCCACTACGCATCACTTCCCCCGGACAGACGGGATCGCGTTCGGCTTTTGGAGATCGCGATCCTTCTGTTGGCAGTGGCTTTTACCGCTCTCACGTGCGTTCCACCGCTTATAATGCCTTTAGTCTGGAGGGGCTGACTTCGGCGGCATGCTGCGGGCGAGCGAGAGGCGTGCCTTGGCCTACGTTTCGCCTGTTTGGGCAATAGGCCGCCGTCCTCATCGGCCGGGCGGATGGCGGAAGGGGGCTGTGCCCACGCTACGCGATAGTCAACATTTTCGGTGCCGCCTGTGACCATTGTCCCAGCCAGCATAGGCGAGACGAATGCCGGCGCAATCAGCCTTCCGAGTCGCCGCGTCCCGGCAGGAGGCGCCAAACCTGCATATGCGGAGCAGGCGTCGGATGGTATACTTTAAATTCAGGTTGCATTTATTGAGGTCTGGCGATGGTTGCATTTGCCCAAAACAAATTATCGCCCGCTGGCGCGGCGGACGTCCCAAATCGCCGAATCCGCAAGATCGTCCTGCACGACGGCGTGAGGGGAAAAATTCCCAACGGCACGACGGATTATATCTGGCAGGGCTGGCAGACGATGGAGGAACGTAATCCATTCGGCGGGTCGGGCAGCACGGATACACCGATCAGGCAATATGTATGGGGTGCGTATATTGATGAATGTATTCAAGTTAACCTAATGGCTGTTGTTAGCCCGCAAGACCCGCCGCTTGGTGCGTATTACCTTCTGCAGGATTTGCTGTACCGCGCAGTGGCGCTGACGAATTCTGGCGGGCAGGTTGTGGAGGCGTATGATACAGATGCGTATGGGAATACGCTGGTGTTCACCGGTCCGGGCGCGGATGGCGTTTGGTTTACCGATGATGATGTGCCATCGAGTTACGGTGCCAACGAAATAATCTATTGCGGCTATCGCTTTGATCCAGACACGCAACTTTATTACGTTCGCAATCGGACTTATAACCTGGTACTTGGCCGTTGGATTCGGCGTGATCCGATTGGGTATGCCGGCGGGATTAATTTGTATCGGTATTTGGGAGCGAGGGCGGCCGTCGCGACGGATCCGTTGGGCAATCGTTGGGTCAAGGCGCCGGGAATCCGTCTATGTGAGGTATATCTTCCCGAAAGCCTTTTATATCGCCTGCATTTCGCGCACGTCTGGCTGTCGATCGGTAAGGTGGGCTGGGGCTTTCATCCTGGATTGCCCGCCACTGGAAATCTTGGAGTATTTGTTCCACAGCCCGGGCTGATATTAAAGGAAGTGAATTACAACAATCTTCCAGAGAAAGGTGGCCCGGGGTGGCAAAATGGCTACAAGGTGTGCCATTCCCTTTATGTGAGTAGTTGCCGGTGCGACCCGAATAAGTCAGCGGCGGGTGTGAAAGCGGCTCTAGCTGCTGCAAGAAAGGGGCCAGCGCCCGACTATAGCGTTGAGTTTTTCGACCGCCTTGACTGGGCCCTTTCCACAATTATAACCGGCGCGATGACCGGGCGTAAAAAGGAAAATTATTGGTATGGCCTACCGAAGCCGGATGTTAAGTTAGATGGAAATGTTTACCCCGACTGGCCGCCATTTATTGTAGCATGATCACGAAGTTGGTTGCGATTTAAATTGTAGCGCGATCTATCGTGAGGCTGGGACTGGAGGCTCTATGTCCATTCTACCACTTGTGGGTTCGGAAAGTCTGCTGTTGGCGGTCCTGATTTTGGTGGTCGCATTTGCAAGGCGATTGCCACCGAAATGGGGTGCCTTGGCCGCTGCGGTCCTGGCTTCTGCGGCGCTGATCGTGGAGATTTATGGGATCGGTTTGATGGTTGAGAATGGTGAAGCTGCGGCCGCCGCGGCGGCAAATCGGCAGGTTAACATTGCGGGCCGCAACGCTCCAAACGAAGCCGCCAATCTTCCGGTGCAGACTAAAGTTCCCGACAATGGCGGCGATCAAACGCGAGCGCACGGCAAGCCCAAATAACGAAGATTATTGATGGACAAGAAAACGACATGGCACCGCTCGTAATCATCCTGGCACTTGAATTGCTATCAATCATAACGCTAGCGAAGACGGTTTCGCGCGCCAGAGGCCAATCGCTGGCCAAGCTTTGGCTGAAATCAATCGGCCTGATTTTTCTAATTCTTGGTTTGCCGATCTATATCGTGTTTTTTCGCCATTGGTGAGGCTGTCGGTTGGCGTCAATTGTCAAGGTTATTGCGGCCCAGGTGCGCCGTGAAAAGGCGACATGTCCCAGCGAGTGCAAGTCTCGCCCCGGTAAAGGTCGTTGCGACCGGGAAGCTATCCCAGCGGTGAGGGAGGCAGTGAAGTTGCCGGAATCCGACGTTGCCGGGACACGTTGAACCCCTCAAATTATTTTCGTTCCCGCTCCGTTGAAGTCCGAACCAACGCCATAACCGCCAACTTTTGTCGGCGGGCGGGCAAAACCGGCCAGTTATTAATTTACATATTCTATACCTCCGACGGCCAAAATTTGAAGGCTTTCTTGCAGGGTGAGAGCCATCCTCGCTGTTTCTTTTCGGGCGAGACGCCCGACCCCCAAGTTATTTTGGTCTGCGGCATCGATTTTGCGGAATTTAGCTGCTGATTCCATGCCTTCTGACGGGATATTGGTGGCGTATACTGGTGTGGCAGTTTATCCGCCTCCGCTGTGGTCTTTTACAACAACCGACGATCTATGAACTGAAAAATAGAACTCCCGCCAATTTGCTCATGGAAACATAATCTGTGAAATCTGTGGATTGGTTTATTCTGGTGCGCTTTTATTTCGTGGTGAAATTTGGCTTCCGGTTATGCGATATCCAGCGTCCTGGCCGGTGAACGCGGCCCCTGGCTGTTTCTTTTCGGGCGTGACGCCTGACCCCCACGGTGTTTTGGCGTGCGGCATGGATTTTGCGGAATTTAGCTGCTGATTCCGTGCCTTCGGACGGGATATTGGTGGCGTATACCGGTATGAAAGTTTATCCGCCTCCACTGTGGTCTTTTACAATAAACAACGATCTATGGAACGGAAAAATAGAACTCCCGCCAATTTGCTCGTGGAAACAAAATCTGTGGAATCTGTGGATCGGTTTGTTCCGGTGCGCCTTTGTGTCGTGGTGATGATCATTGGCTTCCGGTTATGCGTTACCCGGCGTCTTCGGCGGTGAACGCGGCCCCCGGCTGCTACTTTTCAGGCGAGACGCCTGACCCCCACGGTGTTTTGGCGTGTGGCCATAGTGGTCGGCTGCCGCCAGCGTTGCGTTGCTTCCAGCGCCCGGAGGTCGCCGGCGGCCGCGCCGGCGGTGGGGCTGGTGGTGGACTGGGGCTCGTCGAATCCTTCCATGGCCGAATTCAGCAATGTATCGGTGGGAACATTACAATATTGAGGCCGCCCCTTATGTCCCGCCAGACAACAGGCGGCCAAGATGTCGACACAGATATCAAAAAAGGGCAGGAAGCAGCTGAAAATAAACGGCTTTTACAACATGTTGCAGAAGCGTGCCAAATGGTGCAAAACAACTTACTGCGCCCGGCAGGACTCGAACCTGCAACCTCGTGGTTCGAAGCCACGCGCTCTATCCAATTGCGCTACGGGCGCTGCACGCGGCTATGGTAATATCTTTGCGTTCGGCAGTCTACCTGCGCAAACAGACCCCTGGTTTTCATACACCGGCCATGGTCCAATGACAGGAACAACGGCGAGAGCGCATCAGTTCAGCCATCAGGGCACGTGGCGTTATGCCAGGCTGATTTGGGGCGGTTTGGGTTCATCTGTTACGTTTTCCAGATCGCCGGCGTGCGGCCTGGCATAATGGCCGCGCACCACCCAATAGGCGCCAAGCATATTCCAGCAAATCGGCAGAAACCGAATCGCCTGCGCCAAGGCAAACGCCTGGCTGGCAGTGTCCACACCGCGGGTTACGAAAAAATGCAGCAGAATGGCATCCATCACGCCTATGCCCTGCGGCGGAACAATCGGCAGGCTCGCCGCCAGCGCCGCGACGGGAATGTAGGCCATAAAGCACCCCAATGGCGCGTGCATACCAAAGGCCCGGCCCGCGAGAAATCCGGCAAAAGGCAGCACCGCCTGGGAAACCACGCTGGCGCCGAGGCCCGCGGCAATAACCCCCAGATGCCCGCGATAGGCGCGAAGGTTGCGATCCGCATGTTTGACGAATTCGGGCAACGGCAGTTTATTAATCAGCCATTCCAGACCGGTGGCGCGGCGCATGCGGTCGGAAAGGTATACGGCCGAACCCACGGCCGCAGCCAGTAAAATTACACCGGTCAGCAGCAGGACGTTCCGCAAAACCGGATCCGCGCCCGGGTTTGGCTGGCCACTGGCTGCGGTGCTGTTATGCGAGAGTGCCAACTGCGCCCCGGCTGCAATTCCACCTACCAGCACCAGGCCGATTAATCCGATCACGCGGTCCAGAAGCACAGTAACCGCACTGCGTGTTTTCTGGCCGGTGACGCGGCCGGTGTAAATAATTTTCACCACATCGCCACTGGTGGTGCCCGGCAGGAACGTGGAATAAAACTGACCGACAAAAGTAAGTTCCAGGCATCGGCGATAAGGGAGATGCATTCCTTGAACTCCCATCAGCAGACGCCATCGCCATGCCGTGATGACAAACGGCAGGCCCAGCAGCAGAAAGGCCCCCAGCAACGGCCATGGCCGGGCATGTCCAAGCAGGTAATGCAGGCCGCGGCGTACTTGAACCCGATGACCATGGGCGGCCATGAATTTGAGCGGAATCGGAAGCGACCTTGGGAAATAGAGTGGCGAACGGTCGGCATAGCCCTGAATCTTGCGTCCGGAGGCCAGCCGCACGCACAGTATCTGATGACGGAAGTTTGCCAGCGGCATATTTCCCCGCCATTCGGCGATCGGCAGGGTCGCGGGACGGGTAAGTGTGACATTACGCAGGGACAGTCCGGCGGGCAGCACCACGCGGTCGGCCCAGGAAATATGTGCGATGACATACCAGAGGCCTGCAACCGCAATCAGCATCTTGGCCGCGGTGAAAATCAATTTTCGCAGGGGATGATGTTTCCTGGGCGTAGTGGTCATGCCATTCCGTCGATGTGATAGTTATTGGAAGCGCGGTGCGTCCGCGGAAAAGACCATCAGAGTCCCAGATCGGTTCGGGTCAGGATGGCTTCAAACACAAAGCCGGCTTTTTCAATATTTTCCCGGGCACCTTCCAGACGATCAATGACAGCGACAATTTTATCCACCTGGCCGCCCGCGGCGACAATCACTCTAGCCGCCTCAATCACCTGGCCGCCGGTGGTAGCGATATCCTCGACAAGCAGAACGGTGTCCCCGGCCAGAATCTGGCCTTCAATAAGCTTGCTGGTGCCATACTCTTTTTTGGAATTCCGAACGATAAAAAAGGGCAGGCCGCAGGCCAGACTCGCCGCCGCCGCCAGGGCCACGCCGCCAAGTTCCGCGCCGGCGATTCGCACGGTCAGGGGGCCGCGTCGTTCGGCCATGCGGGCACCCAGGGCGGAAAGAATATCCGGCTGGGTTTCGAATAAATATTTATCCATGTAATACTTTGATTTTTTTCCGGAGCGAAGTGTGAAATCCCCCTCCAGATAAGATGTTTCCTTGATTCTTCGTGCCAGAGCCTGTTTGTCCATCATGGGATTTTAATCTCCTGAAAAAGCGGGGCCCGGCATGGTCGCCACAGTCGGCGGGTCCGGGGCCGCGGCCGATCGGTTAGGATTCCACCAGCGCCACGGCACCCTGCCGGCGCAGCCGCTGATACCGCAGGTCCAGCAGTTTGCCGGTTGCCATGGTCTTGAGTTCCCGCAGGGTGCGGTCAATATAGCGTTCAATGCTCGCGGCGGTCTGCCGCGGATTGCGATGCGCCCCACCCAGCGGTTCGGCAATAATTTCATCAATCACGCCAAGATCCCGCAAATGGCCGCTGGTAAGCTTCAGCGCTTCGGCCGCGTCCGGCGCATTGGCCGACCCCTTCCAAAGAATTCCGCTGCAACCCTCTGGAGAAATAACGCTGTACCAGGCATATTGCAGCATGGCCAGACGGTCCCCCACGCCGATGCCCAAGGCGCCCCCAGAACCACCTTCACCAATCACAATACATACAATCGGCACCGGCAGAACCGACATTTCCCGCAGGTTCAGCGCAATGGCCTCGGCCACGCCCCGCTCTTCAGAACCGAGTCCGGGATAGGCCCCCGGAGTGTCAATCAGGGTCACAATCGGAACGCCGAATTTGGCCGCGGTCTGCATTTTCAGCAGGGCTTTGCGGTACCCTTCGGGATGGGCGCAGCCGAAGTTACACGCGATTTTTTCTTTGGTGTCTCGCCCTTTGCAATGGCCCACCAGCATCACCTTGTGGCTGCCGATGCGACCGGTCCCTGTGACTATGGCTTTATCATCACCATAGCGGCGGTCACCCGAAAGTTCCTCAAAATCTTTTACCAGCAGGTCAATATAGTCGCGGGTTTGCGGGCGCGCCGGGTGGCGGGCCACCTGTACGGTTTCCCAGGCGGTCAGGTGGTCGTAGGTTTTCTTGAGCAGCGCCATCAAACTGTCGCGCATCTGCTTGATTTCCGCGTTGTAGTCCACCCCTTTTTGTTCTTGAAGGGTTATCAGTTCCTGAATCTGCTTTTCGAGTTTTATAATCGGCTGCTCAAATGCAAGTCCCATGCCCGGCGAGCCGCGCATTTCTGAGGCGGGGGCATTGGGCGGCGTGGCCGCCTCCCGCGGGGCCGGTTTGGCCGCCGAGGTGGTCGACTTTTTGGATTGTGAACTCTTTTTGGCCACTGTCTGCTCCTTTTGTTGCAGGCAATTCAAGGCTTTTGGCAAGCCGTTTCTTCCGCCGCGACCGGGCCAAACCGGTCTGGAACCATCCGGTGCCAGTTGTCGCCACGCAATAGTCTAGCCGAAAACGAATGCCGCGAAAAACCGTCGCCCAGCCTATTCGTAAATGCAGCCGAACAGTCCGAATCGGCCGCCGCCACCGGCCGAAACCGTCACTTCGCCATCTATTTTTATCCCTTCAGGCCAGTTGTGGCAATACCCCGGACAAATGTTTTCTGGGCCAGAAAAAAAAGCACCACAATCGGCAGAATCACCAGTACCGATGCGGCCATCAGCAGATTGTAACTCGTTCCGCCCGAACGGCTCTGGTAAAACTGCAAAGCCACTGAAAGCGTAAAAGTGCTCTGGTGCGTCAGGTACACCAGGGGGCCAAGGAAATTGTTCCATGACGCGACAAATGAAAAAAGCGCCACCACCGCCAGGGCGGGCCGGGTCAGCGGCAGCATAATCCGCCACCATATCCCGAAATGCGAACAGCCATCCAGAAAGGCCGCTTCCGATAGCTCCTTGGGAATCGTGAGGTAAAATTGCCGCAGAAGGAAGATGTAAAATGGAACACCACAGAAGGCCGGCACCCAGAGTGGCAGGTTGGTGCCCACCCAACCCAGCGAACGGAATATTCGAAACAAGGGCACCATCAGCACCGGAAATGGGATCATCATCGATCCCAGCACCACAGACAGCAGAAGCCCGCGGCCCCGCCATCTGATTTTCGCCAGGCTGTAGGCCACCAGCGAAGAGGAAAGTACGCTGCCTGCAGCCGTCAGAAGTGCAATAATAAGGGTATTGCGGGCATAAAGTGTCATATCAAAAGCGGGGCTTTGCACCACCGTGCTGTAATTCTTGTGAAAGCGCAGCGGATGAGGAATGACCGCCGGCGGCATCGCCATGGCCTGATGTTCACCTTTTAAGCTGGTGTCCACCATCCATAAAAACGGTCCCAGGTAAAACACCGCCGCCAGAAGCAGCACACAATGCGTCAAAAACTTTTTGTTCCGGTTCATGTGTAATGCACCCATTTTCTAGCCGACCAGAACGCCAATGCGGTCAGCAGCAGAATAATGCACAGTTGCACAATCGCCATGGCACTGGCCGCACCCATGCGAAGCTGCTTCATGCCCGCGTTAAACACATACATGCTGTAGAAAAGCGTCGTTTTATCCGGCCCGCCCTGCGTCATCACATAGGGCAGGTCAAACACCTGCCAACTCCCTATTACTCCCATGATCAAATTAAAAAAGATGACGGGCGAAAGCATCGGCAGCGTCACATGGCGCAACCGCTGAAAGGTTCCTGCTCCATCCATATTCGCCGCCTCGTAGAGTTCGCGCGGAATATCCTGAAGACCGGCCAGAAAAATGACCACTGTTTGGCCGATGCCCCAGAGGCTAAGGAATATAATCACCGGCATGGCCCAGCGCGGGTCGGCCAGCCACACCGGCGGTGAAAGTCCGCGCAGAGACTGCACTTCCCGGGGACTTGCGCCCACCAGACCAGCCGTGGCCGCCAGCAGATGGCCGACCAGGCGAACGACCGGTGCCAGGAGGTAATTGACCAGCCCCTTGTCTGAATTCAAAAGCCAGCCCCAGAGGACTCCGGTGGCCACAAGCGGCACCAGCGATGGCAGAAAAATAATCGTGCGGTAAACAGCCTGGCCGCGCACTTGCATATTCAACAGAATCGCCAGGGCCACACTTGCCACCAGCGTGAGCGGCAACGATGCGCCGGCGTAAATAATTGTGTTGATCAGTGCCTTGTGAAACGACTGATCATGCAAAAGGCTGAAATAGTTCCGCAGACCGACCCATATCGGCGGCTGAAGCATGGTGTAATGGCAGAAGCTGTAATACGCGGCAATACACAACGGCAGAATGAGAAACAATGCGGCACCGACCAAATAGGGAGCGGCAAAAAGCATGCCCGCGACCTGGTCGCGCCACGGTATACGCAGGCCGCGAGCCCCCCGTCTGGCATTCGATGGCAGACCGGTCTGGGCCGCCATCAATGGCCTAAGAGGCGGCCCGGACCGCATTTCTGAGGAAGAAATATTCTGTTTCATGGCCGCACCTTTCGCGCCGACGGCCGCTGGTTCAGCATTGCCAGATTCACCTGCCAGCGATCCACCACGCGCTGCGCACGGGCCAGGCTTCGTCCGACGGAATGGCCCGCCCAGATCCGTTGCACACACGAATGGAGTTCCGAATAGACGCGGCTCCATAATATGTCCATCGGCGCGAGCTGCACATGTCTGGACTTGGTGACCCGTTCAAACAGGCGAATATATGGATTGGGATTGTTCCGGATAAAACTCCGGCTGACTTTCATAAGCGGAGACGGCTTGCACTGTTTGTCACAAAGGTATTCGATGTTTTTCTGCTGTATGAAGAATTTCAATACCGTCAGCGCGGCCTGCACATGGCTCGCGCCGCGCGGAATGGCCCATACATCACAATCCCCGAAAACCGCCGCGCCCGGAGGTCCAAATGAGGTCGGAAATGGCGCCACGCCATATTCGCCTTTCATTTTGGGATTATTCTTTTCAATAAAATTAGCAAAATAAGGTCCTTGTATTTCCATGGCGACATGCTGGCTCATAAATGGATTCAGCGACGAATTAAATGGTCCGAATCCACCCTGGAATTTTTCCAGCTTTCGGTACCCATAGCGCCGCGAAAAGCTCTGATACCATCTGTATGCCTTCCGCTGCTGCGGCGTATTGATCTGATAACCACCTGTCCTGGGGTTAAATAAATGATTCCCAAAATAAATTCCCCACATGATTTCCCAGCCGGACCAGTCTGGTATTGTAGGCAGAAAGCCAATCTGCCGAATGCCGCCATTGGAATCGAATATCGTCAGGCGGCGGGCCATGGTGTCAAGCTCGGCGATGGTGGCCGGAGGCTTGTCCGGGTCCAGTCCGGCTTTGCGAAACAGATTTTTGTTCCAGTAAAGCGCACAAGTTTCCGGCGTTGCACCCAGTGCGTAAAGGTGATCAAATGGCGTACACAGCCGCCATACGTAAGGCACAAAAGTGTGCCGGTTTACGACGCCATCCTTTTCCAGCACGTCCAGCGGCGTCAGGGCGTCGTTGGCCACGTACTGCCCCATATCGCGGGACCAGAGCGTCACAATATCCGGCGGGTCGTTGCCCGCGACGGATATCAGCGCTTTAATATCCAGATCACTGACCTGAACCGTATTAATATAAATCCGGTTTTGTGACGTGTTAAACAAATTGACCACATGGGTCATTGCTCTGCCTTCAAAGCCCGTCCAGTTTTCCCAATAACTCACCACCACACGGTTATGCACCACATGGCCATTCGGCAGTTTGTGAAAGGTCGGCTTATTGCCAAAGATCAGAAGCGCAGCGGCCCCCACCATCACGCAAAATGCAATGAACCGCGAAAACCAAATTCGTGCGGCACCTAAACTCGCCATACTGGAATTTTCGCGTATTATCGGCTATTAGCAAATGCCGGAAAACTTTTTTTCGCCGATGCGGCGATTTCCGTCGGTTTCGCAGGTCGGTGCGACATCATTTAGGCCCTCACCGGCGGTCTGCCAGTGTATTCAGGGAGGGGAGCAGGGCACGGGCCTATCCGGCAGACGCACTATTTTGCGTCCGAAAACATATTTTCGTAAAGCCCGTAACTTTGGGGCACAAAAATGGTTATACTCATCTGTGGGCGATATAACATCCGGATGCCTGTACCAGAATATCCGGCATTCCGAAATAACTGGCAGCCCGCGGCTGGGAATGCAATGGCCGCTTTGAAAGTCGTGGCAGGAAGAATAAATGGCTGAATCGGGACCGCAAAACACCAAGAAGCGGATCGTGACCGTTGTAGGGCCGCCGCGTAGCGGGACCAGCGCCATCACACGCGCGCTGGAATGCCTTGGCGTGGATCTTGGCGATACGGCAAGCCATCGACCTGCCGATTCGGGTAATCCAAAAGGTGTATGGGAAGACCGACTGGTTATTGACCTTTGCGCCCGGGCACTGGCAAGTTTTGGTATTCCCTGGTACGGATTGCAACTCTTTTCGTCCGCCGACTGGCAAACGCCACAAGGTCGAAATTTTATTGCCGAAGCCGCGGATATCATCGGACAGCGCATTGCCAGTACGGCCAATGGTGTCTGGGGATGCAAGAATCCACAAATCGGGCGGATCAGCTACATCTGGCTGGAGGCCTGCCGCCAGGTTGAGTGCGACGATGCCTATGTCATTGCGCTGCGCAATCCGCTTAACGTGGCGGCTTCTGTCATTCGCGGAAGTCCGCATTTTGGCGTCGGCTGTAATCCAACCCATCTGCATCTGATGTGGCTGGTCTACCAGATTGGAGCCATGGAACCTCTGCTGGCTGGCAGACCCGCAGTTATTGTGGATTTTGACGCCATGCTGTCCCAACCGGTCGCCCAGTTAAACCGCATGTCCGCAGCATTGAATCTTCCGACGGATCCCACAGCCGTGCAAGCGTATCAATCAGGTTTTCTTCAAAAAGATCTTTGCCATTCCACACATGCCGCCGACGACCTCCACGCGGACCCGCGCGTTCCAGCACTGGTGCGGCGGACTTACGCCCTGCTGTCCGAAGCCGCCTTCGACCGAATTCCGCTGACCAGCCCTGAATTCCGCGACGCCTGGGAACAAATAGCCGCCGAAGCCAAGGACCGCAACCCCATGTTCCGGCTGATTGACCAGATGGACCAGCGGCTGGTTCGGTCCCGCGCATTTGGGCGGTTGATCTACCGAAATTCACCGGGCGTTCTGCGGCGATGGATGGCCCGTTTTGCCTGACGCCATTTATTCATCTTAAACCTCCCGCGAAGGACAGACGGGCCACGACCGCTTTTTGTTTTCAATATTCGGCTGCGGCGGGCAGATGGGTGATCGGGATGGGAAATGCTGCGAGCGATAAAAATGGGTGGTCAGTGGTTTGGCCACTTTGATTTTGGCCAATTGCCGGAGATCCGCATCGGAGAGCAGCTTGGGCAGCGGATTGCCATTGGTTCCACCGCGGTTGCCCGCGATAATTGTAACCGCAGGGGCCGCGGGGCAACGCTGAGGATGATAATTAATTACCCATTGGCTTGACGGCATCGCCATCGTCGCGTTCTCCGAGGCTGTGGCAGCCAACGAATCAGCATCAAGCCAGAATCAAATGGCCCCTGCCGCGTCCGATTCTGCCTTCCAGTTGACCTCTTGGCTCCACATGCGTCCCGCTGCGGTACATTTCGCCACAAAAACAACGTATTATTGGGTTTTCCGGCCATCTTCATGTATCGCCCGGCGCCAAGCAGAGTATCATGCAATCCAATTACCAGCCTGATGAGCAACGGATCACTTTGCGCTATAGCGAATACTTTTTGCGTTTTGCGATGTGGCCTGGCAACAACGAAAATGTATAATTGCCGACCGCTAAAAATAGCGATGGTCGATTGGCTAAAGGTGTGAAAGGCGGATATGGCGGACAAAAAATCGGACTTACATCGCTCCCCCCACATTCCGGCAACCGGAAAATCAAGCCTGCATACGACAATTCCGGTATTCCTGTTTTGTTTCATTTAATAAGGAAGTGTAAATGTATTATCTGAATGACGGACCGGCTTGTGGAAATCGGCCTTACCGGTGCGACACCATCCACAGCGCTATTCGACTGTTATTGCTGTCAGCGTTCGTCTTCTGTGGGTTCCATATTGCCACGGCGGCAACGGCCCAACCGCTTCGGACCGTGTCACTGAATTTTCAGCATACAGGCACACTGTTCCATTCGCCCCTGAATGTCTGTATTGGTGGCGACCACGCCGCCAATGAAATGCATGCCGCCGTATTTCATCAAATGGCCATTGCTCATCAGCTCTGTGGCATTGACTACATCCGCTTCCATGGGCTGCTTGATGATGATATGCATGTCGTAAAGCGAGCCGCGGACGGCCAACTGGTTTACAACTGGCATAGGATTGATCGGTTGTATGCGGGCATTCTGCGTGCCGGTCTTAAGCC
The DNA here is from genome assembly GCA_027451365.1 of Phycisphaerales bacterium. Taxonomy (GTDB): domain Bacteria; phylum Planctomycetota; class Phycisphaerae; order WQYP01; family WQYP01; genus JAJYPG01. The sequence continues at coordinate 16,683 of DAIDJN010000068.1, read as the reverse complement.
GGTTGTGGAACTAAGCTTCATGCCCGGCGCGCTGGCGTCAGGAAAGTCCACAATATTTTACTATCGGGGAAACACCACACCGCCCGCACATATCAGCCAATGGGGTAACCTTATTCATGCGCTGGCCCGGCATCTGGAAAAGCGGTTCGGGCGCAGGGAAGTGAGGTCCTGGTATTTTGAGGTCTGGAACGAGCCGAATGGAATGCTCAGCACTGGAGGGTTTAAAGCTTATTTCGCAATGTTTGCGGCGGCAGACCGCGCAATTAAATCTGTTGATCCGCAACTGCGGGTCGGCGGCCCGGCATCGGCCGGCCTCGGCTGGATATCCAGATTTATTGCCGCTTGCCATAAGCAGCATCTTTCCGTCGATTTTGTCTCTTCGCACACTTACGGCTGCGGCCCGCACAAATGGCCCGGCTTAAAACGCAAAGGCTTGCGCGTCGCTGCGAATCCACGGGCTATCGCGGGCGGCATCGACGAGGCAAGACAGAAAATACAAAAATCGGCCATGCCCCGACTGCCGCTTATGATTACGGAATGGGGACCATCCTATTCGGCGCGTGATGCGGTTCACGACACTTATTTTCAGGCCGTATGGCTTCTTGAACAGGTCCACGCCATGAAACATCCGCCCTTTATCATGTCCTATTGGGCGATTTCAGATATTTTTGAAGAAGATGGACCGCAGGTTTACCCATTTCAGGGCGGATTTGGCATTTTCAACCCACAGGGAATCAAAAAGCCCACATTCTTCGCGATGCAATATCTGAATGAACTTAAGGGGCGGCAAATTAATACCCATGATGCGAATTCCATTGCCGTGGCCCATCGCGGCGGTGTTACCCTGCTTGCCTGGAACTATCACTGGCCCCGGCAGACCAGCCGCGATGACGATTTCTACAGCCTGCCCCATCCGTCTGTACCGGCCCGAACCATCAACCTGAATATCTCCGATCTGCCGCCGGGAGAATATCAGCTCCGGATTTATGCCGTGGGCTATCGCCACAACGATGCCTACACGCTTTACCAGCACTGGGGAAGGCCGCACAAATTGTCTTTGAATCAACTCAAAGCCCTGCGAGATGCCACTGAAAACAAGCCCCTGGTCAAGAAAACCATCACCGTGCGGACACACGGGACTTGGAAATATCAGCTTAAAATGCGCACCAACCGGATATTGCTTCTTAAACTGTCCCCAGTGGCCCGGTAACCCATGGGCAATGGATGTGGCGCGGCGCGGGAGGCGCGCCGCGCCATTTTCTCTGTAAAGCAAGGAAGTTCAACAATTCCCATCGCGGACCGAACTTCAGGCAATTGGTTGGGCGGCCGGACCATCTTGTTGGTTTCCCGGCATGAGATTCCGAACAACGCCAAAATTAAGTTGAAAAAACGATTCGCCGGAACAGACTTCAATCATTAACTGGATCCGTTTCAATCAGGAAAGCAATTACGCCAAGGTTTTACCCCCCCCCCTGCGGCTGCACATCTATCAGACGGTGCCCGGCATCGACCGCAAAGTGGATATTCAAACAGGCCAAAGGTCCTGGCGGCACATCCTACCCGTTATGTGCTCCGATTTTATTCGACACTTGCGGATTCCATCCGCATCGGGTTATTGTGGGCCAATAATTAAAAGCTGACCCGGCGGATAATAACGTCCGCAAGCTTCTAAATATATACGCGGTCACGACATCTGTTCAGAACCGCCGCGTTTTTTGGCCTGTTTTGGAACAGTCTATTGAAAGACCAATGGTCGCGCAAACATAATTTCACCCGATTCATGCAAGGAGCCGGATCATGGCACACCTGGCGGTCATTTCATCTTCGCAGATTTCTTTTTATGTGATGCTGGCCCTTGCCGCGCTTACCGTCCCGTGCAACGTAACCGCAGCGCTGCTGATTGTGCCGCGGATACGCACCATCGCCGGGCGACGACTGTTTGTCATCGCACTGACGCTGGCCCAGACGCTGTCCTGGATCATCATTTTTGTCGCCTATCGAATCATGTATCCAGCCTGATATTAATATGTTCTGCCGATTCGGCGGGGCAATCGTTCGACAAGATTCAGCGTTGCCAAATCGCGGCCGACATGCGCGAGGTCCGTTTAACGTGTGGTCAGACGCAGCGGGCGAGCCGGCTTTTTGTTTTCAATTTTCAGCGGCGGCGGCCGAATGGGCGATCCGGATGGGTGATGCGGATGGGTGATGCGGGGCACAATTAAATGGGCAGTCAACGGTTTGGCCACTTTTTTAGCCCGTTACCGGAGACCGTCAAATTGCGAAACTGATTAACCAGATTTTAAGGCCGGTTAAAACATCGCATTACAACTGCCGCAGGTGGAAACCGCCATCCACGTTAATGACTTCTCCGGTGGAAAACGGGAGCAGGCCGCCGGCAATGGCCAGCACGGCGCGGGCTACATCGTCCGGCGTGCCCCAGCGACGGATGGGGGTCAGGCCATTGGCGATTAACACATCATATTTTTCCTTCACCGGGCCGGTCATATCGGTTTGAATAATGCCCGGCCGGATTTCATATACCCGAATGCCTTCATCCGCAAGGCGGGCGGCAAACAATTTGGTCATCATGGAAAGTCCCGCCTTGGCCACGCAATAATCACCGCGATTCGGGCTGGCCGTATACGCGCTGATGCTGCTGATGGTGACAATCGCCGGGCTGTAATTTGCGCCGCCATCGGCCAGGATCGCCGCCTTGCGATGCTGTATTTCACGCATCATTTCGCGGGCCGCAATTTGAGTCAGAAAATACGGGCCTTTAAGATTAATATTGATCAGGCGGTCGAAACTGCTTTCATCGGCCAGCAGAATATCGGCCCGTACTGATGGCGCAACGCCCGCGTTGTTGACCAGCAGATCCGGCGTTCCAAATGCTTCAATGGTCCGCCGAATCAGTCGCGCGCGGTCTTCGGCCACGCTCACATCGGCCTGAATGGCGACCGCCCGGGCACCGGCGGCTTCAATGGCGCTGACCGTCTGGGCGGCGGCGGCGGCGTTGCCGGCATAATTCACCACCACATTCCATTGGGCGCGGCCCAACGCCTCAGCAATGCCACGGCCTATGCCGCGCCCTGAACCGGTCACCAAGGCTGTTTTTGCGGACATGGAATGGCTCCTTTTTCATGAGTGCCCCGACGGCACGAAAATTTGCGGAGGGTGGCGGCCTCTTCACACATTTTAGCGGCACGGCCTTAGTCGTGCATGGGGTCCAGTGTGACCCAGGCCCGCTTTTTCCAGCTTGCCAGGCCCTGTTCGGCCAACTGCACGCCTTTGGCCGCCTCCAGCAGATTCCACGGAAAAGCCTCCCCGGTTACCAGGTGCTTTAAAAAAAGTTCCCATTGAATTTTAAAGGCGTTATCCAGCACGCGCTGCGTTGGCACTTCCGCCCAGGATTGATAAAAGTTGATTGGCTGATCGATATCCGGATTCCAAACCGGCCGCGGTGTGTTGTTGTATTGCTGCGACACACATTTCCGCAGCCCGGCCACGGCCGAACCGCGTGTGCCATCCACCTGCAGCGTCAGCAGATCGTCGCGCCGGACGCGCACACACCAACTGCTGTTGAATTGCGCGATAATTCCATTTTCCAGTTCGAATGTCGCGTAGGCCGAATCGTCGGCTGTCGCGGTGTAGGGTTTGCCATTTTCATCCCAGCGCGTTTTGATGTGCGTCGCCCCCAGACAGGAGACCGCTTTCACCTTGCCGAAGACGTTGTCCAGCAGATATCGCCAATGGCACAACATATCTATAATAATTCCACCTGAATCCTGGGCGCGGTAATTCCAACTGGGCCGTTGCGGCGTGATGGTATCGCCTTCAAATACCCAGTAGCCGAACTCCCCGCGAACCGACAATATCTCCCCGAAAAATCCGGTGGCGATTAATTGACGCAATTTTACAATGCCCGGCAACCACAACTTATCCTGCACGACACCGTTTTTAACGCCCGCTTTTTTTGCCAACTGATACAGTTCCACGGCTTCGGCCGCGGTTGCCGCGGTCGGCTTTTCACAATAAATATGCTTGCCGGCGGCGATGGCCTGCTTTACGGCCATGGCGCGGCGATCCGTGGTCTGGGCGTCGAAATAGACGGGATATTGCGGGTCCCTCAGAAGCTGGTCCAGACTGGTGCTGATTTTCGGGTTCACGCCGCACTGCTGCGCCAGCGCCTTAAGCTTCCCTTCGCTGCGGCCAATCAGAATCGGATCAGGCATAATCACCGCATCGTCCGACAGCTTCACACCCCCCTGTTTGATAATGGCCGCTATGGACCGGATCAGATGCTGGTTTGAACCCATGCGACCCGTGACCCCATTCATGATAATGCCGATGCGCTCTGTTTTCATGCGATGCCCTTTCAAGGCTGGTTTTAAATCAGGAACATTGCCTGCTGCTTATGCGGTTTGCGGCCGTGCTCCGGCTGGCAGTGGCGGCGTGTCGCCGACGCCGGCCCTGGGCAACGTGCCCGCCAGTTCCTGCCGCCAATGGGCGACTTCGCCGGCGGGTCCATAGACATAAATCATAATGGCCGGAGTTGAACCGATATTGGTCAACTGGTGGAAAACGCCGCCGGGAATATGCACCGCTTCGCCGCCGGAAATGATCTGGCGTTCCGCGCCCAGGCACATTTCACAAGTACCTTCGACGACAAAATAAACTTCTTCCTGATCTTGTGTGTGCCAGGGCACCTGCCCGCCATCCGGATCCAGCACCACATAGCCCATTGCAAACGCCCTGGTTTGAACGGGTGATGCGCCGCCGGCAAGGTTGCGGGTCCAGCGACGGGCCGGATATTTTCCGCCGACGATATCTTTAAGTCTTGCAATGTTCATAAGTACGTACTCCAACCGGCTCGCGTTTGGGGCCGGAACAGCAACGGTTTACTTTCTGGCGGCGGCGACCGCACCGATAAATTCCCGCGCGTTGGCGGTGATGGCCGCCCAGTCGCTTTGGATCATGGCTTCCTTAGTAACCAGTGTGGAACCCGCCCCCACGGCCACGGCACCGGCCTTAATCCATTCGCCGGCATTTTTTGCACTCACTCCGCCCGTGGGTGTTAAGCGCAGAAAAGGCATGGGCGCCAGAAGGTCCTTGATGTACTGCGGCCCCATGGACGTGGCGGGAAATACCTTCACGACGTCGGCCCCGGCGGACCATGCCGTAAGAATTTCCGTGGGTGTAAACGCGCCAGGAATTGACACCTTGCCCAGTTTTCGTGTGGTTTCCACCACCGCCGGGCAAAGCACCGGGGAGACCACAAATTCCGCGCCAGCGCCAATGGCCGCAGAGCAGGTGGCGGCATCCAGCACGGTTCCCACGCCAATTACCACTTTGTCACCCAGGACATCAGAGAGTTTCTCGATTCCGGCGATGGCTTTGGGCGTGCTCATTGTCACTTCAATGCCGGTCACGCCTCCTTCCATCAGGGCCTTGGCAATATCCAGCAATTGACCTGCGGATTGCGCGCGAATAACGGCCACCACACCGCATTCCACCATTCGCAGCAATGTCGTTTCCCGTTTCATAGCAATTCTCCTGAAAAACCATCCGAAACACTGGCCATCCGCGCCCTGACCGGTCGGCTGGGCAAGGCAAAAGCCGAGCGTCAGGCACCGGCTTTTGCCGGGGCATCAAAAAACTGGTAGTACGGTCCGCCCGAAATCAACCGGTGAAGGTACAAACCAAGCTCCACCAGGTGGTAGTCGCCCCACAAACTTGATTCGCCGCAGGGCACTTTGCGGCCAGCGGGAATATGGTCCCAGCCGTTGGGCCGGTGGTATACCGAATGCATCAGCAGCCCTTCATGTTCCGGGGCGGCCGACAGATAGGCATCGGACAACAGCGTTCGGGCGATCGTCAATCCGGCGCGGGAAAATCTGGCGGCTGCAGCGCTTTTCCCGGCAACTGAATTTAAATACGCGCCCAGACGCAACAATCCCTGGGCGGCGATGGCCGACGCACTGGCGTCCACCGGTTCGTAATCATTAAACGGATCCGCCGCGCGGGACTTAAAGTCCGCCAGATGGGTCATGCCAGGCGCGCCCGTGTCCCAGTAACAGATTCCGTCGGCGGCGGCCGCCTGGGAAATATAAAATTCAGCGGTGGCCAGGGCGGCTTTTTCGAACAGCGGAATCGCATCGGCAATGCTGGCGGATTCATTTTCCAGGCGTTTGTCAGTCTTGATTTCCCGCAGAAATTCCAGTTGCTCGGCAAAGCCCAGAATGGCCCAGGCCAGGCCGCGCGTCCAGGTGGAAAACGGCCCGTATCCCTGCTGGCTGCCGGGGCAGCGGAACCGACCATCGTTCGTGTTGAAAATGGCCTCATGTGCTGTGCGGCCGGCCAAAGCGGGTGTGTCGTAATAATCACGACCTTCGCCATAATAAACGCTGAAGCGGGCGGTGGTGATTCCATGGGCCAGCACGCGGCCAAGCAGCGAAATGCGCGCGTCATTTTCGGCCTGCAGCACGTGGCCAAGCTGGGCCGCCAGGCCGAGAATCCGCACTGTTCGCATGGTGTCAATGAAAAGCGAATGGGGGCCGTTGAACGAATAAATATATCCGCCGCCTTCCGCGGTTTTTGACCAGCGGACGGCCTGGGCGCAGGCGGAAGATTTAATTGCCATCTCGTAAAATGCCAATTCCCACGGGTTGTGTTCAATACGCCCCTCGCGCATCAGCCGCCGCAGATTGCCATAGGTGCTTAGATTATTAAACCCATGGTCATGCACGCCATGATGGGTCACATGGGCGGCCATGTAAGCCGCGGTTTTAGCGCGGCCAACAGCCAGCATGTGCGCATCGCCCGTGACGTCAAAGGTAAGAAGGGGAATGCCATACAGGAAACCTTCGGTCCATTCCGTCCAGCCGCGGGTGGTGTATTTTCCTTGCACGGTAAAAACCGGTGTGCCGCGCGACCGATCCCACACTTTTTCCAGTCGGGCCGCCTTGGCGGTTGAAAGCTCAAACAGCCGGGGCAGCGCCGGAGCGAGGCTGGAAGGGTTCAAAGTCGAATCAATTTGCATATCACAATTCCTGTGAGTCGGCGTTCATCAACCGTTGTCAAGAAGCATACCCCCCGGTCCGCACAGTTAAAATGGACAAAGAAGGCAATTTTTGTACAATACGGTCAATGACAACCACTGCGGTGACATTTATTTACGGAACCTTTATTCCCGCCTGCGGGCATAATATAAGCAAGCATTTCAAGGGCTATTACACACTTCAATACATGGACGCGGGCGCGGTTCAGTTATCGGTCGGCCAAAAGTCTTATGCGCTAAACGGGCGTTGGTTCTGGTCGGCCTGGCCCGGGCCGCTGATTGCTTTCAGGCCCGCACCAGGAACCCGAACCTGGGCGCACCGGTATCTGGCGTTTCAGGGCGCTGGCGTGGAACGCTGGAAGCGGGCGGGGCTTTTCCCACTTTCCCCGCAGCGTGCCCCGGCCGGCCTGGACTGGGCGGATCGCCTGGACGATCTGATCGGTCTGGCGGCGCGCCGGGACGATTTGGGTCGGCGGCGAGCCCAAAACGCGCTGGAGGCAATTCTGCTGGAACTGGCCGAAGCCCGTGCCAGGCCGCAGGAAGCAGACAACTGGCTTTCCACCGTCACGCGGGAACTTGAACAGTGGGTGCATCAGGATTCACATGATTATCAGGCCCTGGCGCAGTCGCTTCATATTTCCGTTTCCACGCTGCGCCGGCAGTTTAAGCGGGCCATGGCTGCTTCGCCGCACGATTATATGCTGGGGCTACGCGTTGCCGCGGCCAGAAGACTGCTGGCGGAATCTTCCGTTCCCATTAAGGAAATAGCTCATAAACTCGGTTACAAGGATGTCTTTTATTTCTCCCGGCAGTTTCGCGCTCTTGCGGGCGTTCCACCCGCCGCCTATCGGCGCAGTGCCCAAGGCTGATGCGGATTGGCAGGGCCGGCGGCAATTGGCGCGGATTGATAAAACCTGTTTGATTCACTCTGTTTTTTCTGATATATCGGTGCGCATAAGGCGAAGCCAATGTCTGGCTTTAAGGAGGCCGCATGTCCGCATTGATCGTGATTCCCGCCCGCTACGATTCAACACGTCTTCCGGGCAAACCGCTGCTCAAAAAGACCGGCAAATTTCTGATCCAGCATGTCTATGAACAGGCCACCCGCGCCCGGCGAGCGCAAACTGTTGTGGTCGCCACGGATGATGCGCGGATTGTCGATGCGGTGCGCAGTTTTCATGGCATGGCCGTGCTGACACGGCGCGACCATGAATCCGGCACCGATCGGATCGCCGAGGTCGCGGTGCGGCCGGAATTTCAGAGTTTTCAAACCATCGTCAATGTGCAGGGGGATGAACCGGAAGTTTCCCCGGAATTGATAGATGACCTGATTCGGCTGGTCGAAATTGGCGGCCTGCAGATGACCACAGCCGCGGCCCCTTTTGACAACTACGCCCAGATATCCGATCCGGGCATAGTGAAAGTGGTGACGGATCATCGGCGGTTTGCGCTTTATTTTTCACGCAATGTCATACCGTTCGACCGTGACGGTCTGACCCGCAATGGGGGCATGTTGGAGCTGGCCGGGCTGTATCGGAAGCACTTGGGAATTTACGCCTATAACCGCAAGTTTCTTCTGGAATTTTGTGCCGCAGCTCCCTGCGACCTGGAAAAGCTTGAAAAGCTGGAGCAGTTGCGGGCCCTTTATCTGGGGGCAAAGATTCTGGTGCAGGATACGCCCGCCGCACCGCACGGCATTGACACGCCCGATGATTACGAGGCGTTTTGCCGCCGCTTCATGCCGGCTTGAATTCAATTTTTAACGGATGGTGGTTTGCCGCCGAAAATAACGTGGCAAAAATGCTCTATCATGTTGAAGTAAGATGTGGACACGCGGGCTGCATGTCCGCGTTGCTGGGTTCGTTCGCGGTGACTTTTTTCCCGCCGAACCGGACCCGCGACTTCCACGCCAGAAGGAGTGGAGGAAGACTGGCTTTACGGGCGGATATTTGATACCATTCCTCTTCAGCCCATGCGGGCGATTAGCTCAGTTGGTTAGAGCGCATGCATGACACGCATGAGGTCACAGGTTCGAATCCTGTATCGCCCATTCCCCTGATTATGTATACCCGTGCATACAAGCGAATTAACCTGTATTTCCAGCTTATTTTCGTGTCCCACGTTTTGGCCGTTCGCGTCCATTCCCGCCTGTTCCGGCATAAACTGCAGCGCTTTCTGCAGCGCTTGTTCTGGTGTCCCTTGTTCACCGATTGCCCGTTGAAAGCTCCCATCCCTGTCTGTGGCCATGGCGTAATGCCGGGCGGCCACAGCCGGTGAATTGCCCAGCCGGCGGCAGGCGGCATTCAAGGCAGCGGCACCACCAAAATATAGAGGTTGATATTAGCCACCACGCGACAACAGAACTGTTTTTTTTAACATCAGGAAGATTCTACTTTAGGAATTTTCGGACCGGCGAAAAATTCGACTGGCTTACAGATGAACCGCCGGATTTATCCTGAATGCGGGGCGAAGCCATTGCCGCTACTGGCCGTTGCTTTTTGCGGCCTCCGCTTGCTTGATTTTGGCAATACACTCTTTGGACAAGGCTACAACCCGCGGATCACCGCTGGCCTCGGCCTTGCGGAGCCATTCCATCGCCTTGGCGTAATCCTGCGGCACGCCTTGGCCATTCTGGTAAAGAAGGGCAATGTCGACCATCGCATCCCCGTCCCCCGCGGCCGCGCCCTTGCGGAACCATTCCATCGCCTTGGCATAATCCTGCGGCACGCCTTGGCCATCGGAATAGGCCAAACTGAGGTCGATCATGGCATCCCAATTACCAACCGCCGCAGCCCTGTGCCACCATACGATTGCCTTCTGATAATTTTGCGTTACACCCGTCCCCTTGGCATAGGCGGTGCCAAGCTTCTCCATCGCGCTCGCGTTACCATCGGCCGCTTCCTGCAACAATTGTTGATATTGCCGTGCGGGTTTATCTCCAGTCACAAGTGCTGGTGAAATACAGGTTGCGGCAATGGCCAGAAAAAAAACGTATCCAGATTCAGTTGCCAGTCTCATTTTTTTGACCTCCCGAAACATTGGTTTGCGAAAGACCTGCTAAGCACTGATTCCAACAACGACTATCCCGTGTTTGTGCGAATGGCTGTCATATCAAGCCTTACCTATTTCGGGCCGCGCCTGGCCTGCTGTAATACTGTGTAAGGAACTGCATCAGTTCCGCCTGCTGACGCCGACCAAATTTATTGTCCTCGAATTGGTAAAAGGAAGACGCGGCGTACCCGGCGGCCGCACTACCGCCAAACCCGCCGACTATCCCTCCTATGACTGCACCGGCAAAGCCGCCGATTGCATTACCTGGCCCCGGGAAAATACTTCCTATTGCAGCACCTGCTTCGCCGCCAGCCCAAGCACCCGCAAAACCACCCGCCAGACCGCCGACGGTCGCGGCCGATGACGAAACGAGCCGTCGAGTTGAAATTTTGCCCTCTTTCCACTCATAGATGGTGTAGCCCCAATAGCCAACGCGCGCGGCGGCACCGAAAACCCCTAATACCTTGCCACCGCTCTCCATCGCCTGCGGTAGCCATGCCGTGCCCGCCAATGCCCCGCCTTCAAACCCACCTTCAACTGTGCCCGCAAGCAGGCCTTCCTCTGCCGGCGCGGCCTCGGCCATGCCTCCCACCAGGCTCTTGCCCAGCTTTGTGTATTTGATCGCTTCATCGGTGCTTGCAAAAGCCTTCCACGGCATTAGTGTAATCCTTTGATCTTCCTTTAGGATAAAAAACTCCATTCCTCCGCTCGTTTTCCTGATTAGCAAACCGCGGAGTACAAGTTTCAACAGGGATACTATTGGCATTATGCCATTCCGGGAAGCCTTTTTTGGAGGATAGTCAAAGTCAGATTTCATCGCATTCAGTCCTTGAACCTGGTCGGTATATATTTTCAATTGGGCATTCCCGGGTCCGTTCCTTGGCTCCGTAAGGTCGTAATGTTCACCCTGCGTGTTTTTGGTAGGCACCATGCCCCTCGCCCGCGCCTCGGCAACTTCGGCCACATTGCCATGAAAAGTTGGCCGTTCTGAATTTTGGTCGCGCATAGCCTTGTCAAGAAGCGACGCATTAGGGTTTTCCCGCCAAAGAGCCTGGGCATTATCTACTGCTGCACTGATCTCATAGTGCGTCAGGTCGATGCCTTGCCTCGAAAGGGCAATTTGCAGGTTTCGCAATGCCGATTCAGGTACTGGGTATCGTAATGACGGCCCATCTAAATTTGCCAGCCGAATTGCATCTTTAATCAGGTCAAGCGGGCTGCGTATTACCGGCGCGGGGACTGCGGTCCGCTCCAGTGCAACTGCTGGGCACATCGTTGCCACCGCCTGACCAAATTCGGATCTCAAATTTACCGGCAAGAGCGCCGCCTGCTGCTCAAACGGCGTTTTCATTAGTGTCGCCGGGTCGATGGCCCGGCGCGCATAACAGCGAGCCCCGGCCAGCCACCCGACGGCGACCAGCATTATCGTGAGAAGTTTTCGGTTCATTTTCTGTGCTCCTTTTTCCATACATCCATTGGCGATAGCTGCCGTACAGTGGCTTCCTCCTTGGCTATTTGGGTCTGGTCGTCCAGTCCTTTCAACTTATTCCATATCTTTGCGAACTCCCGGTTGTATTCGCTGTTCACAGCGATGGTGAGGTCGCCTTGGTCAATGGGCAGCAAATATTTTTATGGCGGCATACATGAGCGCCTTATGCCGCCAAAAAGCCAATGACGCGCTCTTTGCCATTGCGGCCTTAAATGCGGCTCCCGCCAGACCGAATTCCAATACGGTCGGAACTGAGTTGGACCCCTTTGCGGCGGCACCTAGGATCGCCTTGAAATGTGATCCGTTGGCCACCTTGTAACTTTCCTCGCACGCGTCGATCCGCTCCATTGCCCAAGCCTGGTACGCCCGCGAAATCCTCGCCCGCTTCGCGGCCTGCTGGGCGGCGATTTGTCGGAGGGCTGCCTTACACTTGGCCAGGTCCGCTTCGACTACCGGATCGGAAGCCAGCCCCAGAGAGGCCATCGATATTTTCAGCCCGGCAAGTTGGTTGTAGGCCCCGCCTGCCGCCACAGCTAGCAGGCTCCCATTTAGTTGCGGGCTGGCGCGACGCAGTTCCTTCATAATCTCCTTAGCCTGACGCTCGGCGACAAGCGGTCTGATCTTATTGGCGAGGAACTCGGCTTGCGCTCCGCGCTTTTTGTCCTTGAGCCACGGCTGCAGGCCATCAAGCGCAGCCGAGGGCGAACCCGCTCCGCCAGCCAAACATGCCAAGGCGGCGTTCCTTGCATCGCGATAAACGAGCAAACGCGTGCGCGATTCCATGGCCCGTGCCGCGGAGCGTATTTGGTCGGAGAGCCTGTCCAGCGTTGCCAGCGTTATGCCGCGTTTCGGCGCGTTGGGCACCGAATTTAATTGGTTAACAAGATTTTGCGCCGCGTCGCTGGCCTCGGTCGCCGTTTGACCGTTTTCTTTCCCGGACGTCGCAAGCAGATACTCGGCGGCAAGCGCCCATCGCAGAGCGTTGAAACGCGGTAAATAATTTTGTTCGGCCCAGGGTGGAAGCTGACGGACCAAGGTGGCTACCGCGCTGATGGCGTTCTTAACTTTCACGCGATCCGGATGTTCGTGCATTGCAAGTCGTGTCGCAGCTTTTTCAGCGTCTGACAGTTGGGCATCAAATTCTACCGGCATCTTGACAGGAATGACCTTCCCAAGCGCCGCATATATGACGGCGGTTTGCTGCTGCTGCACCGCCTCCAGGTGATTAAGCGCCTTAGCTTGCGCCAATTGCCGTGTGTTCATCGCTTTAGAAGTATTCGATGATACCAATCTGATCTGGGCAAGTTCATTCCGCAGTTTCGTTTGTTCGTTAATTATGCAGGTTGCGGCGGCTGCTAATGCCAAAGCCAAGACTGCAATAACAGCGAGATAAGGCCAATGCCGCTCAGACTTCACCCTGTTTGTATTATTCTCAATGTCAATCGCCATTGTTTTTCCCCTAAGAGGCTAAATGCCGTGATCTCCGCACACGAACCATCGAGTTAATTTATGCGCATACGAATTCAAATATTTCCGCCCGTACCGGCAATCTTCGCTTATACAGGCCGTTTCCGCCAACGGCCCGATCCGATCCAAATCGCCACCAAAACCAACGCGAGTAATGCGATTGGTGTCCAATTCACGCGCCTTATTATTGCACCGACAGTATCGCTTGTGAGACTTTTAGTTCCGTCGATAAATGGTTGGGGATTTGCCAAGAATGCGGTGAGTGTCGTTCCAACGGCGAGTGCGCCTTTATGCCTCCAAATAAAATTCATCGCCTTATCGCCATATTTACCCACGACCTTCAATAATGTTTCGGGCTGGCCGCCAGCGGTGAGTTCGCCGGAAGCTGACATTTTCCCGAGGCGAACCGCGTTTTGTTCGTTCACGGCGTTCATTGCACCTATAGCGGGCTCCCCAAACTTGTTTATGAACGCCTCGGCGATTCCCTTTTGCTTTAGCATCGCATCGCCAGCAGCGTCGCCGAATTTGAGGAAAATCGCCATCCGTCCGGGCCGGCCGACAACGTAAAGCGAATCCATTCCTTTCTTCGCCATAAATTTGAAAACTTCTGGCGCTTCCTTGCCGGACGCGTTTTCCATAACATTAACAGCTTCGGGGCCAACGGTAGAAAAAACTCGCTTGGTCTCGGCGAGACCAAATTTCTTAGCGCAGGTCTCGATGCTCTTCTCAAGGACTTGTTTGCCGCCAATACTTGCGGTATCCGCCGCAGAGCCTTCGGCGACCGATTCCGTCAGCTCCATAACCCCATCGATCAATGGGGCCTCCTGTGCTAACACGCGACCACCACCCAGCAACAGGCCCAGCAGAAGGGCCACGGTGACCATTCTTAAGCTATTCATGGTTGTTCTCCTCGTAGCCGATGACCGTTTTTTTTAACGCACCAAAGTAGGCCTGTTTCCAATTACGATCCTGCCCCCCTAGTGCCTCCAACAAACCGGGACGGCCTTTAATGCCATTAATCGTTTCCAATCGCATCTTTTCTAACAACTGTCGTGTTAATGCCTCGACTTTCGCCTTCCGCTTGTCGCCTACACCCAACAATTTTTCGATACCATAAATGCCCACTGCAACCGCAGCGCCGGCGGCCACGCTTATACCTGCGGTTTCCCAGCTGCCTAACGCCCCTATTCCAAGCGCAGCCGCGCCCGCCCCCGCGCCGGCCGCAGCAACGCCGGAGCCTATGCTCGTTGCAATGAGCGTAACTGCATTAGACGCAACGCCCTCCTCAAGGCCGCGCCTGACAGCCGGGCTGTCCGCCATTTGGCTTTGGGCAGTAGTCGCCAAATAAATATTATTCAGCATCCCGGCCGCCATGGTGGAACGGCTCTTTGGTCGGCCATTGGACGCGGGAATGTCCTGTTCAATCCGCAGTAGCATCCGGTTCTCAATTGCCTTTCTACGCTGAAAATACAAGGACACCGCAGACCGCACCGCCAGATTAAGCTGTTGGCCGCTGAACAGGTCCTGCCTAAATACCTCGGCCTGATATTCAGCGCCGTTTTTACCATCGCTCCAGAACATGTGATCCTCAGCGGACCAGAAAGCATTATGCCAGAAGCCCAGCGCGTCTGCGGAAAACACTGGCACTCCGTCCTTCTCCGCATGGAAAAAAAAGTGTCAATATCCGCTACGCTCAGCGCGATGTTGTTTTTGTCCTGCGCCGCCCCCCACGCCTCAATTGGCTTGAGGGCAGACAAGCTTTTATCAATTCTCCATGTCACCAAACAACGAGTTCCGCAAAAATACGCCGCTGGAAGTGCTATTAGAACTGCTATGATGGCTGGCACCAACCAATTGGCTCGCTGAAATCGATGCCCTGATCCAGTAACGGAGGTTCGGTCCATCTTTTTACCTTTCATTTCGATATGTTTTTTATTAACTATCCTTTATCTTTATGTTTATAGCAACTGGCCCTTTATCATTTTGGCCTAACGCGAACTCAAGGCTGTCGCCAACTTTCAACTCATTGAAATCGCGGTTAGTCAATTGCTTCCAATGGAAAAAGAGGTCGTTACCATCGTTCTGCTTAATGAACCCAAACCCTTGATTAAGCGTCTTGATGGTTCCGTGTTTTGTATTTGACAATCCCTCATGGCCGCCTTTATTAACAGATGTTATACCCTCCCTCTTCGGTAGGAATAGGTTGTTAACATCCGAGTCAGATTTCCGAGTTTTATCATCAATTATCATATCCATGGCGATGGGATAGGTAACTTCTTTCAGTAGGTCCTCTGAGGTTGTAGTCACATGCGATTCACCCGATTCGTCAGTGTAAGAAAAATCCCACCCAAGAACCATTACGCGCGTTCCCAGTGTGTTTAATTTCCTTGCAAGCGGCACATAATCGCCGTCGCAGGCGATTAACACGCAGACATTGAATCTCTTGTAAATGGCGAGTTCGAAAGCTTCGAGAGCAAACCAAACATCGATCCCTTTCTCACCCCGTGGTTTCATAGGGAGGTAATGCGTGACCACTCCCTCACGCATTAACACGTCATCCCATACCCGGTCCGTCATGAGTTTCTGACGCTCATCGGCCTGTTGTGCGGAGAAGCGTCCGCGAAAATAATGTGCGTCAACAATCTGGCAATATCGCTTATCAACGCTTTCTGATTTGGATACTTGCTCACAGATGAATTCGTGCAGCCCCTTGATACTCAACCGGGCCTTGCGAGGATGAGCGTAGTTATAGTAGGTGCTTACATGCCAAAAAAAGTTCCCATCGTAAAAAACGCCGATACGAGTCATCCTGGTGTCAACAGTTTCCATGATCGTGAACCTTTCTTTTAGACAAATGCGCCCAAGCCGATACTTTGACGCTCAAACAAAATATGCATATCCAACAATTATTTTGTTGCACCGAAATAACAAATAAGAAAACGAGTTGATTTTTGGACACGTCAGTCCGTTACATTATCGAATATTTCTCCCCTGTGGTCATCCTTTCGAAAGTCAAGAAGCGGAATTCATGCACACTTTAGTTGGAAGACTGCCATATCGCAAGGTCTTACCATCCGTGGCGTGAAAATAGGCGCTCAAATCCGTAAGGCGAGGGTCCGGGCAAGGCTGACCCAGGAGAAACTGGCTTTCAGATGCGGGCTTTCCCGGAATTACATCAGTTTGCTTGAACTCGACCAGAAGTCGCCAACGGTTGAAACACTGGCCCGTATCTGCAAGGCGTTGGGAATACGGGCATCCATCCTGACTGCGGCGGCGGAAACCCGGTGAAACGGCCATGAGGGGTACTGCTTTTTGCCGCGTGATTGACGCGGCGGTAATCACGTCAAAGGCATGTTCAGCCGCGATTGCTATACCCTTTTCCATTTTTCGATCCCTAAGAACCTAGGCGATCAAGACCTTGCAATTACGGTCAATTGTAATCTTGGCTGTTTATGGGTGCAAGAGCGCAATGCACGGATTGTTGTACCGAAGTAGAATTGTCACCCCTTAGCCGAAATAGAAGTGTCACCTTCGAGTCTGGGGTATACCAGACAGAATGGAAAACTTACTTATGTCGGCTAACGAACGGGTTCGTCTGGATGCGATGCATCGGGTTGAA
>DAIDJN010000067.1:0-17745 GCA_027451365.1 Phycisphaerales bacterium | reverse complement strand
TGGTTCAAACGGGGCCATAAAATGGTCAGGAATGCGGATAGCATAGAAAACGCGATTGGTCCCCCGTGGCCGGGCGGGCGATATGCGTATGGGTTTGGCGGGACGGTCGAACCACAGAGATCACAGAGGACACAAAGTGTTAGTTGCGGCCGCCGGGGCAGCGGCAATACGGATGCTCCGATTCGGCAATATGTATGGGGCCAATATATTGACGAGTGTATTCAATTGACGACTTTGGTTCCGCTTGGTGCCCAGAATCTGGCGGCTGGAAGTTATTATCTTTTGCAGGATTTGCTGTACCGCGCGGTGGCGCTTGTTAACTCCAGCGGGCAGGTTGTGGAGGCGTATGATACAGATGCGTATGGCAATACGCTGATCTTCACCGGCCCGGGTGCGGATGGCATCTGGTTTACCGATGATGATGTGCAGTCAGATTATGGTGCCAATGAAATAATCTACTGCGGCTATCGCTTTGATTCTGAAACGCAGCTTTATTACGTCCGCAATCGGACGTATAGCCCGGTGCTTGGCCGTTGGATTCAACGCGATCCGATTGGGTATGCGGGCGGGGTAAATTTGTATGGGTATGTGGAAAGCGGTCCGGTGGGGATGGTGGATCCGCGGGGCTTATTTGGCGTCGGAGCTATCGGTACCGGGGGCGCAACGGCCGGAGTAGTCGCTGGCGGCGGGGCAACCGCGGCAGGGGGCGCCGGCGTATTTATTGGTCATAACGGGATAAGCGGTGGAGGCTTTCTTTCCGGCGGCGCAGCTTTTGGTACGCCCGGCCACACGGTCGGTTTTCCTTCAAACACGGGACAGACCGATTTCTTTGGAGGGCGTTATGCGGGAGTTGGGGGCGGGATCTTTATGACAAACGCGGGTCGCGTTTCCGCGCTGAACGGACCGTTCAAGCAATGGAATCTGGACACTCCTTTTGGCTCAGTCTCCTTTGCCATTAGCCACGGCATTTGGATATGTAGCCTGACGGCTGGACGCGGCGCTGGCGCTGCCGTTTCAGGCTTTCCTACGACGACGGTTTCGGCGGGCACTAGGCCGATCAATATTTTTGCAAACCCGCCAGGCTACGTCACGGATGTGAATGGCAATCTGCAAGTGGTGCCGCCCTGACGTGCGAGAGATAGGGCCGGGCTGAAGGCCCGGAATCTTCGGCCTAGTAGGAACGAGACCGGATGTGGCATCGGTCGGTTATCGGCGTGATTGGCAAGCGGGCAGCAAGAAAATGCATCTTCTTTTCACTTTAGTTGAAATTCTCGCGAGCCTCGCTATCTGTGGTGTAGGCGCCCATTTCTTCATGCAAGTGGTTTTAACCTACCAGATAACGCCGTCGCACCTTCGGGTGGTCCTCTTCGGCCTGCTACCGGTTTGCGCAATCCCCCTTTGTGATGCGACCGTTAAGAAGATGACCCATCGCGACCTCATTACCAGCCCCGATTTTTTCAGATACTCAACGATGGTAAATCGGTTATTTGTGCGTGAATTCGTATTTATTCGCAAGAGGAGCGGTTTCTCTCGCTATATCATCATCTCGCCGGATAATCCCGATGAGTTTATAATTAAATTGATAGAGTCCGGGGCGACAAGAGAGTCGTGCGGTGGCCCACTCAATTGAAAGGAGCCTTAAATTTCATGATAAGGGACGATCAAACAGTTGGCAAATAGCCGAATGACACGCAATTATGGCGATGAGTTGTGAAAATTCGACCATGATCGCCCGGCGGCATAAGAAAAAACTCCGCCGTGTGCGCGGCTTTCGCGCGGATACGGCTGGTACAACGATCGTGAATCAGGTGGAGAATTTCTACAATGGCCTGGGGCAGATTACCGCGCAATACCAGAGTGTCAGCGGTGCGGTGGACACCAGCACCACGCCTTATGTAGGATATACCTATTCGAGTCCCTCGAATGGGAGCTTGCTTACCAGCATGGTCTATCCGAACGGCAGAACGATTGATTACAACTATTCAGGTTCCAACCTGAACGGGGCGCTTGACGCGGCAATTGGTCGATTGGATTCCATCAGCGATGGCGCAAATTCCGGCGATCCCGGCCAGGTTCTTGAACAGTACAGTTATCTTGGCCTTTCAACCATTGTGGCCCGTAATCATCCGCAGACGGGCATTAACCTGACCTTGGTTGGAGCCTCCGGTTCCATTGGTGCCGGTGGCGACCAATATGTCGGTCTTGACCAATTCGGTCGGGTCGTCAATCAGAACTGGGTGAATTCCGCAGGAACAACTGTGGATGGATACACCTATACCTATGACCAGAATTCCAATGTCACTGCGAAAAACAATGTGCTGAATTCCGCCTATTCGGAAACATACAGCTATGATCTGCTGGACAGATTAACCGCGGTAACCCGTGGCGGAGCGGCATATCAAAGCTGGAATCTGGATAGCCAGGGGAATTGGTCCAGCAGCACGACGAATGGCACGACGCAGACCCGCACCGCCAACGCACAAAACCAAATTACTTCTGTCTCCGGTCTCCTGACTCCTGTATATGATTCCAATGGCAACATGACCACCGATCAGAACGGCAACAAACTGGTTTATGATGCCTGGAATCGGCTTGTGAGCGTGACCAATTCCGCAGGGCAACTGATTGCGGCCTATACGTATGATGCACGCGGATACCGTATCAGCGAAAGCTATCCGCAAGGTGGCACCGGCATTCCTGCCGGTGAGATTAACTACATCTATTACAATTCCAACTGGCAGGCCATTGAAACCCGCACCAATGGCACGGCATCCTCAAATGTGTCATCGCAAATGGTCTTGAGTGCCGCATACATTAACGCGGCGGTATTGCAGGACACCTATTCCGCTGGCGTTATTCAGCCGAACAGCAGACTGTACTTCCTGCAGGATGCGAATTGGGATACCACAGCGGTTGTTGGATTCAACAGCACCACCGGAACATGGGATGTCGTGCAACGCTACGTCTATTCGCCTTATGGTTCGATCACCGTATTGAATGCGGATTGGAGCACGCCACCTGCCGGCACGCGGCCAATGGTGAACAATCTGTATCAAGGCATGACGCTGGATGCGGTGACCGGGCTGTATGACGAACGCTTCCGGAATTATTCGCCGTCGCTGGGAACTTGGATTTCGCAGGATCCGCTTTCTTACGTCAATGGGGCCAATACGTATCAGTTTGTGGGAAGCGGGCCGGTGGGGATGGTAGATCCGAGCGGGCTGAAGGAAGCTAAGATACCGGGAGTCTACTACTACAAGGCTTATGCCACCGCATCTCCCCGGGCAACGTTTGTGCATGCCTTTATCGAGGTTGGCGGGGTGTATTACGGATTTTTTCCGGTAGCTGGGAGCGGGACGACTTGGGCGGTATTCAAAGATACCTTCTGGCTGACGCCGGGTGTGGTGCACACGAATGACTCCTATTCCCTCTTGCCGATTGGTTACGCCAACGCCCTTACATTACATAGCGATTACTTCTTGCGGAAATATGCAGTTTACGTCGATGGCTGCGAGGTTGACGTGAAAAAAGCAGCTGCCGAGATTGCAAAATTGGCTGCAGCGGCGAAGGCGAGTCCGCCCTACTACAATGCAGGCCTCAGCAATTGCGCCGAGTGGGCAATTAACGTTATATACTCCGGGGTCGCCATGGCTAGGGGGCCGGGGCCGCACCCACACCTTTATTTGGATTACCAGCGAGTCCAATCGGGAAGCGCCGGCGCAAAGCTGGCCGGCGGGCTGGCGGGGCGGTGATTATGGACAACCAGGTCATGACATTCATGGGCTTGCTGGCGGGACCGCCGGTGATAATATTAATTGCTTGGATATTTCCCAGGCATAGGGTGGCCGCCGTCGCTGTTTCTTGGGCAATTTGGCTTTTTTGCTGCCTATGGTTAATTGAGCGATCAGTCGACATTGATCGGCGGTCATTTTTACACCGACAAGGGCAACGGTCGGCCGCGACTATGGCGGCCCGGGCGCCACCGCCGCACGATCTGTTCCGAGGCGATCAGACGAGGCCAACTGGTGAGGGGCTCTTATGGTGATGATATTGCCTAGTATTCTTGTCTTAGGACCATTTTTCCTATTAGTGATTGCTTTTTTGACTCCGAAGAAAAACTGGTGGGTTCTGTACACTTCCGCATTTGTCTTCGCGTCGATTTTTTTATTGGTCGCTTTTTGGGTTGGACAGGAGACGGCCCTGTCTTTGCAAATATCCCGGAGCGGGCCGAGGCAATCCGATAGCAGTCAGCCCGCATATCCCCACGGCGGTATGCAAAGGGAGGGGGATGGTCGCGCTTTCGTTGGGGGCGCGAACAGATGAGGATGCTGCGTGGATGTCGGCCGAACCGGCCTTCGAGCGGGCGGTTGCCTGGAGAGAAAAACGGGTACGTAGCTAATATTGACAGATGGCCGGATTGCGGACAGTGTGCGGCGTAGGGCACGCAAAGCAAGACATACGCCGGGTGGCTAAATTTACCACGCACTCAATTGTTCCGCGGGACGAATCGCCCTGTTTCGTAATGAGTTCGTAATGAAGATGATGATGATGCCGCTTTTGAGTCCCGGCGCGCCGGGATAAGAGGCTCAGGAACGCATACCGCCGCATACCACCGCATACCGCTGCGGATATTGGCCTGGTTGCTGATGAAGAATCATTGGCATTTTGTGGTTTGGCCGCGGACGGATGACGAAGTGACGGCATTCTTCCGCAAGCCATTGTCAAATGTTGTGGACCAGACGGATCAGGCCACCGGAGATTTGCACACTTTGCCATCAGCCGAATAGAATTCCATCAAGCTCATTTGTCTGCGGAGCAATTATCTTGGTCGCACTTGATAAACAATTTGTTCACCACCACGGCACCAAGCCGCGAAGCAGCGTCCGCTGGCGCAATGAGTCTTGGCAGACCGGAAAATCTCCTGGTCACCGGACCGCAGACATCTTGTCTGCCCGTCGCCACCGCGATACACCCAATTTCTCCAATACCTCCTGTGCGAATGAAATTATTTATTGCGGCTACCGCTTTGATCCCGAAACGCAGCGTTGTTACGTCCGCAATCGGACATACAACGCCGTCCTTGGCCGTTGGATTCAGCGTGATCCGATTGGGTATGCCGGCGGGATTAATTTGTATGGGTATGTGGGGGGGATGCCAGCAGGAGGAGTTGACCCTTGGGGCGCCTTAACGGTCGAGGGGACCCTTGCGAAATTTGCCGTCTACGAAGGCTTCGGATTTAAAATATCGGTCCGCTACAAGAGAAAAATCGAGCGGAAACGAGAGTATCTGAGGCTCACAGCGGATATGCATGTCGGTACCGGAATTGGCTTGGAGTTTGAGCTTTTCGGGGAGAAGATTGAGGCTGATGCCACAGTCGGGCCCCAATTGGGAAGGTCCTTGATACTTGATCTGCATAATGGAAAGTGCGGCGGCCCCTTGAATTCTGGCTATGTCGAATCGAAACTCAGGCTTTCGGCCGGCCTCAGCTTCGGCGTGGGGCTTCTTGGGTTCAGCATTGAGGCGACCGGGAGGGCTGGCGGGGCTTTCGATATTTTTTTTAAGGCTGATCCGAGCAGCATTACATTTGAATTGGCGGGGGAATTCGATTTTTGGATGGTAGGGGAAGCTTCCTTCTTATGGTGGACAAAAAGGTTCGAGATCCCGGTCCCGCCAGGTCCAGGGATAAATGCGCCAGCGAAGATTTACGAACACAGTTGGCCCAACCCGTTCTGAGGGGCGTGCGCGTGCTCGCCATCGTTCGGATTTTGTTGGACAATAAATGCTATTGCTCAACATGTTAAATAACGCGGGGCAGCCGACAGCCGGTGACATCCTCTGGCTTTGGGCTGCGGGGCTTTCGGCTGCGGGCAAACTGCTCGCCATGCTGGCGATACTCGGACTGTTCGCATTCGGCCGCGTTCGATTCATATCTGACAGATGGGTAGACCGTTGCCGTCGGTGGATAAGGGTGCTGGCACCGCCGGTCTTTCGTATTGGTATTGGCATTGCCCTTGCCGGAGCTTTGCTATCAGCCGCCACGCTGGTGGCTGACCCGGTCCCTGCGGCCTCAGGCGCGTGCCTTTTGGGGTGGGGAATTTTGTTGTCGGGCAGCATGCTTGTCTGGCAAAATATATTATGCGCTTGGCCAACTGGTCCCCAATCCGGTTCAAATGCGACGCCAGCACAGGCGGGAGCCAGCCGCGCCATAGACGAATTGGCGCGTCCCGACCCGCAATCGGGTACGGAAGTCTGGCTAATGCCATGGCAATTGCAGTCGCAACCCGCTTTCATGGAAATCGGGGTGATTAGTTTTGTTGGCGTTACAATGCTGACCATCGTTTATTCGTTATCCTTTCTGTGGGCGGGGGCATCTTTGCCCTTCATTTCGACGAATTTGCATCGGGTGTGGAATCCGGGCCAGATGCAACGGGTATTGGCCGGCCCATTGCCGATCGGAGGCATCGGTGCAGGAGGAGGACAGTCGGAGGTTATCACCGCAGGCAACTCAGTCCACCTCCGGGTTGTTGCACCGCATCTTCCCAAATGGATACAACTCGCCCCATTGCTGCCGCCGGAAGGCCACGCCGGAAACTGCTATCGCGAAGCGGTAGAGTCCAAGGGTGTCATCTGGATACCAAGCGGGTTATTCTGGGCGGCAAGAGCAACGCAATTGGGGTATTGGTCGCTGGCAATTGGATTGATTGGATGGCTGGGCACCTGGACCATGCGACTAATTTTCGCGAGTGCCCAAATGCCTGGAATTTTAGCGGGCGGGCCCGGTAAAATCGCCCGCATCCGGCCCCTTGGCCTTTCGGGCCTTCCTCCGGGGCTGGCATGGGCAATTACCGCTGCATTGCTGGCGACATTCTGCAGCGGACTGTTTTTCCTGCTGCTGCCGTTTTGGGCGGGCTACCAACTGATGCAAAATGGACTGGTGCATGCGGCAATAACCGGCGGCTCGGCGGCCCTGGTTCCGATGGGCTACCTGGGATTGCTGTTGCTGGCGGAGACCTTCCGCGCGGGGATGGTTGGCGACTTGGGGGCACGAAAAGGCGGCAGTGAGGAGTTAGATGTTAGGGAGAGCGAAACGGGGCCGTAGCCTAATGCCACTAAGTTAAGCCAAATCGCCATATTTTTCATAAAGTTCTGCTTTGAGTACGGCCCGTGGTTTGGTCATATAGGGAAACTGCTTTTTTGGGGCGTTTGAGTACACGCGGTCCCAATCGGCCGGGACGTAGAGGGTTGACTATTAAGGGGGGACAACGATGCAGATCGCCATGGCGTATCCATGCGAGGGTATCAGCAAAGCTCAGACGATTGATGTTGACACCCTGCCGTCGCGCCGCCTGCAGCATGATGATGCGGATAGGGTTGTATACCAGTAGAAATATCAGCCTTTCCTTACGCACCCCATCAAGGGTCTTGCACTTGAGTACATCCATGCCCAGTGTGATTTTAAGGTGGCGAATGTTCGTTTCTATCATCCATCGTGAGAGTCGTAGGTTACTGTGGATAGGTTTATTCCGGTGCGTCTTTGTTTCGTGGTGATGATCAATGGCTTCCGGTTATGCGTTACCCAGCGTCTTGGGCGAAAAACACGGCCCCTCGCTGTTTCTTTTCGGGTGAGACGCCCGACCCCCAAAGTGATTTCCCAAGGTGTTTTGGCCTGCGGCATGGGTTTCACTGAATTTAGCTGCTGATTCCGTGCCTTCTGACGGGATATTGGTGGCGTATACTGGTGTGGCAGTTTATCCGCGTCCGCTGTGGTCTTTTACAACTAACAACGATCTATGATCAGAAAAAATAGAACTCCCGCCAATTTGCTTGTGGAAGCAAAATCTGTGGAATCTGTGGAATCTGTGGATTGGATTATTTCGGTGCGCCTTTGTTTCGTGGTGATGATCAATGGCTTGCGGTTATGCGGTATCCAGCGTCCTGGGCGGTGAACGCGGCCCCCAGCGGCTTCTTTTCACGCGAGACGCCCGACGCCCAAGGTGTTTTGGCCTGCCACCCCAACGGAATGCCAGGAAAAAGGCGATGCAAAAATTGGTCTAAGTGGTTCCACGGAGATTTTATTTCCCACTCAACCAACAAGCTGCCGCAAACTCCTAATCCGTCGCCGAATTTCAGCCTGCTGGCCAGTGCCTCACCAGCCACATCAAAAGTGCCGCCAATTCATGAAAATCAATTCCACATACGCTTCGCCGGCGGGAATATGCCGGACATTATAGCGACCTGCCTACCATGGCGGATTATCTGTATTCCATACAGCAAATTTCAACAGCGAAACGTGTCACGCACCCTATTGGCAAAAGAAAATATATTGATTTCAATTGCGCTTTTATTTGTCGTTGGGTACATGCCGGGTCAGGTGGCCGCGCCGACGGCCTGTTCGTTCGGTTTAACGCCGGCCAAATCTGCTAATTCGGCGGCTTTGTCAGTCTTTTCCCATGTAAAATCAGGCAATTCGCGTCCAAAGTGACCATGGCGGGCGGTTTGGCGATAAATCGGCCGCAGCAATTTGAGATGCTCAATAATTCCCCGTGGCTTCAGAGGGAATACCTTTCGCACCAGATCGCTGATGATATCTTCATCCACCACGCTGGTGCCTTCGGTATCCACCAGAACGCTGACCGGTTCGGCTACGCCAATGGCATAGCCAAGCTGCACTTCGCACGCTGTTGCCAGGCCGGCTGCGACCACATTTTTTGCCACATAGCGGGCCATATAGCTGGCTGAACGATCCACCTTGGACGGGTCCTTGCCGGAAAATGCGCCGCCGCCATGACACCCCCGACCGCCGTAGGTGTCCACAATAATCTTGCGGCCAGTCAGGCCGGAGTCGCCATGAGGACCGCCTATAAGGAATTTTCCGGTCGGATTAATGTGGAAAATGGTCTTTTCGTTCCACAATTCCGGGCATTCCGCCATGATGACCGGCTTGACGATTTTTTCAATAATTTCCATGCGAGCCGCATCGGCAAAGCTGTCAGATCGGGTGTCAACCGCTTCCTCGGTATGCTGGGTGGAAAACACGACGGTATGAATTTTTACCGGTCGTCGGCCTCGATATTCCACGGTCACCTGACTTTTGGCGTCTGGTCGGAGCCAGCGGATGGATTTGTTCTGCCGCAGTTCGGCATGCTTTTCAACCAGTCGGTGGCTTAAATAAATCGGCAGTGGCATAAGGGATGCCGTTTCCGTACAGGCAAATCCGAACATAATGCCCTGGTCCCCCGCACCTTGTTCATGTTGGGCGGATTCAGTTACGCCGCGGGAAATATCCGCGGACTGGCTGTGGAGCGAACGCATTACTGCGCAACTGCGATAGTCAAAACCGGTAAGCGGGTCGTCATAACCAATTTCCGCAATGGTTTTGCGAGCCGTGTCTTCGGCATTGTTCAACGCTTCAATGGCTTTGCTGTTGTGCACGGTTACTTCACCGGCCAGTACCACAAGACCAGTGGTAACCAGTGTTTCGCAGGCCACACGGGCGTGCGGGTCCACTGCCAGCAGTGAATCCAGAACGGCATCGGAAATCTGATCCGCAACCTTATCCGGGTGGCCCATGGAAACCGATTCGCTTGTAAACAGGTGCGTACGACCGTGCTTTGCTGTCATGAATATCCTCTAAATATCGCTCAGTGCGGGGTTTACAATCATTGCGACAACCGCCAAAATACAAAAGGCGGCGCTCACTAAAGTACCGATCCAACCGCATCTTGCTGCGGGGTGGTCGCTGCCATTCGGCTACAAGCCAAAAGATTAACCAAGTAGGCAATCCTGTGGGGCCATTTGACAACGGCAGGCCAGCGATTGCCAAATGCAACGCACCGGAATGCCTGCTAATATTCTCCGAATACAGGGCTTATCGGCTTTGCCGACCGGCCCAAAGTAGCCCGGAAAAAGAAGTTTACAATATTTTATTGCCAATGCCAAATCCTGTTTTCCGCGTTTATGGATTTTTTTGGACAGGCTGAAGCCTGCCGCTATTTTGATTGCAAAGGGTCCCTGACACCTGGCGATAAATGGCGGATCCAATGAGCGGTGAATTCTGCGGCTGGCCGACGCAGGGTTGGCGGGCGAAAGGCACCGAACGCGATTTTCAACAAAAACTGTCCGATTTTTTTTCCCGTGTGCTGGCATCGGAGAGCGGTTTCGGCGAAACTGTATGCCGATGGCAGGTTGCCTGTGGGTGACACCGAATTCCCCCGGACAGTTCTGCCCGGATTTTTGACAGGTGGAACCGTACCATGGAAGAAGCAAATCATGACCCGGCCTTAAGCGCGGCAATTTCATTGGCCAGACTCGCAGCCGAAACGCGCTGCGGCAACGTGGTGCTTCTGGATGTACGCCAGCGGTCGCCAGTAACCAAATTCTTTTTAATCGGTACCGGTACGTCCGCGCGCCAGATGCGCACCGTGGCGGATGAACTTTGCCGCGCGGGTGAAGCGCTCGGGTTTAAGCCATGGCGCACCAGCGGCTATGAATCCGCCAAATGGATACTTGTTGATTTTGTGGATGTGGTGCTGCACGTTTTTGACGAAGCCAGCCGTCAGTATTACGACCTTGAACTGCTGTGGGGCGATTGCCCGAAAATTCAATGGCGCGATCCCAATCAGCCTGAATTGCCAACGGCTGAATTGCAGCCACAGACCGACATGACCGACAGCGCGCTGGCCAATGTTCAGGAACAGTTGTCGTATTCCTTCGAATTCTGGGAAGAAAAATCAGATCAGACTGTTTCGCCAGATTCCGCCGCCATTGAGGAAATTTCCCCGCCCAATGATTTCGCGGATACTGTTGAAGAGGAATCCGCTGCCGAGGCATTTGTGGCCGGGGCGGAAGCGATTGAAGTCATCGAAGTTCAGGAGAGTGCCGCGCATGTTGGCGCGGATCGTCCGAAGAAAGCACTGGTTTCAAAGGCGTCCGGAAAGCCGCCAAAAAAGAAGCCGCAACGGGCGCTGCAGGCCAAAACGCCAGGCAACGCCGCAAAGAAGGCGGTACCAAAGCCTGTGCGGAAAAAAGGCGGCGCACTGACCAAGGTCCGCAAGACCGCCGGTGGCGGCAAAGCCGCCAAGGTCGCCAAATCGCTAAAGCCGGTGCGTTCGGCCGGTAAGGGAAAAGCCAAAACGGCGCGCAAGCCGGTCAGCAAGGCCAGGGCCGTTAAACGCGTTGTGAAAAAGACGGCGGCCAAGGCGGCAAAAAAGCCGGCGAAATCAAAGGCTAAAAAAATATCCGCAGCCAAGAAGAGCCGGGCCAAATCCAGATAAGGAAACGCAGTGATTCCGATAGAAGTTACTTTGCGCCTGCGCTTCGGTCAGGCGATGGCGGCGGCGTTTGGGCCGGAATATTCGTCCGACCCGCAGATCAAAATCGGCGACCCAAAATTCTCCGACTATCAGTGTAACGCGGCCATGGCGCTCGCTCGCCTGATTTCCCGGCCGCCCCGGGACGTTGCGGCGCGCATACTGGAGCACCTTTCTATAGATGATATGTGTGAGCCCCCGCAAATCGCTGGCCCCGGATTTATCAATCTTCGGATCAAGGCGGCATGGCTTTCCGCGGAACTTAAAAAGCTGGCCGCCAATTCGATGGACCTTGCCCGCGGTGGTGTGGATGCGGTAGGCGCGGCTGTCACCGTTGTGGTGGATTACGCCGGTCCTAATATTGCCAAGGAAATGCATGTGGGGCATTTGCGGAGCGCCATTATTGGTGATTCGATTGCCCGCACGCTCGGGTTTCTTGGCCATACGGTGATACGGCAGAATCATGTGGGGGATTTTGGAACACAGTTTGGCATGTTGATACGTCATGCGAAAGATGCCGTGATTCAGGGTGGCCAGGCGCATATTTCCGATCTTGACGCGTATTACAAACAGGCTTCGCAACGCGACAAGAATGATCCGCAATTTGCCAAAGAGGCACGCCAGGCCGTGGTGGCGTTGCAGAATGGAGATCCCGAGGCAGTCCGGCTGTGGCATTGGATACGTGATGAAAGCCGACGGCATTGCCAGGAATTGTTTCTGCTTCTGGGGGTCCTGCTTTCCGAGTCCGACGAACGCGGGGAAAGCTTTTACAAAGATCGGCTTGCGCCACTGGTGGAGCGGCTGAAGGGGGCAATGGCGTACGGTGGAGATGGCCCCCGGATCGGCCTGGATGAAGTCTATCATCCCGCTCATGAACAGCCGATGGATGTAACCGCAATTCCCGATTCTGACAGTGCCCAGGCCAGGGGGGCGATGGAGTCGGTGGAGGCCGCGGACCGCGTGGTCGAGGCGCTAGAGCCACAGGTGATACACAAACCCTATCTGGCGGATTCCCAGGGGGCTTTGTGTGTGTTTCTGCCCGGCTATGTGGACAAGGAAAAAAATCCGCTTCCGCTTATTATCCGCAAAACGGATGGCGCATTTTTATATGCGACCACCGACCTTGCCGCTTTGTATTTCCGGATTCAGGAAGAAAAGCATTCGCCTGTGGACCAGTTGCCCCTCCACCGAAACTGGCACGCGCAGCGCATTATTTATACGACAGATGCGCGCCAGGCCCAGCATTTTGCCATGGTGTTTGACACTATTCGCGCCGCACGCTGGGACATAAATCCACAGACGGCTTCGCCGGTAAAACTGGAACATGCGCCATTTGGTTCCATTCTGGGTGACGATGGCAAACCCTTTAAAACGCGTTCCGGAGAATCGGTAAAGCTGCGCGAATTGCTTCACGAGGCGATTGAACGCGCCGCGCAGGTGACGGCGGAAAAAAATCCGACTTTGCCGGCCGACCGGCGGGCGGCCATCGCCCGAGCGGTGGGTATTGGCGCAGTGAAATATGGTGATTTGCGGCAGGACCGGACGGGTGACTACGCCTTTGCCTGGGAGCGGATGCTTTCTTTTGAAGGAAACACCGGCCCATACCTGCAATATACCTATACACGCATATGCAGCATTTTCCGCAAGGCGGCCGAAACCGCGCCGGGTTCTCGGGCCCAGTCCATTGACCATCTGCTGGTCGCTGCGGATATTATTCTGGAACATGCCTCGGAAAAAGCCTTGGCCCGGCGGTTGTGTCAGTTTGGCGGCGTGGTGGAATCTGCGGCGCGGGACCTTAAGCCGCATTATATCTGCGGCTATCTATATAATCTTGCCGGTGAATTTTCCAGCTTTTACGAAGCCTGCCCGGTGTTGAAGGCCGCCAGCGACACGTCGCGGCAAAGCCGGCTGCTGCTGTGCCGGCTGACACAGGCGGTATTGGGCGTGGGTCTGCGCGACCTTCTGGGCATTGAACTGCTGGAGGAAATGTGACGCCGGGGTGCCCGGGCGCGATCTTTTTTCGCGTGCCGATTGGCGGTATCCGCGAAAAGGCGTTATCTTAAAATCACGATGAATCAGGCTGATTACAGAGTTGATCTGGATGTGTACAACGGTCCGTTGGAACTTCTGCTTTACCTTATCCGCAAAGAGGAAGTGGACATTCATGACATTCCGATTGCCCGCATTACCGCGCAGTATCTGGCGCACGTGGAAGTGATCCGGCATGTGGATATTAACCTTGCCGGCGATTTTCTGGTAATGGCCGCCACACTGATGGAAATCAAGAGCCGCATGTTGAATCCGCGACCGGTCGCGGATGCGGCGGATTCATCCGTTATGACGCCGGAAGATGCCACCGACCCGCGCCGGCAGCTTGTCGAACAATTGCTGGCGTATAAACATTTCAAGGACGCGGCCAATTCCCTGCAGCGTCGAAACGCGACCGAACTGCTGCGCTTCCCGCGCGGCACGCCACGTGGTACCACCCGTGTGCCGCTGGATCTTGAAGATGTCAATCTTTTTGTTCTGATGGATGCGTTTAATGCCATCATGGCCAGCGTGGGGCACACCGCGTTCGGCCATGATGTGGTCCTGGATGAAACACCCATCAGTCTGCATCAGGCTGATATTCTGGACCGTCTGGATCGCGACGGTCCTGTTACGCTTAAGGCTCTATTTGCCGGTCGGGGTTCCCGCAGCGAAATGATTGGTCTGTTTCTGGCCATGCTTGAATTGATGCGTCTTAAAAAGCTGATTGTGGAACAGGCGCCCGCAACCGGTGAACTGGTCTTAAAGTTGCGGCCACCTTCGCCGGATGAGCCGACGGATACAACTGATCAGGCCGGCGCCGGACAACCAACACCCGTCGCGGCGGAACCCGGCGGCCCCGGTAGCCAGCCGCAGCCTGCGGAGTCTGTAAGGCCATACGCATCCGGGGAATTCGAATCAGATCATTCAAGTGAAGAGAAGCCATTTCCGTAATCATGCCGCCATGCGGAAGTCGGCATTCATTATTCGGGCATTCTGCGTATTCTTCGATTTTGTCGGGGTCGGGCTTAAATGGCAGTCGTGTGCCCGCGGAAAAATTCCGCGATCAGGCTTTCAATTTTGCGGCCTAGTTGCGCATTGGCGCAGGCGGCCCATGAAATGGATGTGTGCACATCCAGCGGACCATCAAGCACGGCACCCCGGCCGTTAGTCAGGTAAATGCCGGCTTCCTGCGCCACAAGCATGGATGCCAGATCATACGGATGAGCGCACAAACCTGGTTTTCGGCGCGCCAGTCGGTCCAGGTCCTGGCGAATATCCACCACAAACCGATCGTGCCCCATCAGAATTTCGTACAACTGGCCGCCCGTGGAAATATACTGGTCGTCGAAAAGCAATGGGCGGTCCGGATCAGGTGGCCCGTTAAAGCCGTGAGCTATAAATTCAAGCAGGTCGGCCGCCTGGCGTTTCGATCCAGGAAAAAAACTTACCACAGATCCGAATCCGTGTGCCAGGTCTGTTGCGCCACTGGGAGTGATCGGCAACGGATGGGTCGATCCGGTAAGCAGGTTTTCCCGCTGGCCATGGGCGCCATTTCCGCGGGTCGCCCAAAGAATGTCGGCCATGGTTTGCTTGCTGACAGGAATTTCGGCCTGCATGGCAACAAAAATATCAGAAAGCCGGGTGGCATTTCCAAAATTCGGTGCAATTCCCGCCAGAACCCAGGCGGAGCGTTTGTCATACATCAGGCCGCGGGTGCCATCCACGGGGTCCACGATGAGCTGAATCATTGCCTGCTCGGGTGCGATTCCAGGCGGAAAACAGGCTTGCCCTTCCGGCATTCCCGTTTGCGAAGCGCCTTCGGCGATAAGCAGCAGCGGAATGTCGCGGCTCCATTGTGTGCAGAATCGTTCCAGTTCCGGCTCCACGCGGGTGTCGAGATTATAAATAGTATCTGATAAGGTCTGGCGGGCGACTCCGGCAAGAACGCTGTTGGACAGGCGTGATGCGATGACGGTGTCGCGAAGCCTGCGTCCAAGATCAGTCAGGTGTTCCAGAAAATATTCGGGTGAATATTCAGATAACTTGCGGGCCACTGAATGCTCCAAAGGGAATAACCGCCGATGGGTCCGATCTGCGCTGGAGAAATGCTAATCGCCTGATTCAGTCAATTCAATGGATGCGGTTGACATATCCGGTTTGTGGAGAAGTTTTCGCCACAGGGCGCGAAGCGGTGCTGCAAACGCATAAAGATAAATAACCACAAGGGCGGTGATCTGTGGTTCAATCAGCAGCAGCAGAACCAGCACAATGACGCGGGTCACATAAGAAAACGGCTTGCGCGGCCGCAGATACTGGTTGATCAGATGTCCGTAGCTGATGCGACTGACCATTAGAATTGCCAGCATGAGCAGAATAACCGGCAGTGCATAGGGGAAAATGCCGGTGACGACAGAACCGATGGATGCCGATACATTAAATGGAAGAATGTGCGCCGCACCGGGCTGCAGGGCTTCAAAAAAAATCACACTGCATGCCACCACACCGGCGGCTCCGGGTGATGGCAAACCGTGAAACACCATGTGGGCGTCGGCGTCCTGGCGGTTGGCAGTATTAAAACGCGCCAGCCGCAGGGCGGTACAGGAAACATAAATGGCGCAAATGACCCAGAAAAAACGCCCCACCAGGCTTTCCGCCAGCGGGCTGATGTTTTCATGGGGCGCGCCACCCGCTGAAAGCAAATACGAAATTAATTTCAGGCTTAAAAAAGCCGGAACAATGCCAAAGCTTACCACATCCGCCAGAGAGTCAAGTTCGCCGCCAAAGTCGCTGGTGGCCCTCGCCAGTCGCGCCATCGATCCATCCAGCATGTCAAAAATCATGGCACCGAATATAAGGTAGCCGGCCACCGAATAATTGTTGCCAAATGCGTTAATATCAACCGGTTTTCCGGAAGCGTAGCCGATTGCGGCGAATCCGCATAAAAGATTTCCGAGCGTAAGCAGTGTGGGGAGCACAGCTATGCGCCGGCGCAGGCGGCCCTGCTTGCGGGTGCCATCCGGCCCCTCCCTTAACCAGCGTTGTTCGCGATATTTCATGCGGCCTCAAAACGGTTTACCAGTGCGCGCGGAACCTTGTCCTCGGTGTCCATATCATACCATTTTCAGCCCGGCCAATGCCAGCGTTGATTAATACCTCAGGACGCTATGCATTTCATAACGGCTGAAGTTTTTTCGGGCATTAAGAAATTCAAGTTCAATCAGCACGGCAATCCCCAGAATGTTACCCTCCAGTTTTTCTACCAGTTGGCAACAGGCATCCATGGTGCCGCCGGTGGCCAGCAGGTCGTCGACCAGCAGGCATTTTTCGCCCGGCAAAATGGCGTCGCGATGGATTTCCAGAGTATCACTTCCATATTCCAATTCATACGTGAGCGACACTTTATCCGCCGGCAGTTTTTTGGGTTTGCGAATGGGTACGAAGCCGGCTGAAAGCGCCTGGGCCAGTGCGGTTCCAAAAATAAATCCGCGCGACTCAGCGCCAATGACCAGGTCGACATTGCGGCCACGAAAAGGATTGGCCAGCAATTCAACAGCCATGGCCAGCCCGGCAGGATTGCGAAGCAGGGGTGTAATATCCTTAAATTGAATTCCCGGCCGCGGAAAATCGGGTATGTTGCGAATGAGGCTGTGCAGGTGTTGCATACAGATTCCTTTGCTTTCCGGGCGGCACGCAGTATTGCGCGTCGCGATTATAATGCACACTATAACCGCCGATTCGTCAATTCGCCTGCTCTGGCGAGCTTGGATTGAATCTGATGGAATTGGCCGCCAAAGCGATTGCGATGAACGATCGCTTGCGCGGATGGTGGGGGGGCATCTGCTGCCAACGGGCTTGGGTCTTCAATCTTCCATGGCCCAACCTGTTCCTGTTTGGCTAAGCAGATTTGCCGAATGAGTTGAAAATAGGATTGTATCGCCAGTGCCGAAATTCAAGGTAAGGGCGACGGAGGTACTGTGCTTCATTTTTTTTTTCCTCCGTATGGGTGGTGAGCCGACGGAATCGGATGAATGGACCACCAAGAAGGTTTATTGGCTTGGTACGCCGCGAATGCCATTGTATGATTCAATTTACCGAAGCAAGGTCGGCCTTTTTCAAGGCAGTTTATGGTTGCACTGGATAAACAATTTGACCACCACCATGGCACCAAGCCGCAAAGTTGTGGCCGCTGGCGCAATGAGTCTTGGCAGACCGGAAAATCTCCTGGTCGCCGGACCGCAGACATCTTGTCTGCCCGTCGTCACCGCGATACATCCAATTCCTCCAATACCTCCTGTGAGAATTTCAACCATCAAAAGGCCTCCTTCAATGGCGTTGTGTCCTCGTGTGGTCGCGGCGAAGACCAGTTTTTCACTCCCGGTTCACAATTTTCATCCTCTGATTTGCC
>DAIDJN010000066.1:0-28880 GCA_027451365.1 Phycisphaerales bacterium | reverse complement strand
CTGCTTTGATGGTCACGCCGAAACATTTCCTATAAACAATAATCAGACTGGGATGCCCGTAAACTCACCCACTGCAAATGGAAAAAGCGGATTGCGGATTAAGAATATCGTCAATCCGGAGTTGCCATCGTGGGCCAGCCCTTGGTGATGAAATATCCGGGTTAAAGCCCTCGGAAATAAAATAAAGAAATTTTGGATTTGTCCATTGACAAACACAGTTTGTCGGTTTGTGAAAAATGTCTGTGCGGATGGTTCTGAGCAAAGCGAGTCTGCGGTTGTGTTTCGACATTTTGTTTTGCATCTCTACCGGTCATAAACGGTAGATTCGAGCCCGCCGGCGCTCACAGTGATATTGGGAGTCAAGAATGAAGGTTTTGTGTACGAAACCTGATTTGGCTTTGCGTGTAGATAGCCGTCCAGTTGCGTGTGTATGAGCCTTTATTCATTCGTTATGAATAAAGGCATTGTTTGTGTTTTCTTATCATTATTTAGAAGAGTTTTCATGACTATCATCCATTCACTTGATCGGTCGCGGACCTCGCTGCTGGGCCTGGCGCTGGGGTTAGCCGCATTAGGTGTGGCCGGGACCGTCGCCCATGCCACCGACATTGCACTCGATACTGCTGCCATTTACACCAATGGCACCACGACAACGACTCCGAGCACCGGTTCCAATCCAGGCTACGGCTTCGGTGCTTGGACGGTGACGGGTAGTGGAGGAGGTTACGCAGGTCTTTTTAATGACGGCCCTGGCACCAAAAATCCATCAGTATCCCCAATTGCGACTGCCAGTAATCAATGGAATGTGTTTGCCAATGGTGGGAAAGCCGGTAGTGCACCGCCTCGCATCGACCTGTACCGTCCGTTCAATAATCCTCTCGCTGCCGGGCAGACCTTCAGCGTTTCGATGGACAGCGGCGGGGTTGCCACGGGTGTTCCTTCCTCTGGCAAGTTTCGTCATTTAAAGCTTCCTGCTATCGGATTCACATTGCAATCGGCAACTCCCAAGGCCTTAACCATCGTTACCACAAGCATGACCCTCGGCTCCCATAAATACAAGGCTCAATCGTATGCGAATCCTGAGGCGGTTTTCACCTTCAGCCTCACCGCTGTGGCACCGGGTGAGACCCTCAACGGACAGACCAACAGTACCGGCAGTTATCAACTGGAAACCAATATTACCGATGGCACGGGCACCCATAGCTCGCTTACCGGCCTGACCGATTCACAGCTTCAGGCCGGTCTGACCGCATCATTCAGTTTGGACGCCAAAGGCGCTTACAAGTTAACGCTGAATTCATTTGGGGCCAACCCGACACAACTGGTGCCCCCCGTAACTGGAACCACCAAGGGCACTATCAACGGAGTAGATCTGTTCGATCAGGCAATGGGGGGTGACTTCAACGTCTTAGCAATTACCGCGACACCGGCCCTTGCTGCTACTGCTAAAGGGCAATCGCACACCCAGGTATCAACGACCAATATTGGCAACCCTTCGGGCCGATCAACCTCGCAGCCATGAGAATTTGTGGGAGGCTCGGATTTCACTAAGGTAAAAAAGTCATGAAAAGCGGTATCCAAGAGATACAAAGTAGTGCCTTCTTCAGAATGTCGTCGCTTTTACTTATAAGCAGCTATCATTCCGCAAATCAATGCTGGACGTTGGGTTTTACTGATGAGGCCAGCTTGTACGGGACTTGTTGCCGCCTCCTCCATGGCATAAAGGCAGGAACATGGCAAGACACATGAATTTTCAGATCGGCGTCATTTGTCCGGAGAAAACCTGATTGAATATCCAAATAAATCGTTGTGTTACAGAACGCCCCATGGATAAAAATGTGCGAATAACAATGAAAGCCAAAACCTCCGGATCGCGAGCGGTTCTATCAGGCTTTCCTTTCGGCCGCAGTCCGCCAAAATGGGATTTTAGTTAGCGTCGCTACAATTATGCCAGGTCGAAACGCGTTGAACTGTTCCTGATGATCTTGGAAAGGATGCCCAAATGGAAATTAGCGGAGAAAACAAGAAGAGTCAATCGATGCCGAGGCGGCGAGATTTTATCAAGGGTGTGGTCGCAGCAACGATAGCTTCTTCAGCGATAGCGTCTTCAATGGCTTCCGAAGCGGATGCGGCGACAAAGCCGACCAATGGGGGCGGGGCGTCGATCTCCCAGGCCAACAAGACAGTGTTTGGGGAAAATGTATATGTATTTGATCCTCAAATGGCGGCCGACGGAATCAATCACATTGCAGATGATATTTTCCGGAAGATGGAGTCGAATCAGTTTGCCTCCCAAGGGTACGCATTTCTTTTCAAGCCAGGCCATTACCAGGTTAACTTAAACATGGGCTTTTACACCGAAGTCGCAGGGTTAGGTCAGAATCCTGATGATGTTCATGTTAACGGCGGCGTCAATGTTAATGCGCGGTGGAGCGGTGGGGCCGCGCTGGACAACTTCTGGCGATCCATCGGAAACCTGGCCGTGCGACCATCAGCCACGGGCGGCATAACGCGCATCGCGGTTTCACAGGCCGCTCCAATACGCCGTCTGCACGTGAAGGGAGATCTGTACTTATTTGACGTGTGGAAATCATGCAATTGCGGAGCTGGCTATGCCAGCGGCGGCTTTCTGGCTGATTCTGTTGTCGACGGCAAAGTTCTCCCGGCATCACAGCAGCAATGGCTTTCTCGCAACAGCAAGTGGTCTGTGTGGAGCAACGCCGTGTGGAACATGGTCTTTGTAGGGTGTCAAAATGCTCCGGGGAACACGTTCCCCAATCCGGCGTATACAGTTGTCAATCAGACACCCGTGATTCGTGAAAAGCCCTATTTAGCCGTTGATGCGTCGGGGAATTTTGGGGTGTTCGCTCCAACCCTGCAGCATGATACACTCGGGCCGTCTTGGGACCGTGGTTCTACACCGGCAAAATGGATACCCATAAGCCGCTTTCATATCGCCCACCCCGCGAAAGACTCTTCCGCGAGCCTGAATGCGGCACTGAATCGTGGCAAACATATTCTATTTACACCCGGCACGTACCACCTGGATAAAGCGATCCATGTGTCGCAACCGGATACGATTCTCCTTGGATTGGGGGTGCCGTCGCTCAAGGCCATGACGGATCAGCCCGCTGTTTCAGTGGCCGATGTTGACGGCGCGACCATAGCCGGACTTATTATTGACGCAGGCGAAAGGAATTCGCGGTGCCTGTTGGAGGTGGGACCGGCCGGCAGTTCGGCCGATCATTCCGCCAACCCGACCTTTCTTTACGATATAACGGTGCGCACGGCCGGGCCGGCGGCGGGTCGCAACGAGTTGGGTATTGGCATTAACAGCAGCCATGTTGTGACGGATAATATCTGGATATGGCGGGCGGATCATGGCAACGGCGTCGGCTGGCGAAGAAATCCAACCCGGCACGGGCTGGTGGTAAACGGTGACGATGTGACGTGCTACGGATTGTTCAATGAGCATCACGAGCAATATCAGACGCTATGGAACGGAAATGGTGGACGTGTATATATGTATCAATCAGAATTGCCATACGATCCGCCCAATCAGGCGGCATGGATGGCCGGTACGACCGATGGTTATGCATCCTACAAAGTGGCGGATTCGGTTAAAACGCACGAAGCATGGGGATTGGGAGTTTATTGCTATTTCCCCAATGCGCCCATTAAATGCGAAAGTGCCATTGAGGTTCCGCGATCCCCCGGAGTCAAACTACATCATCTGACAACGATATGGCTCAATGGTAAAGCGGGCAGCGAAATCGCTCATATCGTCAATCAGCTTGGCGGCCGTGTCTACGGCCAAAAACCCGCATCAGCAATGCGGCAGACGCTGAAGAATTACATTGGCTGATCTGACTGTTACCTGCCGCACCCTCGCAATCTGCGGTATTAATCAGGTGTGTCAGTAAAGCCATCTATTCCCATGAACTGAATGGAGTTTATCGTGAGATGATTGGTTAGCGCTATCACCGGCCGGGTGTGTTTGGGGAGCACATGCTTTGCTTCAATCAGAATCGTGGAAGCAGTCTGCCGGCTCAGGGATGCCATAATGATGTTTCGCGGAGCCCGCTTAGGTCCAGCAATCGCGGTCGTGGTTTGCAAATGCCGGTTTCGAATGCTGGACGTTGGATTTTACTGATAAGGCCAGCATGTACGGGATTTGTTGCCACGTCCACTATCGCACAGAAGCAGGAACATGGCAAGACGCTAGAATCTTGAGATCGGTGTAAATTGTACGGAGCAAAACGGATCGAATGTCCAAATAAATCGATGTGTTACAGAAAGCCCCAGGGATAAAAGCGTTCGAATAAATATGAAAACCAAAACCGCCGAATCGCGAGCGGTTCAATCTGGCTTTCTTCTCGGACGCACTGCTGAATAGGAATGTTAGTTATAAACGCGGTTATGATGTTTAGCCGAAAGGCTTGAACAGTTCCTGATGATCTTGGAAAGGATACAAAAATGGAAATTGGCAAAGAAAAAAACGCGCTTGCCCAGCCAGCAAATTTAGTCACACGTCGCACGGCATTGCTGGCGATGGTTGCTTCGTCCGTTTATGCGGTTGCGCCCCGTGATTTTGCTCAGGGAACCAATGCCGCGATCCAGGGCGACGAAGCTGGCGTGCAACATGCAGACGGGCGATTTGTATTAAAGCGTGGCAACGCAACCATCGTGGTGGAGCCGTACTCCGCCACAATCGTCCGGGTCACCCTTAGTTTTGCCAGGGCTGCATCCTTGGCCAAGCCGGGTTATGGCTTAATCGGCAAACCATCCGGGAAGGGCTGGAAGGCTGTGCAAGCCTCTGACGGGTTTGATGTAATTCGTTCATCCGGTTTGGTGGTTCGAGTCTCGCACGGCTCGCCCCCGGGGCCCACTCTCATGCCGCGGACTCCAATCTATCAGGGGCTCATAGACAAATATTGGCCGCCCGGCAAGCCTTGGATAAACAACAGCCTTCGGGATGACATCGTTTCCATAGAGACACCGGATGGGAAGACTCTACTGCGGCTGTGGCAGTGGTCAATGTATAAAAACAATCCGTATTCGGGGAACAACATCACGGAAGCGCATAAGAATCTGGATCCGGGCTATAAAATTTCCGCGACTTTTGATTCTCCATCGGACGAGAACTACTACGGTCTCGGAGAGCATCAAGCTGGGCCACTCGATCTGCGCGATCGCCGAATCAAATGCTGGGATAATTACGAGGCGATGGGTGGCGAGAGCGTCGGGGTGCCGTTCATGGTTTCCAGCCGAGGCTATGGATTCATCTGGGATAATCCCTCCAAGACCACCATTGACCTGGGGCTCAACGGAAATAACCAGTGGGAATCGGAGGTTGGGGACAGTATTTCGTTCTTCGTAATTGCCGGTGACAAGGCCGATGATATATACGAGGGATATCGCCACCTGACTGGGGTTACCCACCTTCTGCCCAAGGAGGCCTATGGCTACATTCAAAGCAAATGCATCTATCCAACTCAGAATCAATTAATGGAAGTGGCCAAGGGATACCGCGACCGTCATCTTCCGCTGGATATTTTAGTGATTGACTTCCTGAACTTCCGCATTGAGGGCAACATGGATCTGGACCCCGCGCGGTGGCCGCATCCGGCGGCCTTGAACCGCCAGCTTGATAAAATGGGCATCAAGACGATGATCAGCGTGTGGCCCCACGTCGCTACAGATTCGAAGTACTACAACATGCTAAAGCGGAAAGGCTGGTTTTTGCAGAAGGCCGATGGCTCGCCTGATCAGTCATGGTGGGGCAATCAGTTTGGCCCCGATATCGACGTGACAAATCCGGACGCGGCCAAATGGTTTTGGAGTGTCATCCGAGACAACTATATTCAGAAGGACGGTATCAGTTACATCTGGCTTGACGAAACGGAGCCGGATATTGACCCCGAGAACGACTTTTACTTCGTAGGTGCGGGCAACCGCTACTACAACGTGTATCCTTTGTTTGAAACCGCAGCCGTCTATGATGGATTCCGTAGGGACTTTGGGGACAGTCGCAGGGTCTTGATTCTGGCTCGCGCCGCCTACCTCGGCACGCAGCGCCACGGCACCATCTTCTGGTCCAGCGACATCATGGACACGTGGGACATGCTGCGGCGGTCCATCACTACCGGCTTGAATTTTACCGCCAGTGGCATGCCTTACTGGTGCACAGACATCGGCGGATACGCCCGTCGGCCCATTCACGCCGATTATCGGCCGTTCCATAAACCGCTGGTCAGCCCGGACGGTGCCGAGTCTACTGTCGGTGCTTATTCGGATTATCCGGAATTGTTTGTGCGGTGGTTTCAATGGGGTGTGTTTCAACCAGTGATGCGGGCGCATGGCGAGAGGAAAAATAATGAAGTTTGGTCCTTTGGCAAGCAGGCGACTCCGATTCTCGAAAAATTTTTGCGTTTCCGCTACCAGCTGCTCCCCTATATCTATTCGCTCGCATACCGAACCTACCTGACAGGATCTCCGTTCATGCGCGCGCTGTGGATGGATTTTCCGCACGACCCGAATGTCGTTAACATTTCGAGTCAGTATATGTTCGGATCGGCCTTTTTGGTCGCGCCGGTGACACAACAAGGCCAGACCAAACGACAAGTCTATTTGCCAGCGGGATGCGATTGGTATAACTTCTGGACGAATGAGAAACTGCGGGGAGGACAAATCGTCACGGTGGCCGCCCCAATCGACACCATCCCTCTATTTGTTCGCGCGGGTTCCATTATCCCTCTGGGCGGTCCGGTCTTGGATGCCGATCAGCCTCAGAAAATAGCCTCGGTGCGCGTTTATCCGGGAGCCGATGCCGAGTTCACCCTTTACAACGATGATGGGGAAACCTACGCCTACGAAAGCGGGAAGTGTTCGATCACGCGTTTGAATTGGGACGACGGCAGCCATCAGTTTGGCCACACCGGCGCTGAAGCTTGGACCAAGTCGGACGCCCCCGTGGTGGATATCGTCGCACCAGCAAACGGCAAGTGATTTCGCGGACCCTGAGGTAATCCCTGTCAGGGCCTGTGACAGTTTATGCCGCATTTTTTACTGTCTTTGTTAAAATGCAGGCGGGGCGGTTGGCCCACAGCCATTCCCAGCGGGCATCCTGACTTTTCCACGCCGCTCTTAAGGCGGGGATGGCCTCGACCCCTGGAATACGCCATCGTTTTTGCGGCGCATTAGCAAAAGCCTGCAGCAACGCTCGCTTTCACAAACGCCCATTAAAATCAGTCTCCCAGAATTTGACTGCTTCGCCTGAAAATCACTCTCCGCGGGTTATCAAAAGTTCCACCTCCGCCGGAGAATTTCGCGCCCGTTTGTACGCTTCCAATTGCCCCACCACACGCCATTTTCAGGCTGCGTAAAATGCCATGCCATATGAATCTCCCCATTTAGCCCGGCAGGGGAGAAAAAAAAACAAAAAGCCGGTATCTTATTTGTCGGCTTGGCTGGTTCGCGGTAATCCGCAGGTCGGCATACGGAGAATTCATGCAGAATGCCTCAGGCAATCAGCTTTTCGGGAACATCACAGACCGTGCGGACTGGCGCAGCGTCACCGTTGAGCCGTTTTATTCCATGGTCGTGCCAATGTTCAATGAACAGGATTCCATCACGGAACTCCACGCGGGTCTGACCCGCAACCTGGCACCCCTCGGGAAGCCCTATGAAATAATTTACATTGACGATGGCAGTAAGGATTCCACCTGGCAGCGGCTTGCGGAAATCGCGATCAACGACCCGCATGTGCTGGTAATTCAGTTGCGACGTAATTTCGGTCAGACCCCCGCACTCGCGGCCGGGTTTGACCATGCCCGCGGCGAAATTATTTTGGCCATGGATGGCGACCTGCAGCACGATCCGGACGAAATTCCGAATTTCATTGCCAAAATAAACGAAGGATTTGATGTTGTTTCCGGCTGGCGGCAGCGCCGCGTCGACGGTCTTTTTCTGCGCCGCATACCGAGTTCCACCGCCAACTGGCTGATTCGCAAAATTTCCGGCGTTGAAATTCATGATTTTGGCACCACCTTTAAAGCCTATCGGCGCGGCGTGATAGAACATTTGAACCTGTATGGCGACTCGCACCGCTTTATTCCCGCTTTGGCCGCCATGATCGGCGCAACGATTACCGAAGTGCCAATTAAAAATATCCAGGCACCTTATCGCCCGTCGAATTATGGCATTGGTCGCACCTTTCGCGTCATGCTGGACCTGATTACGATCAAATTTCTAAACAGCTACCTGACGCGGCCGCTGCATCTGTTTGGTAAAATTGGTCTGATTCAGCTTGGCTTGGCATTTTTCATCGGCTGCTTTCTGATTGTTGAGAAAATTCGCGGTCAATCGGTGCTGCTCGCGCATGGTCCGCTCCTTATTTTAGGGGCGCTGCTGTTTATGATGGCGCTCGTCTTTTTTTCCACCGGACTGTTGGCGGAATTAATTTCCCGTGTCTATTTTGAAGCCCAGCACAAGGCGGTCTATACCGTGCGCGAAATCCGTCACGGGGAACAAACATGGCGCGGCCGCCCAGGTCGCCCGCAGCCCCGCCCGGGCGATATGTCGGCACCGCCGGAAAGCCGCCCGGAAGCCGCCGCCCAACCACGAAACGGGGCGTAAAAGCAATGACCGACGATATTAAACTTCCGCCATTGCCAGCCTCGAGCGACTGGACCATTACTCATCGCCGTGCCCTGGCGGTCATTGCCCTGTTTGCCCTTCCGCTGTATTTAATTTTCCTGGGCACAGGCGACTCCACCGCCATGATGGAGCTTTTTAATCTTCTGCCCGTGCGCGAAGCCTTTCGCGACGGACATTGGCTTTTGCCTACTTTGGGCGGCTATCCACGGATGGTCAAGCCGCCGTTGCCGGTTTGGATTCCCGCCGGTCTGGCGGTGCTGTTTCATACCGATAGTTTATGGGTGGTGAGGCTGCCTTCTGTTATTCTTGGTGTGTTCACCTGCTGGGCCACTTATGCCATCGGCTGTGTGACATCGCGCGATCGCCGCCTGGGCCTTTTTGCGGCATTGGTGCTGGCCGGCATGTTGGTATTCGTGCGCCAATCGCGCTTGGCTTCCTATGATATTTACGCCACGGCATTCACAACTCTGGGCTTTCTTGGATTGCTTATGGCTGCCGAATGCCGCCGATTCTGGTGGCTTTCAGCCGGACTCGGTGGTGCGGCTCTTGGACTATCGGTTTTAAGCAAGGGGCCAGTTCCGCCCATGTACGTGCTTATTCCGTATGGTCTTTGGCTTCTGCGCTATCACCTGCGAAATCCACGGGCGTGGCTGGCCATCCTTATTGCTCTGGTGGTTTCAATCATGGTCTTTTCGCCGTGGCTGTTTTTTGTTGCGGCCCGGTACCACGCACAATATGGCGGAAGTGCCTGGGCGATCTGGTGGCGGCAATTTGCCCGCTACGCCGCGGCACGCGGTCCGCAATACAAA
Source organism: Phycisphaerales bacterium (assembly GCA_027451365.1). Lineage (GTDB taxonomy): Bacteria > Planctomycetota > Phycisphaerae > WQYP01 > WQYP01 > JAJYPG01. The sequence goes on along the minus strand of DAIDJN010000066.1, from coordinate 19,413 downwards.
CAGACCGACTGGTATTACCTGGCCATGCTCGGTTGGGTATTTCCCTGGACACCCGCCTTAATTGGCGGCCTGGCGCTGCCATTCCTGCCTACCCGGTCTGACCCGCCACCGACCGATTCAGAACGCCGCAGTCGCTGGCTGTTCTGGATTATTCTGGTTTTGGGGCTGCTGCTCCTTACTATTCCGCACCAGAAAAAGCAGCGCTACGCACTTCAGCAATTTCCATTCGCAGCGCTGCTGGTCGCAACCGTCTGGCAGGAATTCGCCCGCCTGAAACGTGATCTATTGCTGGAACCTGCGGCGCGGGTGCTGCTGGCTGCACAATCAATTATTTTTGTCGGATTGGGATTGGGTATTCTGGTGGGCATTCCTGTCATCATGGCATCGCACCACGCCCCTGTCTATCAGGACTCACATTGGACCCTTATGCAAGGTGTGGCATTGCTTAAACCTGCATTGACGGTGTTAAGCCCGGTCGGTTGGGGGGCCATCGCGGTAATCTTGATTATCCTGGGATTGCAGGTCTGGCGTTGGGAATTCAGCCGTCGTTTCGACCAGGCCTTTATCGCTTATGCAGTTGCCGGCTGGATATTTACCATCGGTTGCTATGCTGCGTACATGAATGGACGCGGCTATCAGGTCAGTCGCTATCGGCAGGCCACCGAACAGATGGTCTCTTTGGCCCATGGTCATAAAATCTATACGCTTACCAATGACGAACCATGGCTCGGGGTGCTGTATTACGCCAATCAGATTATGCCTGGAATTTCCATTGAACGGCTGGCTCAAATCGCCGGGGAGAATAATCGGGCCATTTTCCTGCTGACTTTCGATGGGAAGTCGGAACGGGTCCGGCTTGATCAGATTGCCGCTTTGGCCCACCGGCATTGGCGGATTCTTGATCGCGTCAACGACGGTCATGCCGTTCAGACGCTTTTTGAACTGCTTCCGGTCCATCATGTGGCACCCTTCACTGCGGCCGTGCCGCATTGATTTAGACCCGTTCGGCCAATAGCATAGTGAAGTGAAATTTGTCCTGGGCGGTTGCGCTATCCGGTATCACCGGCGATTGCGGTCCAGGCGCAATGTATAGAAAAGGGACGTATCGATGGCCAAGGCGGAACTGGAACAGTTGTTTCATCATCACTTTCCTGCAACCGGTAGCGGGGCTACAAAGGAAAGGCTCGTCGTGGTTTGCGCGCCGGGGCGCGTGAACCTGATTGGAGAACATACCGACTATAACGACGGCTTTGTGTTTCCCATAGCCTTGGATAGGGTTACCACCATCGTGGCTCGCCCGCGAAGCGATGGCCGCATTCGTATCTTCAGCGTACTTCAGGAACAGATGGCGGAATTCGCCATCGATTCAGTGGTCGCCAAAGACACGCCCAAATGGTCGTTATACGCCCGTGGCGCGGCCGAAGCGTTGCGGCAGCGCGGTTTAGCCCCGCGAGGTATGGATGCGCTGGTCTCAAGTGACGTGCCGCTGGGCAGTGGCCTGTCCTCCAGCGCCGCGTTTGAAGTAGCCACCGCGCTGGCACTTCTGACCGTCAATGGCAAAACGCTGGATGGTGTGGAACTGGCCAAAGCCTGCCAATGGGCGGAGCATCATTACGCCGGAATGCCCTGCGGAATTATGGACCAGTTTATTTCTGTTATGGGCCAGGCCGGCCATGCATTGCTGCTGGATTGCCGGGACCTTTCCCGGCGGCAGGTTCCGATTCGTGACGAAAATCTGCGGATTCTTGTCGCGAATACCAACGTGAAACATGAACTTGTACAGGGCGAATACCAGGCCCGGCGAAACCAGTGCCAGCGCGCTGTGGAAACCCTTAAAAAGCGTTACCCCGCGGTCAGGGCGTTGCGGGATGTGACACTTGAAATGCTGGAAACCGTTCGGATGGGAATGGACCCGATGGTGTTTCTGCGGGGCACGCACGTGATAACTGAAAACAGGCGAACCCAGGATTTCGCCGCAGCTCTGGAAAAAAACGAATGGTCCACCGCCGGGCAGCTGATGTATGAATCGCATCAAAGCCTGCGGGACAACTACGGCGTAAGCTGCCGGGAGCTGGATATTCTCGTGAATATCGCCCGGACCGTGCCGGGCGTATATGGTGCCCGCATGACGGGCGGCGGGTTCGGCGGCTGCATCGTGGCGCTGCTGCCCAGCCAGGCGGTCGCGGCGCTGGAGGATGCCATCGCCGGTCAGTATCCTGAACAGACCAACCTCACCAGCACCTGGTTTGTGACCCGGCCAAGCGCCGGGGCGCATGTGATATCCGGTTGACCTTTTGATTGATGGCGTGGAGCCGGACGACCCGCACCATATAATAATATGTCGGTATTTCTATGTGCAGGCAGATATGAAAGATGTTCTAGCGCGTCTGGCCGCCGGCCAAACTCTTTCTGAAGATCAAGCCCGTGGTGCGCTTGAACAGATCATGGCCGGCCAAGCCCAGACCGCGCAAATTGGCGCATTCCTGGCGATGCTTGCGACACGCGAACCGACCGTTGAAGAACTGGTGGGGGCGGCGCAGGTGATGCGAAAAATGGCCGTTCGTGTGGAAGCTCCAGATATGGTGATTGACACCTGCGGTGCCGGCGGCACCGGATCCCGTTTGTTCAATATTTCCACCACCGCCGCTATCGTAGCCGCCGCCTGCGGCGTGCCGGTTGCCAAACATGGCAACAAAGCTGTCACCAGTCGGAGTGGCTCATCCGATGTGCTGGGCGAACTCGGCGTGCGCGTGGATGCCGCGCCCGAAGCGCAGGCCGCCTGCCTGGCAGCCGCGGGAATCTGCTTTTGTTTTGCCCCACTGCATCATCCGGCCATGGCCAACGTCGGGCAGGTGCGCCAAGCACTTGGGTTTGCCACAATTTTTAATTTAATGGGTCCGCTGACCAATCCCGCTGGCGCCCGACGCCAGCTTGCCGGCGTACCCCGTCTGGGTCTGGTGGATAAAATGCTTCAGGTGCTGGTGCGACTTGGCGCATTGCGGGCCATCGTGGTCTGCGGGACCGACCCACTGGAAGGTTTCCTGTGCGAACTGTCCATTGGCGGCACCAGCCGTGTGGGTATGTACGATGGCGGGGAATTACGCAGTTTTGATTTGGAACCCAAGGATGTGGGGCTGAAAACAACTTCCGTACAGGCGTGCCGGGTAAATTCCGCCGCCGAATCAGCTCAGCTTGTCCGCGAGGTTCTAGCCGGCAAGAAAGGGCCGCCGCGCGACCTTGTCCTTCTGAATGCTGGTGCCGCGCTATGGGTCGGTCAGAAGGCGGAATCCATTCGCGAAGGCCTTCGCATTGCCGCCAAAGCCATCGACTCTGGCCGTGCCAGTCAAACTCTCGACCTTTTGGTGGCCACCAGCCATAGTCACGGCTAATCCTCGCATTGCGCTGAATTTTTCTCCGAATCCACGAATATTTAATTGCCCTGTGTTAATAATTTCACTCCCTCGGACAGTAACATATAGGCTATTCCGGTCGCGGTCAGACGGCCGGATATTCACGTGGTGACGCCTTTTTGTACTGCATTGCGGGCTGCAGTTGCCCGCAATGCACTCTGCGAAGGGATATTGGATGGATGAACAGCAGTTGATGCGCGTGTTGCTGCAGGATCGCCTGCGCGTTATCGGTTATACCATGACAATGGTACGCCGTCTGGAATTGGCTGAAGATATATTTCAGGAGGTATGTATGCTGGCATTGGAACGCCGAGAGTCCATTACGGATGAATCCCATCTCCATCGATGGCTGCGGGCAACCGCACGCAATCTTGCGTATAATCTGCTGCGAAAACGTCAGGAGCGTCAACTGACTCTGGATGATGGCATTTTGGATTCGCTGGAATCACTTTGGATAAAACAGGACGACCATCAGGCAACTGACATTGTAGAGGCCTTGCGCCATTGCATGGACCGTCTGCCACCGGCATCCGCCCGCCTTGTGCGTAAACGGTACGTTCAGGGAATCAGTTACACGGAGCTTGCGGATATCCTCCATCGTCCAGTGGCCAGCCTTTACGTTACCTTCAGCCGAATTCACGCCGCACTTGCGGATTGCATTTATCAACGATTGGCAACGGGCCGGGGCGGACATGACTGAAGATCAAGCTAAGCCAAAACATCCCAGGGGGTTCGTCAGCCGGTGCGACCCGGAATTTCTTCGCCTTGCGCTCTGCTATCTGGAAAACGAACTTCCGCCCGGTGCTCTACCGCAGTTGAAGGATTACCTTGAGTCAAACCCTCTGAATCGCGAAGCATTTGTGCGTCTTAGCTTTGCCTATACCGCGGCGGTTGGGGAATTGCGAAGCCAATCGCTGCTTAAGAATATGGATCGACAAAACCAGTCCGGTGATGCGGTCATCATGCCCGCGCTTAGCACATCCGAAAGTTCGCAAACGCTTGCGACGCCGCTGGTGGAAATGTTGGATTGGGACCGGCGTGATTTAAAATCAACAAACGCGGATAAATCCGGTCTGGTCTGGAGAACACGTTCGTGGCTGGCATTTGGCGGCTTGGCCGCCGCCGTGGTCATAATGGCCCTTATGATTTGGCGGATGACTTCTTCGCCGCCTGCCCCGCGTGCTGTTTTGGTGGAAAGTATTCACGCCCATTGGCTCGGTGGCCGCACGGAAAGGGTGGGCCACGCGATGCCTTCGGGAATGATTCAATTGGCTCGCGGCACCGCGGAATTTCGCACGCGGACCGGTGTGACCGTCGTCGTGCAGGCACCCGCCCGGCTCAGGATACAAAGCGGCCAGCGCATCTGGCTTTCATCCGGGAAAATTGTCGCCAAAGTGCCGCATACGTCGGTTGGGTTCACGGTTCAAACGCTGTACGGCAGCCTGATTGACTTGGGAACGGAGTTCGGCGTATCTCAGCAGCCGGGCAAGCCAACTTACGCCGAGGTGTTTCAGGGCCATGTTGCCGTTGCCCGGGTTGGCCACACTGCTAAATCCGCAGTGCCCCGAATTATCGGTTCCAGCCAGGCAGTGAATATGTCCAACAACCGAATCGTTTCTGCCCGCCCCATGTCATTCATGTTTGTGCGACCAAGAGAAGTGGCGTATTGGGCCAAATTGCGGCTTTCGGACAAAAAAGCGCTTTCCCCAGCTGACCAGGGGTATTTGCGCTGGCTGGCCTTCAGTCATAACTTGTCTGAATCACCAAACTTGCGAGCCTATTACACCTTCACTCCCGAGCCAGCCCGGCCGAATCAACTGGTGAATCAGGCGATCGCAACCCGCGGTAAATATGATGGTCAATTCGGCTATCCCGGCGTTCCTGATTCCAATCCGGTTTGGGTTCCGGGTCGCTGGGCTACCAGCCAAGCGCTCAAATTTGTGCCCTCTCGCCGCACGGCGGTGGCCCTTCAGGTCGGTCCGCATTTTGTTCCGATTCATGCCATTACCATCGCGGTTTGGTTGAAGCCCGCCAGCATGATTCCCACGAACCACATCATTAACCAAATTAACAAAACTGATCCACGTTTTAATCTTTGCTGGCTGGGCACTTCGGAAAGTCAATTCACACCCCGTGGAATTTATTTTGATTGGGGCACCGGTCGCGTCATCTCAACACCGGTATTGCCCACGCATAGTGCCTGGACTTTTCTGGCGGTGACTGCACGTGCTCGCGGCCATGTCAGATTCTATGTAAATGGCAAACTGGTTTGCACGCGCCCCTGTCCGCCGCCGCCGGTTGCAAAATCGATGAGCCTGCTGATCGGTGCGCCGGGTTTGTTGAATTCAGCAACGGAGCAAATGTACATGCAGGGGAAAATCGGCGAGTTGGCAATTTTTAGTCGAACGTTTGCACCGGGAGAGGTCAATGCCATGTATCGCGCCGGTCGGCCAGCCCGGATGATCCGTAGCGGGAAATAGGCAACACCGGAAAATGACTTTTCGGAAACGAGTTCAATTCGCGGACCCAGCTATCGCCCTTGCGAAAGAAAATGAAATCAGACGTTAAGTTTATCCCTCGGCCAAACATATAATCAGAATGGGAGTTTATGGCCAGGGCTGCCTTAAGCGGCCGCCATGGCATTTGGCAATTTATCGGCGGACTGAATTCTGGCCTTTGAACGCAGGGTTTCGGCCTGCCGGTGAATTTACGTGGCTCCGCAGGTGTATCTAAATCTGCGGTATGTCGAGTAAAGCCTCTGTTGACAGCGGCCCGCGCTGCGTGGCCATTTTGGTAAATGGTATTTTTATGTCTCCCTACGTTCTTGCGAAGGTAGGAACGCGTCTTTGGCCGGGACCTGAATTGGAGTACAGTTATGAAAATGCGGACGTCAGGCGCAAACATGTGCTTACACACAGCGGCATTCACCCTCGTTGAGCTTCTTGTGGTTATTGCGATCATAGCAATACTTATCTCGCTTCTATTGCCGGCATTGGCACAGGCCAAGATAAATTCGGAAAGTGTGGTTTGCGAAGTGAATCTCCGGTCATTGGCTATGAGTGTCATCGAATACAGCGAGGCCAATCGGGGTTCGACCATTTACGCCAATTATAATCCGCCTTATGCCCAACGCACCGGCATCTACTGGTTTGATGACCTGTGGCCATACATGGCGACCATCGCACCGGCGGCCGCGCACATCCTGCTGGACCCGTCCGCTACACAAAGTGGAAGCTATGTATATTACATCGGTGGTGTGAACACTCCCTACGAAATAGCCAATGGTGCGGATACCGACGGTTATAGCTCGGGACCGAATTCCACCGTGTTGCCGATTTTTGGCGGCTACGGTTTTAATCTGGCTTTTATGCCCAACAGCCCCTGGTATGTGGGTGTCTACCCGCGATTCACGAATTTATCGACCGGTCAGACTACATCAGAACCAGTGTTTTGTGATTCAGTCTGGAAAGATTTCGATGGCTTTGATTCTCCCAGTCTCGGCGCAATTCCTCCGGTTGATGTCAAGCCCAACAGTGCCAATTCCTGGAACAATTTAACCGGTATTCAGCGCGTCACACTGGCTCGACACATTGGGGGCATGAACATTGGTTTTGCCGATGGTCATGCGGATCACATTTCTGATCTTAAAATTCTATGGACATTGCAATGGAATCCGGGGTCGGTCAATGAAGAAAATATGGTTGTGTTTCCGACAGCAGATGGCTATTAGGCGGCACAATAAAGCTGGCCCCCGACCCAGCCCGCTTCTTTAATTTATGGTCAATCAAAACATCCCGGCGGATTCCGCCGCCGGTGTGACTTGGGATCGGGCTTTAATTTGATGAGAATATCCAAAATTTAAATCACAACGTTGGCCGCGGGTCTCGGTTGAATCGGTCAAAAATCGCGGGGCATTGTCCAGGGTGCCGTACTTGGCCGACCAATTGGGTTGTACGTTTAGGGAACATTGGTAAGCGTCCGTCGGCGTCAATGCCCCATCCAACGTAGCTTCGCGTTGGGCCTCCAGGCCTATTGAATTCCTGATCGCGAAAAATGTATACGAAGCCTGGGTCGGCGATATTCGTTAGTGCGCTGAATCCGGGCAAAATTATGTCGATTTATCAGACTAGCCGCCCGTCGGCGAACCGAATCTCGCGCCATGGCCAAGCCTGAATGGTCGCACCGTGCAAGAAGCTATTTAGCAGCGGTACCGCAGAAAAAAATAAAATTTAGTGTTAAGTTTTTGCCTCTCTACAACATTAAGGAAGAGTCATACCTCCGCGTGTGCCGGGGGATGGAGATTTAGAGTCATTTTTGAAGGGTACGGTGAATTATGCGCAGTGTTAATGAAGTCAAAACATCAGGGAAAGCCACGACGGACCGTTGTCAATTATCTGCGAGTTTGTTCGCAATGGCCAGCGCAGCGGCGATGGGGGTTTGCCTTGCGGCGACCACCAGCCAGGCGGCGACGATTACATGGCAGAGTCCGGCTACGGTCAGTAGCCCTGACATTCTCGATACCATCCCGGGTGAATATGCGGGCGCATCTCTAACGCAATCAGTTTACTTTGGCACTGATACCACCACATATACGGTGCCAACATCGGGTGGGCAAAACATCAGTTTTACGCATGGGTCAGCAAGCGGTAACGCCCCGAGCGGCACAGCAACTGAGTTGTTTTATACCGGCACCCAAAAACTCTCGGGGTCGCCCACAAGCAACTCGAATTTCAATAATGTCCTGGAAAACGATGGTTGGGCCTCCTCAGGCACCTCGAGCAATCCGCAAACCCTGCAGATCGGTGGTCTGACCGTGGGCACAACCTATGCGATCCAGCTTTTTGCCTACGATCCGCGGAGCGGGTCGAGCGCCCGCACTGAAGAGTTTGCTGATACGGTAAATGCTACCGGCAGTAATTCGGCATCGTTTTCAACCTCCTCTGCCACTTCAGTTATCGGCACATTTACGGCCGGGGCTTCCACACAGGATGTTTATGTGTGGCAAACAACACTAGGCGTTACATCTTGGGACACAACTGTTTCCGGCTTCACGCTCTACACGGCTCCAGTTCCCGAACCTGCATCGGTTGGTTTGCTGGGTATTGGCGCGATCGGGCTGTTATTCCTTAAAAAACGCAAGACAGCATGACCAAACTGCGGGCGTGGCTGTGCAATGACACAGCCACGCCCTTGTCAATATTGGCTGATCGAATTCCCGGCAACGGCAATCGCCTGCGTGCCATTGCCGATCGTGCTGTGGAGTTGAAATTGCTCTGCAGGTCTGCAGCTGGAGAGTGTTCTTCGGATAGAAAATTCCACCATTTATAAATCCCGTATCAGATATTGCAAACACCACACCATGCCCTGCAAATAATCTTCCTGCACGACAATCGCTGATGTTTCTGTGGTTAATGCGCCGTTAAGCTTACTGGCGATGGTTTGCGCTATTGGATTGTCATTATGTGCCAGTGCCGCAAGCAGAACCACCAACATTTTGCGCTGCGCAACCATCGCATTGCGTTGTGCGGCCGTGGTTGCCGCCGCATGCGGCCTCAACAGAATGGGCGCTGCAACGGCGGTCGCTCCGCCGGCCTGTCGGCTTCCAAAATCCAGTTTGAATAGTGCCAGCACTCGTCGGTTGGCGGTTGCATAATCAGTCTGAATTTGCGGAATTGGCGCGGGGGCCAGCGGTTTTAATTTGCCCGCGGCACCCAATGCCCGGTAACGGGCCGCGAATTGAGGACTGCTTTCCGCACGTTGCTTCGCCCAGATCGCCAGTATATTGCGCTGGCTTCGAACCCCCAGGATGCTGGCTTCCATCGGATTGTCCTGCACCGAAAGGTGGCCTTTTAGCTGCCGCAATTGATTATCAATTTTCAAATTCAGCGGCGTATTGGCGACCAGACTGCGGAGGTTTACATAAATACCCAGCAGTTCCGCCGCCGCATGGGTACGGTCTGAAACGCCGCGCCATGGTGTGCGGGCGTTGTCGATCTGTCGGCTTAATATATTGACAATTTCCGTAGCCCGGCGATTAGCACCCAGATAAACCGGATTGCTCCGCAGCGCCAGAAGACTCTGATCCGCGGATGAAAGCGCAGGTGGTGGCGGCGGGCTATCCGGCTGTGGTGGGGGGGAATTCGTTACGGGCGCAGCGGTCGTAAGTGGTGCCGGGTGAAAAATATCGCTTTGCGCCGGCTGAATGATTGCAGGCGCACGATAAGTTGGCTGAAATGCAACTGGGCTGCTGGCAACCATTGCCGACGGTTGCGGCCGACTGGGTAATTGCCAAATCTTCATTTGGGCGACGCGCTGGCGGGCGGCCAGCGCTATATTCCGGTTCATGGTGGCGCTGGTCAAAATATCGTTCAGCTTCTCAAGGAGATACTGTGCCGCCGGATCTGCCTTCGCCAGCGTTTCCGCCTGCTGCTGCACTGCTTTAACCGCATTGTATGCGGCTATCGGATGGCTGAATCGCAAATCGGCGTATTGTTCGATGGCGTTGCGAATGGCAGTGGCGCCGCCATTGTCAAAATCCTGTTTAGCTTCCTGCCCCAGCTGGTCAATCGGTAACAAAAATTCCGCCCGAAGCCGCGGATGATTTGAATATGCGTGGATGCTTCGGTCAATGGCCCTGCTGCGTTCGTAGGCTTCCCACCAATGCTGCCTTGCAATCTGATCTCGCATTTCAGCCAGATACCGTTTTTGCGTTCGCTGGTCGGACCACGCCAGATCAGAATAGTGCTGGCCGGTGGCCTGGTAAATGTATTTCTGCAGGTGAAAAAAGTACACCAGACGCAACGCCAGCAGAATGAGAATCGCAGTTCCGCCAATGGTGCCATATCGGCCAAACAGGCTGTAGCCGCCATTGGCGGAATAAACGATTGATTGACCGGTCGGTCGGTCGCCGGAATCGAATGTTACTCGGGCATTCGGCATATTGATATTCCGATCCAAATACGCAGATTTCAATAGATACTTATCGGCTCAAAACAGTATAAACCAATTGTGCCGTCCGCAAAAGACAATGTGGCCAATGTGGCCTGGGGAGACTCAGAACCATGTGCAAAAATAATGTAAACGATCAGGTGCGGGGTTTCCTGGCGCAAATGCTTTTTGAGGTCGCACCAGACCATTCGCAAGTCGATTCCATGTATATGATTACCGAAGACTTTAAAAGGCGATCAAAAGTGCGCCGGCCGGTCCGAAGCCGATTCAATTCGCTGGGCGCGGATGCGGATAGCCGTCAGATAATCCGCTAATTTATGTCCAGTCTGACCGTCGGAATGCCATGATGCCAATGGGGGGGGTATGCCTCGCTGCCGCAGCGAGACATGCGTTGCCGTTGCGGCAGCATTCGCGCCGCTGGCCCACCGCAGGGTAGGGCCATCGACACCCATGGTTCGACTTACCGGATTGTTTTGCGTGGGCTTTCGGCCATTCGCCGGTTCAAAAATCTGATGAATATGGTGGCCCAGGTCGTAAAGTTCCATTTGAATTCCACTAAGTCCGGCTTTAAGCAGCAATTTTTCGTAGCTGTTCGGCTCAATTGCGCCGGACAGGCCATAACTATGGGCGGTCAGCGTTTCGGCAAGTTCCGGCGGCAGAAGTCGCTTGATTGCCACATCGTGAAGAATCATGTTCCCACCCGGCTTAAGCACGCGGGAAATTTCCCGAAGTACCGCCATTCGACTGCCCGCCATACAAACTGGTGCCCGACTGATAACCCAGTCGCAGGTGCTTGATGACAGCGGAATCGAATCGATCCGACAAAGATGAAATTCAACATTGGCCGTGCCGGTGCTGGCCGCCTGCTTGCGCGCCGCCGCAACGGTTGCCGGACTTGAATCGATAGCGACCAGCTTTCCGTGCGGCCCAAGAAGTTCAGCGGTGCTTAGGCATGCCGCAAAATCGACGCAGCCTATTTCTACCATTATCTGGCCTTGAATTGGCGGATGCATATCCATACAACTGGAAACAGGGTTCACCTGCATGGAAATGTCTGAAGTCAGTGTTCGGTTATGAGATAACCTGGGCAGTGATTTAGGCCCTATGCGAAAGCAGGAAGTAATGGAGGCCAGAAGAGCCGAAGGCGCGATCCCCAGCCGGGCTGGTTTGACGGTTTGTAAACCGTCGGTGGACGCTCTTACCGGAGAATGGCCTGCGGTCATCATTCAGCCCCGGCTTTTTGGGTGCGTATACCTAACCAGGGCAATGAATTATCGATATGCGCATCTGCCTTTTTTTCAAAAGCACAGACAAATGCCACTGCACGGTGCCCCGCACAGAAAAGTGTCGCCTTGGATTTATTCAACGGTTCGATTCTCCAACAAACTGATCGGCCAAAGTCCGACTGGGAACAAACCCTCGCAAATATTATCGGCTGGGCATCCAAAATTTCTTTAATCAGATTGCCAATCCCGATGAATCTGGCAGTCGCCATCGCAACTACTCGGGCAACTTGCCAGCCGTCCCCTGGCCAAACACCTCGTGGCGGCGGCATTGCCCTCGGATATGCGGCGGCTACACCACAGGCGACATATATTTTGGCACTATTACCCCAAAGATTTGCGAACCGGCTTCATTGACGCTAGCATGTCGCCTACGATCATTTTCTGGAGTCTCTCTGATGTCGGGTTTGGATTGTCCGCGAATCGCGTGGCTGATTCGTGGTGATGAGCAATGGGGTGTGGCCCAGGCTGTGCAAGGTCTGGCTGCTGCGGTGCGGCAGCGTGGTGTCATGCCCGTCATGCTTGCATTAAGCGATGGGCCGTTTGCCGGAAAATGCCGTCAATCGGGGCTAATTGTCAAAACTTTGGGATTGCCGCTGCCACCATCGCTGACCGGGAATATTCTCAAAAAAATCCGGTTGACAATGAAATTGTCCGCCTTTAGCCGAAAGGCCGCACCAACCGTTGCCGCTGCTGTTCAGGAATGTCAGGCGGACTGGCTGCATTTTATCTGGCCGAATCTGATTGATGTGGCTGGCCGGGCCGCAGTTCAGGCCGCTATCCCATGCACATGGGAAATGCCCGTCGTTCTGGGGAAATATCCATTTGCCATCAATCGGCGCATCCGGCAGCGACAATTGGCTAAATATGGCATCACTCCGCTGGCCAACAGCCAATTTACCGCCTCTAGACTTGGCGATAAACCGGTAAAGCCAATCGTCATGTACCTCGGAGTAGATCCCGAGCGATTTAATCCAAAAGTCGTAAAATTCCGGTCGCGACAAGAGTTTGGTATCGCCGAAGATGCGATTGTGCTGGGCATGGTTGCACGACTCCGCCCCGCCAAAGGGCAGCTTCAGGTCATTCAGGCAGTCGGCGCACTTGGGAAGGAATATTCAAACGTGCATCTTATTCTGGCGGGCGGAACACTATCTGGCGCTGATGACGCTTATCTGATGGAAATAAAAAAGATTGCCGCGGCAAATCATTTTACGCAGCGGCTGCATCTGGTAGGCGAAGTTGAACGGCCGGAAACACTTTATGGAATCATAGATATACCAATTAATGCATTGCTCGGTGCGGAATCTTTCGGCCTTTCAGTGGTAGAAGCCATGATGATGGAACGCCCCATTCTGGTTCATGCCGCCGGCGGTCCAAAGGAGACCGTTATTGACGGAAAAACCGGCTGGCATATTCCGGAAGTGACATCTGAATCTATGCAGGCTGGATTAAAAAGAGCGATTGCCGACCGCCCGCGATGGAACCAAATGCGGCAGGCCGCCCGCGCGCATGCCCTGTCCCATTTCACCATCGATCGGCAGGCTGATCTCTTTGTCGGTCTGGTTCGCAAACGGCTTGCCACCGCGCATCGGCCGTAAATTTCCTCACGGATTAAATTATTTCATTGTGGGAAATTCTCCTATTACATCTTGCGGGAAATGCCTCTTTATCGCACGAAGGTCAGCGGCTATTATCCATTCAGCGGCAAGGCGGCCGGACTCCTGGCAGATTACCGGGCGACCTGAGTGCCAGCTATAGCGCGCGGGCTAAAAATCAAGGCAGGGCGGTATACATTGCCAGCGCTGCGTTACTGGGTGCACGGAGTTATAAGAGTCATGACGATCCCACATATATCCGCATCCGCCATAAAATCGGGTCCGATGAACTTCGTTCGACAGCAGCGGCGCGCCGTAATTCTGACAGGCACAATTATAACGGGCAACGTGCTGATCTGGATTGCCGCACTGTTCACTTTTCGCGAACGGAATATTCTGCTGACCACGGCTTTTATGGCGTATTTGTTCGGACTGCGTCACGCTCTGGATGCGGATCATATTGCGGCAATTGATAATGTCACACGCAGACTTGTGGCAGAAAAAAAACCAGCCCTCACTGCAGGCCTTTTTTTCTCGCTGGGGCATTCAACAATTGTGGTTCTGCTTTCGATAATGGTTGCGGCGGGATTTACGCACGCACAACGCAGTTTTCCCGCCCTGGAATCCACTGGTGCGGTGATTGGCACGGCGGTTTCGGCGATTTTTCTTTTTGGCATCGCGATGGCCAATCTGCTTGTGCTCAGGCAGACAATTGACCTTATGCGAAACCCCGGCCACGCAAATGGCGGCAATGCGGCTGGTGGCACGGTCGGGCCGCTTACGCGCCTGTTGCGCCCGCTGCTTCGTTGTGTCAGGGCCGGTTGGCAAATGTATCCGGTCGGGGTGTTATTTGGCCTGGGCTTTGATACTGCAACAGAAATCGGCCTGCTGGGAATCGCGGCCGCGGCTGCGGTCAATCATTTGCCTATCTGGTCCATTATGCTTTTTCCCGCACTGTTTACTGCCGGTATGACTCTGGTGGATACAGCCGACGGCATATTGATGTGTCAGGCATATGGCTGGGCGTTGATTCACCCAATGCGTAAAGCCATCTATAACCTGACCATGACCGGGCTGTCCATTATTCTGGCATTAAGCGTCGCGCTCATTGAATCGCTTGATGTGGCGCGGTCGCAATGGAAACTGCATGGCTGGTTGTGGCGACTGGTGCGATCGGTCAATGGTGCTGGCAATTGGGAAGGTCTTGGGTTATTGGCTGTGGCGCTCTTTGCCGTCGGGTTCGCGGCGGCTTGGCTTTTAAACAGGCGGCGAGAGCGGATGTTCGCTGCCCAGACTGTATCGTAAGAAATTATGTTTAGGATTTTCCGCGGTTACGCAGGCGGTCCATGAGTACTGCCACGATAATAATAAGACCGGTGACGATATTTTGATAACCGTGGGGCAGGTTAATCTGCACGCATCCATTGCGAATGGCCATGATAAACATAGCCCCAATGACCGTTCCAATAACTGAACCCTGGCCACCCGTCAGACTGGCGCCGCCAATGACCGCGGCGGCAATGGCGGTCAGCGGCGTATTTTTGGATGTGGTCGGATCGCCGGTGCCGTTTTCATTAGAAAACATCAGCACGCCAGCGATGCCGGAAAACGCTCCGCCTAGTATATATAACCATATTTTAACGCGATTAACGGCAATTCCGCAGAGCCGCGCGGTCTGTTCGTTGGAGCCAATCGCAAAAATGTGCCTTCCGAAGCGGGTAAAGCGAAGCACCAGAATCAGCAGTCCCGCAAGAACCAGCATGATCCAGACGCCCCAAGGCAGGAAAAACGCCTTTGCCGGATTCATGAGTCCGTTAAGCCAGTTGGAATGGGTATAAACTTCACTTTCATCACCCAGCACATCCGCAACACCGCGAAACGCCAGGAAGGTACCCAGCGTCACAATAAACGGATTCAGGCCCAGCAGGGTCACGCAACCACCGTTGAACAGACCACACATTGCTCCAACCCCAACGCCGCCAAACGCGGCCAGCAGCGGTGGCCAGTGGGCGTTAAGCATCAGGGCCACCGCCACCGACACCACCGCTATTGTGGCACCGATGGAAATATCAATACCGGCGGCAATAATAATGGGTGTCGTGCCCAGCGCCGCAACCGCCACGACAACACTTTGCAGAAGTATCTGCGAAGCGTTGGCGGCGGTAGGAAAGGTATGCGGCCGAAGCGCTGAAAACAGTACGGCCACCAGCACCAGGCCGATGATGGGACCAAGGATATTCAAAATGCCAAGTCGCCTTGCCAGTGCGACTGTATTTTGTATGGGTGTGGTCTTGGCTGATTGTCTCATGGTGTGGCCCCTGCTCCGGTTGCTTCCAGCATAATTTGCTCCTCGGTAGTTTCCTTTACGGGGTGCGCGGGGCCTAACACGCCTCGGCACATGACGGCCACGCGGTCACATACGCCCATCAGTTCGGGCAGATAACTGCTTACAAGAAGGACTGCCTTTCCGTCCAGCGCCAGTTCGTCGATCAATTTATATATCTGCGCCTTGCTGCCTACATCAATACCACGTGTCGGCTCGTCCAGCAACAGGACATCCACGCCATGGTGCAGCAGCCGGCCAATCGCCACTTTCTGCTGATTTCCCCCGGAAAGGTCGCCGATGATCTGTGTCGGCCCATTGCACCGCACGGCCATGACATCAATCCAGTGGCGGCTTTCCATAGCCAGGCCGGAAGGCGAAACAAATCGCCGCAGTCTGGAAAGTGTCAGATTATCCGCAATACTAAGCCCCAGCGCCAAGCCCTCGGTTTTTCGGTCTTCGCTGACCATTCCCATGCCCTGGCTCCAGCGATGTGCCGGCGAGGCATGCCCGGTGTGAATTCCGAGTTTTACTTCGCCAGTGCGAACCGGGTCCAGCCCGAAAAGTGCCCGAACCAGTTCCGTGCGGCCCGCGCCCACCAGGCCAGCGATTCCCAGAACTTCTCCCCGGTGCAGACTTAAGGATGCACTGGCCGGTTTGACTTTCCCCGCCAGATTGTCGATAGTCAGAATAACCTTTCCGGGCTGATGGGTGGACCGTGGGTACAGATCCTCCACTTGGCGGCCGACCATAAGTGAAATAATGTCATCGGTGGAAACCTCCGCCGTCGTGCCGCCTCCTACGCTTTTTCCATCGCGCAGCACAGTGAAGCGACTGGCAATTTCTTTCACTTCTTCAAGAAAATGTGAAATGTAAATAATTCCATGACCTTGCTCTCGCAGACGGCATATCAGCGTGAAAAGTCCCTCAATATCGCGACTGGTCAGCGAACTTGTCGGCTCGTCCAATACCACCACTTTGCAACCCACGGCCGTGGCCCGGCCAATTTCCACAAGCTGCCGGTCGGCAATTGAAAGTCGCCCGACCGGCGCGTCGACCGGAATGTCCGGCCTTCCAAGCTGTTCCATGGCCTTTCGCGCGATCTGACGGATTGTCCGCCAGGCCATAAGCGGGCCGCGTCGGGGTTCCATGCCCAGTACAATATTTTCCATGACCGACAGGTGCGGGGCCAGAGATAGTTCCTGATAGATCATCGCCACGCCTTGCCGACGGGCATCCATTGGGTCTCGTGGCTGATAGGGGCGTCCCTGAAGGAACATTTCCCCCTCATCCGGTCGGTGGGCTCCCGACAGGGTTTTCATAAGTGTGCTTTTGCCCGCGCCGTTTTCGCCAACCAGCGCCAGAACTTCACCAGCGTTCACATAAAGGTTCACGCCATCCAGCGCCTGGGTGGCGCCAAAGCGCTTGCGAATCCCCACCATGCGCAGAAGGGGTGCGGATTCAGAAGTCGAGTCGATGGTCGTACTGGTCATGGAACACCCAAAAATCCCGCCACCTTCGGGGACTTCCTGTTGGCCGCGGCAGACCGCGTTACTGGATGGGCGGTAAGTTAATAAGTTTTTTTATTGCTGGTGTATGAATGTTGGCCGGGGTCACCAGCATCGCGGGGGTGTCAAATTCAACGGGTGGTTTTTGGCCACGAATATCGTTGACCAGATAGGTCACTCCCAGGTACGCCATGTTGTATGGATCCTGAACCACCACTCCGTTAATCTCCCCCTTTTCAATCGGCTTCTTAAAATTTGACTGCCAGTCAAATCCCACAAATTTCTTTTGGCCTAGCAGACCAAGCTGTTGCAGCGCCAGATACATGCCGAACGTGGTGGTTTCGTTGGCGGCAAAAATGCCATCGGCATGCCGCAGGCTGTCGGCCAGGCTCAGAGCCACCGCCTTGCATTTGCCCGCTGTGGCGCCACCGCGCTGATTGGCGATAATTTTAATACCGGGATATTTTTTGAGTACCGCCAGACAGCCCGCGGCTCGGGCGTCGGTGCTTGCGGAACCCACAATGAACCGCAGGATCACCACATTGCCATGGTCATGCAGTTCTCCGGCCAAGGCTTTCCCGGCAATTTCGCCGGCCTTGAAATTGTTGGTTGCCACAAAACTCACGTAATCCTTGCCTGGCGTTGCCCTGAGGGCAGAGTCGATAATCACCACCGGAATGTGCGCTGCATCTGCAAGTTTAACCGACGGCACCAGCGCTCGGCTGTCCACAGGTGCGAGCACAATGCCGTTGACGCCCTGGGTAACGAAGTTGCGCATCAGAGAAATTTCCGCCGCTCGGTCCCCATCCTGCGACGGCCCCTGAAACAGAATTTTCACGTTTAATTTCCGACCCGCCGCCGCGGCTCCGGCGTGTACATACTTCCAGTAAACATCGGTGTGGCCCTTCGGAATGACCGCGATACGGAGTCGCGGGGTGGTGCCGCCCTGCGTGGATGCATTCGCGGAGGAACCGCTTTTCGCGGATTTTGAGCAGCCTGCCAGAGTGCTGATCGTCAACATTCCGCAAAGTGCCAAGCCCGTCATTTTTTTTGGTATTCGCATTGTTATGATCCTCAAACGCCACTTCCAACATTTATATAGCCTGCATCACGACCGCTTAGTCATTTACAGCCCGCGCGGTTGTGGGCCACGGTCCGCCGCTGGCCGCCGTGCACATTGGCAGATTCGCAGCCCGACCGGGTGCAGCCAAGAAAATGTATCAGAAATAAGTTATTTAGCAAACCAAGGCCAAGACCGTTCGGCTTCCGGGTGTGGTTTGCTGCGCTTATCCCGAGATTAACCTTGGGTATGCCACGAAATATCCAGGGCCGAATTCGGTGCCAGCCGCAACGGCTGAAGGAAGGCGAAAATAAGCCGATCTGCCGTGTGGACTGTTTGCACCGGCACTCGCCTGTCCGCACAGGTCACCCGCACCGCGCGGGGAAGCATTTTTCCGTCATTTGTCGATCGCCCGATAGTGAATTCGGAAAGGGTCAGCTTCCCAGCCCTGTGCAACACGCGGTGTCGACGCACCGTGCCGACGGTGGTCGCAAAATATTCGCCCCAGCCCGCATTTGTGCAAAAAACGGATCGGTGATTTTCCGGAGATATTCGAGGCGCAAAGCCGAGTGACCGGCGTCCCGCATCCCAGCGGAAGCCCTGTAAACCAAGCAGTACAGTCCAGACACCAAGTGGCCGAAAGTAGTGGTCGCCGCATTCAATATGGTTCCATGGTGCCCGCCTGTTCACATAGCGGTTGTATACATCGGTGGTAACCTGAACGGACAGATCCGCGCGGTTCAGCCATGCCAGTGCGGAGGCAAACATGTATTCAATCCCTGTCCATGGTCCGCTCCACTGGCCTTCGCCCGACGGTGTTCGCCCGTGCGGCCAGAACCCGTTTATATACGCTATCCCGTCATCCGGATTCACATATGGCATGTCGGCACGTGTTTTCTGCCGACAATAGCGGAACGCGGCTTCGTTGTGCAATAGCACATGATCGCGCGGCAGAATGTCCCCAAGATCGCATAGGTCGGCAAACCATTGTCCCACCGTTCCCGCCAGAAGAATCCCCGTATTTTGAGTACCCGCGGCGGTGTTTCTAGCCATCTGATAATACTGGCCGTTCCATAATTCAGTCTCAAAACTCCGTTTTCCATGATCCAGCCAATGCGTGTAATCCGCTTGAATTCCGGAATCTCTGAGGTACTCCCTGTCAACTGGGCGCAAAACAGGCTTTGCTAAGAGAGAGTCTTCCTCCCTAACAAGGCAGCCCCGCAGGGAGCCCGAAGGGCGAGCGGAGGGGCTGCCTTGTCGCCCGCCGCGCCACGGCTGCGACCGAC
>DAIDJN010000065.1:0-19355 GCA_027451365.1 Phycisphaerales bacterium | reverse complement strand
CAAAGCCAAGGTGGCCATGGAGGCGATGAAGGGCCAGCGGACGATTGGTGAGTTGGCGGGTTTGTATCAGGTTCATCCCTCGCGTATTGCCGCGTGGAAAAAGCGTCTTGTGGAATGTTCAGCGATGGCATTTGAGGAATCGTCTGTTCAGGGGTCCAACCATTCCTCGCCGGCGTCGATGGCGCAGTTGTACGAGCAGATAGGTCGGTTACAGGTGGAATTATCCTGGCTAAAAAAAAGTCTGGACTGGACGCCTGACCAGAAGCGTCAGGCGGTGGATGTCGGCCATCCCCGGTTGTCGGTGCGGCGGCAGTGTGAACTGCTAGTGTTGTGTCCCTAAGGCTTCCTTACACTTGGCGACCTTGGCGAGAATCGTATCGGCATCCTTGGTTCAAGTAAATATTTTCGGGTTTTCATTGTGCGTTGCGAGATATTCCTTGATGGCCTTGATAAGAGTGGGCGCGCTGGTAAAGGCGCCGCGACGGATCGCCTGGTCCGTGATATTGCGGAACCACCGCTCCACCATGTTCAGCCACGAGGAACTCGTGGGAATGAAGTGCAGGCGAAATCGAGGGTGCCGTTTCATCCAACGTTTAACCATAGGGCTTTTATGCGTGGAATAATTATCCACGATCAAGTGCAAGTCCAAGCCGGGGGGCGTGTTTTTATCGATGGTCCCCATGAACCTCAGAAACTCCTTGGAGCGGTGCCGTGGAAGACATTCCCCCAACACTTTTCCATCCAGCATGTTCAAGGCCGCGAATAAGGTCGTCGTGCCGTGTCGTTTGTAATCGTGTGTCATCGTGCCGCAGCGGCCTTTCTTCATCGGCAGACCAGGTTGGGTGCGATCCAAGGCTTGAATCTGGCTCTTTTCATCCACCGACAGTACCAAGGTTTTCTCCGGTGGATTCATGTACAGCCCCACGACATCCCGTAGTTTCTCCACAAAACGTTTGTCGTTGGAAAGCTTGAAGGTTTTGACACGGTGCGGCTGGAGTCCGTGGAGTTTCCAGATACGCTGCACGGCCATTCGCGAGATTCCCTGTGCCTTGGCCATCGTGCGAACGCTCCAATGCGTCTGGCCTTCCGGCTTGCTATGTAACGTGGCTTCCACCACTGTTTGTATTTTTTCCGGCGATAAGGCCTTTTTCCGGCCAGGCCGTGGTGCATCTTTCATAATTCCGGGCACCCCTGATTGCCTGAAACGCGCACGCCATAGCAGAACGGTGGGACGACTGACATCCAATGTTTTGGCAATGGCGCTATTGGACTTTCCCTGAGAGGCCAGCAGTACCAATTTTGCTCGCAATGCTATCTTCTGAGGGGTTTTGCCACTGGTTTTCAGGAATTCCAGCCGTCGTTGCTGGTTAGCATCGAGAACCAGTGATTTTGCTGCGTGATTTGACATGCCCACATCATACCGGGCCTTCTCAATATGTCAAGATATTTACGGGACAGTACACTAGATTGCGGATGGCTTCAGGTGGAAATACTTGTATTGAATTGGTTGATTGGTATTCCGATAATAATTTTCGCCGCGATGTTTTAAATTTGGATTCCGTTCCGCAGATTCAATTTAGATAAATTTGATGAAGAATATTTTTGTAAGCCAATGCTGCCATTTCCAACGCGAATTATACCCGTTGCTGTCAGATGTCCCGGATGGACGAGACTAATGATGTGGATTTGCATGTTTTTATATGCGTTGTTTACCGTATTGCTTCGCTTTTCCCCTCCGAGCGATCTGCCTACGATGCGGCAGAGCGTGCGGTTTTTTTTGGGACTGCGGCGTTGCCCCCCTATAGATTTGGTTTATGGGGATGGGAGCATATGCCGCTATTAGCGTACTGCCTGGGGAGGCTGTTGACCAAGATTTCAAAAGGGCTGAGCTGGATTCATCCGTTGGTTGCGACCCAGACTCTTTTAAGATTGGACGGTCTGGCCGGTAATCCGCCACCCGTGGGGACCAGTTTTACGACTTCCGGGCCGGGAACGGATGTGGGCAGTATCCTTACCACCATGAAATACGATGGCAATGGGAGCTTAACCCAGTTGACCGACGACCGTGGCGGGGATACCAGTTATGCCTACGACTCGCATGACTGGAAAACCGCGGCGACGT
This sequence comes from Phycisphaerales bacterium, assembly GCA_027451365.1. Classification (GTDB taxonomy): domain Bacteria; phylum Planctomycetota; class Phycisphaerae; order WQYP01; family WQYP01; genus JAJYPG01. The sequence goes on along the minus strand of DAIDJN010000065.1, from coordinate 17,233 downwards.
ACCCTGATGGATCAACCGAAACGTTTGCTTGAGGCTGCCAATTTTCTTGGCGGCGGCCGAAACATGTCCGTTGGGGCGTACACTTGAAGCCGAAACAGTGTCGCGAACGACAAGAGGCGGCTGAGGACAGCCGCGCTGCCAGGAAAAATGGCAGATCCCGCTTGCTTTTGCGACCGGAACCAGTTTGCTAAATCGGGCGGGGCGGAAATATAGCTTGAACTCATCTCTGGTTTGGTTATACTAATTAAATAGAGAGAATTTGAAGCGTCCGTGGGTCTTGGACAGGGGCATTCCTCGGTTGCCGTTGCTGGTCTGCAGCGGGACTTTCAAATTCGAGTTCCAGCATCGGGCACGGCCGCCAATAGCATTCGCGTGGCGTTTCAAGCAGGGAGTCTTTCATGAATCGTGTCGGGCGGCCAATCGCGATCGACGGCAAAGCGGCCGTCCCGCCTGTATCTGCTGCCCGACGTTCCAGCCTGTCGCACTACCAGAGGCGCTTGGGCCGTCGGGGCGCATTGATATTTACCGCGGCACTGGCCGTCGGCATGGTGGCTTCCATTCCGCTGCACGCGTCGCAAATAACTGTTTCCGCCAGCGGCACGCAAAGCATTTCCTATAATCAACTTGTCACGGATGGCGGAGCCGACACGATCATCTTTACCAATAATTCGACCGGGCCGGGCGGAACCTTGGACGTAACGTCGCCCGGAACTGTGGGCGCATTGGGTGACATCAGCCTGACGGACACCACTGGCAATACCATAAGCACCATTGATGCCGGCGGCGCAGGGAATGTGCTGAACCTGAATGGTTCGGTTACCAGCGGCGGCGGCGTTAACAACATGCTGGTTCTACAAAATGGTACGGTGGCGCTCGGTTCCACGAGCAATTCAACCGATTTTACCGGGGGTACCCTGCAGATAGGCAACGGCACCGCACCAAGCGATGTAAACTTCAGTTTGGCTGCCAATCTTCCGGCGGCCAACATCAATATCGCCCTGGATACCGGCGGACTGAACTATACCGGTGGCGGAACCGCAACGATTGCCAACGGCATAACAACCGTGGGGCTTACCAGCAACAGCATAAACGCCGGCGGTGGTACGCTTATCCTGAATGGCACAATCGCCAACAGCGAGGGCTTGCTGAAGTTTACGACCGGAACCTTTGTGCTGGCGTCTACCAGCAATTACGTGGCTTTTTCATCTGGTGCGGGCGGTACGATGCAAATTGGCGACGGTTCCAATGCTGCCACGCTGCAATTTAGCTCCTCCGCCAACCTGCCGCACGGAGATACCCTCATTACCGGGCCTGGCAGCTACGATTCGGTTGGCGGTCAAATGCTCGCGCTGGATCAGAGCACTGTGCAATACACCGGAACATCTGCCGATTCAATTCCTGACGACCTTAGCGCGGTCGCCGGCACCACAAATATCATCAACGCCAATGGGCAACCCATAACACTGTCGGGTGAGATTTCTGGTACTGGCAATCTGGAGTTGACCGATGGAACGTTCTTCATAAATCCGCTTACGATTCAAAATACCGCATTCTCTGGAGCGCTGGATCTGAACAACGCCAGGGGCGCGGTGTCGGTACAGATATTAACACAGAGGTATGCGCAATCCGGTTTTAGCCCATCGAGTATTATCTTTGATGGCGGCACATTGGTGAACGCCGAAGGGACGCTACCTTGGCCCCTTGCACCTTTCACTGTCAATTCCGCTGGTGGCACCATAGATGCTGCCGGCGCAAGTTTAGATCTCGCGGATAGCATAAGCGGCTCCGGCACCCTGCTGCTGACCTCATCTCTTGCCAACTCGGGCACGATATTCGTTCAAAATTCCAATGCGACCTTTGATGGAGCGTTTGCAATTGGAGGCGGCGTAACTGTACAAATTGGCAATTCGGCTGGTTTCGGGTCCGGCGCTCTCACCATTGAGGCTGGCGGCGGCACGTTGCAATTTGGATCATCGAATCTTACAGTCGCTAATAATCTGCAGAACCAAGCTGGAAACAGCTTGAACTTTGATCTTGACGGTCAAGCCTCGACCTGGTCCGGAAATATAAATAGTGCCGGACCCCTCGTTATAGAATCGAGTTCTGTCGGAAATGGTTCACTTAAACTGACCGGCAACGATGCTGTGGGTGACGCTGCAGTCAACGCGGGTAATCTGACTATTGGCCCAACCGGCGCATTAAGTTTTCGCCATATCACCATTGGTGCCGGCGCTGTCTTGAATGGATCCGGCACGCTGAATTATTCGGTTGGCGGTCTTACTTCTTCATTAGTTACCGATAACGGTACATTGAATATTTCCACATTGAATCTTGCACTCAATATCAATAGTCAACCGACTCTGGGCCAATATGTTATCGCGAACTATGCGGGCGGAACATTTGATCCAACTACAACCTTTCAGAGCACGTCGGTCGCGGAGGGCACGCTGCCCACTGGCTGGGCGATTGATTATGGTGGAACAGTACTTTATCCCAACAGTATTGTACTGGTCGTCCCGTTGCCAATATTCGCCTGGCATATCGGGGGCTCGGCTGGCGACGGTTCCGGCAACTGGGACACCAGCACATCCAATTGGACTACCAATGGAGTTAGTGCAGCCTGGACCAATGGCAGCGTCGCTTCCATTGGCACGGCCAGCGGGACGGGGCCTTATACCGTTACTATTGACGAGGCCGGACTGTCCGCCAGCGGCATCACCTTTAACCCGCTGGCGAGCGGCCAATACACTGTTGCTGCCAGCAGCGGCGATAATCTTACACTCAGCGGCATGATTACACTGAACGCGGACGCATCCATTACCGCCCCCATCGTTGGGACCGGCCGGGTGGGCATATCGGGCGCACACACACTCGCCCTTTCGGCGGCAAATAGTTATAGCGGCGGAACTGCAATCGCAAATGGAGCCACCGTCAGCTTTAGCGCCGGCGGGAGCCTGGACGCCGGTGGTCAAATCACCAATAGCCCGTTCGGAACCGGCGGCGTTTTGATTGGAACCAGTGGCGGAACATTGCAATACACTGCCGCCAGCGTGACGATCAACAATTCGCTGGCGCTTGCCGGAAATGCAACCATTGACGCCAATGGATTCGGGGGTGCCAGTGCTGAAACCTGGTCCGGCGTAATCAGCGGTACCGGCAATTTGACCGCTGCCTCTGGCATTCCCGGTGGCACGCTGATTCTTACCGGTGCCAACACCTATACCGGCAGCACCATTGTTAACAGCGGTACGACCCTTCTGCTTTCGGGTGCCGGAAGCATTGCAGCATCCAGTGGCGTGACTTTGAGTAATGGCGCAACCTTTGATGTTTCGCAGGCCTCCGCGGGGCCAACCATCCTTGGTCTGAATGGGACGGGCGGGACCGTGAACTTGGGCAGCAATACACTTAATATCAATACGGGGCAGGCAGTTGATACTTTTGCCGGCGTCATTCAGGATGGCGGCGTCGGCGGCGGTGTGGGAGGGGCCCTTTCAGTTTCCGGCACGCTGAATCTCCTGGGCCGTAACACTTATTCCGGCGGCACGACCGTTGCAGGCATTATAAGGTTTAATAACAATCAGAGCTTCGGAACCGGTGCTATTAATTTCAGTGGAAACAATCCAGAAATTCAGTTTGCCGCCGATGGGCTGAATCTTGCCAACAATATGAGCGTGACAGGCAATTCCCTCATCATTTACTCCGGAACAACTGGGACGACGGGGGTGGTTTGGGCAACAGGGACAACGGGGACAACAGGGTTGACTGGGACCACATTAGGGACAACCAGCGGCCTGACTTTGACGCTCAATCAGGCCGCGACAAATGCCCCATCTGCTACGCACGCGCAATCAGCCCCACTTGAGTCGCTGGCTGGGACCGGCATGGATTCTGCCGCTGAAAAGTCCGGCGCTAGCGGTTCAGCAACGATCACGCTCAATGGGGGGACGCCGATTTACGACAGCCCCATCATTGATATGGGTGGTTATACCAACGAAACGTATTCCGGATCTATCACAAACAACTCAAATGGAGGAGGACTTGTTGTTATTCAGAATGGCGAGCTCAACCTGACGGGAAACAACAGCAACACATTTACATCCGGCACGCTGCAAATTGGCAATAACAATTCCGGTCCAGCCGCCGTCCGGTTTGCTACTTTGGCCAATCTCCCGGCCCCTTCAGTCGGTATTAATCTGGCTGGGGGTACGTTGCAATTTGGAGCCGACAGTCTGAACGTTGCCAATCCGTTGTCCGGCAGCGGAACGATTGATGCCGGCGGATTTTCCAACGAAACTTTGTCCGGCTTAGAGCCCAGCGGTCAAACTGCGCGGCTGACCATCCAGAACGGTCACGTGGATTTAACCAACAATATGATTGCCAGCAGCCTCCAGATAGGCAATGGCGTGGGCACCAGCATAGTGGAATTCCAGAGTGTGGCGAGTTTATCGAACAATATCTGGCTTTATGACGGAACGCTGCAATATGGCTCCGACAACTTGAACGTCAGTGCGCCTACAACTCTGTGGGGATCCGGCACCATTGACACCAATGGGTTCGGTTCCGAAACTTATTCCGGTAATATCAGCGGAGGCTATTTTCCCGGCCCCGCGACACTCAATCTTCAGGGTGCTGGTGGCACGCATACCATTTCCGGCATAATTTCTGATGCGCCCGGCATGAACACTCTTGCCCTCAACCTGACAACCGGCACCTGGAATCTTACCGCTGTCAACACCTATTCCGGCCCGACAACGGTTGGTGACGGGACCCACCCGGCAACCCTGACGCTGGCGGCCGGCGGTGCGCTGGCCAGCACCCAAATCACCATTAATCCGGCTGCGGTACTTAATGGCGGCGGCACGCTGAATTGCAATGTGGCAGCCAATACAAGCCCCTTTATCCTGGACCAGGGCACACTGGATATTTCCGGCCTGAATCTGGTGCTGAATTTGGCGGGCCCGCAAACCGCCAGCCAGTTTGTAATTGTGAATCATAATGATGCCGGTGCTTCGATCATTGGTTCCCAATTCGCTTCCGTGTCCAATACCCCTCTGGGCTGGTCCATAGATTACGCCGGAACCGCGCAAAACCCCAACAGCATCGTATTGCTTCTGACCGCGCCTGCGCGGACCTGGATGGTCAGAGGCTATCGTGGCGACGGTTCGGGTGTGTGGGACACAAGCACGTTCAATTGGGGTGGCACACACTGGGCGAATGGGGACATTGCCTCAATTGGAAATGGTGGTGCCGGAGGGACAATCACCGTTAGTTCCGCAATCAGCACAAATGGCATTACCTTTAATCCGCTTGGCTATGGCCAATACACGCTGGTCGGTGGCGCCGGTGGCACGCTGAGCTTCATCACCGGTTCGCTTACGATGGATGCCAGCGCCGTCATCAATGCGCCTATCGTCGCTGGTAACGTAATTGTAGAGGGGACGCACACCCTTACGCTTTCCGGGGCCAATACTTATACCGGTCAAACATTGATCAACTCTGGTACCCTGGCGATAGCCGGCAACGGCAATATTGCAGATTCCAGCGCGGTCGCGATTGGAAATGGCGCAACGCTGGATATTTCCCGGGCGGCTGGTGGCACCGCCATTAACAATTTAAGCGGCACCGGCGGTATCGTAGCGCTGGGCGGCGAAACTTTAACAATTCAAGCCGCCTTCATGGCTACAAATTCATTCGCCGGTATTATTCGCGACGGTGGTCTGGGCGGCGGTACAGGTGGCACGCTGGACCTTTCTGGTGGCACCCTGAATCTATCCGGCCAGAATACTTATACCGGCGCAACCATTCTCGATAACGCCACCCTGGCGCTTTCCGGCACGGGCAGTATTGCAAACTCCAGTGCCGTGGAATTCAACAACTTCGGCAATCTGGATATTTCACAATCCACAACTGGCGTAACAATCCGCGGCTTGGACGATCAGACCGATCCGTATCCCAGTGGAGATTCAGTGTCGTTGGGAGCCAGCACATTAACCATTAACATCGCTTCCGGAACGGATATTTATTCCGGTGTCATAAGGGACGGCGGTATCGGGGGAGGTGCCGGCGGAAGTATTGTGGTCTCCGGTGCCGGGACCTTGGTTCTTGGCAATGCAAACACCTATACCGGCGGCACGACTATTAATAATGGTACCACCGTGGACTATGCCGGTTACGCCGCTTTGGGAACCGGTGGCCTGACTTTGAATGGCGGCACAGTCAAGAACACTTCCGGCAGTTTGTTATTGGTATCAGGTCCCGTCACACTTGGTTGGGCCGGCGGAATAATCGATACGAATGGGGAGGCTGCCAGCCTGACGGCGGGGATCCACGGCCCCGGTGGCCTGACGATCACCGGCGGCGGAGCGCTGACCCTTACCGGCCCGGCTGCATATACCGGGCCAACCTCAATCCAAAGCGGCAGCTTAATTATTGGCACCGGTGGTTCCATCAACGGCACCTCCGCTTTAACAATTGCCGCAGGAGCAGAGCTGAATCTTGCCAGTATCGTCGCCGGGAATGGTGTCACGATCGACTATGGAACCAATCCTGATCCCGCCGCTATCATTAAAGGTTATATTGCTTCTGGCCAGATAACCGCGCCCGCTGGCTACACAATTGGCTATGCAGATGGTGCCAGTGGCGAAATCCCCGGATTACACGCCGGGCAGGAAAAGATTATGGTAACACTGCCCGGGGATGCGACGCTGACCGGGAGGGTGACATTATCTGATTTCACGCTGTTTCTCCAGAATTACGGCATGACCTCGGGAGCCCAATGGTATCAGGGTGATTTCGACCATGACGGCAAAGTAAACCTTCAGGACTTCAGCATCTTCCTTAGCCATTATGGCCAGTCGCTTTCATCCGGACTTTCACCCGGGCCTTCCCTGCTGGCCGCGCAACCCGCCTTCGCCGCCCAGGCCACGCCGGAACCAGCCGCTCTGGCCTGTTTGGCTCCGGCGGCCATTCTTATCATGCTGCGTCGGCGCAGGAAGACCGTCGATTCCCACCAGAACAACCGTTCATAAATTGGCCCCCATCTGCGCCAGATCAAATATTCCGATATGTGTCGTTCTATACACGCGGTCACTTTAAGAAACGGAAATATATGAAATCATGGCATGCCCACGCCGGTGATCATGCGATAGCGCAATTGCTGCAGGCCGCCGTCAATAAGGGCGAACCCCTTGATGTATGGTAGCAAAGTCGCCATTTGGCTGGAATAAATTCGCGAATTTTTTGCCGATACACGCAAACGGTGTATCGGAAAAGTTAAATTGATTTTCCTCAATGACGGGCGTGGGCTTCTTTTAGGCTCCATGTGGTCTGATTATTCACGTATTGAAGAAATGGGAAATGGTCGGATTCGAGTCGTCACATTGCGCATTGTTGCAGAGCGGGTCACAAAAGAATGGATTCAAGGTTAGAAAAATGGCAACAAGTGTCACACCGTCGGGCCGAAAGCCTATTAGTGCGAGGTTAATCTACAGCCTGACCTGCAAGGACAAAAAGCCAAAGCAGGGAGTCTTGGCCCAGAAGCCCCATCCGGGCCGGCCCGTGAATATTGGCGATGATACGAACCGGTTGCTGCACGGGGAAAACCTAGAATTTTTAGTTGCGCTGCTTGATGACCAGGCTGTGTGTGGCCATGTCCGTTGCATCTATATTGACCCGCCGTACGCGACTTCCATGGCATTTGTTAATCGCAACGTCCAACACGCATATTCGGATATTCTTCAGGGTGCGGCATATACAGAATTTTTGCGACAAAGGTTAATTGTTTTGCGCGAGCTGCTGGCTGACGATGGCAGTATATTCGTGCACCTTGATCGGAATATGGCGTTTGAAGCTAAAATTGTAATGGATATAACACGCGCAAAATGCAACCCCAAGAACTCTACGCGACGCCAATTCGGGAACATTTCAGATCACATTCTCTTTTATACAAAAATGGTAAATCTGTGTGGCACCGTCCGTATGTGCGATGGAAACCGGAGCGTGTTCAGGAAGAATACCCCTGCATTGATGCTGCAAGCGGTCGCCGCTTTAAGAAGGTACCGCTCCATGCGCCAGGCGTGCGGCACGGTGATACTGGAAAGCCTTGGGGGAAATTGCCTCCACCCGGCAAACACCGGCAACACCGGCCAAGCAAACTTAAAAAGATGGACAAAGATGGTGAGATTTATTGGTCCCCAAACGGAAACCCCCTCCGCAAGGTCTTTTTTGACAGCGCCAAGGGGATACCGGTCCAAGATATATGGCTTCCCTTTAAGGATGCGCACAATCAGAACATTTTTATCACCGGCTACCCAACCGAGAAGAATTATGATCTGCTGAGTCGCATTATAAGGGCAACTACAAACCCAGGCGATTGGGTGCTGGACTGCTTCTGTGGCTCGGGAACAACCCTGGAGGCAGCGCGGCAACATGGGCGCGGATTTATTGGAATAGGTAACAGCGAATCCGCCTTTGAGGCCACCGTCACACGGCTCTCTAGCGGACGCAAGCGGATGGGAGATTTTGTCACAAGGAGGAAATCCGTCACTACGGACACTCCGGGCGCTACGCTTTTCGGGTAATAATATGAAATGAAACGGGGGCACCATTTTTTTACTGATCACTGATCAATCATTTTGTCGCGGCGTGGGTTCGGTCATCATTAAGCGAGGCAACGTCGAAGGTCTCATTACTCATTGAGCCAGGAGGTGAAATCCCGGTGCGGCTGGGCGAACCGGTGTGATCGTCCCCATCAGCTATAGCGAACTGAGATGGGATGCGCTTAATGAATAATGAGTAATGAGACGCGATGCGGTGCATCGCTTGATGATGGAGGATGGAGCCAGAAAACAGGAGTTAGGAGAATTTGGAGGGCGGACGCAACGAACCGGTCGCCGCGGCGACCTTGAACGAACCGCTTCGCTTGAACACGATGGCGACGGGGATTTTTACCGCAACAGCACGATGGCACAATGACGGTTTGAACCGCAAAGAACACAAGGACTGCGGCAAGTGTTCTTTGCCGGGGCGCAGCTAGGCTGATCGTTATTCCGGTGGTCCCGACAGGTCAGGACGGCGCGGAATAATGAATGGCATTACTGCAGGCGGTGCTATCCGTTTGCCGCGGATGCGGCGTTATTCACCTGTCAAATACTGAACGTCAACGCGCACAGATTATTGATCACTGATCACTGATCAATGTGAAGTACGCAATTCACTGCGGCTGGGGCGAACCCGTGTGTTCGTCCGTATCAGTTATTGGGGCGAGGCAAGGGGATAATGGAATAATTCCGATTTACGGTTCCCGCCGCATTGGAATTGCGGAAATTATTTTGACCGGATTATTGGCCGCACCGGAGTGTAGCCGGGGCGGATTGAACGCAGGCCGCTGTTTAGTTTGCCCATCCGTGCTATTTTGTTGCCGCCTTTGTTGCTGTCGGCCTAGCCGCCGCGTTGCCGGCCGGTTTGGCCGCTGGTGCCAGCACCGCTTTCAAGGCTGCGATCAGCGATTTGTGTGGCTGAAAAAGACGGAAATCCGGATTCACCAATTGGGCCGGGCCGACATACCCATACCAGCGGTATTGCGGTGCACTGACTTTCGCGGAGATCGCTTCGCCTGTGCCGGGCCTGGGGTTTGGTCGGGGTATGGTCCGGCGAATGATGTTGAGGGTGGTTTGTGCGGGCGGAGCGTTCTTGCCGGCGGTACCCGCAACGTTGGTAGGCGTGATGACCAGTTGATATGAAATCGGCAGATGGGACCAATGCAGCGCAGCCGCTGATTCTTTCCATGTATACCATTTTTTAGCCCGCAGGGGATTGATGGCCGCGAGCAGCGGTTGAACTAGCGCGTCCGGTGCGGCAATGCCGACGGCCGACCCGCGCGCAAGGGTCCATTTTCCGGCTGTCTGCGCCAGCACCACCTGTGGCCGGGTTCCAACTGCTGGCAGTGAAATTCGCGCAATGGCCACGGGTGAAAAATCGGCAACCCTGTGGCTTCGGAAAGCCGCGACGCTGGCCGGGGTCAGGGCGTTTAAGGCGTCGGCTGGTACGTTATAAACACTTGGCCAGCCGGACACGCTGACGGGTACAAGCGACTTGCCGGCTGTGGCGCCCCATCCGATTATAAATGGATGGACATGATTGGATAGTTGAATGGTAAGCTGGTGAATCGGGTGCACCAGTCCCAGAACGGCGCGGTTGATTGCGCCATCTTGAAAGGACTTCGCCCGCAGGGCCGCAACCGCTTTTAGCAGGTTTTCAACCACGGTGGCGCGTGCCGTCAGCGGTGTGGCGGCTATGCCTTGGGGCGTCATGGTCCATTGGGTGCCGGTGGTGTTCAATTGCAACACGGTATGTCCGGTTTTAATGGCCAAATGATGCGCATGGTCCATATTGGCCCGTGTGATGGCCTTGTCACGCAATTGAGTCATAGGCCGGTTCAGGGGTGTAAAGGTACCGACGGGTACAACGCCCACCCCCGGATTTTGCGAGCTTGAAACGTAAATTGCCTTGTGCGTAAGGTCAGTATAACGCCCGAAATGAATCACCAGTGGAGCGGGTGCCTTTGCCACAGATTTTTTTACACCGGCCGGCGGGGTGGATGAAGCTGGCGCAGGTGTTTTGAACCGAATGGTGATGGTCAGCGGGCCGTTGCCGAACGCCGCTGATTTTTCCGAGGTGGTTGAAAAGCGCGTCGCGGCCAGTAGTTGCACATCGCTTAGCCAGTCCTGAATAGCGCTGGTGTTGACTGGCGCAGGAAATGGCTGTGTGAAGACCCAGCCGGAACCGTGCGGAATAATGGTCATGGTAAGCGGGGCGGTGCCGCCGGTGGTGTGAATGGTGACGGCCGCGATGTTATGCATGTGAAAATGAGTCAGGTTTAAATTGCGGAAATGGGCGGCCGGATGGTTGAAGGAATCAAACCAGGCGGAATCCACAACATATATATGGCGGGCTTTGCGGCCCAGCGGTCGGACATAAAGTCGGCCTGCGGAATTGTGACGTCCCACCGCCAGCCGCCAGGTATCGCCATTTTTGTCGTGCAGGGTGAATATGGCCTTGGCCGGTGCCAGGCCGGTTGCGGAGAGCGAATGCTTTCCGCTGGCCGTCATTTTCAGCCGATACCGCCAGGCCAGGTCGGCGACGTTTCGCACCAGGCTGTCCACACGGTCGCGTGCGGCGGCCTGCAGCGGAGCAGTGATGCGCCAGTGTCCTTTTGCCCGTTCAAACGCGAGGGTCTTTTTACTGGCTTTTCCTGCTGCCTGGCGGGTAAGGGTCAGGGCCTGAATCTGGGTTGGTTTGGTCTTAAAGACCAGCCGGGTGGCGGATGTGTGCTTCTTTGGCGGCTGATGGTTTAGATAGGCAACCACGCCAATTAACCCGACAAGAACCAGCAGGATTAATGCGGTGAATTTATAATTCATGGTGATGAAACCTCGTTATTTTAAATCGCTTTCGGGCGGCAGTCCGCCGCGAAGTTTGCATGACACGTTTGCGGCCGGCGTGATGCGCTACACCCGTCGGCGTACCAGATACACAGAAAATCCCGCGACAATGGCCAGGAATGCCGGCCCCAGAAAACTGAAGAATCGCGACATCGTTTCTTCGGCTGGTGACATTTCACCGATGCGCAGAGCCACCGTGGCGCGCGGGCTTACCGCAATTAAGTGCGATTGATGGGCCAGCCAGTAAATGCTGTTCATAAACAACTGCTGGTTTCCGGGGTAGGCGGCGATAAATGTCGGCTGACCGCCGGCAAGGCTAAGCCCCCCGGCCTGTAAAATTGCGTTCTGCACCAGCAACGGACTGTCGATGACCACAATGCGACTGGCGGCCTTTTGGGCCATCACGCCCATGGGTATGGGTGATTTTATATCAGTGGATGGGTCAAATGTGCCGGACGGCAGACCAGTGGCCGAGGTAGCCCAGATACTTGCGCGGGCAGGACTCTGAAGTATGACCCGGGCGCTGACTCCAGCCGGTAAATGTTTCAGCAACCCAACCCAAGTGGGTGCCATCAGGAACAAATCGCCCTGGGGTAGAATCCCTTCAAAATGGCTGGTCAGCGATTGAATTGGATCGGTAATCACGCTTTTCGGATAGCTGGTGATACTGAAGCGCGGCAGGCCCAGCCACCGGTGGCGGCTTACCTGCGTCCGCTGCACAATCATATAAGTCGAACGCAGCCGCACACCGTAAGCGGCCAGGGTGGGCTTAAATGGAATTTGACCCTGTGTGGCCATCAGCAGTTGTTCGGGCATATTGCCCAGAAGAAACAGGGCATTGCCCCCTTGGGCGAGTTGCCGTTTGATCTGGCCCTGAAGTGCGGCATACATCATTCCCGCCATCATGCTCTGTTGCCCGCCGGGCGGAAGATCAATAATCACCCAGATTACACCCTTGCCGATTGCCGGGGGTGGTGCCGGCGGCTGCTGCATCTGTGGATTGGCCGGCATGGGCGACCATTCATACACCTTGAAATTGTTTCGCCGCAGCGCCTGAGCGATGCTGCTGAACGGCCCTTGGCCTGTAATAAGCGTATCTGGATCAATGGAAACAAACACAACTTTGGTTTTCTGTTTATGGACCATTGCCAGCAGCGCCGCGTTGATGGCCTGTTCACCCTTGAACAGATATTGTGGTTTGCCTCCCAGGCTTCCGCCTTCGGGCACAAAAATTCGACTCCGATGAAGTACCTTGATGTGATGTGGCCCCATCAGCACAATGCAATCCGCGGATAAATCCGCTAACACCTGGCTGGACTTGACCGGCTTAAGCGTCTGAAGTTTGGTGACATAGGCGCTAATCCGGGCCAGCGGCTTTTTGAATGCCGGCGCATGAATTTTCAGCCATGCCCGCACGGCCGGGCCGTACTGCGAATAATTCGCGTTGTCCGTAATGAACTCAAGATTCTGTTTGGCGCGATCAAGTGTGTGCGCCATGGCGGTGGTAAGCCCGGGCCAATCCGGCAATGTGCTGGCGGTGGCCTGTTTAACTGATTTGTTTAAATGCCGCAGGGTTCGACCCATGTCGTGGCGGATAAAATCATCCAACTGGGCGAAATTTTGTGCCTGCTCCTGATTTGCTGCCGCCGCCGGATTGGTCTCCAGGGGTTTGATTGAAGCTCCCTGTGCCTTGAAAAATGCATTCAGTTGGCCTGCCAGCGCCGGAAATTCATCAACCACCTGCTTATATGGCGCAAAACTGTTGCCAAAGCGTGACCGCAGGGCGCGCAAAAGTGCCGCGTGCGACCGGGGCTTGAATTGCTTAATATGCGAAGAAGCACGGGTATATTCATGAATCAGTTGCTGAACTTTCAGCCCCTGTTCATATTCGGTTTGATCTGCGCTGGCGTCACCGGGGTACAGGCTGACAATCTGATATTTTCCGCCCGATTTATTCAATTGCTTTAACAGGCTTTTAGTGCGCGGCGAAAGCGAATAAATGCCGCCGGTGGTGCAATCGCGTGTGTAGTTGTATTTCACGCTAAGCCAGTCCACCAGTCCGACAATGGCCACCACGGCGATGACAAGAATGATGGTATTGGGGCCATAGCGCCACAGGCGGTCGGATGCCGCCAGTGCCGAATGGTGTGTTGCATCGGATGTTGATTTGGGTTGCTCAGATTCCGTCATAATGTTTCCAGCTCCAGCGGTTTTAAGATCGGCGTGCGGTTAGCGCCATTTACGGGTTTCCAGGACCACATAGGTCAGAAACAGGAACAGCAGTGTTCCGGAAAGAAAAAACACCACATTTTGTGTGGCGATGATCCCGCGCGAAAAATCGACCATGTGCGGTTCAATGGCCAGGTAGGACATCGTGTGCTTCACCACAGCCAGCCAAGACCAGGAATGCCGGATAAAAGCTGTCAAAAACTGTGGTATAAATTGAAACAGAATGCCCAGCGCCACCAGCACAATGCAGGAACTCATCGCGGCAAGCACCTGATGTTGTGTGCAGGCTGAAAAAAACAGACCTATGGAGACCATCAGCCCCCCCATCAGCACCAGTCCCAGATAGCTGGTCAGAACCGGCATGTAATCTGGTCGGCCAAAAAACGATAGAATGATCACAAATGCCAGACTGGATCCAATAAGCCCCAGATAAAACCCCATCGCCCCCAGAAACTTGCCCAGCACAATGGACATTTCGCCAAGCGGGCTGGTCCGCAATGTTTCAATTCGTCCGGACCGGTATTCTTCTGAAAAAATTGCCATGGTCATGAACGGAACCAGAAATATAAGGATCAGATGGTTCCATAAAAACATCGGGCCGGGATCCGCGATTTGTCCGGGGCGCAAAACCATAAGTGAAAACAGCAAACCCACAAACAGCAGGTACAGCGCCAGCACGATATAGCCGATGGGTGAATAAAACAGTCCGCCAAGTTCGCGCTTTGCCAGGGTGAATATCTGGGACATTACATTTTCTCCGCTTGGGCCACTGGGCGTCCGCCGCCCGCGGCGTTGGTGTTCGACGGTTCATAGCGTCGTGCGGCGTTATGCCGCCGACGATGCGCCGGGATCAATAATCTGAACAAAAAATTCTTCAAGGCTCATGCCGCCGCTGCGCAATTCACGCAAGGCCCATCCCCGCTGCAGCACCAGAGCCGCGACCTGTTCACGCAAAGCGCCATCCACACGGCCGGTGAGCTGCAATGAACAGACCGGTCCATCAGAAACAACGGTGATTTCCTGGACGCCCGGCAGCGCGGCCAAAGCACTTTTGACTTGGGCGGCCGGACCGCGCACATCGACCAGAAGTCGCGCCTTGTCACCGGTTCGCGAGCCGGATTTAAGTTCATCCGGTGTGCCCTGTGCCAGAATTTTTCCGCGCCCGATGATGACCACCCGCTGGCAGATCAATTCCACCTCGGAAAGAATATGTGTGGAAAGCAGGACCGTATGCTGCCCGGCCAGATTGCCGATCAGCTTGCGGGTTTCACGAATTTGCGATGGATCCAGGCCCACGGTTGGCTCATCAAGCACCAGCACCGGCGGATTGTGCAGAAGCGCGTCGGCAATGCCCAGCCGCTGGCGATAGCCTTTGGAAAGTTTGCCAATGGGCCAGCGCAGCCGGTCTGAAAGCCAGCACATGTCGGTCACATGGCCGATGGCTTTTTTAAGATCTGCCCGGCCCATGCCGCGCAGTTTACCCCGATAGGTCAGATATTCCCCCACGCGCATTTCCAGGTACAGGGGCGTGCTTTCCGGCAGATAACCGATCTTCTGGCGCACCGCCATGGATTCATAAAATACATCGTGACCGGCCACCCGAGCCGAGCCGCTGGTGGGCGGCATAAAGCAGGTTAACATGCGAATGGTGGTGGTTTTGCCGGCACCGTTTGGGCCAAGAAAGCCGACCACGCTTCCCCTTGGAACCTCAAATGATATACGATCGACCGCGGTAAACTTTCCGTAAGACTTGGTGAGCTTGTCGGCGACAATGTCATATTGTTCAGGCAAAGTGAACTCCTCGTTCCATGTCGTGAGCTTCGCAGGCAAACCGCTGGAAGGCATGTACCCGTGCAATTGGTCCGGTGGAGCGCCGCCCGCTTGATTTCCGTTGCTTCGCACCCGGTCAGCAATTCCCGCATGTCCTGACCCGTTAGGCGCACGCGCCAAGGGTATGGACAGCCCCCGCCCCGCCGGGCGGGACCTATTGTGTTACTGGTAGGTGTACGAATTGTCAATGGGAAAAGTTTGCCGGGGTGCTTGGATGCAAGCTACGCCGGTGAATTGACTCGACCGGGCCGGCAGCCGAAGGCCGCTGCCCCACATCCTATGGCTTGGCCGGGTTCACAGCCGAGGGCCGCTGTGCTACATTTTCCGACCCTGTGGCCAGCTATTCAGTTCGTTCTGCCACCTTCGCATTCACAACCAGATCCGCCTCAGTAAACACCCGATGCATGAGATTCAATTCCTAATTGGTCGTCAGCCCCGGCCCGGTAAAATTGCTCGACGCCACCACAGCCGCAAAAGGCCGCGGTCGATCCTTATACGCTGAGCTAGCTTCCCGGTCGCAACAACCTTTACCGGGGCGAGACTTGCACTCGCTGGAACACCTCGCCTTTGCACGGCGCACCTGGGCCGCTACATAAATATAACCACCCGGCGTATTTCTTGCTTTGCGTGCCATAGGCCATACGCGATCCGCAATCCAGCTGCGTCCCTGTTTCGCTCTCCCGGTCGTCCAGCTACGTCCGTAGAGGTCCGACTCGCCACCGAAATTCCGGGTGAGGTTTGTTCCCACTGAAATTTCACTCTCTGCGGCGAGAAGTTAGCGCCATCCGACGACCCATTGGGTTCCCAATAGGTCATTCCTGCCGCCTTCAGATTGGTTATGTCGAATGAACAATCTGCTTTACTTTATGCATGTTTCGATTCTGATTCTGTCCGCCCGAGTAGGTCAACATCAATCCTTCAACATTGTCTGGCCACGGATCGTCGTAGGTATATCCCTCCAACATCGCAATTGCGCCGTCGTTAACATAAAGCAAGAAGCCTAACCCATGCTTTATATTCGCTGCTGTTCCATTCACGTCTCCTAATTTAAACGATTGACGACCCACAAGCCGTGCAATCTCGGACGGGATTGAAAACTCAGTGTAAAAACCAGCTCCCGTCAACTTGCGCGAGGATATTTGGGCTTGTTCGATTTGTTGCCTGAGAACAGCCAAAACGTCGTCGTTTCCCGCCAGGAGCATCCGCATGACTTGATCTTCTAAGGGTGTCATTGTGTTCATTTGAACGCCGTCCCGATCTTGACAACTCCATTCACGACATTGCCCCGAACAGTCACCGTCTCACCGGCGACTTGGACGGTTGTTTCAAAGACACCGGTTAGACCCTGTTGCTGGACGGCCGCTTCGGTTGCCTGTTGAAGCGCATTCATGGCGGCCTGCTGTGAGCCAAGGCTATTTACAACCCCGTCCAAGCCGTGCTGCGCATTCCCAAAGATATGATTTAATTTGTTAGGACCAGTCGCTGCATTCTCTGCGGCATCTGGACATTGCGGGCCGACTTTCGCCATCCGCACGATATTCCTAAAGCCCAGCCAGCCCTCGACGCCGCTCAGCAGAGATTTCCCCACCGCGTCAGCTGCCCGCGCGACTGAGGCCGCATCTGCACCGACTGGGACAGCAACGCCCCCGGCCGTTTGCAGCGCGTGCGCCGCCGGTAGCAGCTCGGCCAGCGATTTCGACAAGTTATCGAGGCTTTTGGTCAGGTTATCCATC
>DAIDJN010000064.1:0-52457 GCA_027451365.1 Phycisphaerales bacterium | reverse complement strand
AGCTGCTGCGCAAAATCATCCCTTTTTTCCGATAATCACCGTCGCCAGACATTTATTGCCCCAATAACATCCGCTGACGCGTGAGGTACGCTATCAAAATCACACTTGATATACATGGCACTCTATATGAATTTGCCCTGGACCCAACGCACAGCAACCTTTGTTCGGGGGATGCCGTTGTGGATTTCCATGAGCTGCGGGAAAAACATGGTGTGCTTGGGAAAATAAATCTTCGGGTTTTCTTTTTTCTCGACCGAGCCAGGGGCGCGATTGTCATATTGGGCGTCATTAAGAAAGAAAATAATGGGCCGACGCCAGATGGAACCCGTGTAACGATGCGTCGCCGAAAGCGATTGTTCGGTGAAACTCCGGGCGCGATTCCGGCCATGCCGGTTCGGAGCAAAGGAGGGGCTGACGAACAGGCAACCTAGTTTCGGCTCAGAATGATTAGCTTATGCAAGGATAGGTGTAAAATGGTTGGTGTAAAAGAATTAGACACAATACGAAAAACAACGAACGTCGGTGAGGCGGCAATAACGATGGCGATCGGCATCGTTATTGAACGGATCAGCAGCCTGCCGGCTCAAGATCGGCAGGACTGGTTTGAATTGGTAAAAGCGCTGGAGACCGCCCGCAGTGAGGAGGAATTGGAGGCAATTCGCAGCGGCATGGTGAAGATACTGGATCAGGAAAAATATACGGCCATTGAACTCAAGTTCGATCAGCCGGCCGAGCACGCCGGATTATCCAGATGGAATCAACACGTGGCCGCCAGTGTTCGGTCACTACGTGAAGCGGCCAACAAGACGCAGGTGGATCTGGCGCGGGAGTGTGGGCTGACGCAAAGCCACATCAGCCGCATTGAAAATGCGGAACTTAGCCCATCCCACCGAACCATTGACCGAATCGCCAAATCATTAGGCGTTGATCCCAGCAGAATCGACCCGACGCGATGAAGCCGAACCGCCGGCCCCCGCCCAAAATGCCCGTCACCACCCACCGCACACCATTAAGACGCGGGCATCGCGCCCGCTCCCCGCCACCCAAAACAATCCGCAATCCAAAACCTTTAAGCTGCACCCCGCACCGCGCCACATGAAGGCCCCGCGCCGAGGCTGTCTGGTTTCTCATTGTTCATTGAGCGCAGCGCCGCCCGCCATAGAGGCCTGGTAAGTTGGGGTCCACGCTTATTTTCCAGCGGGACTGATGATGTCCAACCGTGGAAAATAAGTTCGGTAACGTGCCTTGTCGCGCGTGATCAGCTTGAGTCCTTCAACCGCCGCATGCGAGCCAATAAAAAAATCAGGTAATACCGCTATCTTCTCACCGCCACGCCGTCGATATGACGAAAAGCATTTGGCCGCCAGAAAGGCCGCCTCGTAAGGCATGGCACGGCGTTCGAACCACTCCGGCGGAAGTGCTTCGTTGACATCCTCAATACGGGCAAATCGCACCGATACCTCGGCGAAAATTACCGCATTGATGACCAGCGTATGGCGTTCCGCCGCCTCGGCCAATGCCTCGCTGGACCATTGAAACCATTGGGAATCCTCAGTGAGAATATCGAGCAACACATTAGAATCCACCATGATGCCGGGCATGTGTCACATCCGTGTAAGTTTCATAATCTCATCGGTCGATAAGCCGGTGCCGGCGCGGCCGCGCATCTGTGCAATCAAAGCGTTTCCTCGTCGGCCCTTGGATACCTTGCGTAAAACAACCTCCCGGCCGCGAATGATAAATTCCACGTCCGTATGTGGCAGAATTCCAGCGCGTTCGCGAATCGCCCGAGGAACTGTTACCTGGCCCTTCACTGTCACTTTCATGGTTGAAACTCCTATGCACCGGCCGCTCCACGCTTTTGATCGTTAACAGCGGGCGACGTATGGTAATACTCTTACAAGTATTATTACTACTTTGCAATGCAAACGCAAATAGAAGGCGGTGGGGGCGGCAGACTGCAATTTAGGAGGCGGGAGTTCGGCTGGGTAATTGATGCATGCCAGTACCAACTGGCAAAATGTCAGTCATATTGCGTATCTGCGAGATATCCGGTTCGTCCTGAACAACGATAGCCGCTTGTGTCCTTGTGTGGGTTCAGCGATGTGTCATCTGTCGTTCGTTTGAACTTTTTTCCGCAGTAGGGGCACTCCACGATGTACACAATACCGCTACCACCATGATGGGCCCCCTGTCGTAGTCGAGTCATCAATTCGCCTGTGGAGGCTGACACCTCAATTGGTCCTGCTCCAGAAAACTCGACCAGAAAGACTGGGGTAAATGGCCGCATGGTGACTTCAATGCTTTGAATACGATCTACACTATATGAACGCGTCTCTCGTGAATCGACTTTGATCGCGTGCAGAATGAGGTTGCCTTCCTGCGTCTGCCGAATCGAATACGGTTCGATAATGCGTTTTGTGCCCTGGTAACCAAGATTGATGCACAGGTGGTTCGCTGCAGCAAAGCGGATGGTTTCAAGTGGCACGCCGGCGTGCCACGTCCAAACGGTGGGTGGAGGGCTCCACTGCTCCGTCGTCTCCTCACCGGTGATTCGCGGAATGGCCTCCAAAGTCGCAATCGGAGCCGTGCCGTCAAGCCAATTGAAGAGATCTGGCAGTTCATCCCAAAAATGTGCAAATGGAGGAAGAGCCTGTAACTGGTGTGCCAACATGTTAGACCAATCGGCCTCGGTTTGGCTCCGGATATCTTCGCGCATAATAGTTGCTGCGGTAGGCATCGGAACATTCTTCGATCTACACTTTTCCTCAAGAACTGTACGAATGATTTCCGGATGAGATCGTAAATCTGTGCGCCAATAAAGATTTACGATGTCATAAAGATCACGCGGCCTGGAGCGTTCGCCCATTGCACGGAGCTTCTCTGCAAAGAGTTCTTCAAATGAATAGCAGCGAACAGTTTGTGGCGGGGGAAGTTGATCCGGGAACGTATGAGCGATGGAACGCAGCACAGTAGGTCTTGCTATTTTCTCAGATACGCTTAGGTCGAGCCGAATGCTTGCAACGTGTGGGGCATTTCGCGGCCCTTGGTAGTAGATGCGTCCCTCAGTGTAGTTGCCGGAGGGGTGTGTCATGAAGAGGGGCGGACGTCCGCTGAAAACAATTCCCGACTCGTCAGCCACGTTTTGGAGTAATGCCCGGAAAATGGGATCAAGATCAGCATTGAGAATAGGGCCTCCGGGCAGCACCGTAAAGTCAAGGTCCTCGGAAAATCGGTAGGTTTCGATATAGCACTTCTTGAGGCAGGTACCACCCTTGAACGCCCAATTAACGGAAAGCGATGGATGGGCTCCAATGCCCCATAGCACCCAGCCAAGAACGTAATCCTTCTCCACCACGTCCTCGCGCAAGCCCCATTCACGAACTCGTTCCTCAATGGCAAGCCGGTTTATCATGAATGGTTGTCCCTTGGTTGTATCGTGGCGTTAATGCGAAGCCCCCATCGCTTCAGGATGCGTCCTTGGCTCTTACTTGATGGGTCAAGTTTGGTCAGGCCCAGGCTGCGTCGATCAAGGCATGCACCCAGAAGTGTTTCGGCATCCATTTTAAGCGTCTCGATAAGATAGCCCAGGCGTTTCATAACCGTGTGATTTCCCAACCGGTCGGCGTATGCAATGATCTTATCATCGTTGCGATGTTCACTGCGAAGGCAGGCATCAAGCACATCGGCAACGTGACGAATTCCGCCTCCCATGGCGGGATCGTCAAGCATGTCAATGAGTGTGCGTGACGGATCGGATACCTTCACGCTGGTTTGATTTCTCCAGACAATGGCCAGTCCGAAATGTTCACTTTCCTTCCGATGGCTCAGACGAAACGACGTGTCCTGAATTTTCACCATCCTGGTTCGGACGGGTGCCGCCGTGATCACCATGACATCACGAAAAATCTGCTCGGTAAGGTGCCAGTGTTCGGCGGCGCTCCAGCCTGCTAGATAGCACGGTGCGAAGCTTGTCGCCGCGACAATCCACGGATCCTCTCTCCACTGTGTGGGCGCAGTCGCCCCAAGCGGGATTGGGGTATAAAGGCCATTGCGGATTCGGGATAGCCAACCTCGAGAGGCTAGGTAAGCAAGCAGTTTTCTGGCGCGCACCACGTCAACGGAAAGCAGTTGTGCTGCCTGTGCTGGTGTAAAAGGACCGGAAATCGAACGGACCATCTGGTCGAGCAAGGCACGATTCGAAGCATCGATCCCCTTGGACCTCTTGGTATATTGTGTCTCCATAAAGTCTCACCCAGTTCGTCTTTATGCATTTATAATATACCGATTCCGACATAAAAGCAACTATTTGACCCCATCGTGCCCGCGCTCCCGCCCCCGTAACCCAGCGCAATCCGCCCTCCAAAACCTCTAACCCCCGCGCCCCTTTGATCATTGATCATTGTCCATTGAGCGCAGTCCCGCCCGCCAAATGTGCTCGCCTGGTCACCTGCTCCAAATTCCCCCGCTCCGCGGCGATGGCCGCCACGCCCCATCCGTAGCGGAAAATCCGCCGCGTAAAAACCCGGCCCAGAGGCGCGGACGGCCCGCAACCTGCCAGAATCAAAATAGCCAAACCGTCGACCACCCATCCGACCGCAGCAGTTGAAATTTAAAACAAAACACACGGCCTGAGTCTACCGGCGCTTCGCGGGACGTTTACCGAATTTTCCGCATTCATCATGCTAACAGCGGAACGTTCGCGCTTGCAGCCTACTCGTTGTCCTAATTCACGTCGAAATTGCTGCTAAGGTTTCGGACGCGCAGGACGGGGCCAGACGGCCTACTGAATTTCGCCGGGGACCGTGATATAAGTTGCGTCGTTGGCCGAAAATAACTCTCGGCTCCATTACGCCCCACGGGGGAAACTGACTACGGCGACTGCGGGGATGACGCTGTGGAAATATTGGCGGCTTGTCCGCCGTCTGGGTTGGCCGGTCACGAAAGCGGTGTGTGTCGCAATTGGGCAGTTCTAGCCCACTGAATCGCCCGGTACTGGGTTGGCCGACGCGGACGCACGCCGAAATCTTCGGTCAAAGTGGGCAAGCAACATTTCGATCAGTCGACCATGGTATACCGCATAGTCCTCCGTCGATATTTTCTGGCCTTCGGGCGGAACAATGAAGAAGTTCAACTGTTCCTCTTGGATGAGAACCCTGAAGAATGCGTTCCGATTCCATTGCGCCGGATTGTGCGTGAGGTAGGTCCCCTTAATCAAGTCCCATGTTTTTATGGACCCGTCCCCGATCTTCTCTTGCACCAGCCGCCAGAGGGCGGCGGGATTATTGGTTGAGACCATCACGGCCATGTTTTACTCCTTTTCGCGTGGGCAGTCGGTGCCCTGCGGTCTGTCCCTTGGGGATATCGGATACCGGGTCACCATCAAGCCCCGAATGAACCGGAAGGCCTCCGGCTTTTCCTGCTCAGATTGCAACCTGATTCACACGATCCGACGAAGGAAAAATTGTAATTTAATACCTCCATAATGGCGCCAAAACGGGAAAGTTCCTCGTAGACCGCATTTCCTAGGGAGTATTCCTTGGAATCTGAGTTAACAATTTCGCTGCTAAAGATGTCCGTCGCCTCCTCTTTGTCGATCACGAAGCTGTGGTCCTGGTAGGAATACACGAGCTTTCGGGCTATCTCGGTTGGGTTTTTTTTGAGCTTGTTTTGGACTCCTGCAGGGAGCCTGAGTAGCCGCTCCGCATACTGAACCGCCGATTTCGCGACCCGCTCGTAGTAGCCCAGGTTAATCAGTGGCATGGATTCCCGAAGGTAGGCCGCGAACATTTTGGACGCAGCGGGGTGCTTCTCTACAAGGTCGGCAAGGTGATCGACGGCGTCTTTCAGGCCGAGAACCGGGACCCCGTCAATTTGCGGATCTATCGGCCCCAATTCGCTCAGACTCCCCATGTGGAGCTCGTCGGCGCCGCAGCACAAAAGCGTGGCGGCGGATTTGGCCTGGCGTGGGACGACAATCGCGAACTTTGTCGCGTGTTTCGTCGAGAACTCCCTGCACAGTTTTCCTATTAGGTAGGCCGCGTCGATTTGGCCGCCGGGCGAGAAGAGCACCAGAAGCAGCGGCTTGGGCTTCCCGAAGGCCTTCACAGCTTCGTAGATTTTATCGGCATGCCCATGCACAATGGCATTGGGGCTGTGGAAGATTAACACATTATAGTCTGCCGAAATGGGCTGTTTACCAATCGTGCTCGTAACAACATCCCCGATCAAGCTCTCGATCCTAGACTTGTCTTTCTCAATCTCGCCTCGGCCTATAACGCTAAAAAATTCGCTCATCGGATCAACCTGGGCGGGCGATTGCGGCTCGGCGCCGTTAGCTGGCGCTTCTGCGGATTGGGGGCCTCCCCCGGTTGTATCCCCCCCTGAGGGCATTCTGGTGCCAGCGTCCGCCGGGGTCGATCCGGCTCCCCGGTCGCTATTTTGCCCTTCAATGCCTGTCGAATCGGACATAACTTCGTTCCTCCTTCACGCGATGCCCTCCGCACGACCTTCGGGTCGCAGTCGGCATCGCTCGGTTCCGAACATCTGGCCAACTTGCACCCCAAGGGTCGGGCCATTTGCTGCTTTCGCACGGAGCCGGGGCGGATGCGCAACACGACGAGACTGAGGTCCAGCTTACCGGATTTCGCCAGGGCAGGCAACCATCGCCGGCGGCCTGCAGCCGTGACGAACCGACCCGCTCGGGGCACGGGGCGGGGGGAACCGCCGCTTGGCCCGGGTTGCCGGCTGTCGGAAAGCCTTGGGCCCACAGTGCCTGTTTGGCCACCAGAGCATGACGGTTACGCGTCTCGCTACTGCCGGCACGCTTCGTCCAGTCCTCGCAGAGCCGCTGCCCAACGGTGAGCCAGCCCGTAGGATCCGGCACAGATAAAAAGCAGCCGCCTGGCTAGGCCGTCGACGCGGAGGGCTTATTGTCCATGCGAGCGTCAATCAGAATTACGCCGGAATCTTGCGGCACCTTCGACCTTGCTAATATTCTCTTGACCTTCTTCTCATCCTCGAAAGAGAAGAAGACAATGACTTTGTACGATTGGGTCGTCCTGTTCGCCTTCTCATAAATTGCGACCTGGCTCTCGAGGTTCTGTTGGAGCTTGGAATTGCTCGCCAGTTTAAATTCGACCAGCGTCTTATCGTGCGCACCGCGCGACACTTTGAAATCGACCGGGCCGCGCCCGTTATTCACTTCGGCATCCACGGAACTTACCGATCCTTCCCAGAGCAGTTTGAACATAATATGGAGATCGGTTTCCCGCTCGACTGGCACCCCCTTCACGTAAAATAACCTGTAGCCGTCTTGGTTTTCGATGACTTGTTTTAGGTAGTCGATTTTCCGGCGTGTTTCCTCTAGCGTAGTATCCGCGGTATGAAAAAACGGGCTATGCGTCGCGATTAATGCGATCAATTGACGGATATTCTGAACGAAGCGATCGTTGACCTCCGCCACCCTCTTTGCACTGCGGCTGATCGCCTGGCCGCCGTGCCTTTCTTTTTCGCGGATATAATAGTCGATGAGTTCAGGGAACTGTCGTAGGGTCATCTCGAGTGCCGCGCGCCTATCCTTAGCGGTCGGTTTCCTTGGCAACGATTTTCGCAGGTAAGCATCTATCTGAGCCCTGAGTGCGTGGTTCGAGATGGCATATCTTATTTCCGGGAAGTCCTTTCGCAGATCCTCTTTATTAATCCATGTATCATCCTTAGTTAGAATATCTTCCGGAGTTAATAACACGTAGTCATCGCCGAGCCACGGCAACTCAAACGTTTCACTCTCCCAAGTGCCGAACTCATAATTAAATCTTACTCCGGCGACGTTCACCCGCTTTAATTTTTCCGGCGAGATATGCCCCTTTGCGAACGATTGCGTATATCCAAGCAGATAACCCTTGATCAGGTTTGTGGTGAAGTCGCTTATATTATCCCGGCCCACGCCGTCACGAATGAGAACGAGCTTCTCGAGATGCGACCCCTTTGTGACCTTCTCTTTCCCAAAATCACCGAATATCTTGTTCAAATTGTCATGCAGTGCACGCGCAAAACCCATTCCAAGCCCACTGCCGCGATTCCCCTTCAAGCAAAATCCAAACTGGTTCTGCCGCACCTCATGGAAACAGTACCACGCCCTTAACTGGCCGTCGTTCATGCCACCCTTTAGTGACTCATCCCTCAGAAATCGTAGATATTTTATGATTTCCTCGTGCAGGTTCTGGTACTCCCATTTTTTGCTCGTGAAGAGCAGGAATGGGTCTATAAAGAGAGGTAAGTCAACTATGCATGACACGTTGAACGCGCCATATTTTGCAAGGGTGTCCTCAGAAACGCCGAAAAAATCCGTGAAATATATCCGGGCGGGGGATTTATCGGTTTCATTCATTACAATTCCCCATTAAACGCACAATGCAACATGGACTGGAACAGGGCATCAAGCCGGGCACGGCTGGTGGCTTGGGCGGATTCGATCTGGCGGATTTCAGATACCCGCCGAGCGAATATATTTTGTAGCGGTAACGGCGGCAGTGGGATTTCGATGGCTCGCACCTGCTTATGGTTTAGCGCCTGCCGCGAGGCACCGGCCTGATTCCGAAGAATAAAATTCTGCGTCGTCGGCAAGGAGATGAGAGCCGAAAGGTAGATCGAATCTACCAAATCAGGCTTGGGGCGGATTAAACAAACGTGCTGGCTGACGTTCGCCGCGCGGTCGAGTTCGCCCACCCATGCGACACGCCCGATCGAAGCACCGGTGATGTTTAGCAGCACGTCGCCAGTCGCAACTTGGGTGCGGGCCATTTGATGATGGACCCCGGCTGGCAGACACGCTGCGCCCGCCAGATCGAGCCGATTCATTTGGACGTTTTGGCTCCGGATAAAGTAGGGGCCTTCCGTGGTATAGACCTCCTCACCTCCCCGTGGCGTTGCGCCACTGGTTACAAGGGATGTAACATCGCCGATTGGGGAAACAGCGAATTTCACTTCGCCAAACATCTCATGAAAGAGTGCGGGGATGAGGTCGGCGGTGCGGCGGTCGGCCTGGGCACGGAGTTTTCGCAGTCCGTCGGCCTCGTCCAGCAACTTCACGATCCGCTCCTGCTCCGCCAGCGGCGGAAGGGGAATTCCGTATGAGAGCAGTGACGCTTCCTGAATTCTTTGCCTGTTGGTCGTCCCAAAGCTTGACGCCTGTAATTGGCGGAAGAACTGCTCGCTTGCGAGGAATCTTATTAGAAAGCGCGTATCAATGCGATCATGTTTGATCGCGAATGATGGAAAATCCTTTGATACGACAAAGCCGTTCAGTTCGTCCGGGATAATTGCGAATGCACCATTGCGGGCATCTATGCGGGAGTAGATTAGGTCGCCTGAACGCACGCGGTATGCCACCCGCAGAACGGGGGTCTTGCCGTCGCCAATTTTCCGCCGAGTCGCTCCTTTCCCATAAAGCCGGACTGTAACAAAGCCCTCGACTGACGGGTCGGTGAGCTGAAACTCCTCGAGCCGTTGCGATAGTAATTCGCCCAGCGGTGTCACCGACCAGCGCCTCATCTGCTCTCCCTGATCCTTGCCAGCAATTCCTCGCCGCGTTGGATAATCTCATTTTCCAATTTAATTACCTCACGGAGAATGTCGGCGGGTGCATCATGGTTCACGGCTTCGCTGGTAACGGCCCTGTACCGCCCCGCGGCCAGGCTCCAATCGCTTTCCTTGATTTTTTCGATCGCCACGCGATAGCTTTTTTTGCTTTCTTCACGCCCCGGCCATTTGGCCAAAATATCCGGAATGTCGTTGGCTTCTATGGGGCTGCGCTTGTCGTCCAGGCTCAGGCCGTCGGCCCCCAAATCGTAAAACCAAACAGACTGGGTGGGTGTGCCCTTCTGGAATATCAACGCGGCCGTGGCCACCCCCGCATACGGCTTGAAAACCCCGCTGGGCAAATTGATGATGGCCTGTAGATCGCATTCGGTTAATAGCGCTTCGCGTAGTTTCACGGCGGCCTTTGTTGATCCAAATAACACGCCATTGGGCACAATAACACCGGCCCGCCCGCCCGGTGCCAGATGATCCACAAACCATTTCAGAAATAGCAATTCGGTGGCACGGGTGTTCAACTTATAATTCAGATCAGCAAGGATGCTTTCATCCTGCACCTTGCCGGAGAATGGCGGATTGGCCAAAATAATTTCAAAGCGTTCACCCGGATACACCCCGCCAAACCCCGTAGTCAGCGGGTTGAAATGCTCAATCCGCGCCCGTTCCAACTGGTGCAGATATAAATTAAGGATGGCGATTTTCACCATGTTGGCGTCATTATCAAAACCGGTAAAAGCCTGCGATTCCAGAAATTTCCATTGCGCCGGTTTAAGTAGTGAGCCATCAATGTGCCCCCGCTTCAGGTCGGCGGGTTTGGTGTTTTGGCGCAGAATGTGATTCAGTGAGGAGATCAGAAAACCCGCTGTGCCGCAGGCCGGGTCGCATATTCGCTGGCCGGGCTGCGGGTCCACCAATTCAACAATCAGATCAATGATATGGCGCGGCGTGCGGAACTGGCCATTGGTACCGGACATGGAAAGCTTGGAAAGCAGATACTCATACATGTCGCCCTTCACGTCGTGGCCATCATGGGCGGTAAGGTCCATTTCCGCAATGCCCTGAATGATGGCGCGCAACGTGGGGCGGTCATAGATTTTCAATGTGGCGCGGCCAAACAGCAGCTTGCCCGTGTCGCTTAAGTTTGGCAACTCATGCAGGCTTTCAATGGCGTCACGGGCGGCGTTAAAAAGTTCATCACCGGCCAAGGTCACAAAATTACCCCAGGCAAAGCGTGCCCATTTACCGGAGAAAATCCGGG
Source organism: Phycisphaerales bacterium (assembly GCA_027451365.1). Lineage (GTDB taxonomy): Bacteria > Planctomycetota > Phycisphaerae > WQYP01 > WQYP01 > JAJYPG01. The sequence goes on along the minus strand of DAIDJN010000064.1, from coordinate 41,602 downwards.
TATAATTTTTATCAATCCCTGCCAGCGTCTCATCCTTTTCCGTCAGCAGGCGTAAGAACAGCAGATAGGAAATCTGTTCAATGGAGTCCATCGGGTTGTTCACCCCGCCGGAATACAGGATGTCCATAAGCTGGTCCACCCGCTGGCGCAGGCCCGAGGAGAAGAAATTGGAGCCGTTGGTTTTTACTGGTAGGTCGGTTGCCATATTTAGCCTTTTACGCACGGGCCGCAGTGGCCAACAGAGATTGCCGAACAAGGCCGGACTGCCGCAGCGCTTCAAATACTTCGCCACGCGCTTCAAACCGGGATAGCGCCGATACGCCGCCCAGCGGATTAAACTGGCCAGCGTTAAATATCGTCATATCCCCCGCCATGAATTTTTTCAGCGAGTTGCCATCCTCGGCAATCAGTTCGGCGGTGGCGTTAAGCCACTTCTGCTCATTGTAACGCAGATTAAACCGCGCAGCGATGGATTCCACCGTATCGGAAATAATTGCGTCGCGGGTCGGCAGCGGCTTTCGCCCGACGGCGTTGTAAACAAAAGCCGGTGTGCTGGCCGGCACGCCATAAGACACAATGAGCTTGTCCGGGGAGTAGTACATTTCCGGCCGGTGATAAAACCGTTCGTTAACCAGGGTTTCCACCGTGTCATCATCTTCCGCTTCAACAGCGCTCTGCATTTCCGGAGTCCGGGCGACAAAATCTCTGATGTCCCGCTCATAACCGCCGCGAAAGGTCATCAGATCCACCTTCTGCCCGTCCGGCCCGACAACGGTGATTTCCCGGCTCACCAGAGTGTCCACGCCCTCCCAGGTGGGAATATCCCGCGCCGGCGGCGGGGCCGTGCCGGACGGCACAACGTCCGCAGTGCCATCCTCACCATCACCTTCGCGCAAAACCAGTCCCTGTGGTAAATGTGGCGGGTAGGTGGCAGGTTCGGATTGCCGCTTGGGGCGCGGCAGCTTGAGCGGAATACTATAATCGTATTTTTCCTCAAAATATTCGGCCACCGCGCAGAAATCCAGTATAAGGAAATGTTTCTTTTCGTATTCCGTATTGCCGATCTTAAAGGTAAATAGTCGCGTGCCGCGTCCCTTAATTTGGATGTACTCAGTTGGGGAAAAAATGGGCCGCATCAGTCCAATATTCAGCAAGTCCGGGCAGTTGTAACCAGTTGAAAGCATATCCACGGAAACGGCTATACGTTCACTCCGTTTGCCGTCGCGAAATTCCTTGGCTATTTCCGCGGCACCCTCAATCCGGCTGGTGATGGTGACGGCAACACCGGCCTGAAGCGAGTTAAAAATTTTCGTCAGCTCCGTTGCATGAGTTTGGTTCACCGCAAACACCAGAGATTTCCCCATATTTCCCGCCGGATCCCGCTGCGCTTCAGCCAAAAACGCCTCGCAGATCACGCGATTGCGCGTGGGGGTGAAGATTTTGCGCTCAAGGTCCCTGATTTTGAAGTTTTCTTCCTGTTCGTTAATGACCACCGCCCAGCCGGAATCGGCCAGCGCCTGCGTGGTGATATCTGATCGCAGGTCAATTATTTTCGGCAGGCACAGAAATGGGCCTTCCGGGTCCTTCACCGCGTCAACAATGTCATAGCGGAAGGTTGGAAAGCCAGGCTTGCAGCCGAAATAATTGTAGGTATCACGAAACAGCCGCGCTTCAAGGGCCTTGGGATTTTCCTGTTCAAGCTGCTGAATATCCACATTTTTCAGATAGGCCTTGGGCGTGGCCGTCAGACCGACGCGCGTAGCCTGGAAAAATTGCACCACTTCCCTGGCATCTCCGTAAATGGACCGGTGGGCCTCGTCGTTAATCACCAGATCAAAATGAAACGGTGTGAATTCCTCGCGGTAGCGGCGATCCACCATAAGCGATTGCAGCGTGGCGACCACCACCGATGAGCCAAGCAATTCGCCGGATTTCCGGCGGGCTGTTTTATAGAGAACCGGCTTGTATTCGGCAAGCATGATATTGAATTCTTCCAGCGTCTGTTTGGCCAGTTCAATGCGATCCACAATAAACAAAACCCGTTCGGCGTTGCGCGTGGCAAGAAAACGCCGAATCAACGCGGCGCACAGCAGCGTCTTACCTGTGCCGGTTGCCATTTCCAGCAGGAATCGGCGGCAGGCGTGATCATCAAACTGTCGCGATACGGTGTCCAACGCTTCAATCTGGTAGCGCCGCAGTTCGCGGTCAGGGCGAAATTTTTGCAGGTAATCGGGGCTGATGATCTCGCTCATCAACGCGCGCGGCGGTTGCAGATTTTTCAGACGCAACCGCTCGAGGTCTGCAAGAGATGGCAGCCGCTCAATACGGTAGGCGTCCTGATTTTTACGGGCGTAATTCCAGAACCAGTGCTCGCGGCCATTGGAGAGAATCACGAACGGGGCTTGGAGATTTTCCGCATAGCCACGGGCCTGCTCTTTGGCATCATACGGATCGACATCTTCGCGCTTGGCTTCCAAAACACAAAGCGGGCCACGCTGGCCGAAAAGTACATAATCCGCCCGCCCGGTGGCCCCGGTGAACTCAAAACGGACTTGGCGGGGATCCAGCAAATTCCAGGTACTGTATTCCAGTGCCTTATCAATGAGAACCCGCGAAAATGCCTCATTTGCCTGATTTTGCATGTTTGCGATTATACGGGCGGGTTCGGCAAACCGCCAAGGCGTGGGAGACGGATTAACCCAACGGGGGTGGCAAAATTAGAATAGCGGCATCTGTGAATTTGTCGGCATCGGAAGGTTAAAAAATTCGGATGCAACAAGCTGCGACCAAGGATCCAATGAATCCATCCGTGCGGCAATTTCATCACGGGTCAACCATTCATTGGAGCCACGTCCAAACTCAGCATCTAGGGCCTGTCGGCGTATGACAGCCTTCCCTCCGACCTTCACCTGATGGATAAATGCAAGATGCTGCTTGCCCATTTCGTTCCTATTGTCGTTGACAAAGCCAATTGGATCGATGTGGTCGGCGGAAATGCCGATGAGCTCCTCATCCAGCTCACGGCCCAAGCAACGTTGGAAAATGGAACGTGGGGCCTTGGGGTCCCAATCGCGCTGCTCGGCGTGACCGCCGACGAGCAGAGTCCCCCTTTTCCGCAGCTCCACACGCCGGGCATCGCTACGCCGCCGGGCGAAGAAATATCTACCCTCCGAGTTCACCAGCAACGCGTAAATGACGATCTGTTGCACCTCACGTGATTTTTCGGCTTGCTCGCGCCTAAGGAATTGAGGCTTGCCGTCTTGGAGAATGGCGCGAATGGTGTCTTCAATAACCTTCTTGTCACGGTTGAACATTTCAAATGTTACGGGCTTCGTCACCAACAACAACTGTGCCGACACATCCTCTATGAGCGTGGTGACAGCATCCGCAACAACGTACGCGACCTGCTGAAAGTCTACGCGAGAAGCCCCGGTGTCTGATGTATCCACATGGAAAATCTTCGGTGCGGTATCGCCCTCAAATGCATTAGCGGCAGTCTGGTAGGCATCCTGCAGTTGCTTGAGTGTGTCTTTGTTCATTACCGACCCTTCCTCGTCAATGAGCTTGGAATGGCGTTCGCGCGCAAGCGATGTTTCGTGATCCGCAGTAAACAAAAAGATGATATTCTCCCGGCGCATCCAAGCATCCAGGTTGAAGAACTTAGTGATGGCGTCGCGCTCCTGATCGGTTATACGCTTTTGGGCGCGGAATAGGAATTCCATCCATCCGGCAACATCGAAGAGCCCTCGATCCAAAATTACGAGTTGGTATGGTGGATTTTCGTGACAATCAATGAGGATATTTTGCAGCGCATAACATCCCGACCAGGCGTTGAAGGAAAGCCAATCGTCGCGCAAACCCGGCGGAGTTCGTAACGAGGCACCCTCCGCTGGAGCCGCCACATCGGCTCCCAGACGCTTAAATAAATGAGTAAGGATATTGATGATTGTAGATTTCCCCGATTTAGGGGAACCTGAAAACTCAACAATCAATGGTAGCCTCACCTCGGAATCCTCGGATTTGAGAAGCGCTAGCGACGCGCGGAAGCGGGCGTGCAAGGCCTTGAGTTGCTCCTCCGAAGGGCTGCCGGCCGGTATTTCTAACTTCTTTATCATAAAGATTTCCCAAAGCCAACGTTCGGCCTGACACTCTACGGCATAAAGCCATAGCAGAAGCGGATATTACCCCGCTGAATCCTTTCTGTAAACTTGCCGTAATTGCAATGGAAACCCTATCTTTCCTCGAAATATCCAAGCTCCCGCAGGGACGAGTAATCCTTCGGCCTGTCCGACGTGGCCCGGCCAAGTATCAGATGATCCAGCACCTCAATTTTTAAGACTCTCCCGGCCTGAATAATTTCGCGCGTAACCTTAATGTCGGCTTCGCTTGGGGTCGGGTCTCCGCTGGGGTGGTTGTGGACCAGAACAATGGCAGCCGCGGAAGCGGTGATCGCGGCCTTGAACACGTCGCGGGGATGCACCAGAATTGTATCGAGCGTGCCTTGCGACACCTGCTCAATACGAATCAAGCGGCGGCGGGTGTTCAGCAGCACAATCTCCACGGTCTCCACATCCTTCATACGGTTCTGATCGCGCAGCAGCCGGACAATGGCCTCCGGGTTATCCAGTAAGGGCTGTTCGCGCTGTAATTCCTGCGCCAGTGTGCGGGCCAGCGCAAACGCCGCCACGAGCGTAACGGCCTTATCGCGACCAATGCCCCGAACGCTCTGTAAATCCTCCACCGATGCCTGAGCCATGGCACCAAGCGAGCCATACTTCTGCACCAACTGCCGACCAATGTCCAAAGCATTCGTGCCACGTGTGCCGGTCCGGACAAGAATGGCGATAAGTTCCGCAGGACTTAGCGCCTCGGCCCCACATTCAATAAGCCGCTCACGTGGCCGCTCGGCCACGGGCTGGTCCCTTAATCGGCTGCTCGATGCGGAGTCTTGCGGCGAGTTTTTACAGGCGCTGCCGATTTTTTCTCTCCCCCATATAAACGGCGCGGCGGAAGGGCCTGCGGCGGGGTGAACCCGCGAAGTGTTCCCACAACGCCCAAACACCTTCATTGGTGATAAATGTAATATCCGACGACATGGCAAAAGTTTAACGGCAATCGCCCACACCGACAAACAACCCGCTGACACTATCACGGCACCCGCGTGCCTGGCACTTTGCGCGGCGGTTTGGATGCCGCCGAAGCCCATGTCGCGTAGGACTGAAATCTGTTATATCATTCATGCCAAAATGGCTGATGGATTTTTCCACGCGTTGGGTTCCGCGTGGTTTTCCGGCGGCGGCCATTTTGGCGATTGCATACAGTGCACCCACAGCCGCGTTGTGCCGCGCCGGTACGGTTCCACGGAGGCTAAAAGGGCAAAGTGGCACCACGGCGAAGCGGCGGAGGAATTTCCGGCAGCGAATTTAACTTGACAACAAGGAATACATGTCTATTTCTATTTTCAATCATCGCATGGACGCGGCCGAACCGCTGGCCCATTTTTGGAATCTGTGCGTGGGGGCCGGCCGCGCCAATGAAGGGTTAAGAGCCAACTGGCTTTCCCAGCTTGAACGCGCTGTTGAAAACTGCGGTTTTCGGTACATTCGTTTTCATGGACTGTTTCATGATGACATGTTTGTTTTCCGGCGTGTGAACGGCCAGGACATTTACAATTTTCAGTATGTGGATGAATTGTTTGACAGCCTGCTGGCGCGCGGCATCCGGCCATTTGTGGAATTCGGCTTCTGTCCCGGCGACCTGGCAACGCAATGCGGCACTGTATTCTGGTGGAAAGCCAATGGTTCGCCGCCCACGAACAACCGGACATGGTCCGAACTTGTGTCGCGAACGGTCCGCCACTGGGTGGACCGCTACGGAATTCAGGAAGTGCGCCAATGGTATTTTGAAATATGGAACGAGCCGAATCTCAAGCCGTTTTTCACCGGTACGCGCGACCAGTATTTTGATCTTTACAAGGTAAGCGCCAAGGCCATTAAAGCCATAGATGGCAAGTTGCGTGTCGGCGGCCCGGCCACCAGCAATTTTGTGCCCGACGCGCGGTTTGACGGCCAGACCGAGGATTTTTCCTGTCATACCGCGGTTTTAAACGCGGAAGACCTTGATGCACTGAACTGGAAGCCGGTCTGGATTGAACCGTTCATGGAATTCTGCCAGCGCGAAAATCTGCCGCTTGATTTTATTTCCTGCCATCCGTATCCCACCGATTGGCCGTTGGATTCCCATGGGCAAAGCCGCGGGCACACGCGCGGTGCGGGGGCCACACCGCGCGACCTGGCGTTGTTGCGAAAAATCGTGAACAGATCCGCGTTTCCGGCCGCCGAAATTCATCTGACGGAATGGAGTTCCAGTTCCTCGCCGCGGGATCATACCCATGATTTTCTGCAGGCCGCCACGTTTGTAGTCAAGGCCAATCTGGAATCCATCGGCCTGGTGGATTCACTTTCGTACTGGACGTTTACCGATGTGTTTGAAGAAGGCGGTGCCGGTCATACGCCCTTTCATGGCGGCTTTGGCATGATCAATTTTCAGGGTATTCCCAAGCCGGTCTTCCATGCCTATCGCTTTTTGAATGCACTGGGTGACGAACTGATTTCCGCTGTTCCTGGCGCGGTGGCAACACGCCACAGCGACTCAGGAAAGATTACCCTGCTGGCTTATCATTATCCGCCGGAAATGAAACTTTCCATTCCCGCATCCATGGAAAATGCGGACACCGCGCGACAGATTCTGGCCATGGGTTCGGCAACCGATTTGGAAATTGTGATTCCCGGATTCACCGCCGGTCAGGCGTTCACGCTGGAAAGTTTGGATCGCGAGCACGGCAATGTGGTAACCGCCTGGGAACACATGGGCTCGCCGGCATCGCTTTCGCTGGAACAGACCCAGAAATTGCGTCGCACCGCGCTAGCCACAGATCACCAGACGGTCCTGGCGGATGGACAAGGCACGCTGACCATCAGGCGCACCCTTTCACCATGGACCGTGGTGCTGGTGGATCAGGTCGTTTAACCCTATTCCAGTTATGCTGACATCAGGTCGTGACGACAATTGGTCCGCCGCCGCCCACGCGGGCAGATTGGCGGTTGCGCCGCCGACCTGTTATCCTTTTGACCTTACATTCGGTTTTCTGGAGACCTCATCAATGGATCAACCCTCCCGGTCGGACATTTGCACAGCCGTGGCCGGCAAGCTGGCCGCAGCCCACCCCATACAGATTGACGCCCTGATCGGGCTGGATGGCTTTGTGGATGAAATTATTCACGTGGTGGATAAACGCGCCAGCGCCACAGAATTTCAACGCATGGAAACAATTGCCCAGTTTTCACGCCGCACCGCGGAAGCCGCCGGCCAAAGCGCCAATATCGAATTGGTGCGGGTCCAGCGCAAGCTGGGCGGCAATGGTCCGATTATGGCCAATGCCATGGCCTCGCTGGGATTCCGGGTGACCTATCTGGGGGGCCTGGGTTATCCGGAAATTCACCCGGTATTTCAGCCGATGGCTAAAATCGCCACGGTTATCAGCATTGCCGAACCTTGCAATACCGATGCGCTGGAATTTCTGGATGGCAAGCTCATGCTCGGCAAACTCACCGCCATTGCGGATATCAACTGGGCGACCATTCAATCTCGCGTCGGGCGGGACAAACTGGTCGCCATGGTCAAATCGTCGCGGCTGGTCGCGACTGTAAACTGGACCATGCTGACCTGGATGAATGAAATCTGGGAACATCTGATCGCGGATATATTTCCCGAGGTGGAAATGCAGGGAAAGCTGTTATTCGTGGATCTGGCCGATCCGGAAAAGCGGACGGTGGAAGACCTTGTTGGCGCACTTAAACTTCTGGAGAAGCTTCAGCGGCACGTTCAGGTGGTTCTAGGCCTGAATCTGAAAGAAGCACAGCAGGTCGCCCGCGCACTAAAGCGGCCACCCGCCCCCACGGACGACTCCGCCGCGCTGAAGCTTGCCGTAGACATTCAATCCGCCCTGAAGCTGGCTTGCGTCGTGGTGCACCCGCGGTCCGGAGCGGCCGCCGCTGATATTCATGGCTCCGGCTGGTTTGCCGGGCCGTTTGTGCAGGAACCAAAAATCAGCACCGGCGCCGGTGATCATTTCAACGCGGGCTTCGTATCAGGTCTGTTGCTTGGCCTGAACCTGCACGAGGCACTTTGCATGGGAACAGCCACCAGCGGCTACTATGTACGCAATGCCGCCAGCCCCGGCCAAAACGAGCTAACCGAATTTGTGCGAAATCTTCCGCCTCCGCAGGGTTAAATCCCGCCCCGTTCTCGCGGGGCGGCAAACCCATAGCTGGGGCGTTTGGTGCCCTTTTACCCCACGGTTGAGCCAGATAGCGGGAAATCATCCTTTTTACAAAATTCAAATTATTTAGTTGCGTTTCATTTCCGAATGGGTATAATCCTAAACGCCTGTGGGCTGTAGCGCCCGAGTTCGAGGTTGGCCGAAGCCATTCCCGCACCGCCCATCGCTCTATTCCTCTCATTTCTGGTTTATCCAGTGGAGCACACTTATGTCGTACGACGACAAAACAATTGTATGTGTCGATTGTGGCACAGAATTCACTTTCACCGCGGACGAGCAGCAACGGTTCGCAGAACGTGGATTTACCAATGAACCCAAACGTTGCAAAACATGCCGGGATACCCGCAAGGCCCAGCAGGGTGACAGCGGTCAACGCGGTGGCGGCGGCGGCGGTCGGAGTTTCTCCGGCGCTGGTCGTTCCAGTGGCGGTGGCGGCGGTGGCGGTGGACGCGGATTCTCGTCCGGCCCACGTCAGATGTTCCCGGCAACTTGCGCTTCGTGTGGCCAACCCACCGAAGTTCCCTTCAAGCCGTCCGGTAATCGGCCGGTTTATTGTCGCGATTGCTTCCAGGCTCAGCGGGCAGGTGGTCGCTAAACCGACTCCCGCTCTTTGAACCCGAGCGCTTTTGTACCGCGCTTCGCGGTTAATCGAAGCATAGTTTCTTTAACCCCTTTTTTCCGGCGGCATTTCGCCGCCACGATGAGCGCGCTGAAAAGTTCAACTCCGGTAACGGATACAACGGTTCAGGCGAGCTAACAAAACCACAGGCAGCGGGCCGGTTCAATGTGAACCGGCCCGTATTTTTTCCAGGCCGCATCGCCAATTCCCGTTCCGGTCGGATTTTCCCACAACATAGCCCCATCCACCCGCGGGCGGGAACGCACCGGTTTTAATCTGATTTATGACCGAATTGATACATGCCCCCCGGCGGGCGTGCTGATGGCCCACTCGTTTACGACCGCCGGAAAATGCCTTTCAGATTGGCCATGGTGCCGCCAATGTCGCCGCTGCGCATCAATGTTTCGCCGATCAGAACAGCTCCGATACCCGCTCCGTTAAGCTGCTGAATATCGGCCCGGTCTTTAATGCCGCTCTCGGCCACCAGAATGGATTTATCTTCCACAAATTCCGCCAGGCGAAGACTTGTTTTTAAATCCACCGCAAAGGTGGTCAAATCCCGATTGTTGATTCCCAGCAGGCTGTAACTGCGCATCGGAAAGCCAAGAATAGATCGCACACGCAGCAGGCTGTCGAGTTCATGTACTTCCACGAGCGCCGTCAGATTAAGCTCCGCCGCCAGAATTTGAAGGTCAAAAAGCTGCGAATCGGTCAATATTTCCGCGATCAGAAGAATCGCGTCGGCACCTGCCGCCCGTGATTCCCAGACTTGATACGGGTCAATCATGAAATCTTTGCGGAGAATCGGCAGCGGCACGGCATCGCGTATCCGCTGGAGATAGGATAAATGGCCCGAAAAATATTTCTCATCGGTTAGAACGGAAAGTGCATCCGCACCCGCATTATGGTACGCTTGGGCGGTGGCCACCGGGTCAAAGTCGGCGCGAATCACGCCAGCGGATGGTGACGCCTTTTTGACCTCGGCAATGACATTCACAAGCCCGGTGGGCTTGCGAGTAATGGCGGCAAAAAAATTGCGGGTTGGCGGCAAGTCCGAGCAGCGCTTTTGCAGGTCGGACAGTGGCGCATTTTCCCGCGCGGCCTGGACTTCCATTTTTTTCGTTTCAACAATCTGTTGGAGTATATTCAGCGGACTATCCTTTAACCTGCAACCTTAAGGAACTAAAACTTCGTGAATCTTATCCTGCCGCTTCTATGTATCACAAGTCTGTCGATATTCAAACGTGTCGGCGTGTTCGGTTCCATTGGCTTTGTCCATGCGCCGCAGCGCCGCAACAGCCTGACATGGATTCATATTTTAGCCGTTATGGGCATATTTCTTGTCGGTAATCTGATCGGCACGATACTGGTACCGCCGCCGATCGCAAAAAATGCGATCTGGAATTCCTGGACACTGATCGCTTCGGACACTGTCGGAAAAATTCTGGGCATTGCCGCGATTCTTTATATCGCAAGGCGTGCTTTTATCGGTCATATCGGCCAGGCTGGCGGTTTGGGCTGGAACTGGCGACGCCTGCCTGCGGGCCTTTGGCGCGGCCTTTTGGCCTATGTTCTGCTTTTTCCCCTGCTGATAAATGTAGCGGTAATCGTGACCCTGTTGCTGAAGTCGGCCCATGCCGCTCCCGAGCCGGTCCATCCGTTGATCAAGGAGTTGGCTTCGCATCCGGCGCCACTGCATCAATGGGCGCTTGCGCTGCTTGCCTGTGTCTCGGCACCCATTGGCGAAGAGCTGTTTTTTCGGGGCATTATTCAATCCTATCTGGTGGAACGGTTTGCCCGCCTTGGAAATCGTCCCGCCCGTTCCGCAGTCTGGCCGGCATTGGATACACAAGCCGAATCGCCCAGCATCAGCCGGACAGATACCTCCGCCAATGCGCCGGAAAAGCCGTCTGTAAAGCCTCCTGAAACAACCGTCGGCAATTTAGACGCTGCTTGCGAAAATTCAATTCCAGCCCCGGCCCTGGATCGCTTTTCGGCCAGCCAGCCGACAGTGCCGGCGCTGCAGTCGGCGGAGGATACCCGCGCGGCCGAATTGCTGTCGATCAGGCCGGTGCATCGGTGGGCGGGCATCCTTATTACCGCCGCCATTTTTGCGGCGGTGCACATGCTGATGGCCCCGGGAGCGGCCGACTGGTTTCCCGTGCTTTTCCTGTTGGGCATCGGGCTGGGTTACCTGTATGAACGGACCGGCAATCTCTGGTCGGATATGACACTCCACGCGACCTTCAACACTGTCTCGGTTCTGTATATTACCTTTCACGGGCTGCCCAAACCGGGCCACTCGTGAGCAAAACCGCGTGGCACGGTACAATAACCGCCAGACAGACAGATTAAATCTGGCAGCCAAAGCTTTAACGGAAGGATACTTCACTCCCATGACCGCAACACCCGCAGATAAAGAACCTGCTTTTGAGAACTTGACAGCGGGCAAATCCGTGGATGGACGCCTGGCTGATCTATTAGCCGGGACGGATCATGTGTACAGCCCGGCCGAATTGCGCCAACTGCTGATTCTGGCGGAAAAAGAGCGGCGGCAACTGCGTATAAAACTCGGAATGGATCCGACCGCACCGGACCTGCATCTGGGGCACGCCGTCGTGCTGCGCAAATTGCGTCAGTTTCAGGATATGGGCCACCGCGCCGTATTGATTATCGGTGATTTCACCGCCATGATCGGCGACCCCACAGGAAAAAAGAAGACTCGGCCGGTTCTGTCCCGCGAACAGATTGATACCAACGCACAGACTTATTTCGCCCAAGCGGGGAAAATTCTGGATACCAGTCCTGAAAAACTGGAAATTCGCCGAAATAGCGAATGGCTGTCGGCTATGAATTTCGCCGACGCTTTAAAACTTGCCCAGCAGATGACCGTCGCGCGTATGTTGGAACGCGACACCTTTCATGACCGGCACAAAAGCGGCGAGGCCATTTACATCCACGAATTCATGTATCCCCTGATGCAGGGATGGGATTCGGTTATGATCCGCGCCGATGTTGAACTAGGGGGCACCGACCAGACCTTTAACAACCTTGTCGGACGAGACCTTCAGGCAAGTCAGGGCCAGCGCCCGCAGGTGGTCATGATCATGCCGATTCTTATCGGTACCGATGGCCAGCAGAAAATGAGCAAATCGCTTGGCAATTATGTCGGCGTCAATGAGCCGCCAACCGAGCAATTCGGCAAAACCATGAGCATTCCGGATGCGGCCATGCCCGCCTGGTTCCGGCTGTGTACGCCGCTGCCGGAAGACCGTATTAAATCCCTGATCGATGGCCAGCAGACGCATCCGCGTAAGGCCAAGGAAATCCTAGGCCAAACCATTGTGGAGCAATTCCATTCCGCGGATGCCGCCCGGGCCGCGGCAGATGATTTTCGCCGGCGTTTTTCGGAGGGTGAACTTCCGTCCAATATAGTGGAACTGGCGGTGGATGCGGGTCTTATAATCGACAACCGTATTGGCGTACTGAACCTGATTAAAGCGGTCGGTTTTGCCCCCTCCACGTCTGAGGCTCGCCGTCTGGTGGAAAATGGCGCAGTCAGCTTCGCCGGAGAAAAAGTGACCGATCCGAAGCTGATGGTTTCCGTGGCTGGCCAGCCTGTTCTTCAGGTGGGAAAGCGGCGCATCGGGCGCATCGCGGTTCGGCCGACCGCCTGATTTGCCGGGGAAATAAAAAAGGTGGTATTTTTGAAAACCCGCGTGCCGCTTTCAACGTATTAATGGACGGGAAAGGCCTTCGGCGACAAAAATCTGCCGCCAAACTTGAATCCGATGCACCGGGTTGTTAGGCTTTAGACATCGCGGAACGCATCATGGATGACGTGTGAAGCTGTGGCCCGCGAACGATTCGCCCGCAGAACTCCCGAATTGCGGGCATTTTTCCACAGGCTTTTGCCAGCAAAAAATGGTCAATCGCCAAAAGCAAGGAGCTTTCATGAGTCCCCAAGACATTTTTCCGCAAACCGACTCCCGCACCGGCTCGCCAAACAGTGTTCCAGATTCATCAAAGAATTCCTCGAAATTGGCATCGCTTTCCCGCCGCGGATTTCTTGCTGCAGGTTCGGCCGCTGCGCTTCTGGGCTTGGCCGGGTGTGCGTCTGATCAATCCAATGCCTCCAGCAGCATTTCCAATCTGCCGCGTGGTTTTCTGCCAGCGGATGTCTCCACCGCCTGGAACCGGCCGGATACCGGATATGCTCCCCCGGCGAATTTTGTTATGCCGCCCTACCACCCACCGGTACAGCGCAAGGCCAGTCCGGTGGTAGAGGTGGGTTCAATTCCGATTATTCAGCGCTCAGCCTGGGCGCTGGCCGGCCCGAACATGCGTACCATTCAGCCAATGGCGGGCGTGCGACTGATTACCTTTCATCACACCGGTGATCCGAAACCGGTTTATGACGACTCCTACGCCGGTTCGGCCCGTTACTGGGAACTGATCCGCGAGAGTCAGCGCCGTGATGGCTTTGAAGATATTGGCTATCATTTTGGCATTGACCGCGCTGGTCGCGTATGGCAATTGCGCGAACTCAAATACCGTGGCGAACACGTGCGCGATGGTTTTGCCCCGCCGCGCTGGCTGGATCAGTATCGTCAGTACAGGAACAGCGCCACGCAACCCTACCATGGACGTTACGTCTGGAACGCTCATAACATCGGCGTGGTGTCATTGGGCAACTTCATGGTTCAAAGCCCCACCGCGCAGCAGAAACGGCGCATTGTGCAAATGGGTCTTTTGCTGCGGCGGCTTTACCAGATTCCCATTTACCACTGCTACACGCATCAGGAATTGGTTGCCACCGAATGCCCTGGAAAAGGCCTGCAACCCTATATGGAATACATCCGTCGCAATGGTATTCTTTGACGCAAAAAATTCCGCCCAATATCCGCCTGCCGCTTACAGGGGCGTTCGTGCGGTCTTCCAGTTTTTACCGGTCTTCCGGTGCGAAAAACGAATATGCTCGGGTTCCACAATCGCCAGAGCGTCGATCTCAAGGATTTGTCCGGCTAAAACCGCAAATTTCATCGGCGGCGTCGCACTGGCGTTGAGTTCCAGCTTGCAACCGCTTTGAGTCTGATCAATCAATTCTGGCCGTCCACTGTCAAACAGCCGCCGGGAAGCAGCGCTAAGCCCCGCCCATAGTTCCTCAAGTAAATGACGATTCTTTTTGTTTCCGTACTCGGTGGCTGACATATTCAAAACCGTCCAGCGAACCAGCAGGCGAATCTGAACGCGGTATTTCGGAAGCCAGAAACACAATTCGCCCAGTGCCAATCGTTGAATGTCTTTTATTTTTTTGCTCTGAATGTCGGTACATGCGTAAACGGCCGGGCCCGCTTTATCCACTTTTCGAATCACCACCATTCGCACCCGGCTTTTGCCGGACGAATCGCACGTGCCCATCGCCGCAAGCAGCGGCGGGGAATTCATTGCGGTGGTCAACAGCTTCAATATCGCTTCCGGCTTTGAAACAAGCCTGATCGCCAGCCCTTGAACCGGAAAATTTCCGGCAACCGAATCCGCTTTTCTTTTCACCATAGATGGCATTATACGGATAGGGCCGAATCATGAAAAATCCTGTGAAAACTGAAAGCCGTGCGCTTTTTGGCAGCGTCACCGCCGCTGGGGAAATCCGCGGAGCGCTTCAGCTTGGCGGATCAGGCAGGACCCATGCCTTTGGCGACGGTTTAACGGTTCGCCTTCGAGTCCTTCAAGAAATTGCCGTTATCGCGTACACTTTTCCCCATGACAACACCATCGTTTCAAGCACCGAAAGGCACCCGCGACTTTTATCCCCAGGAAATGGCGGTTCGCCGGCATATTGAAGATGCATGGCGCCGTGTTTCCGTGCGCCACGGCTTTCTGGAAGTGGATGGCCCCACCTTTGAATCACTTGATCTATACAAGGTCAAAAGCGGCGACGAAATTGTATCCCAGCTTTTTTCCTTTACCGATCGCGGGGAACGCGACCTGGCCCTGCGGCCGGAATTTACTCCCACACTTGCCCGCATGATCGCGCAGCGCGCCGCGGGTTTGCCCCGGCCCATCAAATGGTTCTCGATACCGCGCTGCTACCGCGCGGAACAACCGCAGAAAGGACGCCTGCGGGAATTTATGCAATGGAATGTGGACTTCGTGGGCGAAGCGGGCGACCGGGCGGATGGCGAATGCCTCGGATTATGTGCCGACGCGCTGTTCGAACTGGGGCTTTCCGCGGCGGATTTCCGCATCGGCTGGAACCATCGCGAACTTCTCACACGGGCCTTGCAGGCGACTTTTGTTGCCGAACCGCGATTGCCGGACGCCTATTACATTCTCGATCGTCTGCAAAAACTTGATGCGCATGGCCGGCGGGCCATGTATGAACAACGCGGATGCCCCTCCATTGAAGTGGAAAATTTCGAATTAATCAGCCACGCCATAAAAGAGGGGCATGGTTCACCGGCGCTGGCCAAATTAATGAGCGCGTGGCCCGCGGATATTACCGCCGCCATCGGCCAGTTTCAGGCCCGCCTGGAGGCCATGGGACTCGGCGACATCTGCCGCTTTGATATCAGTATTGTCCGCGGCTTGGCCTATTACACCGGTTTTGTTTTTGAAGTATCCGACGCTCACGGCGAAAATCGCGCCTTGGCAGGCGGCGGTCGTTATGACCGCCTTGTGGAAACCTTCGGCGGGCCAGCCATGCCCGCGGTCGGATTCGGCATGGGTGATGTGGTTCTGGAAATTCTGTTGCGCGACCGCGGCCTTATTCCGGCGCATCTTCTGCCCAAGGCGGATGTCTTCGTGATTAACACACTGGAAACCCCGCAGACGGCCGACCGGCTGATGGCCCAACTGCGAAGATCGCATTGGAACGGGGACCATACCGAAATTGTGCATTATGGCCTTGGGGTACAGACCAGTTACCGTGCCACGCGCAACATTGGAAAATTGCTTCAGGACGCCGCCGCTTCCGGAGCCGCAGTCGCTGTTATTTTGGCCCCCCAGGAAGCCGACCGCAACACCGTTAAATTAAAAGATCTGGTGCGCCGCAGCGAAACAGAGGTTCCGCTTGACCGCGTTGCCGACGAGATTCGCCGCATGATTCAGTCCCCCCGCTTGACGGATGCATCCGCCGTCCAGACCGGCGGCTGACGGTTTCGGGAAAGGAAGGTGATGGATGGGGCCACGATCCAAAAGAAGCAGTCATTACGAGGCCGCCTTTGAAGATTTCCTGCGTCGCAATGGCCTGCCTTACATTGCGGTGGATGAAGCCAAACGGGCGCTCTTTTCCGGGGCCAAACTTAAGAGTTTTGATTTTGTTGTCTACCGCCCCAAAGGGAATAATCTGCTGGTGGACGTCAAAGGGCGGGCCTGCGGCAAGCGGCTGACCGCCAATCCGTCGCTCCCCAACTGGGCCACACGCGAGGATATTGACGATCTGCGTCAATGGCAGGACATTTTTGGCAGCGGCTTTACCGCCATGTTTCTATTTATGTATCACTGGCCACATGATCCGGACAAATCCCCGTTTCGCGAGTTGTTTGGTTTTCAGGACCGCTGGTACGGCATGATGGTGGTTACCGTGGCGGATTACCGTACGCACATGCGGGCCCGCTCTGAATCCTGGGGAACGGTTCATCTGCCCACGGCCGCGTTCCGGCAAATTGCCAGGCCATTTGCGGACGTTCTATAGCCCGCGGTTTAAGCCGCGTTGGTAAGGGGAGACTTTTTTAATACTGTGGCACTGCGGCGTCGATTAAAAGGCTCCACGCGTGAATGCCCCCGGCCATTGAATGCGTCCGCGCAAAGCCCTGTTCCCGCAGCCACGCGGTGGCCCGCAGCGAGCGTGCGCCATGGTGACAGTGCACCACAATTTGTTTCCCGCGCCACTGTTCAAGTTTGGCCAAAGCGCCCGGAAGTTCATGTAAAGGAACCCAGTCTGAACCGTTAATTCGGGCGGTCTGAACTTCTTTTTCCAGACGGACATCCAGCAGTAGAAATTCTGCGCGATCATCAAACATGCGCCGCACATCCTGGGGATGAATTTCCCATTCCGGATTAATCTGAATTTCGCCTTTGCCGCCGGATGAATTGCGGTCCGCGGGTCGGTTTGACGGGTGGGTAGTCATACGTCTTCCTTTTGTAAGTCTACAAAGCAGGCGGGCCGGTACCTGAATTTTGTCCGTCATTCCAGGCCTGCGATTGATTCTTCCGGTATCAAGCCGTGGCGGGTTTTCGGCTCAGCCGCCGCCACCATTTCTTCGCAGGCTCAATCGCATCAGGCGCGGCCGCGCGCCCCGGCCGATCTTTGTTTTGAACCGGTCTGGAAAAAGCCAGCCGCGGGCTTGCCGGCGTAATCACCCGGGCGGGCATGAGAAACAGATAGCATAGTAGCACACCAAAAATAGCCGCCGCCACGGCAATCTTCAGGCCATACGGAATAACCGGCGCCGCCAACTGGCTGAACCCGCCTTCAATGCAACCGGCACAAATAAAAAGTGTCGCCGACCCCACCAGCAGATTCACGATATCCAGCCGCTGCGCCTGAATGGCCCGAAGCACACTTCCGTGGCGACCGCCACGGGTCCATTGGGCTTGAGCCAGCACCAGGCCGGCCGTGGACGAAAAAGTCAGAGCGGGCAATTCCAACGCGCCGTGCGGCCCCACCCAGGCGATAAAGTAAGTGAACACATTGTCCGCCTGATACCTTGCCGCCAGCGACCCGACATCGCAGCCGTTAAAAAACTGGAAAACCACGGTCCCAATTCCAAAGGTCATTCCCAAGGCGAAAGACAGAATGCCCGCCAGAATATTATGCGTAAAAAGAAATGCTGAAAAAGCAAAATTTTTGGCCGCACTGAATTCAAAATGCCCGGACGCCTGTTCTTTTACCCGATGTGCCACATTTGCCGCCGGGCTTTGCCGGAAAAATTCGTACGGCACAAAACTAAGTGCGGCCGACGGATGTGCAAGCGTAAGGACGTAACTGGCCAGAATGCCCGCGGCCATTATCAGCGTTGCGGTCAGCACCAGCGGCCACTGGCGACGAACGGTCAGGGGAAAATCGTGGCGGATAATGCGCCACCAGCCGCGGAAAAATCCTCCGCCGCGTGGGACCGTAATCTGTTGATACGCCCGCGCGACAAGCGCCTCAAGATAATCGGTCAGGGCGGGGCTGCCCCCACGCGTCTGAAGCAGGCTTAAATCGCTTGATGTCAGGCGATACATCGCGAAAAGCTCTTCAATTTCGGCTCCTGTCAGTTTTGCGGAGTTCTTGTCCGATTCACGGTCCAGCAGTGTTGCAAGCTGTTGCCACCGGGCCTGACGGCGAGATATGAAATCGCTTAAGTCCATGGCAAAATTGTCGCTCCGCAGGGGATTAAATGCAATGCAACCGGCATGGCCGATCGTTTTTCCGCAGATTCTGACGGAAAAAGGGCATACAGCCGCTGCAATTTCATTCTATTTGGGCAGCGCGGAACTGATCATCTGTTTGGCCGCCGCCAGAGCACTGGCCTGATCGGGAAAATTGTTTTCCAGTTGCCGGTCATACAATTCATCCAGCCAGTGGCGAAATTGGGGTCCCGCCGGTGCGCCGATTTTCAGCAGGTCATTGCCGGTGACCAGCGGCGGCGGGCCAATCGGATCCCTGGCCAGTGCTTCGAGTCTTGACTGCAGTTCAATATCCGGCAACGCGGAAGGCAAGGTCGCCTGATACAAAGCCGCCAGTTCAGAAAATCGCGCATCGGCCATTAACCGTTTGATTGCGGCGACGCGTAAATTGCGCCAGTTTCGCAAGACCGGCAGCTTTTCCAGAAGCCACGCAAGGTCCGCCCGTTCCTGACCGCTTAATACAAGGGCTTTCTGCAGATTGTCGGCCAGCCCCGGCGACACTTCCCGCGCCGGGCCAAGTTCAAAAAGCAGCGCCGCCAGACATGCCGCAACGCCCGCGGTCGGCGGCATTTTACATACATATAAACACTTCTCTATGTGATTAGCCGCGCCCGCATTCAGTGGACGCACATCCGGCAGGACCTGATCCATCAGGCCGCTTGCCTTCAGCATCTCAACCGCCTGGCCGCGGGTGGGGTGGGTAAGCATAAATCGCATTTCCTGACCGATTCTTTCGCGGCTGATCTGTTGTAATTTTGGGGCCAGACTGCACATTGCATTCCAGGTGTCCGGGTGAATGTGAAAATCCAGCCGGGCGGCAAAGCGCACGGCGCGCAGCATACGCAAGTGGTCTTCGGCAAAGCGTTCCATCGGATCGCCGATGGCGCGAAGCAGTTTTTCCGCAATGTCGCGTCGTCCACCGACAAAATCCAGAATGTCGCCGTTGATCGGATTAAAAAACAGCCCGTTGCAGGAAAAGTCCCGCCGCAGAGCATCCTGTTCGGCGGTGCTGAATTTCACCTCGGCGGGTCGCCGACCATCGGAATAGACGCCATCGGTCCGAAAAGTGGCGACTTCCATTGCATGGCCGCCCGAATAAACAAGGATAACACCAAAAGCCGCGCCAACCCGCCGACTTTTCGGGAACAATCTTACAACCTGTTCGGGATGGGCCGAGGTGGCAATATCATAATCCTTGACGGTGCGCCCCAGGAGTTGATCGCGCACCGACCCGCCAGCAAAATAGGCTGTATAACCGCCTTCTTGCAATTTTCGCACCACACCCGTGGCACTGGCATACAAAGATGGCTTGGTAACGTCGGTCATGCATGCATTTTAACGCCCGTGGCCGCCAGGGGTCTAGCGCGGATCGACGGCAGTGTGCGAATCGCGAATGGCGCGGCGGAAAGCCGCGGCCCTAGGAGTTCAGGCGCTCCCGCCGGAGACGCGGCGAGCATGCAACGCAGCGCCTGCCACGATGACAATCAATGGCTAACGCGACGCCGCGCCTGACGGGTTTCAGGCACAACGCCTTTTCCGGAGATTTCACGTCCGGCCGCCAACTGGTGAGGCGCGGCGGCCATGACATATTGGGCGGTAACCCGCGAGCGGATCCGCCAGGCAGGCCGGCGGATTTCCCCTGATAGTTTCCAATACTGCACGATTCAGTATAATCTGGCCGATAACCCAATGGTCTGTTCTTTTTGCTCTAAGAAAGGCTTTCGGCATGTTCGACAAGAAAATTTACTTTAATGCATCGCTTCCCCGGTCCGGCTCTACGCTGATGCAGAATATTCTGGCGCAAAATCCGCGGTTTTACTGCACGCCGACCAGCGCGGTGATAGACCTGATGCTGGCGAGCCGCAAATATTACACGGAACTTGCCGAATTCAAAGCTCAGGATGCCGACCTGATGCAGAAGGGATTTATCAACTACTGCAAATATGGCTTCCACGGATTTTATGACGGCGTCACAGATAAACCCGTCTGCATTGATAAATGCCGAAGCTGGTTCCATTATTATGACTGGGTGAAGCAGTTTTATCCCAATCCGAAATTTGTGGTCTGCATCCGGGATCTGCGGGCCATACTTTCTTCGATGGAAAAGCTGTTCCGCAAGAATCGCGACCGATCCGACCCGGAAGAAGTGACCGGCACGCTGAACATGATTACCATTAACAATCGTGTGATGCGCTGGTTAAACGGACCGCCCGTGGGTATTGCCATTGGCCGCCTGATTGAGGCAATTCAGACCGGGGTGGTTAAACAATTGCACATCGTCCGGTTTGAGGACCTGACGACCAATCCGCGCGACACCATGAAAAAGGTCTATGACTACCTGGGCGAACCATGGTTTGAACATAATTTTGACCACGTGGAACAGGCCACCCAGGAAAACGACCAGTTGCACACAATTTATGGCGATCATCGCATCCGGCAGAAGGTGGAACCGCTTACCCCGGACTTCCAGGATGTGCTGGGGCGGGACCTAAGCGCGATGGTGCGCAACAATTATGCGCTTTTTTATAACACCTTTTATCCGGAGAAAAAATAATACCCGTACGGTGCCGAGAACTGCGTCCACGGAAGACCACTGGGACTGCAAGAACCATTTTTCGGGCAATCTCCGGTCGGGGCACGTGAGTTGCTATAATCCTTTTTCGCGGCTCGAAATTGCGGCCCGGGCCGCAGCGGAATTTCAGGCCGCGATGAATGGTCCGCCTTGATTCGGCGGACTTATGTAAAAATCAAAATCGGTAAACGCCGGTTTTGCCGACAATGGATGATTCAATGCCCATGGATTCCACAACCCCACAGATGGCTACAGCAACTGAACGGCTGATTCTTCAGGCGTGCGAACATCTGCGGGAGGGCCGCATCGTTGGCCTGCCCACCGAGACAGTCTACGCGCTGGCCGCGATGCTGTCGGCACCGGCGGCAATTGCGCAGCTTAAGACGCTAAAACAAATCAGCGGTCCGCCCAACTGGGTTATTCATGTTGCGGATAGCACGGCGGTGAAGCGAATAGTGGCCGACGTGCCGGCCATTGCCCAACGCCTGATGAAAAAGCTCTGGCCCGGCCCGCTGGCAATTGAATTGCCCGCCAGCCCGGCAGATGTCCAAAGACTGACCGAGGTGGTCGGGGCGCAAGCCGCCGCGGAATGTATCACCAATGGCTTTATGACCTTTCGCTGCCCGCAGAACCCTTCCACGCTGGCGGTGCTGGCGTCCGTGAGTCATCCGGTGGTCATGATCGGCGCGGGCAATGCCCGCGCGATTCAAGAAGCCGCAGACATACCGGAAAATATCCGCAGCGTCATACCGCTGGTGGTTGACACAGGCCCGACACGGTATCGCAAGGCTTCCACACTGGTGCGCGTGCGGGATGATCAAATGACATTTCTGCGCGAAGGCATGCTGGCCAGACGTATTATTGAACGCATGACCGACCAGGTTGTGCTTTTTCTGTGCAGTGGCAATACCTGTCGCTCGCCTATGGCCGCGGGCATTGCGGCGGTGCGTATGGCCAAAAAGCTTGGCACCCAACCGGCGGATCTTCCGCTGCGGCATATTGTGGTGGAATCGGCCGGTTTGTATGCCGGTCCTGGCGCGCCGGCGACGCCCGACGCCGTGAAGGCCGCCGGAATTTTTGGCGCGGATATTTCCCGCCATCGGTCGCGATCGGTTACAGTGGACATGTTGCGCCGCGCGGACCTGATTTACACGATGACGTCTGGCCATCGGGCCGATGTTCTGGCGATGCTGCCCGACGCGGGCGCAAAAACTTTCACACTCGACCCGGATGCTGATATCGCCGACCCGATTGGTGCCGGTTATGACCAGTATCTTGCGGTGGCGCGCCGCATGGATGACCTGATAAAAAACCGTCTGGCGGAGATACTCTCATGATTATTGCTGTGGCCTCGGACCATCGTGGTTTGCACGCGAAAGTTCATCTGGTGCCGGCGCTGACCGCGGCCGGACACAAAGTGGAGGACTTCGGAGTGCACACTTCCACCGCCTGTGATTATCCGGATCTGGCACTTCCGGCGTGCATGTCAATTATGGACGGCAAGGCGGATCGGGCCATTCTGATAGATGGCAGCGGCATCGGGATGTCCATTGTCGCCAACAAACTGCCGGGCATTCGCGCCGCGGTGGTGCATGATGAACTGACCGCTGAAATTTCGCGTCGTTACAACGATGCCAATGCGCTTTGCCTGGCGGCGGACCTGCTGGGAGAGGAACTCATCAAACGTATCGCAAAGGTCTGGCTTTCCACTGATTTTGAAAATGGCCGCCATTCACGCCGTGTGGACAAAATAATCCTGTGGGAAAAATGTGTGTTTGGTCAGGCGGGAAGCGTGTCGACTCTGCTGGCGGATTTTATCGCAAAAAAAAGCTGATATTAATCGGTGAAACCCGAAATCCGGCCTTGAGGCATGGCAATTTTTGCCGCCCCAAGTTACACTTGCCCTAGGATTTGAATTGTACCCGAGGAGGTATTCCATGGCGCGTCTGATTGGTCCGTATAAACCCACCGCTGGTGTAAGTCCATGGCATGATGTGAATCCGGGAAACGGCATCCTTCCCTCCGTTTTTAACGCCATCATCGAAATTCCACTTGGCTCCTCCAATAAATATGAACTCGATAAATATACGGGGCTGCTCCGGCTGGACCGCGTCCTGCATTCGGCGGTTTATTATCCGGCCAACTACGGATTTATCCCGCAAACCATGGCCGACGATGGCGACCCGCTGGATGTGCTGGTGCTGGGTGCCGAGCCGGTCTATCCGCTGACACTGGTGGAAGCCCGTGCCATCGGACTGATGACCATGAAAGACCAGAATGAAGTCGATCATAAAGTGATCGCGGTACATGTAAATGACCCGGAATTCAGCAGCTATTCAGATGTGCACCAATTGCCCCCGCATCGGCTGGCGGTGCTTAAACGGTTTTTTGAAGACTACAAATCCCTGGAAAACAAGCGCGTGGTGGTGGATGATGTGCTTCCCGCAGATTACGCCTTCCCGGTCATTGAACAATCGCTGATGATTTACCGCAAATGGCGCAATGGCGAGGATGTCAGCAAGCTGCTGCACGTAGCCTGAGACTCGTGCCGTCATCGGCGATTGCCGCCGCTCCGCCTTCAGCCGCATTCAATGACAGGAGCATGTTCCATGAGACGTCGCATTTTGGCGGTTGTTATGCTTGGCTTGGTTTTGTTGGCCGCGTCAGGGTTGCGGGCCGATTCAACTTCCGCTCCAGCGGCCCCAAAAAGCAGCCGGGCGATAGCGGCTATCCGACGATTCAACCGGCAAATCAAGGCGGCCAAAGTCGCCTACCGGGCCGCGGTGCTGCGCGCCGACCGGTTGGAATACAACGCCCTTCTGGCGGCACAGCAGGCCGCCATGCATGCCGGCAGAGCCAATGAGGTTGTTCGCATTGCAACTTTTATGAAATCGGTCAGCCGACGGTTTAAGCACGATAACCAGCATGGGGCAGCCGTGCCAGGCGCTGGCTTCGGCCCAAATGGGGCGGGAAATGGCGCCGTATTGCACGTGGCTGTGCCCGCATCGCTGGATTGGGTGCCGGTCTGCCATGTATATCAGGGCGAATTGATTACGATTACAGCCACCGGAACCTGGAGCGCCATGGAACAGGGCAAACTCGTGCGAAGCGGACCAGAGGGAATTCTGGTGAACGGCAATTGTCGGCACTATTTAAATGCCCAGATCGCCGGTGCGGGTGTGACTGTGGGAGCGGGCCGCACGATTTTGTGTACACACACCGGGCTGATGCAGTTATCGTGCGCCACCTGGCATCATGCCAACGCCCGCGGCGCGGTGCGAGCAGTCATACGCATCGACCGCCGGTAGCATCTGGTACTCCGCCACAATCGCCAGCATGGCGGCCCAACATGGTGGGCCGATTTGGAGCGCTAATTTTTCCAATTCTTCTTACCAAATCCACGCAAATAGAGGCGCACAAACCGCAGAATATCTGAAAAACCGGCCTGGCCTCGCAGGTCGGCCAAATTCCATTTGCGTCCGCCTTCTGGACTCTGGCTTTATCATGCAAATCGTCGTCATGGTCCTCCATTGCGGCACCGACCGTTAAATCCTGATACCGGATGATTCGGCCAATCTGGATAGCGCATTGCCCGTTAAGAATTCCGTGTATTGAATCCTGGTACTCCGCCCCCATGGATTGCGATTTTTTCCAATCCGCATAGGATAACGGCATGGCAACAGGACTTTTACAGAATCAGACGTGGAATGTAGGCAAGGCTGGCAAACTATGCGCCGCCTGCCAAACCGAGCTTACCGCCGGCAGCCCCTGCTGGGCCGCCCTGGTTGAATGGCCGGCAACTGAAAAACGTGAAAAAGCTGATGAAGACAAGCCGCCTTATGAACGGCTAGACTTTTGCGTAAGCTGCTGGGAAGCAGGCAAACGTCCCAACCCGCCAGCGGAAATGTTTTCCTGGTGGCGGGCACAATTGACCGTGGGGGAAAAAAAGCCGAGCATCTTTGTGGATGATTCCGTACTGCTGGATCTTTTCAACCGCCTGGCAGACCGCCACGACGCCCAGGATGTGCGTTTCCGCTTTGTGCTGGCTTTGCTGTTGATGCGCAAACGCCAACTGCGTTATGAGGGCACCGCCGCACTTTCCGCCGCCCAGCAACAGCAATTTGCAGGTGCCAACCCCCTGCCGGAACTCTGGCGCATGCAGCCGCGCGGTCAGGAACCGGAAACTCTGGTCATAAATCCGCATCTGACCACGGAACAGATCACCGAAGTATCCACACAATTGTCCGGAATACTCGCCGAAGAGGTATAACCTGGCCTGATAAACCGGCCGCGTTGTGTGCTTGTTCGTGTGCAGTGCGAGCCTGAACCTGTTGCGCCGGGAAATCGGTGTAACCTCATTTGTGGTTTGATTACCAATTACCAGCCGAACAATGAATGACAACGATTAAACCGATAGGGGTAATTTACCGGCGGGCAATTGTGACAACAGATACGCGCATCCATGATTTTACCGAATATCTCCGCCCGCGGATCAGTTGCACCACATCCGCGCGGTGTCATCCTTGGAGCAACACGTTCTGCCAGCGCTCCGCGCGACGGCCATGCGCCGCCAAAGGGCACCTGAAAGCTGAAAACCGCCCCGTATGTCGGTCTTGTTTCAGCAGCGCAACAAAAATGGTGTGAAGTTACTGGTGGCCCATTCGTCAGACCAAGTATAGCCCCCCATGTATACGAACCGCCGACCTTCGCAGGCAAATTGCATTTGGAAAATTGGATTTTGGCAGCACCTCTCGCGAATTTTCACTTATTTCCCGACCGGCCACGTCGGACCGGGGCATATTTACAGGTATTTTCGCTTGGTCCGTTTGCCGCCCGAACCAAATTGCTAACCCATTTTTCATAAAGCAGTTAAAGAAAACTTTTTGCCCGGCCAGCAAGCCTGGAGAATCCACCAAATTTTGCCAAGTGAATGCCCCCGCAATGCCGATAAAATTGGGACGCAATGTGTTTGGCGAGGCCCATGCGTCCCTTGGCTCGCCTGACCGAAACTCTGCACCGCTGGCCTGGGCCGCGGTTGCGCCTTAACGCCGGGAGCGGGAGTTGAATCCGGATGGATTAGTCCGGACTTTTTTAAACGCCCTGCTTCTGGACCATATTCAATGCAAACCACCCGAATGCCCTCAATACCCGCTTACCGAAGGCCGCTGGGGCCACTGGGGCCGCTGGGGCCACTGTTCTTGGCCATCGCCCTGATTCTATTGCTTTCACCCGGCATGGCTCAGGCCAGCCCGGCAGTCAAAGCCACCCGGCCCACAATCACACGCATTCGGGTAATCAGGGCGATTAACCGCGGCATCGCATATCTGCTGGGTCATGAAAAGCCGCCAAAATTCTGGGAAATTGCCAGCCCCGGCCAGCAGTACTGGGGCGGACCAACCTGCCTGGCCGCATACGCCATGCTGGAAGCCGGGCAGGCCACCGGCCGGAACAGCCTTCAGCCGGATTCCAAAACCATGCAACCGATCATGCATTTTCTGGACCATTTGCATCCGGCAAGTACGTATGTGGCATCTTTGCAGATCAGTGCATTAACCGTGTATCCCAGTCACCGCACGGCAACCATGAATGCCATACGCCGCGCCGCCCAATATCTGATTGATTCCCAACACAGCGACGGGGCCTACCACTACACCTGGAACGGCCAAATCGCCAATCCCGTTCTTCCCGGAGACTGGGACAATTCCAACAGCCAGTACGGCGCGCTGGGCGTATGGGCGGCGGGAATTGTCGGCATTAATCCCAAACTTGATTACTGGCAGCGTTGCGATGCCCACTGGCGAAAATGCCAGAATTCCGATGGCGGCTGGGGTTACATGAAAGGGTCCGCTTCCACACGGGCAATGACCGCGGCCGGTCTGGCCAGTCTGTTTATTGTAGATTTATACATCCATAATGG
The DNA here is from genome assembly GCA_027451365.1 of Phycisphaerales bacterium. Taxonomy (GTDB): domain Bacteria; phylum Planctomycetota; class Phycisphaerae; order WQYP01; family WQYP01; genus JAJYPG01. Next base: position 14,757 of record DAIDJN010000064.1, on the reverse strand, counting down.
CGTGCATCTGAATCCACATCATGACGCGAATATTAAAAATGGCCTGACCTGGCTGGCAACACATTTCAAAACCAGCGGCAACATGTACTATCTTTACGGCGTTGAGCGCGTGGGCCTGGCCAGCGGCTTGCGCAAGCTCGGCAGCGTGAACTGGTATCGCGCCGGTGCCGATCTTATTATGCACCAGCAGAGCCCAAGCGGTGCCTGGAAGGGATATGTTCTGGGTCAGCCGACGGACGCGGTCTCCACCGCGTATGCCCTGCTTTTCCTGGCCCGCGGACTCAACCCCATAGTGTTTAACAAACTGGCCTATGCCGGTTCATGGGACGCCCGGCCTCATGATGACGCCAACCTGACCCAATGGGTTGGCAATGCCTTTGAACAAACGCTGAACTGGCAGGTGGTTCACGTTAATTCCAACCCTCTCCACTGGCTGGATGCGCCCGTCCTGCTTATTACAGGCCATGGCGATCCGCATTTCACTGCACAGGACATCCGTCATTTCCGCATTTTTATGGACCATGGCGGAATTATCTTTTCGTCCGCGGACGGCGGATCTAAAACGTTCACCGCGGCCATCGAAAAAGCCGTCCAGCGCGTCACTCGCCATACGGGCAAGCTGACGCCGCTTAAGGCGAACAACTGGATTTACCACGTTCAATTTCCGCTGCCGGCAAGCATGGGAGTGATGGGGCTCTCCAATGGTGTGCGGGTGACATGGGTACACAGCCCGCACGACCTGGGTGCCGACTGGCAGGGAATGAATGATTTTGGTCCGGGAAAACTTTCATTTGAACTGGCGGCAAATGTTTATTTTTATGCCACCAGCAAACGCCGCATTCAACTGCATCTTAATCCATCACCGCCGCTGACGAGTCTTGGCTCACCCCAACGCACCATCCATCTGATATTGGCGAGCCATACTGGCCGGTGGAATCCGGAACCCAACGGCTGGCGAAATTTGGCGGCCTTCGCGGCGGCCCGTTACCGCACCACACTGACCACGCGGGCAAAGCCGCTGGCGGACATTACCCAAGCCAATTCCCGAAGCCTCGTTTATCTGGCGGGAGGCAGCACATTTCACGTTCATTCAAAGGTGGCTCGCCAACTCCGCGATTACCTGAACCATGGCGGAACCCTGGTGGGCGAAGCGATGAACGCCTCCCCCGCTTTTACCGCCGCGTTTGAAAAAATGGTCAGCCGCATTTATCCGCAGGCCTATCTGGAGCCAATTCCGGGCGCAAGCGGAATCTATAACGGCAGAATTACGGCCAGCCGCCGCATCACCCATATTCAATACCGTCGCTTTTATCTGCGTTACCATGGTTTTACCACCCGGCCCCAGCTATTAGGTCTGGTGCACCATGGCCGATACGTGGTTATTTTTTCCCCCTATGATATCTCCAGCGGATTAATCAATACCCATGCCTGGGGCATTAATGGTTACGCCCCCTCCGCCGCCCGCAAACTGCTGATGAATATACTGCTGTATGCGGCCGCTGACGGCAAAACAATTCCACTGCCGCCCCAACCGCAACGGAAAGTTGCCGCCCTTAATGGGTCAAAATCGACAACCGAACGTGCCAATAGTGGCCCGAATTCCACCGTCAAATTGCTGCCAAACCAGACTGCGCTTCCGAGCCAGCCACCTCCGCCACCCCCACCGGTTATTCCATTGCATTAAGCGGCACGTGGTTCACAACGCGACCGGGAATTGATTCTGCTGCGCCATCGGCCGGCCTGCACCCCACAGACCACCACTATGCACTGCACCGCGGCCGCTCCGATTTCCGCCAAAAGACCGTCAACTTGACCTGCCAACACGCAGACGCCATGATAAATGGTCTTGAACCGAATCCGATTCGGTATTCAGGAGAGATGGCTGAGTGGCTGAAGGCGCCGGTTTCGAAAACCGGTTAGGGCGAAAGTCCTACTAGGGTTCGAATCCCTATCTCTCCGTTCATTAAAGCAATTTCTATGGCCACCGGGGGTGCCGGGCACCATCGTGCCGATTTTAGCCACATGGCTGAATATGCGCCATACCGCAAAAAAAGGTGTGCCCTTTTTATCGGGAGCCGCAAGCAAAAACGCTGGCGCGCCGACCGGCACGCGAGCATTATCGTCCCGACGAATCGCGTCAACGCATTAGAATCAGCGGCTGGAAATTTGCATCGCTCCCTTTTTTCCGCACCCTGTTCCGGGTTGCGTTGCCCCGGATTTTCGCGGAAAATATGGCTTCATTGTGTCAGCATTACGGCATAGAAACCATCACGTTTTGATCGGGCTATTTTATGAGCAACAGCGCGGTGCCACACAGGCGGGCGGTTTTGGAACTCATTGGTCACACGCCCCTGATACCATTGCACTTTGCCCGTGAAGGTATCACACTGCAGGTCAAGTGTGAATTCCTGAATCCCAGCGGCAGCGTGAAGGATCGCTTCGCCAGAAGTGTGTTGTTAGACGCCGAACAGCAGGGACTTTTACGGCCGGATTCCGTCATCCTGGAATGCAGCAGTGGCAACACGGGTATAGCGCTGGCGATGGTGGGAGCGGCCATGGGTTATGCCGTCACCATTCTGCTGGACAGCAGCGCCAGCGGCGAGCGGATGCGACTAATGCGACAAATGGGGGCCGAGGTGATTACCTTTAAGGGCCGGGGACATTATGAAATGGGTATTGATTTATCCCGGCAGATGGCCGCGACCGATAGTCGCTATTTTCTGCCGCGTCAATTTGAAAATAAACTGAATCGGGATGACCATGAACAGGTGACTGGGCAGGAGATATTGCGGCAGGTGGATGGGCAAATTGATGCGTTTGTCAGCGGCTATGGCACTGGAGCCACCCTGGCAGGCTGTGGCCGGGCCATTCAGAGGCGTTGGCCGCAGTCACGAATAATTGCCATGGAGCCGGCAGAGCAGGCATTGCTGGCGGGAGAATATCCCTGTTGTCACCACATTGAAGGCATTGCGGACGGGTTTATTCCAAAATTGCTTGAGGATGCACCGATAAATGGGCATGTCAAAGTAAGCAGTGCCGTCGCAATTGCCATGACACAAAGACTGCATCGTGAGTTCGGGCTGTTGGTGGGTGTTTCATCGGGTGCAAATGTTGCCGCGGCGCTGCAGGTTGCGGCCCAAACAGGGACAGAATCACGCGTGGTGACACTGTTGTGCGACCGCGCGGAACGTTATTTCAGCACGCCACTGTTTGATGGGTCTGCCGATTTTCGGTAACCGGTGGCGAACCACGGTTTTATTTAAACATATCTATGCGGCCTGCACAAAAAATATAGCAATCGTTGGCCTGCCCAGGCTTTCTGAAAATTCGGTCGAGCTTCGCAGCCACAAATAAATACAGTACGCTTGTTCCATCCCACGACTTAGGCTTGGCCCCATGGAAGACTGCTTGTATCGCGGGAAAATGGATGGCCTTCGCATTTTAAAATTTGACTGCCGATTGTGGACAGCATCCCCCTTCCAATGCAGTCCAATGCCGCGGGTGCGGGTGCATCAATAGCCCTGATTGCGCTATCGCCATCCGCATGTATCATCTCCAAACCCGTCATTTACCAGCCGGCACCATTCTTTCAAGCCATTGCCATTGTAACCATTCATGGCTTATCTGTGGACCAAGCTTGCCTGCGTTGGCCACTATTTTTGGGTACCAGTTGGCCATCCAGCCAGCAGTGTTAATGATGCGGGCCTTTAAAGCGACTATCGAGTCAGTGGAACCATCCGCCAGCGGATTGCCACACCGACTGCACCAGCGGTCCAAGGAAACAAGCGGCCAAAACACCGGCAAGCCGGATAGCCCCTTGTACCCCGCATTCCGTTTTTTATTCCTCGCTGACAAAGCTGGCTATTTCGGCATTTTCCAGTGCGCATAGAACCGGGATTGCACCCCTATATAGATTATGACAGGGGCCGTCTTGAGTTCTGTGCCATGCAACTGGGCGGAAAAATCGGTACGGCCCATACATTGAGAGATCAAATTCACGGTTCAAAACCAAACGCCTCCAATAGGTATAAACAACACCTGGTTTGAGCGTGTAAGTCTGCGCGGTTGGAAGGTGTTTCCGACTCCGATTAGCCAAAAGTTTTCCGTAGGCGGTCAACGGTGCGGGCTTACCATCAATAGCCTTGATTCCCGAGTCAAACGGGCCGGCCATCTGACGGGATGCAAAATCGATATGCGGATTTCCTGTTAATGATATCGATGCCGCATGCTTGCCGACACAGCGGAATAATGTCTGCACGCGAGCGATTGGATCCGCGTTGGGATTGGCTTTTATACAGGCAGCGATTTGCACACCATGCCATACATTTCCCCAGGAAATGCTCTTGGGCAGCTTGGCCGCGAATTCACGGATGGCCGGGCCGGACGACCTGTCTTTGGGTGGAAGCACATGAAATGTAATCACGTTGCTGACCATGCCTTTGCCGGCCAATTGGGCCTTGTATTTGCCTGGAACGCTAAGGTCGAAGATATGGGAAAAATACAACGGGAGTGCTACGAAATATTTTCCCCCAGACGGAGCGCCTCCACCGCGAGCAGAACCGCCATAATAGCCTCTAAAACCACCGCTAACGAAACGCAAAACACGAGATGGTTGCCCTGGAGCCGGTCCCCAGCACCAAGTCCCCGGGAAATTAACCCACGGAGGCACCAGGTCCACAATCGAGAAGAACTTTTGTCCTTTGTTCGATAGATTAACCCGTACCGCCATTTCCGAACCGGATGTAATAGATACCGGGCCAGAAATTATAAGTGATACGTCATGGGCCGAAAGCGCTGGATGGGGTTTGGCAGGAACCCTTAGCGGAGTTGCCCAACGCGGTATCCGATTAGAAGCAGATGCCGCATTCACCTCATCCGACGCGTTATGAACCACACTCGCCGAGATTCCGAATATAGAGTTTAATTGCAATATTGCAGGCAGGAGTACCGCAACAGTCATACGGGTATTTATCCTCGCGGGCGTGAGCATTCGCATCAAGATATCCAAAATCGAAATGCAATTCACCTTCCATTTATCACTATTCTTCATACCAATAACCTTTCTTTAGCAGTCCACCGTACGGGAATCGTCCCATCCGACTTGCCTCCAGATAGCTCTGTTCCCCTGTCCCTAAAGCTCAGGGGCCGGGCTGTGGCGATCCGGCCGCCAAATGCGTCCATACAGGGTAGGAATTCGTGGCTTTTCCCTGTGGTCCTGTGTTATTAAGCCCAGATGCTTGCCATTGGCCATTTACAACACTCGCGCTGCCGCTCCATGACCAAGGCATATATTGTATGGGAACCCAGATGGAGCCAGCCGTTCCCGGGGCGTACATAAGATACATTGTCGGATTGTCATTTATGGACATATTTATTAAATTCGGTTCGATTCGCGAGCTGACGGCCGGGCTATCGTCAGTTCCGTATTCGCCATCGCCAAGATTTGCATCCGCCCCGTATGGCCAAACCGTATCCAAGCCTGTATCTCGTCTATGAAATTGGTTTCCGGCGGCGTCTGTGAATGAATCATCCTCTGAATATATCTGACCCCATTTCACGCCGCCTGAAAATCCGTCCGGCACCTTGGTTGCTGTGAACTTGATTCCATCCAATCCGGCCTCGGGAATCCCATCATGCATCGCTGGCTGCAGTAATCCGGGGTCATTGCTGTCAAAGGCCACAACGCCCTTGACGGTACTGACCGTGATTGCGGGCACTGTAACGATGAAGGTAGTTTTGGCAGACACACCGTTGATGCCCTGCGGTTGAACTGAGGCCGTGGGCCTGCCCCCTTCGGTATAATAGTAGTGGAAAAGTATGGGGTTTAGAACCAGCGGCGTTTGGCTAGGAAACGCGTTGGTCGTGTCATTAGCCGGAACCAGTGGGTATACGGTTCCTGAGTTGTCGTTTTCTCCCACGATGAAGCCGTTAATCGCCGCCGAGCCATTTTTTGGGCCCGCACCATCGATGCTCCAGGTAAACTGGCTAGCCAGATCAGACGGCGCGAGCGCCGCGCCGAGCTGTATAGGCCAGCCAGCGTGAACATTGATTTGCCCGCTGGTCACCACCGTACCGCTGTCGGGGTTGGTCTGTCCAACCACCGGGCCGCTGTAGGTGATATCCAGCGTATAGCTGGTCAAATTATCCGGCCCGCAGTTGGCGCTACCGCTCCATTTTTCGTTGTTCTTCGTGTCGGTAACCGTCACCGTGCAACTCGTGGAAACGCTCCAATAACCCGCGATCTTCGGCGTAAACTCCAGACCGGCGCTTGAGCCTGTCGAAGGCTGCGATGGGCTTATGGAATCAGTATAGCTGTTGGATGGCGGCGAACCAAATTGATCGGCGGCCCAAAGCAACGCGGTGGCGACCGCAGCCGCCAGCAGGAGCGCGAAGACCGCAGGTATTTGGTACCTGCGCACTTCGGAAGGTAATATTTTGCCCTGCGGCCTCTGCATTTCATTCGCCCTGGTGCAGCCCCACCCTCAATCCAGACTACCGTACCGATATGACCCGGTCGTAGCGGAGGGACGAAGCCTGGTATTCCGATGGGAGACGGACCTCAGTCAACTGCCCGTTGCGGTGGTTATAGAACTGGATTGTTTGCCGCCGCCAATTGATGAAGGTAAACAAGTTGCCGCCAGGTGAAGCGGCAAAAGATTTTGCCAGCGACCCAAAAGTGCCACGGAATGTTTTGCTCCATAGCACTTTATGTGCGCTTAAATCGTACATGTAAAGCACGGTCTGCGCAGGCCGCGGAGCAGGATTGCCGGTACCGCCCAGGAAGGCAACGCAAGCCAGGAGGGGCCTGCCACCAACGTACACGACGTGCGCATTGGCGATTCCAGGTGGCCCGGCGAACACCCTCTTTCTGGCCGTGGCCATGTTCGCTTGCGCGAGCCGCTTGAAGCCTCCATGGCGGTCCCAGGCAACCAAGCCATATCGGCTCGCATAAACCAGACCGCCGCCCTTCGGAACCGACCGCAGGAATCGTCGGGAGATCGCGCCGGTGGAAGGCGTATACCACCAGGCCCTTGCGTGTTTCCTGCCGCATGCGCAATAGAATATTACGCCGCGCGGCACAGTTACAGCCCGGAAAAGCGGATCGCTTTGCTTCTTGAGGGGAAGCGATAATTTACCCGCGGTAACACCGGTTCTTGTGTTGACGCATGCAATCCAACTCTTCTCCGGTGAAAGTGAAGCCGGATTCCCCGCTTTTCGCAGCTTCCATGCTTGGAAATACGCTCCGGCTCCCACGATGCCGACCCCTTCTTGAATGCCCGCAATGGGAGGCGGCGGCATGAATCTTAACGGAGCTATTGTCAAATCTTGTGGGCGGAAGTTTCAGGCGGCGTGTTTTTTAACTCCATCTTCGAAGACGATTCCTTCCAGAACATCCTGCATCAGTTGAGAACCGTTTAATCGCTGGAAGCCTCGCTGGGCGCTTTGGCATAATTTATAAACCATGGTCACGCAGGCTTTTCGATTGCCATTGTTTCTGGTCTTGTCATGGCGCAATCGCACCGTTGAAAACATACTTTCAATGGGATTGCTTGTTCGCAGATGAACCCAGTGCTCTGCCGGAAAATCATAGAACGTTAACATTTGTTCCCGATCCTTTTTCAGGCATTCGACCGCAGCCGGGTATTTGGCTTCGTAAGTGTCGATGAACAAATCAAAAGCTTGATTGGCCTGGGCTTTGGTTGGAGCCATCCATATCTGGTGAATTTTATCCTTCGCCTGTGTCTGCAATGCTTTGGGAAGCTTGGCTAAAACGTTGGCCGTCTTGTGCACCCAGCAACGCTGATGCCTGGTGGATGGATACACTTCTTCCAGAGCCGCCCAGAAGCCCAAGGCTCCGTCTCCGATGGCCAGCTTGGGCGGAGTCTTTAGACCACGGCTTTTGGCGTCCAGAAGCACTGACAACCAGGATTGCCTGCTTTCGCGATACCCGTCGGCAATGGCAATGATTTCCTTATCACCGTGGGCGGTCGCACCCATTAAAACCAGGATACAGGCGGTATTATCTTCTCCCAGCCGAACGTTGAAATATATCCCATCCGCCCAGATGTAAAGGTAATTCTTTTCTGCCAGTGAACGGGTATTCCATTGATCATATTCGCTTTGCCATTGAGAGATCAGACGTGTGACTGTATTGGGTGACAGGCTTTCCACCGCAGGCCCCAACAGGGCCTTAAGCGAGTCGCCCATGTCGTTGGTGCTTACGCCGTAGAGATACATCCATGGAATCGCCTCCTCAATGCTTTGCGTGCGACGTAGATAGGGCGGCAGAATTTTACGATCCAGTTTTTCTCGTAGTTCCCTGGGCCGACGGTCCTCAATGCGGGGCTGCTTGACAGGCACCGCACCAACGCCCGTAAGCACGTTACGCTTCGGCAGGTAGCCATTGGCTACCACAAGCCGCCTGCCGTTCTCATCGAGTTGATCGGCGCGCTGGGCAAGCCACTGGTCGGCTTCATGCCGCACCGCTTGGGCCAGGATGCTCTGCGCGCTTTCTCGAATGATTTCGGTCAGCAAATCGCCAGCAGACAGACTTGGCATTTTCAAAGTTTCAGTCATAATCTTATTCATGGGTGGCGTACTCCTAAAAAAGTTGAACGTTGAATATTCGCGTTTAGGTTACGCCGCCTTTTTTCTCCTGTCCACAAGATTTGACAATAGCTCATCTTAACGCGCCGGCTGCACCCTTTGATATCGTCGTCATGGTCGTCGTATTCCAGAGCGTGAAGGCCAATTTCGGCGAAGAACCATTTGCCCCGGGTCTGACACCCACGACGGCCAATGTCTTGCCAGCGACACCAAACGAAATCACGCCATGAAACAAATGCATCTGACGCAAGGCCCCCGCCTCGCGGAGAGTCTGTAGGGTCCATCCTTTCCTGGCTAGCATCAGCAGCGAAGCCGAATGAGCGTATGCGAGGCCGCATTGAACGACCACGGCCAGCCAGACGAGGACGGTCAACCGTCGTTGTATCGGAAAGAAAATGATTCTTCGGAACGTTCGCATCTTCGACACCCTTCAAATAGCCGATTTAAGTGGGGCAAGCGGAACTCGATCAACAATTTTCCTGGCCGCACCGATCACCGCCGAGTTGAGTGGGGTTGCAACCGCCGGTGCAGCCGGAATCGGTTCCGCTACCCGCGTTGCCGCAGGATATATTCGTGCATATATAATATCCTCTGGCACCTGAGCTGGGTTGAGCACACCACATGGGACCGCAGGGCGTCGTACCGGTAGAGCCCGCCACGTCTTTCGGCGACGGCGGCGTCGTGCTGCAAAGGTCGCTGTAGGTGCAGCAGTACCATTTCGAATCTGCGGGGTTTTGGCAACACTGAACCCAACCATACCCTTGACTTGTGTAGCCACATGGAGCCGTGCACGTGGCCGAACACACGTGGCCGTGCAGGCCGCACCAATTCCAAGGAAGCGGGTTCGGATTGGGGGGTGCCACGACATTTGCCGGCGGTGCCGCAAGATTCAGGGAGGCGCTGTCGGCTTGAGATTTTGTAATCTCGAAGAGCTCCACCTTTGTGGCGATGACTATGCCCGCAGCCCCGAATATGCCTCTGCTGAGCCTCGAAAGAAACATCCGACGGCTCGCCAATCTCGTGTGACGTGTGAGCTTGCGGGCCAGGTTGCGATCAAAACCATTCCAATCTGTCATTTCAGATTCCCTTTCTTAAATTCCTTCTTACCGAGCCTTGGCAACCTCTGCCGCAGGCATGTCTGCCAGCGGACTGGCAGATGCTGCGGACTCCGCCAGATCACCAGCCGCCTCGAGCAGACTTTCGACGTGGCTGATCTCTTTAACCAGCCCCCGAGCTAAAACTTTTTCCCCCGCATCAACCAACACGCCAAATGGAACGAATCCAATACCCAAATCGCCTCGCAGCGCTGTGTCCTCCGCCAAAATAAGTCCATGGCTTTTGGGCGGCGACCCACCGATCGGCAGTTTGTCATAGATCATGACGATCCGCACCACCCCTCGCCATTGCGGAACTAATGCGTCCGCCGCTTCACGTACAGCACCGCAAACGGAGCACGACCTACCGGCGAATAAATAAAGAGTTGATAGATCGCTTTGCTCCAACGCGATCCTCGCCGTGTATTGCGAAATGTATTCACCTATGCGCGGCGAGAGATCGGCGGTGCTACGAGCCCCGACCGGGCCAAGACGCCCGAGCATCAGGCCGATCTGTCGAAGCGCGACATAAAGCACGTTGGCTAACAGCAGAAGACCAATTGAGTTGATCGTAGCCCAGATTACCATCGCGGACCGCTGTCGGCGGCCTGCCGGCGAAACCTGAAAACTCGTCGCATCCAATTTGCCATCCCCATAACCCGTCATTTACCAGCCGGCACCATTCTTTCAAGACGTTGCCATTGTAACCATTCATGGCTTATCTGTGGACCAAGCTTGCCTGCGTTGGCCTCTATTTTTGGGTACCAGTTGGCCATCCAGCCAGCAGTGTTAATGATGCGGGCCTTTTGTGCCGGTTTTGGCGATAGCAGCCACGCATGAATATACGCCTGTTCTGAAACCAGAAACACCAATGGTGAGCCTTTGCCATCCGCGTGGTACCGCGCGAGGTATTCTGTCGCATCCGCTTGCAGGTGGGGAATATCCGAACCGGCGGCATCATCATTCACAGCCACGAAACGCAGGGATCGCAATCCGCTGGAAAACACGAACTGCTTCCCGTTGCCGGAACGCTGCTTCAGGTTCCAAACCTTCGCCTGACCAATCGCGTTGTGAATCAGTCTGTAACGCTGTTTGGCGTCAGGTAATTGCGCCAATCGGGCGTTCAGCAGCATCATATACAGCTTGCCCGCAGGCGGGCCGGCCTGCGGCAAAGCCGCTTGCACAGCCGCGTTCACCCACGCAATGTGGTGACGCTTGTTTAAGCCGGTAAAAATATATTGGGTAAAACCGACCAATTTATTACGGTCCGTCAGATTGCCCCGGGCTTGGCAAAGGATTGCAAACGAACTGACGAACGCAGATTCACTTTTCAGCCGCGCCAGGCAAAAAGTCCTGGCCCGTGTGGCGGGGAACCAAAGATATGGCCGCGATTTATCGCCAGCAAACTGGCGCATTTTCGCGGCATATTTTCGCAATTTCGCCGGGTCCTTGGTCACCCCCGCCGCAATCGCGATACGTAAGTACCACGAGTTGAGCGTGCGCAGGCTGGGATCGCTCGTGAAAGGATCCCCTTTTCCCAGACGGCTTGCCGCTGCTGCCAAACTCCGGCGCGCCGGCACCGGGGCCGCGCGGCTGCGGCCAACGGCCACAGCCGACGTGACAAACATGAGGCCAGCCAATAAGCCGAGGGTTAAACGCTTTGACGCAGACTCATCCATTTTCCACCTCTTCAATGACCCCGCCCCACCGAAAAATCAACATTTCCGAGGCGGTACTTTTTCCGCACCAGTTGTGGTAGCTTGAAACCAAAGGTCTGCGTGGCCGGGAGGCCTGCCGAGGCCATGCTCCAGTGCACCAGTTGCTTCACGCTGGGCTTGGCAAGCCACGGCACCACGATACGCACCTTCGCCCAAACATTTTTCGCTGGCGGCGTGAGCACATGAACCTCGCCCACATCCCAAAGGAAGGAGGCCATATTCAGCGCGACCAACGCCTTGTTAACCCTAGGATGCCTTTGGAAGATGAACAGAAACGAGTGCGGGTTACCTTTCAGCGGGATAAATTTTTGCGGTGATATCGCGCGGGATCGCAGTCCGGTTAGATCCGAGAAATATGAATAATTGCCGCCATGGCCGGGATCGATCCGGGTGGGTGATCCCTCCAGCCAAAGGCAGACCTGAACCTGCGCGAGTTGGAGCTTGTCAATCCTCCCCCCCCGCCCGGTGCAGGCATGAATGATCCGCAAGGCCCAGGCCTCATCTTTGGGCAAAAGGTTTTCGATGACCACGAATCCGCTGTGACCCAGCCACCGCGCAACCATCTTTGTATATTTGGCCCTACCCGCCAGAATCGCCGCCCGGATCGGAAATCGGAAACAAATATCAGGCACCGCTTTCTTGTACCACTTTGCCACCTTCCCCCGGCGCTCGCACGGGAAGACAGCATCCATCAGCATCAGGAGCGGTTGTTGTTCGGCAGCGAGCGATCCCTTAGCCCAAGCCGCCAGCTGCAACTGCGGCAAGTTCGGGAAGGCCGCGGCCAGCGCCGCTTTGAGCTGGGCGTCCGTCCACCGTTTTCGGATCAATTGGGCGTACACTCGCTCGTATGCGTCCCATACGCGGGCGGCACCAAGATTGTATGCGTGGAGCCTCGAGAGATGAAAATGCGCGTGGTAGTTGAACTTGCAGTCGCTAGCGAAAGCCGACCGAACTTTTTCCGCCAGGTAATCATTAACCGCCATTTGGATGTAGTCGCGGCACATCCCGAGTAACACCCGCTGGACGCTCGCTCCTCGCGGAGGCTGGTAAAAAATAAGCGAGCCATGCCGTGTCGCCAGCCCCACCTCCAAGCGTGGCCAGTCGCCAGCTGGCGGCCGTTTTACATAGCGTGCGATGGCGCGAAGTCGGCCTTGTATCTGCGGCCAAGTGAGCAACACCAAGTCCCGGCACGTAACCGGCTTTCCTCCGTAAGTCAGCAAAATTTTATCCCGCGGCAGCGCAGCGCCAAGCGAGGCCGACGGCGCGGCCGCCCCGACAACGACGGCGGTAAGAGCGGCAACCGTTCCAAAAAGCACTTTACGCATCCGATTTATCTCCATATTTGGCCGGTCGGCAAAGCCGCGGTGTGCACCGGTTGGGATGGTGTCAATAAAACCAATTTACATTTATCGTCTGCGACGATGGCAGCGGCGCCGGCCCGGCCACCACGCCTGGGGCATTGGGAGAGGTAAACAGGGTACCCTTTCCATCATCGCTCACGATCCCGCAGTTGCCACTGAACGATCCCTTGATCTGGGTGGCGTTGTTGGCCGTATCCGTAAGGCCATTCGGATTGCCGCTGCAGAAGGCGGTGCCCTCGCCGCTTGGGAATTGGCTAAGCGGGACAGTCGGGATATCAATGAACGAAGTCGTGTCGAATACGAATGGCACCGCCGGAGGACCCTGGTAAGTCTCTATTCCCAACGTTGTCGGTGGCGAGCAGTTCACCTGAAACTTGGGGTTCACGGTGTAGTAGTAGCCGCCGATGACACCCCATCGCGAATATCCGCTAGCCGACCACGTGCATGTGCTGGTGACCTGATTAACGGCAGGTGTGTAATTATTCGGATTGGCCGTGGTCAGCGATAACAACGCCATCGAGCTTTTTGGAATAATCTGGACGTCGTCAGATAGGAACTCGCAGTGGGCCGCATAGACGACCGCGCCGCTTACCGCTTCGGTTGTCTTTCCGGCGGCCGTCGCGACGGCTGTCACCACACCGACTGCGTCCCAAAAGACGCTGCCAGCGCTTTTCGTCGTCAACGCCGGCCCCCCAACGACGGCGGCCCGGGAGGCCATAAGCGCCGAGCTACCCGATGTGCCCGATTCGCTCGACGGCGTCGATACGGTTGCATAATCGGTCCCATCGGAACTCGGGTCCATCGTCACCGTGCCGGTGAACGGCACGTCCTCCGCAAGTTGTCCCGAGATATCCCCGCCCACGACATTAGGTCCGGTAACCGAATATGTGCCATTGATACCGTTGATCTCCGCAGTAAATTTGTTGGTCACAAGCCCAGTGGCGTCGTCGAAGCTCGAGGATATCCAGGAGGAAGCCTCCTCCGCGCCGATGACGTCCACGCTTGCACTCGATGCCCCGCAGGTCGCCGTGACAACGTTATCCCCCACCGCGACCGTAAAACTTTCCGGCGACAGCGTCACCAAATATGGCCCAGGAGTGTCGTTGCTGCTCGGTACTTGGTAATCGCCATAGCCAGTCGGGGTCGTCGTGATTGTAAAATCGGACCGCGTCAGCGTCTGGCCGATCTGCACCGTGGATGGATCATCCGCCAGTGCAACTGAATCCACCGCGACGGCGGCCACCTGCACCGAGCCGCTCGGGCTGCTGCCCACCTGCGTGCCATCGCTTAATGTCAATGCACCGGTGCACGTTACAGTGTCATTGCCCGCAGCGCTTGCCGGAAAAAACAGCGTCGCTGAAAGCTCAAATGAATTTGAACCGCTGCCCGTCACCGTCACCGAACCAAGGCCCGCGTTGAGGCTAATCATGCCATTCATCCGCCCTGCGACGGCGACGAAGCGGGCGAGACGCCCGCCCCCCAGATCATTGTGGGGCGTGGGCATCTTGCCCGCCAATCGGCAAGACCCGACATTCGGCACGCTCGCCCCCATCGCGGACCGCTGTCGGCGGCCTGCCGGCAGCGCCTGAAAACTGGTAAGACTAAATGTGTCGTCCCCATTCGCCATCCGCATTTATCATCCCCAAACCCGTCATTTACCAGCCGGCACCATTCTTTCAAGACGTTGCCATTGTAACCATTCATGGCTTATCTGTGGACCAAGCTTGCCTGCGTTGGCCACTATTTTTGGGTACCAGTTGGCCATCCAGCCAGCAGTGTTAATGATGCGGGCCTTTTAAGGCGACTATCGAATCAGTGGAACCACCGCCGCGGTTCTTCTTTACAGCCTCCTTCAGACCTGCAAACGCCATGGCGTGGAACCCTGGGCTTATCTGCGAGATATCCTGACCCGAATTCCGGCACAGCCCGCGGACAAACTTGATGAACTGCTGCCGGACCTGTGGCAGGCGGACCAGA
>DAIDJN010000063.1:0-134978 GCA_027451365.1 Phycisphaerales bacterium | reverse complement strand
CCATCAAAAGGCCTCCTTCAATGGCGTTGTGTCCTCGTGTGGTCGCGGCGAAGACCAGTTTTTCACTCCCGGTTCACAATTTTCATCCTCTGATTTGCCTGTCTATTATTTGCAGGATGCGAATTGGGATACCACCGCGGTCGTTGGATTCAACAGCACCACCGGTACTTGGGGCGTTACGCAACGCTATGTCTATTCGCCTTACGGCAATATCACAGTCCTGAACGCCGAATGGTCCACACCACCTGCCGGCACGCAGGCAATAGTGAACAATCTGTATCAGGGCATGACGCTGGATGTGGTGACAGGGCTGTATGACGAACGTTTCCGGAATTATTCGCCAGGTTTGGGGACGTGGATTTCGCAGGATCCATTGCAATACATCAATGGCGCGAACACGTATCAGTTTGTGATGGGTAATCCGGTTGGTCGCGAGGATCCTCTGGGGCTGACCGCGACTCCACCGGCGGCCACTGAGCCCAAGTGTAAGCCAGACAAGATTCCCTATAAATTCGTGATCGTCGGCGCTCCGGCAAAGCAATACGCAACGTACTGGTGGTTCACTTACCAGCTAGAAAACCGTGAGGGGCAGCCGCTAACCGGGAAGGGATACGCTGCCCAGGAGCACATCGCTCCACAGCTCGGTATGGTTAACGAGCACTTCGTGCCGTTGATTAAGGGCGTGATAGGTGATAGGGTCGGTCAGGGCCAGGGCCAATTGATTCCGCCTAACGTGACTCAAACGGTTCGCTGCTACCAGACTTGGACCGTCAAATACGATGGCAAATATTACAATCTTGGGACTAAGTTTAGGCATGTGGTCCGCTATTCCAGTGGCCAATTTTCATGGTCCACGGTCGTCGTTGTGCACCCTTGAAGGAGGCGTTCATGAGACTTATGGGGCTGCTTGCATTTGCACTTCTGGTGCTTGTTGGCGTTTGCGGGTGCGCTTGTCAGGTGCCCAAAGCTGTGGCGCTACATAAATCGGTCGCGACCGCGGCGACAGTCTTCGGCAATGAGCGGACCGTCTTAAAATATCTCACGGCCGCCCTGGGACCCCGGCAGGGAGTGTTTCGGCTTTATTACCATGGGCCTTATGTGGCGACGGGTTCCTGGCTCCTTCATCTACCGTGTGTTGGCTTTCCCACGGTTCCGGTGCGGCCGCCGCCCAAGGGAGCATCGGGTATAACCGCAGTCCGGGCAATTTTTCGTGGTGACAGGAACGTCGTAGTCATGCAGGGGCGGCGCGGAATGGTCCGCATCTACATTGGGAGGGTATCGCCAGCGATATTACAGACGAACTTGCGCAGGGTGAAGCTCGACCCTGGCGCGCAATACTCGGCCGCCTTGGCAATTTTTGCAATTACAGGATCGGGAGATGTGACTGCGGCCGGAAAACAATTCGGCTTTCGCAGTGATCTCTATTTAATGGACGTTGCCTTCAGCGGTCCCGCCCCCGGCCTGCCACATCTTGCCGCCCGTCTGATGGGCGTCTCGGTTGACCGGGCTTTGGATAAGGTGGCGAAGGTGTTTGGCGGCGGCGTGATATACGGGGAGTGTGCCCAGCCTGACGGGGGGCATCTTTTCGATGTCCAATTCGATGCAGTTCCGCACAGCCCTGACGAATAGTCGGTCACCCTTTTAGCGGCCCAGCGGATTGTGGTCCGGCTGATATTCATGATAACTGAGATTTCAGCGGCTGTAGCGGCTGTTGCGGCCCAGGCGCGGCGTGCAAAGGCGAAGTGTTCCAGC
The DNA here is from genome assembly GCA_027451365.1 of Phycisphaerales bacterium. Classification (GTDB taxonomy): domain Bacteria; phylum Planctomycetota; class Phycisphaerae; order WQYP01; family WQYP01; genus JAJYPG01. Next base: position 133,226 of record DAIDJN010000063.1, on the reverse strand, counting down.
GAGTGCAAGTCTCGCCCCGGTAAAGGTCGTTGCGACCGGGAAGCTATTCCAGCGGTGAGGGAAGCAGTGAAGCTGCCGGAATCCGACGTTGGCAGGACACGCTGAACCCCTCAAATTATTTTCGTTCCCGCTCCGTTGAAGTCCGAACCAACGCCATAACCGCCAACTTTTGTCGGCGGGCGGGCAATACCGGCCAGTTATTAACTTACATATTCTATACCTCCGACGGCCAAAATTTGAAGGCTTTCTTGCAGGGTGAGGGCCATCCTGGCTGCTACATTTCGGGTGAGACGCCCGCCCCCCACGGTGGTTTGGCCTGCGGCATGGATTTTGCGGAATTTAGCTGCTGATTCCGTGCCTTCTGACGGGAAATTGGTGGCGTATACCGGTATGAAAGTTTATCCTCCTCCGCTGTGGGCTTTTACAATACATGACGATCTATGAACAGAAAAATAGAGCTCCCGCCAATTTGCTCGTGGAAACAAAATCTGTGGAATCTGTGGATCGGTTTATTCCGGTGCGCCTTTGTTTCGTGGTGATGATCATTGGCTTGCGGTTATGGGTTACCCGGTGTGCTGGGCGGTGAACGCGGCCCCCAGCGGCTTCTTTTCACGCGAGACGCCCGACGCCCAAGGTGATTTCCCAAGGTGTTTTGGTCTGCGGCCAAAGTGGCTGTCTGCCGCCAATATTGCGCGGCTCCCACCGTTACCGTCCCTGAAGACCATACGCATTCAGGGCTTTGCTGGTACTGACATACACCCGTCCATTGGCGACGGTGGGTATGGAATTCATATCTTCCTGTGCGCCAATGATTTTATTGCTGATGCCATTACGTCCCTTTCCCTTATTGCTGTCGAACAGGACCTGCCGCAGATTGCCGGCGTTGAAAGCCAGCAGCCGATTGCCGCTGCGGTTTAACATCCACACAATGCCATCGCGGGTGCCATCGGCGGAAATTTCCGGGGTTGATCCTGGATAGGGAAAACGGCTGTGCGATTGCGATACAGGCCGCGGACGAATATGGGCGCGGGAAATCTCAAATGCTTTGGCATAATCGCCAACTTCCGCGTAATAAATCAAACCGCTTCGTGTAAGATTGCCGGCGTAAAACGCACCCGTACTGAATCCGGCTCCGGTGGCTTTATCCAGCGTTTGCACGACATTGTTGAAGCCCGATTTGCCATCGCCGGCCGCGTCGCCATGGTATCCACCCATATTGTCGCGATCCAGAAGGTAAATAATCCCCTGCTTGTCGTTAATCACCAGCAGGTGCGGGTGTTGTGCGTCCCCGACCGAAGCGGGCAGCAGAACCGGGCTTGAAGAACCAATGTCCAGATCGCCGCGCAGCAGAACGTTTTCGTCCTTCGGCACGAAATAATCACTGACGTGCAGTCCAAAACCATTAGGATTATCCGAATGTTGATAGGTATCCAAATCGGGCGTCAGCTTCAGGACGGCATCGCCGTAATCTCCGTTGGCCGGCACCGCCATATTCCGAGAATCGGTGCGCAATCGCCCACTGTACGGAGCCTTGATAAGTCTGGTGTCAAAGGTGCCGTTTCCTGTTTCCACAAACAAGTTGCCGCGGCGGTCCATGGCGATGGGGCCTCCCCAAATTCCCCCGGCCCAGCCGTTTGGCGTGACGCTGAAAAGCGCTTTAAGTGTCAGATTCCCGGCCCGGTTTTTAACCGTGGTGTATCCAAGAATCCAGCCGTTGTAAGGGCCAATATCGCCCGGATCCGCACAGGCCATGTAAAGCAGATGGTTTACCGGATTGATAGCCAGATAACGGAAAGTAATCTCGTATCCGTAAAACCGGTCGCGTTTGCCATTCTTTCTTTTAATGGATGGGCCGCTGATGTCCTGGCCCTTGGGGCCGCTTTCGGAAATTTTAACATCATGCGCATAGTGCGCTCCATTGCGTATATTTAAAGAGCTAAGCAGATGTATCCAATGCAACTGGCCATGGGTTCCCGGGCCTTTTTCTGTCTCCTCGCATTCCACATAAAGGGCGCCGGTGGCCAGATCAATCACGGGGGTATCTTCCAGCGGCTGGTTTCTGGCCGCCCAGTTCGGATTAATCTCGCGGGCTGTCACCACATCCCGCGGATTGTCGAACCGGGTCAGCAAATTGGTTTTCCAAAGTACTGTGCCGTTGTCCGCGTTAATGGCATAAACCGTGTCGGTCGCAGTGGCGGCAAAAATAACATTCTGCGAGCCTTGATGCGGTCCGGCTGTAATATCCACACCCGTTACCAGCAGCGGCTGGCCATAGTCGATGCCATCCAGGCGCGTTACAAATAATTTACCCAGCGATCCGGGCCGGACGTTGCGCGGGGTTAATATCCGTTCCCGCAGGTTCTGACCGGTGTTGTGCGGGTCGTTGTGGTTGGTCAGCACGTTCACCGCGCCGGCCCGGCTGAACGCACCGGCCACAATCGCCAGGGCCGCGATCCGTAGCAATCGTTGGCGCAAAGCCGGAAAGGCCGTCGCCAGCGCATGGCGGCTCTTCGACAGCCGCGCAGCGTGCCGCAATTTCCGTATGCCGGCCAACCGCCGCAGCGTAATGGTAAAATTAAATATATACATAGCCATGTTCGCCTCCGTATTTGGGATTCGTGTCCAAACGTTCCTGGATATTGCCGGCATCGGCTATTCCCGCCGATCATCCGCATGCCGGGTCTGATGGCTATGCAGTATGACGCAACCATGCGAAGGCCGTCAATGCAGGCTGGGGCATTTCAGTCTGGCTCTGGAAGAATGCGCGTCAGCAGGTCGCGGATGATAGCCTCGGGCGTCACGCCGTCCAGAGATGCTTCAATGGAGCAGATCAGGCGGTGGGCCAGTGCGGGAATGGCCATCGCCTGAATATCGGCCAGCGAGGCGTGAGGGCGGTTTTGCACCAGAGCCATTGCTTTGGCCATCAGCATGATAGACTGAGCGCCGCGCGGGCTGCTGCCATGACGGACATATTGTTTTACCATGTCGGTGGCAGCTGGATTTTCCGCATGGGTCGCCATGATCAGCCGCGCAATGTACCGTTGCAAGTCATGGCTGATGGGAATAAGGCGCACCATGTTTTTCATATCGGCCAGCATGGCGGCGTGAATAAGGGTAAAAGAGCTTGCGTGCAGTGTGCCTGTGGTGCGCTGCATAATTTCCAGAAGCTCGGCCTCCGTGGGAATTTCCACGCGCAATTTAACGGCAAAGCGGTCAAGCTGGGCTTCCGGCAGCGGATAGGTTCCCTCCATTTCCAGCGGATTCTGGGTGGCCAGAACAAAAAAGGGTTCGGGCATTTTGTGCGTGGTGCGGCCCACGCTGGCGCTTCGTTCGGCCATCGCCTCCAGCAGGGCTGATTGTGTTTTGGGTGTGGCCCGGTTGATTTCGTCCGCCAGAATCAGATTGCCGAACAGCGGTCCGGGTTGGAACTGCAGGGTTCGATTGCCCATCGCATCGGCCACCAGAATGCTGGTGCCAATAATGTCCGCGGGCATCAGATCTGGTGTGAACTGAATGCGGGAAAAGGTCAGGTCCAGAACCTGCGCCAAAGTTCGCACCAGCAGGGTTTTACCCAGTCCCGGCACGCCTTCCAGCAGCACATGCCCGCCGGTCAGCAGGCACAGCAGCGTGTGGCGGATAATCTGGCGATGGCCGACAATCACTTTTCCCATTTCGTTTTCCATCGCGGAAAAATGGCTGGAAAAGGCCTCCATTCGCGCGGCGATTTGCGCATCGGTGGAAGGCGTGGGATCAGGGGATCCGGTAACTATGAACGTTTTGGGCAAGGTCATGGTGAAAGGATAACTCCTGGGAACAAAAATTTACAGCCGCGCGGGTTATTCCGGTCCGCTGGTTTTCAGCAATTCGGTCAGCGCGCGGTAATCGGTTTTGCCGGTGCCCAACAGGGGCATAGCACTTATCTGGCGAATCATGCGCACATTATGCAGACCGGAGAGACCGGCCTGACGGATCGCTTCGTTGGCCGCGGCACGATCTATTTGCTGCGTGGTAAACAGCACCAGTTCCGGATGGTCCTCATCCGCCGTGGGCAAGACGGCAATTCCCGGACCGGCCTCCGCGGCGGCGGGGAACCGGGCTGTCAGCACTTCTTCAATGGCCGGAAGGGAGACCATTTCTCCGCCGATTTTCACAAACCGTTTCAGTCGACCCATAAATGTCATGTTTCCCTGTGCGTCCATGGCCACCAGATCTCCGGTTTTGTACCAGGTCTGACCGTTCCATTGAACAAATGGCGATGCACCCTGATAGTTCAGGTAGCCGGGAAAAATGCTCGGTCCACGCACCAGCAACATGCCGGTGCGGCCCGGCGGACAGGGCTGATTGGTATCAATATCCAGAATCTGACATTCTACCGAAGGCAATGCACGGCCAATGGTTCCAGGCATCGGATTTTCCTGTCGGACAACTGAAACAAAGGGCGAGCATTCGGTAATGCCATAACCCTCCAGGATATTGGCCTTTTTGCAGCGGCTCCGGAGCAAGTCATATACCGCGGGGGGGCATTTTTCCGCGCCGGTCACGCACAGCCGCACTGCGGACATATCCGCATCTCCGGCCGCCCGCATGATGTTGGATACAAAAGTAGGCGTGCCCAGCAGAATGGAAACCCGCCATGCCGCAATCAGTTTTGCCAGCGTGGTGACATCATTCGGATTCGGGTAATGCACCACCCGCACACCGGAAAGAATCGGAAGGAGCATGGTGCCGGTAAGGCCGAAGGAATGGAACGGCGGTAACATGCCAAGAAAGCGGTCAGACCGGCATATCCGGAAACTTTCCAGCGCATCATGAATATTGGTCAGCAGGTTTTCATGGGTCAGTCCGACGGCTTTTGGAAGTGATTCTGAACCGCTGGTAAACAGCACAACGGCCACGGAATTCGGCTTTGCTTCCAGACTTCCGCGACCGGGAATTCGCAGCAGTCGGCGGGGCATAAGCCGGGCATTCATCGCGGCGGAAAGTTTCTCGGGCATGCCCAGGTTCTGGGCCAGCTTTTCCAGCGGGACCATGGCGGATCGCAGGTCGGAAAGGTCAATACCCTGGCCGGCCAGCCGCTGAAGCAGAAGTTCAGACGTAAGAATGTGCTGAATTCCCAGCAGGTCCATGGCGTGGCGGATATTCCGCTGGCCCGCGGTCCAGTTGATCATCACGGGTGTTTTGCCGGAAAAAAGAGCCGCCAGAAAAACCGTATCCACCGCAACCGAGGCCGGTAGCAGAATGCCAATGTAATTTCCCGGAAGATTGGATATCGGCCCCCGCAGGGCGAAAAGGGAGGTGAGCAGATCGCGATAGGTTCGAGGGCCGCGCTGCAGGTCGGCGGCGGCGATCCGCCCCGGATTCATCAGAGCCTGTGTCAGAAACACTTCCTGAATGGTATGACCGGGGGGAATCTGCACACGCTCATCAGAAGAATCCTTCATCCAGGCGGCAGTGGGGGGTGTGATGCGAACATCGAAGGCTTCGGCGGATAGCTTTCCACAGGCCGCCCGCATGACATCCGCGACGGATTGCAGCGCTTCGACATTGGGTACGGCCACGGCGAATTCCTTTTCCAGCCAGAATATCAGGTCGGTCACCGCCAGGCTGTCCATCCCCAGGTCGCCGGCAAGCTGCTGGGTCTCACTCACCGCCGCCGCGCCGGTTTCCTGGCGCAGATAATCAAGGATGATCTGGCGTGTGGCGGGGGGAATATCGGCATCCGCGGCGGCGGCGGTTGCGGCCCGCGGTTCGGGCAGGTCATGGGGACTGCCGGTTTCCCACCGGCTGTAAGGAATATAGCGGGCGGCGGGCGCATCGGCATTATAAAACGAATCAAGATATGTATTAAATGTAGATTTATCAGCAGTCCGGGGGATATCCGCCGGTTCGGCCAGAGTCACGGTTACGGCGCGCCGCGGGGCGAAGAACAGTCCACTGGCCAGCAGGGCGGGAAGATGCTCAAGCAGGCCTCTGGCCAGATCCGGCGCGCCGCCGGCCGCCCAGCCGAAACTGCTGCCCCACAGGCCGGTGGTGCGCACCAGCACCACACGGATATCCGGCAATTCCCTGAGTATCCGATGGGCGCCGCTGACAGCGCCGAGTTTTTCCACCCGCGACCGCATAATGCGGCCCGCCGGATAAAGCAGCACATTTTCGCCGCGCCGCAGGGCTTCAATGCAGGTTCCAATGGCTTCGTCGGCGCGGTCCGCCGCTTCGCGATCCACTCTGGAAACGTCGGCGATGGGCAGTACGCCCAGAATGTCCGCGATTTGCCGGACAATCGGTTTGTGTATCTGATTTTCCAGCGCCAGCGGACGCACGGCGAAGCGGCCATGCAGCCACGCGGTGACAATAACCGGGTCAATCAGGGCTGGATGATTGGGCAAAAAAAGAATTCCATTGCGGCCTTTTTGCGCAACGGCATCAATTCCATTTACCCTGACACGGTAGCGCAGCGGCAGAATGCAGCGGGCCTTCAGGCACAAGACCCGTGCCGGCCAGGATGCTATGCCCGGCCGATTGCGAACGAAAACGGTGGACATCCACAGCGCCACGGGAATGGTGGCAAAGCCGCCGATCATGAATATGGCGGTTGGCTTGAATGCGCTGCTTAACGGCGTGTACAGCAGACTGCCGCATAAAATGCCCACATAGCCGACAAACCATGCCGCCGCAATCACCCGGCCGCGGTGTTCGGCCGCCGGACGGACCTGGAAAAAGCTTTCCAGCGGCACCATCATAATTCCACCGGATACGCCCGCGCCAGCCAGCACAAAAACACAGAAAGCAAGTCTGGCATCTGCCGGAAGCAGCGGGGCGGCACCGATGGCAATTAAAAACAGCGCCAACGCTCCGGCCGCCGGGGCACTGGCCCAAAGTCCGGCTTCGCGCTTGGTAATTTTGCCCGCAACCAGTGAACCCATTACCACGCCAACGAGTTCCGCCAGCGAAAGGTAGCTGGTGCGAAGTTTGGTCAGGTGAAACTGTGCGATGCCCATCTGATTAATAACCAGAACCTGCAACACCGCGATCAGCCAGAAATAGCTGTCCGCGAGGATGGCGGTTCGCAGCAGCCGATCCGGCCAGAGGCGATGAAGTTCAAACGCAGAATTCAGCGGACCCGCCCAGGGAAATGCCGCTTTCGGATTTGCGGGCGCGCGGCGGGGAACGCCAAAGCTCACCAGCAATCCCGCAATCGCGACACATACCAGAATCACCGCGACTACCACTCTGCCGCGGGATATATCTCCATTCGGTATTACCACCGAATGCACGGCTGTTGCGGATTTTCCCCCTGCTGTTACCGCCGATGCGTGCGCCGCCCCATGGCCGGCGGGCCGAAGAAAACCCGGCAGGTGGACCATGCCACTGGCGCTAAGGGCGATACCCGCCACTATCACGCCAACCAGTATGGCCGCGGTGATGATGGATTTAAGTCGCGAATTGGCCTCGACTACGAAACTGGCTGGATAAATATCCGGAATACTGCCCACCAGCGATGGCCCGAATATATTGGCCTGAAAGGCCATCAGAAAAATAACCGTGATAATGACTGGCCAGTTGAGCGTCAGCACCGCCCAGGCCCCAAGGCTAAGAAACAGCAATTCCATGGCTTTGGCAAAAATGACCACATTGCGGCGGCTGAAACGGTCGGCCATCCAGCCCGCCGGGGCGGCAAAAAGCAGAAATGGCAGCGTATAAAATGTGGAAATCCAGCCCTGAAGCGCGGCATGGTGATGGGCAACAGCCAGCAGACTGACCGACTGCTTCATGAAGTTGTCGTTAAAATTACCCAAAGCGTAGGCGATGGCCATCGCCAGAAAGCGCGATCGCCCCTGGCGGATTTCCGCGGCAAGTTGCGCTTCCTGAATTGCAGCCGCGGCACTGGCGGGAATATTCTGATCATCGGTTGTCGGCGGCAGAACATCGGGCATAAGTCGCCTCTGAAGTTGATCCACAGTTCGTCTGCCTCCGCGGCAGGAATATCCTGATGTCGGTATTATGCGGGGGGATGGCGGAATGTAACAGAGGTGGCACGCGGCGGCGCAGGAATTGGGCGTCGGATGCCAATTTCAGGGAAAAAATTTTAAATTCCGGAGTGCAATTGGCAGATCAGCGATTGGCAGTGTCCAATGGGCGATCGCGGTCGCAATCGCGGAATGACGGGAATCCGATTCGCGGCGCGCAAAAAAAAAGCCGTGTGGAGGAGGGTATATCCACACGGCCTGGCGGAGGAGGAAACGAGTTTGGGAAATGCATGGAGCAGATCAATCAGACACAGACCCCCAATTTGTGCTTAAGCTTTTTGGTCTGCACCATGCACCTGAATTTTCAATACGGCTGAGGCTCGTGAAGACTTCTCTGCTCCTGTCTTCCCGGCAACCATGACTGGCTTCCCAGTCACACTTGCCTCTGTCTGCCTCTCGCATCTTCACTTCGATGCCTCAGCTCGCACCAGACTAATAATGCAACTAACGTGCCAATTCACTAAAACCTCAAAAAATATTTCCTCCGCCGGACGGAATACAAAAATTGAGCTAAAACCGATGAAATTTGCCCTTTCAAAAAATATTTGTCACAGGCCCGCCCCCATTCGCGCGCGTTTTATTATTCGGACTGCCGCACAATTAGGATGCGGCGGAAGTTCCTGCCTAAGAGATAGTCAAATAACGCGATCCTGGCGGCCCGCCGCGCATGGGGTCTGCGGACGGGTACAACATCTATCGCATTTCAGGATTGCGGACTGAAAATAAGTTCACCGCCCCAAGCGCCCCATTTATCCAGATGAGGTTTGAACGCGCCGTTGGCGCTTGTTGCCGCCGAATCGATTTGTGTGATGAAGATTCCGCATTGGTTGGACGGAATTTGCCTGGGGCGCGAAAGGTCAAACGGTGGGATGTAATGCGGCGGGTGTAATTTCGCGCGCGATGTCCGTGCGGGCTGTCTGAACAATAGGTTCCAGAAATCTGCCATCGGATCTGCGAAGGTCCACAACGTGCAGGTCCAGGCGTGTGCGGCCCTTGTAGGTGTCAATTCGTGGTTCCACCACCAAGTCAATTTCCAGGCCGACGGGCAGATATGGCTCCAGAAGGCCCATGCGGAACGCCACTGCCCGTGCGGTTTGCGTGCCGATGCGAAGTTGCAGTTGCAGGTGCCCGCCCGCCGCACCCATGCGACGGGGCGCGGTAGCCAATCTTGCACCGGCGATCAGAAATTTCGGACGTGGATTGCCGCAGCCGAACGGTGCCAGGTTTTCCAGTTCGCGCACGGCCTGAAGGTCCAGATCGGCTTCCGTGAGTTCGCCATCCAAATCCAGTGCGGCGGCGAATTGCAATTGCGGATAGTGGTTGCGGACAAATTCACACAGACGCTGACGGAACGCTTCCACCTTTCCGGATTCCAGCCGAACGCCGCCTGCAGCGGCATGACCACCACCGCTGATCAGAAGATCGCGGCAGAATTCAATGGCTTCATGCAGTGGAATGCCCTTAATGCTGCGTCCAGACCCGGCGGCTTGCGCCCCATCCTGCGAGAGGATAAACGTCGGGCGATTGAAAGCGTCCACCAGGCGTGAAGCGACGATGCCCACCACGCCGGCGTGCCAGTCCTGGCTGCACAACACGATGGCGGGTGGCATATCCCGCGGTTCGCGCGCCATTTTTAGCGCAGCGGCGGTAATTTTGCGTTCGGTGCCCTGGCGATCCATATTCTGCTCTTCCAGATAATCCGCAAGTTCAGTTGCGCGGGCTGCATCATCTGTGGTTAAAAGTTCAACCGCTTCCGAGGCGTGATCCATTCGACCGGCCGCATTAAGCCGCGGTGCCAGCAGAAAGCCCACGGCCGTGCCATCAATTGTTTTGTTCGTCAGACCGGCGGCCGAAATCAGCGCCTGAATGCCGACCAGCGACGAACGCGGCAGTTGCGCCAGGCCGAACCGCGCCAGCAAGCGGTTTTCCCCGGTCAGCGGAACCACATCGGCGATGGTGGCCAGAGCCACCAGTGCTGAAAATTCCACCATCAGGCTCCGATACCCGCCGGTAAGCCGTGGCGAATTGCAAAGTCGCGCACCAATGGCCCATGCCAGTTTATATGCCACACCCGCTCCGCACAGATGCCGGTTCGCCTGCCCGGTGGAATCCAGGCCGGGATGAACCAGCACATTGGCCTCGGGCAGCGTGTCGCCCATTTCATGATGATCGGTCACCACAACATCCATGCCGGCACGGCGGGCCTGGGCAATGGGTTCAATCGCAGTAATGCCGCAGTCTACGCTCACCAGCAGTTGGGTGCCTTTTTGAGCCAGTTGCTGGAGAGCCTTACAGGAAATTCCATAGCCTTCATCCACACGGTGCGGAATGTAAACATCAAAATCAGCGCCGGCCATTTTAAGCAGTCGCCACAGCATCGCCGTTCCGGTGATGCCGTCCACATCGTAATCACCATAAATGGTCATTTTCTCGCGCTGGTGAATTGCCGCCGCGATACGTTCCGCAGCCGCGGTCATGCCAGGAATCGTTTCCGGAGGGTGAAGATTTTTGAATTGCGGATGAATAAATTCCCGGGCTTCCGCCAGGTCTGTGATCTGCCGCGTCAGCAGCAGTCTGGCGACCAACGGATGACAGGCCAGCGCGCAGGCTGTTGCCGCAACGTCCGCGGCCCGCGGCATGGCCTGCGGCAGAATCCAGTGCCGCTTTTTATGACTGATAGCTTCCGTGCCGTGTATCATCCGTGTGGGTCCTTGTATTGGATTCGGTGTTGACCAGCGCGGATGTGGCCGCATCAGCCGGCGGCGGCAGCCGGTTCCACCGGAAGGCTCTCTGAAGATTGTATGTCAAGCGATTGCGACGCGTGCACAAAATCAACAGCGTTCCGGAAAATTTGCATGCCATCGGCGGTCTGGTCGGCGCGCGTCCAGTCTGGTGACTGGTGCATTTGGGTAAAGCGTTCGGGGTGTGGCATCAGGCCCAGTACACGACCGGTGATATCGCAAATGCCGGCAATCGCGTCGGTGCTGCCGTTGGGATTGTCCGGAAAATCGCTGGTCGCCTGGCCACCTGCGTCGACATATCGCAAGACTATCTGATCGTTTTGCTGCAGGGCCGCAAGCACTTCCGGCGAACGAACCATAAAGCGGCCTTCGCCATGGGCCACTGGCAGGCGGAGCAACTGGCCGGGCCGAATCCATTTGCAGAGACTCGAAAAGGTTTTAAGCCGTACCCAGCGGTCCTCAAAGCGGGCGTGCGAATTGTGGGTAAGCGTGGCGGTGCGGGTGTCTTCTGGCGCAAACTGCGGCAGCGGGCCGGGCAGCAGCCCCGCCTTGACCAGAATTTGAAAGCCATTGCAGATGCCGATAATCAGCTTTCCATCCCGTACCCATTGTTCCAGCGGATTTTTCAGATGATGCACAAGCTGGTTGGCGAAAATCTTTCCGCTGGCTATGTCGTCGCCGTAGGAAAAGCCACCAGCCAATGCCAGTATGTGATAGTGACGCAACTGATCGGGGGCGTTCATCAGGCGGTTGATGTGAAGTTTGGTCACCGCGGCACCGGCCTGTTCAAACGCCCAGGCAAGTTCCTGGTCGCAATTGGTGCCGGCCGTTCGGGGCAGAAGAACACGTACAGAGGATGATTGCATAGCCAACCCTTTTCCAACAGTTCATAGTATAAGAATTTTTCCTGAATTTGTCTGGGCGTGTCGGAAAATATTCGGAAATGACCGTTTTCAAAACGGCCCGGCAATAGAGCCAAACAGGGGGGGTATATTTGCTGGCAATTCGCAGTCTACGGTCCCCAAGCTGAGGCCTCATGGTGAGGTACCGGTGTTCGGTCCCGGTTGGCGGGCCTGCCTTTCGTGGAGCTGCCATTTAGGCCGCGGAATTCAGAGTCATTGTTGGAAAGCTGGCGAGCCTTCGGCCCAATGGGCGAACGAAACGATGGCATCGTCACGTCCGTCGTTATTAAGTTCGCTTGGTCGGCAGCGTGCCGCGGCGGTCCCGCCGGCCGCATACCGACCGCGACGGACGATAGCCGCAGTCGGATCGGAACCGATCCCCATTTGCCCAAGGCCAACGGGCACCGGAAAGGGGCGGGAACCGGGCACTATTTTCCAGCTTTGGCTGTGGGGCGGTTATCCTTCAGTTCAGGCTTGCCATCCACTTTTGATTCTGCTTTCACGGCGGATTTTTCCGGAGCCGCTTCCACCTTCGGCATGCGCTTGGCCAGAATTTTTTCACGAATTTCCTTGGCGGCGGCCGGATTTTCCTTCAGATACTGCCGCGCCTGTTCGCGCCCCTGACCCATCCGCAATGGACCATAGCTGAACCATGCGCCGCTTTTATCAATGACATTGTCATTTACGGCCAGGTCCAGAAGGTCACCTTCATAGCTGATGCCGCTGTCAAACAGAATATCAAATTCCGCCTCACGGAAAGGCGGCGCGATCTTATTCTTCACCACTTTGGCGCGTACATGATTGCCAATCGCGACCTCTCCTTCCTTGATGGTGTTGACGCGGCGGATGTCAATTCGCACGGAACTGTAGAATTTAAGGGCGCGGCCGCCGGTGGTGGTTTCCGGATTGCCGAACATGACGCCGATTTTTTCGCGGATCTGGTTGATGAAAACGATCAGTGTTTTGCTTTTGGAAACCGCGCCGGTCAGTTTCCGCATGGCCTGGCTCATCAGACGGGCCTGCATGCCCATGGAGGCATCGCCCATTTCACCTTCAATTTCCGCTTTCGGAATCAGGGCCGCGACTGAATCGACCACGATCACATCCACGGCATTGCTGCGCACCAGCAACTCCACAATTTCCAGGGCCTGCTCGCCGGTGTCCGGCTGGCTGACCAAAAGGTTCTGCAGGCTTACCCCCAGCCGTTTGGCCCAGGATGGATCCAGCGCATGTTCGGCATCCACAAAAGCCGCCACGCCGCCGGTTTTTTGTGCCTGCGCGATGATATGCAGACAAAGCGTCGTTTTCCCTGAAGATTCCGGGCCAAACACCTCCACAATGCGGCCCCGCGGCAGACCCACGCCGCCCAGCGCGATATCCAGCCCCAGTGAGCCGGTTGGAATGCCATCAATCGCCACCAGACCCGCACCGTCCATCGTCATGATGGAACCTTTGCCATACGTTTTTTCAATTTGGGAGACTGCCCTTTCCAGAGCCTGTTCCCGTGGGGTTGAAGCGGCCGAATGTGACGGATTGGAGGCTGTGGCAAGTGCGGACATGAAAATCTCACAAAAAAACACCGAAATTCGCACGCGGTGCGGCGCGTAAGCGTTTATTTTATGGTACCTAACTTTTGGCTAACGTCAAGCGACTGAAAATTTAGACGCTGCCCGAATGCCTGCTCATGGAAAGGGGCTGTTGGCGACATCCACTCGGGTCACGGCGATCAGGCGGTGGATGTCAGCAACCAATCGACTGCCTGGGCAAATCCGTTTTCGTCATTGCTGGTCGTTACAAATACGGCGAGTGTTTTAAGCTCATCCACCCCGTTGCCCATTGCCATGGCCAGCCCCGCCATATTCAGCATGGGCAGGTCGTTGGAACCATCCCCAATCGCCGCCACCTGATTGAGCGGTATTCCCATGACCGCGGCCAATCGTTTAAGCCCGTGCCCCTTGTCCGCTCCCAGGCGGGTGATATCCAGGTAATGCGCCTGTGACCGGCTGGCGCTTAATTCGCCTCCCAGCCGCTGCCGCATGGCCGCCTCGCACGCGGCCAGAACGGCGGGCTGGTCACTTACCCCGACAAGCTTGATCAGATCGGGGGGCAACGGGCCGGATTCCCATACCCCGGCCGGCGCATGGCCGACCGTGTTGCTTTCCCGATCCACATACACCCCATCGGCCTTGCTGACCAGCCAGCGGGAAAAATCATACAGCCAGAAATCAACGGAAAATTCGCGACATATTGCGATCGCCTTTTCTGCCGCCGTTGCCGGCAGCGTGCAAAATTCCAGTGTGCTTAAATTCGGCCAGACAATTTGTGCCCCGTTAAACGCGCCCACCGGTTCAGTCAGGCCCAGTTGTGCAATCAATGATGGCAGGCCATCGGGCGACCGTCCGCTGATAATGGTAAAGCGGACGCCCGCGGACTTGACCCGTTTGACCGCGGCAATAGTTTTGGGCATCAGGATTTTTTGTGGTGTCAGCAGTGTGCCATCCACATCGGAAATCATGAGTTTAATATTGTGATTGTGCATCATGCCCCTTCGCCGGCCAAAATTGCTCGTCTATTTCTCCATCGCCGGGCGTGTCTATCATAACGTAAATCACCCGATCCATGGATATTGCCGGGATTTCGGGCGGCACCGCCGGTGCGCGACAGATTCGGTGGGGGTGTCGATCGCAGCAGGAGACGGTTAGGAACGTCATTGGGTGTCGGCTGTCCCGCGCCATGCACCTGCCGCGGGCTTTCCGTCCGCCTTGTAGTCCGCCGTCGGGTCCGGCAAGTGGAAACAATTGCATCCGTCGCCCCGCAAGCAGTCATTCGTGACCTGCTGGCCGTCATTGGGCCTGGCAAAAATAAGCTCGGCGTCGGCCACCCGCAAATAGTTGAAACTCCAGCATTATCCCGCTTGGCCAGCGCTTTTCTCGTAGAACAGCCCGCCGGGATCGTCGGGATCCAAAGAGGCTGTTTTCATCGGTGCGTTGCGTTGCATAACGGCATAAAGTGATGGCAGAATCAGCAGGGTTGTGAATGTGGCGAAAACCAGCCCGCCTATAACCGCCCGGCCGATAGGTGCCGACTGCTGGCCGCTTTCGCCAAGCCCCAGGGCCATCGGCACCATGCCCGCAATCATGGCAATACTGGTCATGAGAATGGGGCGTAACCGGCTGCCAGCGCCTTCGACGGCCGCGGCGATGCTGTTCATTCCGCCGCGTCTGAATTGTTCGGCGAACGTGACCAGCAGAATGGAATTGGCAACAGCGATTCCCACCGCCATGATGGATCCCATAAACGATTGGATATTCAGGGTCGTCCCCGTCAGATACAGGGACAACACCACGCCGGCGATAACGGCGGGCATCGTCAGAATAATGGCGATTGCAAGCTTAAAGCTCTGGAACGTGGCGGCCAGCAGCAGAAAAATAACCACAATCGCGGCGATCAGGCCGATTCCCAAGCCCGTCAGGATTTCCTCCATGATCGGGATTTGTCCGGTCACACGCACAATCGCCGCACGTGGCGGTTGGCCTGCCGATTTGATGGTGTCGCGAATGCGCTTTGCCACACCGCCGAGATTATCCGAATTGACATTGGCCGCAATTGAGATTTCCCGCTGCATGTTCACCCGGTCATACTCTTCGACCGATACGCCACGTTTCACCGCGGCCATATTCCGCAGCAGGACCGCCTGGCCATGCAGGGCACCGACCAGAATATTCTCGACGGCCTGCAGCGATTTCATTTTGCTCTGCGGCACCTGTACCTGCATGCGATAGGAAATTCCGGTCAGAGGGTCCGCCCAGAAAATCGGTGTGACATAGCGGCTTGAAGCCGTGGCCTCCAGAACAGAATCCATGATGCTGCGAGCCGTTAATCCGAACAGGCCGGCGCGCGCCCGGTCGATATCCAGATTCAAAGTCGGATAATTGACGGACTGAGCTATTTCCACATCCTTGAGCGCGTGAATATCCAGCAGCTTCGCCTTGATTTTCCGGGCAAATGCCAGGTCCGCTTTCAGATGCGGTCCGCTTACATCCACTTCCACGGGGTTCTGCGCGCCAAAGCTCATGACCCGGTTGATAATATCGCTCGGGTCAAAGCTGAATCGAACGCCGGGTTCCAGAGAGGCCAGTTTTAACCGCAGGCTGTTTTCCACTTTTTGAACGTCCACGGGAGCTTTGTCATGCAACTGGACATCAATGACTGCGTCTTCCGGGCCTGCGGTCCACAGATAGATCGGGCCGATGGGGTTGTCCGAAGGCTGCAGACCAATGTAGGAAAGGGTCAATTCGAGATTCTTCGGGCCGACTTCCCGCCTGATTTCCGCCAGCACGTTGCGCGTGATTTTCAGGGTGGTGTCGATGTCCGTGCCCGTGGGGGCGCGTAATCGCACCTCAAACTGACCGTTATAAACGGTGGGGAAAATCTGAGTGCCGATATGCGGCGTCGCCAGTGCGATCACCGCGCCGCAAACCAGGAAATAAACAATCAGAAGGATGACCCGTCCGGAAGTCAGAACCATGACAAAACGTTTGTATAGCCGCTGAAAGGAGGCGAAGGAATATTTGCGTTCCCTAGGGGCGTGCGTTTTCTGTTCGCCGAGCATCCAGACCGACAGCATCGGTACCAGCGTGCTGGAAAGCAGATACGAGGCGGCCATGGCAAACGCCACGGACAACGACAATGGAATAAACAGCGCCCGCGGCGCGCCCTGCATGAAAAAGGCCGGAATAAACACGGCGACAATGCAAAGCACCGCCAGCAGCCGCGGTCCGTCGGTTTCTATGGTGGAATCCAATGCGGCGCGCGCCACGCTCTTGCCCCGCTCCAGATGGGTGTGCATGTTTTCAATCGTGACGGTTGCCGTGTCCACCAGAATTCCCACCGCCAGCGCCAGGCCGCCCAGCGTCATCAGATTCACGGTCTGCCCCATGATCCAGAGCGCCACCACCGCGCAGAGCAATGAAATGGGTATGGTGATCAGCACAATGACCGTGCTGCGCCAATCGCCCAGAAACAGCAGCACCATCAGGCCGGTCAGTACGGCGCCCAGCGCTGCCTCACTTAACAGATTGGCGATGGAGCGGGTCACATATGGAGATTGATCGAATTGAAAGCGGATCTTCACATCCTTGGGCATCATGGCCTGAAATTTCGGCAAATTGTGCTTCACCGTATTGACCACCGCCAGAGTCGATGCGCCGGACAGTTTCGTCACCGGCATGTAAATGGTCTTGCGGTCATTCACCAGTGCGTAACCGACGGTAATATCGGATGCATCCTCCACACTCGCGACATCGCGAAGATAAACGGTGCGTGTCGTGCCGAATTTCAGCGGTATATCCAGCATGTTCTGTATCTGGCCGACCACGGCGTTGGCCTTCACCAGCGGCGTTTCGTGCCCGATCTGCACATTGCCTGATGGCACAATGACATTGGCGGCTTTGACGGCCGCGACAATCTGATCCGGCGTCAGGGCGTAGGCGCGCAGTCGTTCAGGTTTGAGATTAATGACAATCGAACGTTTGCTGGCACCAAACGGGTCCGGTGCCGAGACCCCCGGTAAAGTGGCAAACAGCGGGCGTACACGGAACTGCACCAGATCCTGCAATTGGGCCAGGCTGCGCGTCTTGCTGCTGAAAACCAGATCGCCGACCGGCAGACTTCCCGTGCTGAAACGCATGATAAATGGGGGCACCGTTCCGGGTGGCATATAGGCTTTGGCGCGATTGGCGTAGGAAATTGTCTGGGCCAGCGCCTGGGCCATGTTGGTGCCGGGATGAAATTGCAGCCGGACCAGGGTGAGGCCTTGAATCGATTTGGTTTCGATGCTTTGAATGCCCGACACGTAAAGAAAATTGGCTTCATAATAGCGGGCTATATAGCCTTCCATCTGGGCCGGACTCATGCCGCCAAAGGGCTGGGCAACATAAATGATTGGCACGCCCAGGTCGGGAAACACGTCCCGCGGCATTTCTTTTATGGCCAGGATACTGATCAGCACCACGCTCGTAATCAACACGAGGACGGTAACAGGACGCCGAAGTGCCAGACGAACCAGATTAAACATGCTTTTAATACCCTAACATTGTACGTAACGCGCCATTATCTTTGCAGATCGCCCTATGGAGGTGCTTATTATTAATAGTCACCATGCTTTTGCGGTGCCGGTGCCGTTCCCGTTGCGCCGTGCGATGGAGTCATTACCGGCAGCAGGGCGGATCCGAGTATCGCCCTGTTGCTCACCAGTCCCACCGCGCCGACGATCGCAATCTGCGACTGGTTGAAATGGGCAATTGCGGCCGCATAATCGCGCTGCGCCTGGGCCAATTGACTTTCGGCCACAAGTACTTCCAGAGAGGTCACCGTGCCGGCTTTGTAATTGACCTTAATGATATTAAGTGCATATTGCGCGGATCTCACCTGGTCTGCGGAAATCGGAATTAATTGGGCGTTGGTGCGGCTGTCCTGCAATGCCTTGACCACGGCCGCTTCCACCAGAGCCAGGCGCTTATTGGCGCGAATGGCGGCGATGCGTTCGCGAGCTTTGGCGGTTTGAATGTCGCCAAATGTACTAAGTCCCAGTTGCCAGCCTCCGCCAGCCTGAAAATTCTGATAGCCGTGCAGGCTGTAATTCTGGCTTGCTGGCGGTCCTTTGCCGGTGACATTGTAGTATCGCCCCTCTATTTCGCCGGCGCGATAGCCCGCCGTCAGCGTAGGCCCAAGGTCTCCCCATGCCACGGCGCCACCTTCCGCCTGTGCGGCGCGCACCAGTTCGCGCACCTGTTGGAGATCCGGCCTGTACTCGACAGCGAGCTTAATGAGCTGACCGATGGAAATGGACTTCCGTACCAGACGATTCGCTTTCAGTGAATTGACGCTTGGCACAAGCGTCACGGTCGGGTCAAGATTAAGCGTCGTGGCCAGATCCGCGGAGTCGTGATAAAAACGGTTAAGGGCCAGCAGTACGCCCTGCCGCCGACTGGCCACTTCGGCTTCAGCGCTGGCCACGTCCGCGGGAATCGCCGTTCCCGCTTTAAGCCGCAATTTGGCGAACCGCAACAGTTCTTCGGCGTCCGCCTCGGCATCCCGCGCCGCCACGACGTCCGCCTGCGCCTGTACGAGTTGGTAATACTGAATGGCGCTGTTTTTAAGCGTCTCTTCAATGATCGACGCTTGCCCGGCGCGCGATGCGTTAAGCCTTTTTTTTGCGGCCACAATGTTGTAAATCACCTGACCTGGATTCACCACCCATTGAATTGCCGCCGCTGGCGAAATGGAACTGAAATCCGCTGTGACGATATTCCCCGCAGTGCTGCGCGCTACGCCGTTGTTATAGTTAAAAATCGCGGTCGGTGCCAGTACGGGAAAGGCCGCCCCCACGCTGGAAGCCAGCCGTCCACGGGATTCCTCAACCTGCTGCCGCGCTATCTTTATATCCAGATTGTCGGCCTGCGCCACCTTGACGACCGCGGCCAGATTAATGGACAGCAGTTCGCTGTACATTGCCGGAACTCGTGCGCGATCGATATGAAAGGTAGGCGGTTTGCCGCTTGATGCCGGCATCAGAGATACGCTGGCGTGATTGCTGGCTACCTGAAATTCCTGTGAACACGCCGATAAAAAACAACTGCATACACAAATCAGCAGTCCGACAGGAAGTTTCGTCATAACCTCTCGATTTCAAAATATTTAATTGGCAAATCCGGCGACCGCCGGCACTGGATTTACACTTGCCGTTACAGGAATTCCCTTGGATTGTATGGGAATGATCCGTCCACCCGGCTGGACAAAATTCTGTCCGCGTACAATGATGCGTTGACCGACCTTCAAGCCGGACGTGATCTGAACCATCAGGCTCGTCGACAGCCCGGTTTTGACAGGTATTTCCATAGCCCGGCCGTTCCGCACCAGCATGACAAAGGAGTCATTGCCGGACGTAATGATGGAAGTCTGGGGAACCAGCACGCCATTGGCGCGATTTTCAAATATTTTTACATCCGCGTACATTCCGCCGCGCAGAATCCCGGTTGCATTCTCCAGATCAATCTCACAACGCAGCGTGCGCGTGGCCACGTCCAGTGCGTCGGCGGTGCGTGTAATCTTGCCGGTCAAATGCACGTTGTCATACCCGAATGGCGTGACTTGCACGGGCGTGCCGACCCGCACAAATCGGACTTCCTGTTCCGGTACATCCACAAAGACGCGCACCTTCTTCTGTTGTACTATTTCAAACAGCGGCTTAAGCGATTTGCCTTGGGATGCAGACTGCACAAAATCACCCGGATCAATGCCGCGCATGGTGATCACGCCGTCAAATGGCGCGGTGATTTTGTCATAAGCCAGCAATGTTTGAATTTTCTGCATTCGAGCCTGCGCTACCTGCACATTGGCCTTGGACAGCACCAGCGCTGACTGACCGCTCTGAATCAGAGCTTCGGCCGCCGCCACTTTTGCGCGGGCCACATCCACCCCGGCTTGAGCGCCGGTCAATTGGCTGGTGACTTGGTCAAAGGCCTGCTGGCTGATGGCCTGCCCCTGAAACAATTGTTTGGAACTCGCAAAAATGGCCTGCTGCAACGTTAACGATGCCTGAGCGCTCGTTAAATTGCCCTGGGCTACGCCCAAACCTCGTTTATATTGCTCCAGTTGCGCCTGGGCCTGAGTAATACCCGCATCCGCAGCGGCCAGAGAAGCCTGCGATTGAGCAAGTTGTTTCTGAAGTTCCGGCTCTTCAATGACCGCCAATAATTCGCCGGCTTTTACCCTGTCGCCAATATCCACCCGGACATCTTTGATATAGCCCGATGCTTTGGCGTACATATTTGTTTTATAAAAGGACCGCAGCGAGCCAGGCAGGTCCAGCACGCGGGCAATGGGACCGGATTTTACGACCTCCACCAGCACGCGCGGAACCCTGCTCGGATCGCTGATCCCGGCGACGGATTTCGCGCTAAGCAGCGTTTTTTTCCGCATATGCAGCAGTTTAATGGCACCTATTACGACGATTACACCCAAAGTGCCGATAAAGATCACTTTAAGTGAGCGCTTATCAATAAAACCGTTCACAAATACTCCAAACCTTCCCTGAATATTCAAAAAAAGCGCGGCCCCAACCAAACGCCATGTATTTTTCTTATGTCAGCTTGCCCTTTCCGATTCAGCTTGTCATATCCTTGCAACCTACCGTATACCGGACACAACTACGCCCCTGCTAAGTGCCAAGTTCACCGTTCGCCATATTTTGATTGCCACATGTTTAGTCAGTTAGGTGTCATCCATTCTCAACACAAAACGTCTAATATACCGCAATTGCCTAAAAATAGGGCAAAAGTCGACGGCCATCGCCGTCGTGATAACCAATGCAAAAACGATACCCTACGCCGAAAGTTGCATTCGGCGAACGTATTGCTGTAATTTTATAGTTTCATGTTTACGAATGAACAGGTTAATGGTTCCAGACCATTTGAATATGCCACTTTTTCAGGACCTTCGTTTGATTCGCCAATTAGTCGTCGCGCGCAGCCAATAAAAAAAAAGGGGGCGGATAAAAATTTATCCGCCCCCGGTGCGTCTTATCTGACAAAAAACTGGGGTATAAAGTTCAGCCGTTCTTAGAACTTACACTGCAACTGCAGCTCGGTAATGTAGTTTGCCGCATTTGCGAATGTTTCGGAGAACTGATTGGTGAATGCGGCCTGTGGAATATAAATTTCATCAAGCTGCAGTTTCACATTGTCCCCAATGATGTAGTAGTTGACGCCGGCTTCATAGGCGTCCATATGGTTGTGCTGGCCAAGCGTGTACATTTGACCATAGCTGGCCGCCACTTCCCATTTGTGTGGCACTATGAAATAACCCGCCTGCAGGTAATAGGCAAACTGCTGTACACTGCTGCCGCCGTAGTAGCTGGTAAGCGTCTGCGGCGTATTGCCGGGGCTGGCACCAGCGCCTGGACTTTCATTAATGTCCTGATAGAACGCAACCGGGCTGAATGCAAAGCCGCGGTAGTGCATCTGATAGTCCACTGTGGCGCGGTAAATATTCCCGGTAAAGGCGTAGCTGGGAATAAAGCCGGTGGTCTGGTTTGAAGAAAGACCCAAGACCGTATCCGTGGCCTCTGGTGCCGGGAAGGCGGCGGGGCTGCGGGTCTGGCTGTCAACGTTCACAGCGGCACCCAGCATCCACTGGAAGTGTTTGGACCAACGCAGATCCGGTTCCATGACAAAATCGGAAATCCGCGAACCGATCTGCCAGCGTGTTGCGAATCCAAGGCGATTGTCCAGCGAGACATTGTTGGACGCAATGCCGTTTCCATTGGTGTTTGCGCCGTTGTTAACGTTCACTTCATAGTCAAATTTATCAGGAATAATATCCCCGAAGACGCTTACACCCATTGCACGGACAGGGTCAAATGGCCATTCGACGGAATTGAAATCCACCATTTCCAGACCGGAGGACACATATTCCACATGGGTGAATGGCACCAGCATGGAACCCGCCTTGACCTGCAGCCAGTTGGCAAACCGGTAAGCGATCCACAGGTCCTTTTCCGCGAAGAAATTACTGTTGCTCGTTCCATTGCCGCCAGCGAAATCGCTCTGGATGAAATAGGTGAGGCGCGGGCCGAAAATATTTCCGGAAAAGATCAAACGGGCATATCGGAAGCCGAACCCGTTGGCCGAACCGCCGGCAACGGAGCCGGGGTCCAGTTTGTCGGTACCTGGTGTGTGGCCATAGCCCTGGCTGTTCACCGGCTGATAAGAACCGTAATCGTACCGGTACTGAAAATAGCCATTGAGCTTAAACGTGAATGCCTTGTTCGCCGACCGGATATAAAACCCATTGTCATAGCCGGCCTGCAGTTGTGAATCCATGTACTGTGAATCATGTTTGGATTGTGCCAGAACATCCTTCACAATCGCCCGCACCTGATCGGTCTGGGCCTTGCTCATCCAGGCGCTGTTCTGGTGCGACTGCACCTGCGAAAGCTGAGATTTCAGCA
This sequence comes from Phycisphaerales bacterium, assembly GCA_027451365.1. Taxonomy (GTDB): domain Bacteria; phylum Planctomycetota; class Phycisphaerae; order WQYP01; family WQYP01; genus JAJYPG01. The sequence continues at coordinate 110,545 of DAIDJN010000063.1, read as the reverse complement.
CTTCAATTTCCGCCTGCAGCTGCGCGTTGCTGACCGCCGCTTTCTGGCTGGTGGCGTCCGCATGACCGATGCCGGTCAGGCACAAGCCCGCGCTAATCGCGGCGACGGTCGCGATCGCCCGGCCCGCGCTGCGGGACTTTCTCTGCGGGATATTCCTCATCACGTTCTCCTTAAAAAGAGGAATTCATTCTGTTGCTCGCCCGGGACCGCCCTGGGCGAATACCCGTAACAGGACGAGGCAGATTATCCCGATGCTTGTTAAGACCGCATTAAGAAGACCTCGATTGTTTAGTAATCAGGCGGCTGAATGAAAGATTAATCGAACACAAACAAAATGTTATCCAATTGTTAGCGCAAATCCATTGAACGCGGCGAATCGAACGCGCTGTTGCCGGTCACGGGTGCCGACGGTGCCGCAGCGCGCAATAAAAAACCTCCGCGGAATACCTTGTTTCCGCGGAGGTTTCGGAGGAGAAGTTATGAATTCCGACTCTATGGCATCAGATGACAGAAGCCATACGCAAAAATTAATGACCGCTATGCTGCACAAACACAAAGCGTTCCGAACCGTCCGGACTTCGCAGCGTCATGCGTACGCCCGCGGCAAGGTTGACCTTATGAATGACCGTGGAAAACTGGTCGGGCGAATTCACCGGATGGCCCTGAACGCTCAGCAGCAGATCGCCCGGACTGATTCCCACGCCTGCGGCGACACTGTTGCCCTTGACTCCGGTGATCAGCACTCCCTTTGGGGCCGACAGCCCGTATTTTTTCGCCAGTGGCGCGGAGACGGCGGAAACCGTCAGTCCCAGAGTCGGCGACTGGGCCATGGTCTGGCCGCCGCCATTGCCGCCGGCCATCGCGGCCAGGGTGCGGGTGGCCGGCTGGGTTCCCACCGGGAGTGTCAGCGACATGTCTTTTCCATTTCTAAATATGGACAAATGAACATCTTTTCCGGGATGCGTGTTGGCGATTTCATCACGCAGAACGTTGATGTTCATGACCTTGTGGCCATTCATCGCCACAATAATATCGCCGCGTTTCAGGCCGCCGCTGGCCGCCGGCGATCCGGGTTCCACCTGATTGATCAGCACGCCATGATGGCCCTTGTAGCCGAACGTGCCGGCCACTTTTCGCACTTCCGCATGACGGATGTCGGCAATGGTGACTCCCAGATAACCGCGAACCACCTTGCCGTATTTGATCAGGGCATGGGAAATAGCCTTGACCTCATTTGAGGGAATGGCAAATCCGATGCCGTTAAACGATCCGGTGTTGGTGGCAATCGCGGAATTGATGCCAATCACATGCCCGCGCAGATTAACCAGCGGACCGCCGGAATTTCCCGGGTTGATAGCCGCGTCCGTCTGAAGGTAGTCTTCATAGGTCAGGCCGCGAAGCTTCTGATCGTTATCCGCGATGATATTTACATTTGTGCGTCCTGTGGCGGAAATAATCCCGTGGGTCATGGTCTGTTTGAAATTAAACGGTGAACCAATTGCGATCACCCATTCGCCAACGCGCACCTTCGCCGAATCGCCCAGTGTCGCGGCGGCCAGATTCGACGCGTTGATCTTGATGACAGCCAGGTCCGTTTTCGGATCACGACCCACGACCGTGGCCTTGAAATGCCGCCCGTCGGCCAGGGTCACGCGAATGTGCGTTGCATCGCTGACCACATGGTTGTTGGTGACAATATACCCGTCGGAACTTATGATCACGCCGCTGCCGGTGCCCATCAGCTTCTCCACACCTCCGCCGCCCTGACCGGGAACCAGCGGAAACGCGCCCGGCGGAAGAATATTTCCGAAACCCGGCGGCATTTGAATATGGAATTGCGGTGCGGCCTGATGAATCACCTTAATGACGGAAATGTTGACCACTGAATTTTTAATCGCGTGGTGCAACTGCTCATAGGCGTGCGAAAGCTCCTGGGCCACCGCCAGGTCATGCGAATTTGCCAGACTGGTTCCGGCCCGCGCGCCGCCGGGTGCGGCACCCAGCGCCGCCAGACCGCAGCCGATGCCCGCCGCTGCGACCATGGCCGTTAAAAATGAGCCTTTGGCGATTGCCCCGTATTTTCGGACGTTCGCATGTGCTGTTTTGTGGATCATGATGAATACCTCTGCTGATACCCGCAACCGGCGCCAGCGGCCACCGGTTTTTGAGTTTTGCCGCACACCGCGTGCGGCAGACTTCGGGACGGCGCGGGTGACTATGTTCAACGCCCCGAATTCGCGTACAGCATTTAGTTGCCGCCCGGCGACTCTTCTTTCATCTGGAGGGTAAAAATCGGGTCAAATTGAAGGCTCGCGGTCAGTCCGCTTTTCGTCGGCGCGCCAGATGGTGAATATAACGGGTCAGTACCATGGACAGGAGTACCGCGGCCGCAAACAGATAAATTCCAAGCCGCGGCCGCGCCTGCAAGGCGCCACCGGTTTTGGCGATTACCACAATCATCGCCACCACAAACACATCCAGCATCGACCATCTTCCCAGCCGCTCCAGCCACTTTAACACATCCTGACGGCGGGCGTCCGTAAACCGGCCAACCCACAGGGCCATCAATACCGCAAGTTTGGTGAACGGGAACAGAATGGAAAACACCAGCAGAATGATGGCCAGACCATAATGCCGGTCACGGAACAGTCCGATCATGCCCGACCAGAGCGAATAACTGCTTTTCCAGAAGACAAATTTTTTAATGGTAAGCACCGGCGTAAGCTGTGCGGCCAGCAGCAGCGCCATCAGCGCCAGCAGATACAACACAATATCCGGCCGCGCGGGATAACTCTGCCATAGTGATGTTTTCCGTCTGGACATGCGCAATCCTTCATCAGCCGTTCCCCATGCGTTGGGCCGCTCCGTCGGCCCTTTGCACTTAGGCTTTCTGACCGGCCAAGGCTTTCTTTTCGGTCAGAAGAGTCTGAAGTGCCTTAATGGCTTCCCAGGCCTGCACCGGTGACATCCGGTTTAAGTCCAGCGCCGCAAGTCTTCCGGCCACCTGACTTTCCGATGAATCAAACAGATTCACCTGGCCGGCTACTGTGGTCGCCGCCGCCCGAGGCCGGGCCTTTCCCACCTGAACATTTAATTGGTCCATAAGCCGTCGCGCTCGCTGAATGACGCTGCGCGGCACTCCGGCCAGGCGCGCCACCTGCACACCATACGAGCGGTCCGCCCGACCGGGCACGATGCGGTGCATGAATAGAATCTGATCTTCCCATTCGCGCACCAATACATTGAGGTTGCAGACCGCCGAAGAACTTTCCGCCAGTTCCGTCAGTTCGTGATAATGCGTGGCAAACAGTGTGCGACAGCGTGTGGTGTCGGCCAGGTATTCGGCAATCGCCCAGGCCAGCGCCAGGCCATCCAGCGTGCTGGTGCCGCGTCCCACCTCATCCAGAATGACCAGCGACTGAGCGGTGGAATTCAAAAGGATATTGGCGGTTTCGGTCATTTCCACCATGAAGGTCGATTGTCCGGCGGCCAGGTCGTCTGAGGCTCCCACCCGTGTAAAAATCCGGTCCACCAGCCCGATCGTCGCCTGCTTGGCCGGCAGGTAGAAACCGGCCTGAGCCATCAGCACCAGCAGCGCCGCCTGACGAATATAGGTCGATTTTCCAGCCATGTTCGGCCCGGTGATAATGTGCAGCGTGGGGCCGTCGGAAGCAAATGAAATATCATTGGGAACAAACTGTTCACCCAGAATCGGTTCCACAACCGGGTGACGGGCCTCCAGAATATGCAATTGTCGGTCGCGCGTTATTTCCGGACGGCAGTAACGCCGGCTGCGCGCCAGATGGGCGACGCACGCCAGGGCATCAAGCTCCGCAATCCGCCGTCCCAGATTCTGCAGCACCTGTATTTCATTGGCCAGATGCCCGCGCAGGTCTTCAAAAATTTCCTGCTCCAAGGCCCGTGAACGTTCCTGGGCGGTCAGTACTTCGGCTTCAAATTTCTTAAGTTCTTCCGTGATGTAACGCTCCGCGCTTTTCACGGTCTGCCGACGAATGAATTCCGGAGGAACTTTCGACTGTTGCGCGTGGCTGACTTCAATGTAATACCCGAAAACTTTGTTGAATCCGACTTTCAGCGAATGAATGCCGGAGGCTTTGCAGAGTTTCGCCTGATAGTCCGCCAGCCAGGTGCGGCTGTCGCCCGCCAATGTGCGCAGGCGGTCAAGTTCAGGATTCATTCCGGCGCGGATCACATTGCCATCCCGCAGATGCGATGGCGGGTCTTCTGCTATCGTGCGGTTCACCGCGCCCGCCAGTTCGCCTGCACGCACTCCGGCACTTTCCAGGGCCGCGGTCAACGGTGCAAGTCCCGCGGCTGGCCCGGTCGATTTCAACAGTTTTATCACCACTGGAAGCGTATCCAGGCTGCGGGCCAGTGTTAACAGGTCGCGCGGCGTGGCGCGGCGGCAGCAGATGCGCGCCGCGATGCGTTCAATATCGCCGCAATCCGTGCATATCAGCCGCAGTTGATCCAGAACCGCATCGCTCGCGATCAGGTCGCTTACGGCGGCCAGACGCGTTTCAATCGCGGCCGGGTCGCGCAGCGGAAACAGCAGCCAGTTGCGAATCAGACGTGAACCCATCGGAGTGCGGCTGACATCCAGCGAACCTACCAGCGATCCTTCCACGTTGTTGGACCGAATGGTGCGTTCCACCTCCAGCGATCGCAACGACGCCGGGTCAATGACCAGGTAATCGTCGCGCAAAAATGGGCGGGGGGGTTGCAGATGCTCCAACGAGGCTTTTTGTGTTTCATGCAAATAGGCCCCCAGACCACCGGCCGCCATAATCGCCGGATCTGCCGCGGAAGTATAGCCAAACGCTTCAAAGCCGATCACGCCGTACTGCTGTTTAAGCTGGCTGGCCGCCTGATGCTGCCCGAATTGCCACGCCGGCCGACTGGTCAGCGTCAATTGCAGCATGTCCTTGAGGCTGCGCGCCCAGGCGGGCGGCTGGTGGTCCGGCGGTTCACTGTACAATAGTTCGCGCGGTCGAATGCGGGCCAACTCTTCGCGACAGGCGGCCAGACGATCGACCAGTGTCAGGAATTTTCCGGTGGATAGCTCACACCAGGCCAGAGCCGCAATTTCCGGGGCATTCTCCACCGCGCTACCGCGCTGGTTATCGGGCGATTCGCCGCTATTTGAATCCGCGGTTTCACGACCGGGGCTTTGCCGAAGGGCCTGTTCCGCTTCCCGCCCGGAGAGCGGAATCAGGCACGCGATAAAATTTTCCGCTCGGCCGTCCAGCATTGTTTCTTCGGTCAGTGTGCCCGGCGTGACCAGTCGCGTTACCTGCCGGTCAATCAGGCCGGCGGCCTGTTTGGGGTCCTGCATCTGCTCGCAGATCGCCACACGGTAGCCCGCCGCAATCATGCGTTGCAGGTACCCATCCACGGCATGGTAGGGAACGCCGGCCATGGGCACCGCGTTTTCCCCTTTGCTGCGGCTGGTTAAGGCCACACCAAGAACCCGTGAAATCACACGGGCATCTTCATAAAACGTTTCGTAAAAATCGCCGATCCGGAAAAACAGTATGGCGTCCGGGTATTGGGTTTTGTACTGCTGATACTGCCGCATGGCCGGCGTAAGAGCGGCCGTGTCAATCGAGGTAATGGATTGTTCGTTGAGCGAAGGCGACATGACGTTCATTATAATTCAGATTCGCGAGCCCGGTAAGGGGCGGCCTGATTCCGTCGGCAGGTGCATGATTGCGCCAGGTGGTTTTGTCCCGGAATAATCAAAGGCCGATGGTCGCAATTCTATATTGGAAAAAAGATGGTTGCGTTATGCGCGGCGGTGGGGGCGGCTTATTTTTGGGCCAGCAATTTGCGGATTTCGGGCACAATCCCGTTGATTCGCGGATCCGCGGAAACCATTCGCACAATTCCTTTGCGGTCCAGAACTATCTGCATGGAATCGCCCGGGCCGACCGGCAGCCCGAATACAGTTCGGCCAGGACCGGTGGGCTTTTGTATTGCGGTTTGTGTCCAGGACATTTCCGGGTGGGTCATCATCAGTGTGCCGATTTGTGTAAAGCGCTGATCTATCGGTACTGCAAGAATTTCCAGCCCCTGCGGATGCAATTCCTTATAAATGCCGCCAAGCTGGAATTGGCTGAACGGTTGCCTCCACAAAGTGATCAGCACCACCTTGCCCCGCCAATTCTTCAGATTGAAGGTATCCCCGGCAAGGGTTGGAGTCTTGAGCGTCAGCGGCTTGCCCACCAGTTCAATCAGGCGCAACCGCGATTGAACGCCTTCCAGAGTGTTTCGTGCGATGGCCGTGTGAAGATGCTTCACCAGGGTCACGGCGTATTGGCTTACTTTCGGATTCACCGTATCAGCGAATGCGCCAATCCGCACAATGCCCAGCGTCAGCCCATTGGATGTCGGATATTTCCGCGCCAGCGGTTCAAGTGACTGGAGTATGCTGATTTGCCGCGCGGCGACGCCATCGGCGATCCACCACTTGTATTGGGCAATTTCCACCTGCCCAAGCATGGCGGTGCGCGGGTCACTGGCGGCGGCGGCTTTCTGCAGCCGGGCAACCGCGGCTTTGTCCCCGTAGGCCGCAAGCTGGGCGATGTTCCGTAATTTAAAATACAGCAGATAGCGTGCGTAGCTCGGCTCCAGGCGACTGATGTTGTCCTCGGTCGCCACAAGCTGGTTAAGAAGCCCGATCGCCTTGGGTGCGAAATGCCGCCGCAGTTTTGCATTGTTTATAACGTCTGTCCAATGGGGCACCGCCTGATAGTATGCGCGGGTCAGTTTGTTCCACTGGTTCCAGTCCCGGGACAATTCGACATCGCGCCGCGCCGCCTTTTTCCGTGTTTGGGTCTGTGCGGGTTTGCCCGCGGCCGGAGTCGCCGCAGCCAACGCGCTTTGGCTGGAAATATCCAATGGCATTTGCAACCAGCAGAATCCGGCAATGAACCATGCGGCCAATGTGGGAGCCATTCGGATTCCCGGATAATTCAGTGGGTGTTGGCGCATTGGTTAATTCCTGTAATAAACTCTTCAAACACCGCACGCAGCTTGCGCGGCGCAGCCGACCTTTACTATAAACGGACCGCGGCTGATAAAGTTACATGTCCCACGGCCACGGCCAATGTCGGCAGGCTTCAATTCCGGCCTGATAATCGTTGGTTCGTATATTTTAAAGCCCGCTTTCGTTCACCACCAGGCCGTGAGCCTTGAGGGTATTAAGCTGCACAAGTTTTGCGGTGTGAGCATCCGGCACGTTGTCCGTGTGGCATTCGGCCTTTTTGCCCTTGTGGGCCAGGGCGTGAATCTGTTCCTGGGTCAGCACGCCGCGCTGCCGCAGCAGGTCGGCACCGTCATCGCTGATGCCGGCGGAACTGGCGGCTTTTTTCTCCGGCTGAAAATTCGGGTCTTTGCCGCTGGCAAATTCCTGAATTTCCTTGCTGATCCGCATGGAACACCAGTCGTGACCGCACATGGCGCAAAAGTCCGTATCCACTTCCAGGTCTTCATCGTGCAGGGCACGTGCGGTCTGGCCATCGAAGGCCAATTCGAACATTCGGGGCCAGTTCAAGGCCGCGCGGGCGCGGGACATGTCATCATCCCATTGCCGGGCACCGTCAATGCCGCGCGCGATATCCCCGGCGTGGGCGGCAATTTTGTAGGCAATGCAGCCCGCCTTCACGTCCTGGGCCTTGGGCAGGCCGACATGTTCCTTGGGCGTGACATAGCACAACATGGCGGCGCCGGCGCGGGCGGCCTCGGTTGCGCCGATGGCGCTGGTGATATGGTCATAGCCGGGGAACACATCCGTGGTCAGCGGGCCAAGCACATAAAACGGCGCGTCATCACAAATCTGCTGTTCCATCTGCATGTTCATGGCGATCTGGTCCATCGGCACATGGCCGGGGCCTTCCACCATCACCTGCACGCCCGCTTCACGCGCCCGCTGTACCAGTTCGCCGAGTGTGCGGAGTTCCGCCAACTGAGCCGCGTCGGTGGCGTCGGCGCAGCAGCCGGGACGCAGCCCGTCGCCCAGCGAATAAGTGACATCATATTGCCGCATGATGGCGGAAATCTCGTCAAATAATTCATACATCGGATTTTGCTTGTTATGTACAATCATCCATTTCGCCAATAGACTTCCACCACGGCTGACCACCCCGGTCAGACGGTGTTTCAAGAGCGGAATATGTTCCTTCAGCACCCCGGCATGAATCGTGAAATAGTCCACCCCCTGCCGGGCCTGACGCTCCACCTCACGAAGGATCATGTCATGGGTCAGGTCTTCAATCTTGCGGCCAATGATCATCGAATAAATCGGAACCGTTCCAATGGGAATGGTGCTGTGGTCAATAATCGCCTGGCGGCATTCCATCAGATTTCCGCCAGTGGAAAGGTCCATCAGCGTGTCGGCCCCGTATTTCTGCGCCCACTGAAGTTTTTCCACTTCTTCGCTGGTGTTGCTGCTGACCGGCGATGCTCCGATATTTGCGTTGACTTTGGTTGTAACCTTGCGGCCAATGGCCATTGGATCCAGCCGCTTGGGCGCGGCGCGTCCGACAAATGCGGAGGCGTCGCCGATAATGGCTGACCGCTGCGCAACGGTCTGGTTCACCCAAAGCGCCGCCGCGTTGCCGCGCGCGCCGGGATGGGCGATGTCCGCCGGAAGTGGAAAATTCAGGTCCATCACACTTCCCTCCAGCGCCTTTCCGCCGGCACCGGCCAGGTGGCGGATATTGGCGGGAATAACCAGACGGCCGCGGGCCACCTCCTGACGGATAAATTCCGGAGTCTGCCCTTCCCGCTGAGCCACCCGAATCACCTGGGGCGTTATGATGCCGGCCCGTGCGAATTCATATTGTGTCACCAGATGCCGCCCATTCGGCGGGCCGCTAGCGTTGCTGGCGGGCAGGGTTGATGGACGGGTCGAATTGGGCTGAATCATGGAAGACTCCTGTATTCGCGACAACAGCGATTACCCCGCGGATATATTGTAGCCGCTGGAACCGCAATAAATCGGTTATTCCGCGTAAAGAAGTGTCAGAAGACCTGCCGCCAGAACAAATGGCGGTGAATCGCATTCCCTACGCCGGTACAACCCGGGTCAGGTTCGGAGGGTTTATTCTCAGTCCGGGCCTTTGCGGGCCAATGGACACCCCTAGCGAACATCCACCGATTATACGATTCCCCGGCCCAGTTGCCAGTCCGCCGCCTTGCTGTTGTCCAAGATTGCTTTCCATACCGGACGGATCATTTTTCGCTGGTCGCAGCCAAGCACGAGGTGGCGAACTATAATGCCTGGAGTAAAATTTCCCCGCCGCCAAACGGAGAGCATGCATTGCCCCCAACGCGCCATTTTTTACCGGTTGATTTTTTTCACTTCGCACAGCCATTTGTGCCGGTGAAAAAATTTAATTTTTCGCAGCCCGCGGACATTTCCAATCGGTTGACTTATGCGCTGCGGGCTGACGGTCGCGACATCGCATTTAAGGTATTGCGAAGTTCCAACCGCATTGGGGGCTCCGCCGCCGCGTTTCCGCCATTGCTGCTGCTCCACGGCATGGGGCTGCACATTGGCTCGTTTCGAAGGCTGGCGGAATATCTGATTGATTCGATGGATCTGATTCTTCCGGATTACAACGGTTTTGCACATGATCAGGGCTGGCCCGCCGGGGGAATCGCCGTGCCGGTTATGGCACGCATCGCGGTGCGACTGGTGGAAGCGTTGGGACTGGGATGTGTGAACATCGGCGGATCAAGCCTGGGCGGAGGCATAAGTCTGCTTGCGGCGATGCTGAAGCCAGCACTTTTTTCGCGAATTGTGGTGCTGAATCCGGCCATTTTTCCACAGCCATTGCCGCGCTTCTATCGGCTGGTCAGTTTCCCGATTCTTGGCGAACTGGTGATGGCCATTACGCCGGTGGACCAACTGGTGCAGGGAGTCGTCGGCATCGGCTACGCAGATCCGGCCCTGGCGGACAGGGACCTTCTGAAAATCTATGCAGACACAATGGCATCTTGTTCCAACCGTATGAAACTGATGGATACAATTCGCCACCTGCCTCGGAGGGATGCGGATGTGAGCCGCTATTTGGCCCAGGTATCAAAATTTGCCCAGCCCACGTTGGTGGTCTGGGGAGAACAGGACCGATTGCTTGCTTCGGACGCCGGCCGCCGACTTGCGGAACTTCTGCCGCATGGCCAGTATGCGGGGTTGCCTGCCTTATCGCATTTGCCGCATGAGGAATCACCCGAATGCGTCGCCCGTCTGATATTAAAATTCCTGCGTTAAACAACGAAATAGCATATTCGCCAATATAAAAGTTCAATTCATAATTAGAATTGCTAAAGAAAAATTTGGATCGGCGTTGCAATTAAATGAATATCCGCGCATTGAACTGAAGTTAAAGCTTAAGCCCGTTGCCAGGCGTCACCGAAAACGATATGGCGCGGCGCAGTGCTGAAGCATGGGGAAGTAGGGCACCAATCGAAGATCTCGAATTATGGTGCGTGTGGCAAAAATTCGCTTACGCGATATAAACAGGACTTTAATGCGCGTTTTTTAAGGTGCTGTTAATAATTAACTTGCCTGCTTGAAAATGCGAATACAAAAAAACCAGGCTGGCGGCCCGAAGGAACGCCAGCCTGGGGAGGGAGAGAGAGAGCAAGATCATCTATGACAAACCGGGGTTAAGAACCGGGTCACATTTCCTATGCACTAAATATCGTATCCTCTAATCCAAAAACTTCAACCAATTTACCCAATTTTTTTAATTTTTATTCCTTATGTTTTGCATAACGCCATATTAATAAAAGGCTTACATAAATTTTACACACCAATTTTTTCTGCTAAAAAATTTCTAATCTGGCTGCCGGCAATGCGTTCCTGCGCGAGCGTATCGCGGTATCGCACGGTCAGTGTCTGGTCGGTTAACGTTTGCGTATCCACGGTAAAGCAAAATGGCGTGCCAGCCTCATCCATGCGGGCATAACGCTTGCCGATGTTCTGTTTGACATCCATTTCCACATTCCATGTTTTCCGCAGATCGTTGAAAATGTTCTCAGCAATTTCCGGCATTCCGTCCTTGTCAACAAGGGGAAATATGGCCGCTTTTATCGGAGCCATGCGCGGATGAAATTTCATGACCACCCCGCTCGGACGCGCTGCATCATCGTGATATGCTTCACACAAAACGGCCAGCGTGCCGCGGTCCGCACCCGCCGAAGGTTCAATAACGTGCGGAAAATAGCGTTCATTTCGCTGCTGATCAAAATATTTGAGCTTATCCCCAATTCCCGAAAACTGCGCATGCTGCCGCAGGTCAAAATCTGTCCGGTGCGCGACTCCTTCGAGTTCACCAAAGCCCGGCGCGGTAAATGGAAACCGATACTCAATATCGCTGGTGCCCGCCCCATCGCGCGCATAATGCGCCAGTTCGTCACGGTCATGTTCGCGCAGCTGCAGATTCGCGCTGGTCAGACCGATCGACTGCCACCACTTAAAGCGGCTCTCACGCCAGAACGTATACCATTCGGCGGCCTGTGAAGGATGAATGAAAAATTCAATTTCCATCTGTTCAAATTCGCGGGATCTGAATGTAAAGTTCCGCGGCGTAACTTCATTTCTGAACGCCTTGCCGATTTGTGCGATGCCAAACGGAATTTTTACCCGGCTGGTATCAGTGACGTTACGGAAATTCGCGAAAATTCCCTGCGCCGTTTCTGGCCGCAAATAGGTCATGGAACTTTCATCCTGAATCGCGCCCGTGTGCGTCTGGAACATCAGATTAAATTGCCGCGGTTCAGTTAAGACCCCAAGCTTCTGCGTAAATGGCGAGGGAATGTCCATCGGACGCAGTCGCAACAGGTCCGCTGTGACCGGCGCCAGCAGGCCTGTCCGCGGCTCGCCACGTTCCTTCAGCAGCACAAAATCCGAGGCAATCTCGCTGATTTGCAGCGGGACGTTCCGTTCCTTGAAAATCTTTTTCCCCTGCTTTTCCATCGCTTCCGCGGCTTCGCCGCTGGTGGAGGCTATCAGGGTAATGACCGGTGCGACACCCGCGGTAATTCCGGCCAGCAGCGCCGCACGGTCGGCCGCCGCATCACCGGTGTGCGGCCCGACATACAAACCAAAAAGCTGATCAGCGCGGAAACGCTGTTTGCTTTCCCGGTCGTCCACCATCGGGTCGTTGAATCCACTGGCGTGGCCCGATGCCTCCCAGACTTTTCGATTCATAATAATTGTGCAATCCAGCCCCACCATGTCCACCGGCTTTCCGTCGGGACCGTTCGGGGCACAGCGCACAATATCGCGCCACCAGGCCTCCTTAAGATTCCGCTTAAGCTCCACGCCCAGCGGGCCGTAATCCCAAAAGCCGTTGATGCCGCCGTAGATTTCAGAAGATTGAAAAATGAATCCCCGGCGTCGGCAAAGCGCCACCAGTTTGTCCATTTTTGAAACGGTATTGACCGCCGCGGCGTTGCTATCGGGTGTTGCCATGGTTTTCCTTTTTTAACGGGCGATCCGCCTTCTTCTGGCGGATCGCATTCGGACGGACTGGTTGATGCAAATTCTGTACGGCGGAAACTAAACGCTGGTCGGACCGCGCTGCCCGCCGCCACCAGGCGCTGTATCAGATAGTCAATGATCGGCATTGTTGCCAAAGGTGACAATCACCATCAGGCGGCGGATTCCGGACCCGATGCCACAACTGGCGGAATCGGATTGTAACGGCTGTCAAGCACCTGCATTCGGCGGTTGCCCGACTGCGCTGGCCGCAATTCGGTCACCACAAACATAATGCCTATCAGGCTGATATTGCCCAGCAGCAGCCAGCCGCGGTGTTCAATAATCCCTTCCTGACGCAGGTATACAAAAACCGCCGCCATGACAAATGTGGCCAGTGAAAGCGGGATCATACCGCGCCAGGCCAGATTCATAAGCTGGTCAAAACGGAATCGTGGCAGAGTCCAGCGTACCCACATGTAAAAGAACAGGAACGCCACGACCTTGCCCCAGAACACAACAAATTTAAGAAGCATGCCCAGCCAGCCCGTGACCACCGGCTGCGCGCCGTGGTACAAAAGCTGATCGAGCCACGGCAGATGCCAGCCTCCCAGAAACAATGCCACCGCTACCGCGGATCCGGTGATCATGGCGGAATATTCCGCCAGAAAAAACAGGGCAAATTTCATGGATGAATATTCAGTATGATATCCGCCTACAAGTTCCTGTTCGCATTCGGCTAGATCAAACGGGGTGCGGTTTGATTCCGCAAAAATGCACGCCACAAACAGCAGAAATGCCACCGGCTGGCTGAATACGTTCCATGCCGGAAGAAAACTCACCGATGAAAAATAAGTCGCCTGATCGTTGGTAATCGGGCCAAGCCGCAGTGTGCCAGCCACCACCGCCACGGAAAGCAGGGACAGGGCCATGGGAATTTCATAGCTGATCATTTGTGCGGTCGCACGCAGGCCGCCAAGAAAGCTGTATTTACTGCCCGACGCCCAGCCCGCCAGCACCACGCCGTAAACGGAAAGCGATGCCATGGCGATCACAAACAGCACGCCGATCTGTGGATTGGCCACCATGACATGAAACGTATGTGGGAATGCCCATCCGCCCAGAAATTTTGGCAGCGCCGTGCCCGCGGCAAGGTCGCCGCCCCATGGTATGACGGCAAAACCGCACAACGCCGGCGCAATAATAATGATCGGTGCAAGAATAAACATCACTTTATCCGCATGAAACGGCATGAATTCCTCTTTCAAGATGAATTTCACGCCGTCCGCCAGCGGCTGCAGCAGCCCCTGCGGCCCTACCCGGTTCGGACCAATGCGGTCCTGAATCCAGGCGGCGGTTTTGCGCTCCAGCAGAATCAGATAAGCGATGATTCCTGTCACCATGCCCAGCATGGCAAAGGCGAAAATCAAATGGGCTAAAAATACACCAACCATAATGTTGCACCAGCTCCCGGTAAATAAAACCGCGGTCCATAAAACCAGCGGGTAATAATAGCCTAAAGTGATGGCGGTACAAGCCCACTGCTCTGCCGCCACAGCGCCGAAGGCCGTGTGAATCGCGTATGGCCATTCGGCATTGCTAATTCCGGAACGGCCTTCGCCGAATCAGGCTATCTAATACCACGGACGCGTTCCGCAGATTGGGGATCTTGGGATGCAGGTTTCTGGTTTCAAAAAGTCGCGGTCTTCTGCTGGCCATTGCCATATTCCGCGGTCGGCACCTTGTGTCCCAATACCTACAGAAGAAAAACCCCGGATACGCTGGCGCGCATCCGGGGTTTTGAAAATTTTTTGGGTATCAGCCGCGCCTGCTTCAGGCCGGTTGGTTGGCAGCCGGCATTGTAGTTGGCTTGGCCGCCGGCTTTTTCATGCCATGTGTATGCCACATGCCGTGGTGTTTACCCTTTTTCCAGTGGCCGTGGCCCATTTTACGTCCGTGCATCCAGCCGTGGTGCTTTGGATGCATCAGATGCACGAGCCGCAAACCTTCCAGCTTGCCGGTTTTCGAGTTAAACACAAACTGATAAAGACCGGGCTTGAGGCCGATTGCGCGGGCGGCGTGGCGCGGCATCATCATGCGGTGCATCATGAACATTCTCATGCCGGGCCTTGCATGGTGCCGCATGCCGCCCATCATCGGGTGCATTCCGCCCATATGGCCCATGTGGTGTTGTGCCATGCCGCGGCGCCCCATCCAGCCGTGTGGTCCACCCATGCCCATGTGGCCCATCGGTCCCATGCGCTGCATTCCCATTGGCCCCATTGGTCCCATGGGTCCCATGGGATGCGGCTTGTGGCCGACGGGAGTCGCCGTAATGGCGCGGATCGGCGGGGTTGGCGCGATCGGGCCAGAATTATTAATTCCCAGCAACTGCCAGCCATTGGCCAGCACCAGGGAATTCGGCGTATGGCCCAGACCGCCTTTGATATCCGCCACATACGGATGGCTGTAATCTGGCAGGTAAATGATCTGCAGGGCATAAATATGTTGCTGCGCGGCGGGAGGGGCAGGTGGCATCATTCCGGGCCGCATTCCGGGGCGCATTCCGGGTCGCATTCCGGGTCGCATACCGGGGTGTCCCATGGCCATATGGCCGTGGCCCCAGCCGCGGTGGTTATCGCCATGGTCCGCATGGGCTTTATGGCCATCATCATCGGCATCATGGTCTGCGGCTTTTTTGCCATGATCTGCATCTTCAGCATGCTTTTTGCCGTGGTGGTCGGCATGGTCGTCGTCGCCATGTCCATGTTTTGCGTGTTCGCCATGCTCTCCATGCTCTCCGTGTTCTTTATGTCTGCCATGTTCTTTATCCGCATGGGGCCGGGGGCCGAACGGGCCACCCATCATAAGGACGTGCGGGCCACCCCCCATGGCGGGCATTTCCGTTACCAGCAGGTATGGGGCGGGTTGAAAGAACCGCACCCCGCTGACGGCCGGGTCATTCACCTGGGCCACTGAAACCGGGTGCACATTTACCGAAGCACACCCGCCCACCACGCCGCCCAAAAGCAACGCCGAAAGACTGATGGCAATTTTTCGCATTCCGCCACTACGCATGATCAAGCTCCTAAAATCGGGTATGAAAAAAACTTGGCAATAGGTGCGCTACTTTATACCCAAAACAATGCACCGCCTCAGATTAAGTACGGTCTAAATGCCCGCAGGTTTCAAAAATCCGGGAAAATGGACAAATTGTCGGGGGGAAAGGCGGAACCGTGCTTCGCCTTATTTAGAAAACCGCGGCGAGAAGCCGCAACGATATCTGGGGGAAGCCACGTTGTAGGATCGTCGCATGGATCGGCAGAGTTTGCCAAGAACGGACCGGACCGCGGTTTTCACAGATATAAAGGATGGCCATGACCGCATCCTGAGCACCCCTGGCGTCGATGCACTTTTAGATTGGTTCAGCAAAACCCCCGCCATCTCCTCGCCCGTCAATTTGTGCCCCAATCCCCCCAAAAAAATCGTGTTACCGTGGTAATCACTCCCTGATGGTGGGTCGGTAAAAATCTGTGAAAATCTGTGGATAAGGTGATTTGATTACAGCGGAGCCGCGCCAGGACCTCGGCGATCGGAGTTTATCCCGGCAAGCGCTGGGGTGGCTTTTCGCCCCCCGTCAAAAAATCTAAGAAAATCTGTGCCCCGCCGCGCGGGCACGGACAACAAGCACTCTTAGCTTTTCAACGCCCTCCATAAAGCTGCTACTGCCTCGACATTTGTCCTGCGGTACGACGGCATCGGCCCCCCCCAAAAAAAAACCGACCGCAAACACGATTCCCCGTTTGTGATTGCAGCGAACCTATCTAATTCGATCGATCTTTGGTATTTCCCGCACTCTCTTCACCTAACGCCTTTACATCCAGCCCCTCAATTTCCTTAAGACTTTTACCGGCGATGCCTTGTAAATCGCCGTACATGCCGACTGTTGCCTGCATCACTCGTTCAATTTGCGATTCTCTTTTAGCCCATTGCTTGGTTATGGCCTTTTTCTCGGCATTCAGATCGTCCTGCATGGATGTAAATGCTTCCACAATCGCTCCCACACGCTGGCGAAAATGCGGACCGGTCAAATAATCGTATACCATGCCCATCTTGGTTTGCTGGCCTTCGCCGGTCTGCCGGGCGGCAGCAAGTTCCATCAGCGTTTGCCGCAAGGCCATGGCCACCGGCAACGCGCAAGCCGTTGATGTGACCCATACGCCATCAATCAAATCAAAGGTTTCCACATCTTTGGGCAATACTTTGGAAACGATTATGGATATCTCAGCCTTGGCCGTCCGCTGGTCATCACGCAATTTGGTCAGCCAACTGTCTGTCCAATTTTTGGTGCGTTTGGCTTCCCACAGAATTGTTCCGCAGGCTTGGCCACCGGAATTGAAAACACGTTGTAATACGTCGCCGCCAAACTCGCCTTTGGGCACCGGTTCAATGGTATCGCGGGGGAATTTGGCGCGGAGTGTGCTTTCCAATTCCAGTTCCTGCACCTCACCCTGCAATTGCTGGGAACCTTGTTCAGCTTTTTGTTTGAGTTCTTCGATCTTTTGCTGCATGGAGTTTATTTTCTGGTCCTTCTCCATGACCAGCAGTTTCAGGCTGTCCTCCGCGTCTTTGCGGGCTTTATCACGGGCTTGCCCCAAGCCCGCCTGCACCTGCTTTTCAATATTTAATTCCATCTCTCGCTTGGCATCATCAAGCTCACGTTGCTTGCGGATCAATTCCGCCTGGGCTTTTTGGGCTTCCGCCAGCTTGGCATCGCGGTCCTGCATCACCGCCTGAAGATTGGTGATTTCGTCAGCCTTTTGCTTGAGTTCATTGGATAGTAATAGTTTGGCCTTTTTCGCCTCTTCGGCGGCAATGGTGGCCCGCTGAAGTTCCAGCTTGGCCGCCACCTGCTGGTCAATCGTGGCTTGGGATGCCGTAAGCGCCGCCTCTTTTTCCTTGATGGCGGCCTCGCGCCGGGCAACTTCTGAATTGTTGCGGGCAATCTTTTCTTCCAACTCCCTGCGTGTCGCTGCAACCAACGGCGCAGCCAGTGATTCGGTGAGTTTTATCTCGGTGCCACATTTCGGACAGATAATGGTTGGATCAGCCACAGGTCATTTCCCGAAACAGATTTATCAATACTATAACCCGATTTGTCGTGGATGGTAGGGTGCGGCAGATTGGCGCGAATGATGCATGGGTGCCCGCCACGCCCCCTTACCCGTCTCCCACCCCGGGAAAAACGGAGAGAGTGGGATTCGAACCCACGGTGAGGTTTCCCCCACACACGACTTCCAATCGTGCTCCTTAAGCCACTCGGACATCTCTCCAATAGCCAAGGCCATTGGCCGGATTATCTAGACTACAGGTTGATGTCCGTTACGTCAATTTACGATCGCCGCATGCCAAAATGACCGATTGCGGACCCTTACTGGCGGCTTTTACGCCATGCCAACCGCATTGATTCATTTTTTTCCAACTGCCACTACAATACCGGACAGAAGGCACTCTTTTTGGAGCAGCAGTGTGATGGATCAGATATTTGAAGTAAGCGCGACGAACTTTAATGGCCCGTTTTCCCCGACGCAGCAGCAGCAGGCCACGGACGCTCTGGAAGCCGGGCGGGTGGTTTTTCTGCCACAACTGACGTTTCCATTTACCGATGCGGAAAAGCGGTTCCTGACCCCCAACTGGAGCGACGGCGGCGCCAAAAATATAAGCTACGATTCCGCCAGCGGAAAAATACAGGGCATGGAAGGCGAAGGAGCGGACAAACGCGACCTTGCGGCAATGCTGCAACGCTATTCGGATGCCACCAGGTCGTTAATGAACAACCTGTTTCCAACATACCAAAACCTCATCAAACGGCGCCGTACCAGCTACCGGCCGGTGGAAATTAAAGGACGCGTCAGCAAAATAACCAAAGATGATACCCGCCTGCATCCAGATCAGTTTCCCGCCCGACCGGTGGGGGGGCAGCGAATTATACGCGTGTTCTGCAACGTTAACCCGAATGGCAAAGGACGCGACTGGCGTGTCGGCGAACCATTTGAAGCTTTCGCTAAAAAATTTGTGGACAAGGTGCCCCAGCCGTTTCCCGGTTCACTTCCTCTGCTGCATCTGCTGCGCGTCACCCGCAGCCGCCGCACTCTGTTCGACCATTACATGCTTCACCTGCACGATATGGCAAAAATGGACGAGCAGTATCAGAAAACCTGCCCACAGTTCCCGTTCAGTTTTCCAGCGCAGGGAACCTGGCTCTGTTTTACCGATGAAGTGCTGCACGCGGTAGATGCCGGACAGTATCTGCTGGAACAAACGTATCTGTTGCCGGTGCAGGCGATGCGTTCACCGGAAAAATCAACCTTGCGGGTGCTGGAACGGCTGACTGGAAAAACTCTTGTCTGACCGCCATTCGGCAAGGGATCATTTTGCGGAGTATGGCGGCTTGCGGCCAGGCGGCTTTTATTAATTGTTAAGCGCCGGAGCGATCGAAGCCTCCGGACAGGCCGGCTTGCCAAAATCCATTTCACGTGGGGCCAGCAGCCCGCCGCTGAGAACTATTTTGATGCCCTGGTCCACGGTCCAGTCTGTATCGCGGACTTCATCGCAGGCCACCAACTGGAAGAAGCCGCTGGTCGGATTGGGAGTCATGGGAATAAATACGGAAACATATTTTTTGCCGCATGATGAATCGGTAATTTCATTGGTTACAAAACCGAGCGTCCAGAGTCCTTTCCGCGGAAATTCCAGCAGCACAACGCGCTGAAAGCCGGCGCCGCCGCCACCCTGCCGGAATACGGATATCACCTGTTTGGTGGTGCCGTAAATGCCCTTGAGCAATGGCAGATTTTCAATGAAATGGTCCAGCATATCCAGCAGTTTGCGGCCAATCACACGCGTGGATAGAAATCCGATCGCATATACAATGACCAGAAACAGAATCACGGCAAGAATGGCGGAAATAAGTTCTCCCGCCAATGCGCCATGTTTGGACTGGGGTAGAAAATGTGTAACCATCCACTGGGCCACGGGAAACGACAGCCATGTCGCCGCCGCGTACAAAAGTTTCAGGATGTAAAGCGTCACAAAAAATGGAATCAGGGCGACGAGTCCGCCAATGAATACCGAACCAAAATGCTTCCCCAACGATTCTTTTGCGGGCGCAACCACCGGCACCGGCGGCATGGTGGCGCCAACAACTGGACGGAAAGGTTTTTCAGGCGGTTTGTTCATATATAGTACATCTGTCCACCGCGGCTTCGCTGCCCGACCATATCCACCAGCCCCGCAAGACTGGTGGATTCCAGCACGCCGCCGATGGCGTTGGACAACTGTGACTGAAGAATATCAACGGCTATTTCGCCGGGTCGCTGATCTTCAGCGGCCGGGCTGTCCGCCTCCTGCAGAAGCTTTTTGCCTTCCAGCCGGGCAATGACTTCGCCAATCATAATTTCCCGCGGGTTTTTTGCCAGTCGATAGCCACCGGTGGCACCGATTTTGGAAGAAAGAAATTTTGCGCGGGCCATCGCGGACAATATGGATTCCAGAAATTTGGTCGGCAGTCCTTCACGCGCCGCAAGTTCCCTGGTTTGCAAATATCCCTTCGGATAAAACTCGCAAAGACAGACCAATGCCCGCAGACCATATTGCGTTCGCTTTGAAAGCTGCATGCACACTCCACAAAACCGACCTGTCATTGTAAGGCCGACCATTCCGACCGGCAATCAGGATAATATCCCGCCAAACCCGACACCGCCAAGCGAACCACGTCAGAAAAAGCATTTGGGGTATGCCGAATCCGCCTTCCATGGGGATGGTAAATACATGCCGCCTGAAGACTCGCAGTCATTTTTGCCGCCCTCGCAGTTTATATTAGACAATTGGCATGCCGCGCTATTTATGCTCGATACGCTATACGCCAAGCCGCGTCGCATCACGGATTGCGACACAAAGGCGGCAAACCCAATCCCGCCGTGGCAACAAATCGTGTTGATTCATGAAGCGACTCGCCATACACGTAAAATCCTGGAAATGATTTGGTGGCATGCGCATCGTTTTTATAGAAGAAGCAGACCTGCTTGTTAATATAACAGAGGATTGGCTGTTTATAGCACGGCGAGCCCACACCGCGCCGCGGCTTATTCGGGTAGACTTTACGGAAGTATGTTGACGACCGACACCATTGCCGCCATCAGTTCACCGCCCGGGGCGGCGCGGCGGGGCATTATTCGCCTTTCCGGCCCGCTTTCATGGGATTTAGCGGAATCCATTCTTGTTCCTATACAAAGTCCGACTGCCCGGCGATGGATAAACGTAACGTTACGCAATCCGCAGGTGGCGGCGGGGGCGATTTTCTTCCGCGCACCGGCCAGTTTTACAGGTCAGGATGCGGTGGAACTGCATTTGCCCGGCGCGGTGCCATTGCTGCAGCGTGTACTGGCACAATTCATTTCCGCCGGCGCTCGCAGCGCCGGACCAGGAGAGTTTTCTGCTCGCGCCTACCTGAATGGAAAATGCGATCTGACCGAGGCGGAAGGAATAGCCGCCGCGATTGCCGCCACCAACGACCGGCAACTGCTGGCCGCACAAAGCTTGCGCTGCGGCCTGCTGCATGAATGGACCCGGCGGCAGACCGATGCACTTGCAGATTTGCTGGCTATGGTGGAGGCGGGCATTGATTTTAGTGATGAACCGGGTGTGTCATTCATTTCCGGACCAAAGCTTCAGGCGGGAATATCCGAACTGGAAGCAAATATCACAAACCTGTTGAATCATGCGGCGCAGTGGGAAACACAGGAGACACTGCCGACGGCCTTCCTGATCGGACCGGCAAATGTCGGCAAAAGCTCACTTATCAATCGCTTAAGTGGTCGCAACCGCGCCATCGTTTCAAGCCAGGCGGGCACCACACGAGATTCCATTTCTGTAACCGTGGCGACGCCCTTCGGATCCGTTCGCATCGTCGATACGCCCGGCCTGGAAAATTCGGGGCACGACCTTTACCCCCAGATGGATGAATTCCGCCACAAGGCCATTCAGCGAGCCGATCTGCTGGTGCTGATTCTGGATCCGGAAAATACCGGCACTTCTGCGGAGCAGTTGCTTGGCCAAGTTCGCGCGCCGGCGGGTGTGCCATGGCTGTTGGTGCAAAACAAAGCGGACCTGTGCTGCACACCCGCACCGTCAGAACTGGACCAGCCGCAGGTTTTGCGAGTTTCCGCCCTGACCGGTCAGGGAACCGCCGACTTGTTGAAACTGGTGGGAAGCAAATGTTATCAGCAATCCCCGGTGGCGGCCGAAAGTATTTTGCTTAACCACCGCCATCGAACCGCGTTAGGCCGTACCCTCGAACATTTGGGGCGAGCTGCAAATCTGGTGCGGCGGGACCAATGGGAAACAGACGTGGATCTGACTGCCGGCGACTTGCGCGCTGCATTAAACGAAATGGGAACAATTTCCGGCACGATTGGCAGTGATGACATTCTTGGAAGAATTTTCGGGCAGTTTTGTATCGGAAAATAAACCGCGGCCTGCGGAATGCACTTTGTGTTCAACTGAATATTCAGCCGCGAAGTATGGCGGATTGAACGATTCTCCGGACGCCCGCCTGATGTCAGGAACCGGCCACGCGCGGTGCCAGAGGGTGTTGGGGGCCATCCCGCGAAGCGGACTCGGAGGCCTTGGTTAATGGGTCTGCCGCGATCACGTGCGGCGGAATGGGTACGGGATTTTCCAACTGGCCGGCTGATGTATCAGGAAACGGAATAATTTTGTCACCCGGTTGGCTGGAAATGACAAATGCCGTGGATGCCGCCTGAAGTGGCACGCTTCCCTGCTGGTTAATCATGCCCATTTTGAACGCTGCCACCACCAGCCAGCCGAAAAGGACCAGGTACATACCCAGGGCCAGGGTGGTGGGAATAATGACAATCACCAGTGCGAAGCTTACAAACATGGCCGCCAGGATATAGCTTACAAGTGCCGCACGCGGCACCGACAATCCGCGCTTCAGCAGAAAATGATGGAAGTGACCGGAATCCGGTGAAAAGATCGGCTTTCGATTGATTTTTCGGCGCACAACGGCAAGCAGTGTATCAAGCAGCGGAAGCCCGAAGATTACCACCGAAGCCAGAAACCAGCGGAAAATTCCATCGTTTCCGAAAAGAACGATCATAGCGCCGCAGATAAAGCCCAGGAACATGCTGCCTGTATCACCCATAAAAATCGTCGCGGGATTAAAGTTATACGGAAGGAAGCCCAGGACCGCCCCAAGAAGCGCCAGACTCAGCGCGATGCGGGCCGGATTAAGTGACGAAACACCGGGTTGCGTCAGATTTGCCGCAGACAGGTAAACCGACAAAACCAGATAACCAATGGCCATAATTCCCGCCACACCGCCGCACAGGCCATCCATGCCGTCAAGCAGGTTCATCGCGTTGCTCGTGGCCATGACAATAAACACACAGAATATCGCGCTGAACATGCTGGCCAGCGTCAGATATACATGGGGTGCGGTCAATTGAACCAGACCAATCAGATGGTGGCGTTCCAGCGGATACACAAACATGTTGGCCAGATCCACGCGGGCACCGATGTTGTCAGTGCGGGTCAAATTTAAAAAATAGAGGCACGCCGCCGCCAGCAACTGACCAAAAAGTTTGATGCGCGGCGAAAGACTGTAGACGTCGTCAATAAGCCCGCAAATCATCACAATACCGGCACCCAGCAGAATGCCCGGAGGCACCTGGACCTCGGCAAATCCATTACCGCCCGCATGGAAGGGGGTCACGGTAATTGAGGCCAGAACCCCCAGCAGCCAGCCAATGAATATCGCCACTCCGCCCAGATAAGCGACGCGTTTGGTGTGAATTTTACGCTGCCCGTCCGGCTCGTCCACTACCCCATGCTTGAGCGCCAGCTTGCGCATCAGTGGCGTAAGGGCCAGTGTGGCCAGAAAGGAAACATAGAATATCTGCATGTACGGCATCAGCGTTGAAGTGAATGTGGGGCTGGATGTCACTGCGGATGCGATCATAATTAGCCTGATACTCGCTTTGACTGAATACAACCAGTCTTACGTTTTGCGCAAATCTCTCTTGCGAGCGGCCGAATACATTTCGGAATGCATTGCTGGAATGCAACGTGGCAACTAAACTCTGCCGACCCGAATCAGAGTATACATTCCGTTAAACGGGCAATGCAAACCTTTTCCGCCTATAAGCCTTTCGGCACAATGGTACGATAACAATAAATTTATCGCTTTTACAAATTATGCCGCCCGATAGCCCGTATTTGCGTGAAAAAAACCACTGAGGCGGACAGGTCGAAATTTTTAAGATATAAACTTATAATCTTCGGCGATTCGCCGATCGGCCCTGAAAAATTGGGCAGGTGCGACTGGTGACGGAAAACCGAACAGAATCCCGACCGAAGCGGTGTCCCGGCTGGCGTAGATCGTGCGGCCATTATGTTGCAGGAAAAATTGCTTGCAGCGGGGACGGGTGTCCGCCGATGGATGCCTGCGGACATGCAAGAACATAACGCCCGGTATGCAACCGGAATCAAAAGATTGCCAAAAGCGGTTATCAGACATGGAAAAAGTGTGGCCGAATCTGTAACAAACCGCTTTTTTAAGCGTGTTCATAATTGAAGCCGGAAGGTCAAATGCCAGAACCAAATTCCGTTAATCAGGCGTTTGAAGAGGCTGTGAATGCCAACATGGGTCGTTTGGTGGCCTTGGCCAGGTCCATGATGGGTGCACAATCGCGCGATGCGAAGCAGGCGGAAGATCTTGTGCAGGATTCGCTGCTCAAACTTTTTCGCCTTCGCGACAGTTATGACTGGTCAAATGGTGGCTGGTCGCTGATGGCCAAGGCGGTCGCCAGGACTGTGATTAGTTGTCGGCGCCGAAGGGTTGGACAATCGCTGGATGCCGACCCGGCCATTTACGATAGCCTTGGATCGGACAACGACCCTTCGGAAGCCTACAGCACGGCCGAGACAACTCAAAAACTCCGGAGGTTAATTGAAACGCTTCCGGACGCCTGGCGAGAAGCTCTGACGTTGCGCGAACAACAGCAGATGGGCTATCGCGAAATCGCCGAGGCACTGGAAGCGACCGAGGCCCAGGTAAAAACGTGGCTGCATCGGGCCAGGGTGCGACTGGCCGATGGTCTGCGGGATCGCGTCACGGATTCAGCTGAAAACGGTTGAACACCGGAGCCTGGCAGCCCCGCTTTGCCAGAGATGCAATGAGAGTTAAAAGGACATGAGGTGACATATGAAAAAGTTAACGAACGAACTTCTTGAAGCTTATCTGGATGGCGAACTTTCGTCCGCACAGAAAGCGGATGTAGAGGCGATGCTGGCACAAGACGACCAAGGGCGAGCCGCACTCGATCGGCTTGTCCACCAGCAGCGCCTGTCCCGGGCCGCGATGGCTGGCTACGCGCCAACGCCGACGGAAGCAGCCGTTTTGGCGAGGCGGGTATTGGAACATTGCTATGAAATGGAATTCGCCCCCGCCGGACATATTGAACCCAGCAGCGACCTTTCCATTCTTCGCTGGCTTAAACGGGCCTCGATTGTGGCCGCCTGCCTGGTGATCGGCGTTGGTTGCTTCCTGGCCGGGCGCGGCTCGGCCGCCAGTCCCGCCGTGCGCTATGCAGTTGAAATTCAGACACCGGGCGGTGAAACGGTTTCCCAAACCTTCAGCAGCTATGAGCAAGCCCAGCGGTTTTACCGCAGCTATCAACTATCAAAGCAAGCGCGGTCAACGAATGGAGGAAATGCCAGGGAAACCATGGCCATGGCGACACAGGGCGTTTTTTGATTGAATTTGGATTATCCGGCCGCCTGACCCTGTAATCGACACAGCCGCGACCGGATAAAATCGGAGTCGTATGAATCCATTTTTCCAAGTCCCGGCAGTCAGCGGGTGTATCCGAATCGGGCGGAACCGCATATTGTCGATCCGCCGCGCGGCGGTATGGCTTGGTGCCGCTGCGCCAATTTTTTTTCCGGCAGGGTTTTTCGGCATGGCCGCGGCCCGGTTGCAGGCTTCCGCGCTGCCGCCGGAACCCGCTTATAAATACGACGCATCAGCCCCCATTGATCCGCAACTTCTTACACAACTGAACTGGGAAACGCGTGCGCTCTATTCGCGGCTTCGGAAATCTCTGGTGCGGGTTGAAATGGATAAAAATCCGGTCCATATTCTTCCCCCGGAAATGCAGCGCCGCTTTCTGGCATGGGAACGGACGTGGGTATTAAACCACCACTTTCACGCCGACGGCAGACCAGGTCGCCAATCGGCCACCGTGGCCATTGTTCCGGAAGCAAATTCCGGCCATAGTCAGCCACCGTTAAGTTTCGAACAGCGGAACCGGCTCAATAATCTGACCCGCAGACCAATGGCGCAGTTATTTCTGATGCGGCACTTTCTGTTTGAAATGCACAAACCGGGTCAGAAGCCGCCCTGGCCCTATTTGCGTTTGATAAATCAGCGGCTGATGCTTCTGCACGAAGGGCAGGGCAACAGTCTGCCCGGCGTGGTGGTTGGTGCTAAACATAATATTCTGGTCCTTGGACTCCTGGGCACTGCGGGAACGACGGGCAAAATTACGGTTATTAATTATCGCGGCCAGCGGCTGACAGGGCGGATTCTGGGGATAAGTCCACGGCTTGATTTAAGCGTTGTGGCACTGCGGCAGGCCGCACAGTGGCCGGCGATTCCCCTGGCTCGGGCCGACCGTGATGACAAAAGGATGCAGTTGTCGCTGAATCCCAATACGCTGACACTGAAATGGAAAATTGCGCTGCGCGGCAGACATTCGCGGAATCAGCGGCATGGCATGCCTGACAAGCCTTTCCAATCCACACTGCTTCTGTCCAGGCAAGGGCAGCTTACCGGCGTCGGATCGGGCATGAATATATTCCATGTCACGCGGCGCAATCCGGTATTCCGGGAATTTATTGAAACTGGCGTTATCCGCCCCAGGCAATTTGGAATTAAATACATGCTGTTGGCGGCCAATTCCCCGGTCCGCAAGGAAAATCCGATTCTGGGCAGCAGACCGGCCATACTGGTGCTTAAAGTATTTCCCCACTCTCCGGCGATGGAAGCCGGCATTCGGCGCGGCGACCTGATTACAGCCCTGAACAATATTTCCATTTTGCAACTGCCCGCCATCATGCGGCGGATTCATCTTGATCCGAGCAGCGTTTCGGTCAGTGCCATTCGCCACAACCGGCCGCTTACACTGTCGATAGACCTTAGCCACATGCCCATGCGCCCGCATGGCCACCACGATCCGGTTTCACATTTTCATCGCCAAAAGCCTTAATTTCTTCACGTCCGGCAACCGGCCCTCCGTGAATATTCCCAAGACCATTGGCGGCCTGTTATCGGGCAATCCGGCAAAATCCGGAGAACAGTCCATTGAAGCGATGCTATTTACAACCGCGGCTACGCCAAGTACTTTAGTCATGGTATTGTTTGGAGATAGTTTTTCATGCGAATAGCGGTTATTGGCGGTGCGGGTTACATCGGGTCTCATGCGGTGAAGCTGCTTGTTGAGCGCGGACATGAAGTTATTGCGGTGGACAACCTGACCAACGGACATCGGGCCGCCGTGGATTCCAAGGCCCGCCTGGAAGTGCTGGATTGTGCCAACACCGCCGGGCTGGCCGCCTTGTTCAAATCCCACGGAACCGAAGCGGTCATGCACTTTGCGGCCAATGCCTATGTGGGGGAAAGCGTCAGCGACCCGCGAAAATATTACCGAAACAACGTGGCCGGCACCATCAGCATGCTTGACGCGATGACGATTGCCGGCGTGCGCAAGCTGGTTTTTTCCAGCACCTGCGCCACCTATGGCGAACCGCGCACGGTGCCGATTACTGAAGATATTCCGCAGAATCCCATCAGCCCGTACGGCAGGTCCAAACTGATGGTGGAACATATTCTTCTGGACTGCGCCCGGGCGGAAAACCTGGCTTTCGCCGCGCCGCGGTATTTCAATGTGGCCGGGGCGGCACTGGATGGATCTATCGGTGAGGATCACCGGCCCGAATCCCACATTATTCCCATTGTGCTGCAGACAGCCCTGGGTCAGCGGACACATGTTGATATTTATGGAAATGATTACCCCACGCCCGACGGAACCTGCATTCGTGATTATATTCACGTCTGGGACCTGGTGGAGGCCCATCTGGTGCTGCTGGAAAATCTTAAGCCGGCCAAAGGACTGTTTTACAACCTGGGTGTGGGCCGCGGATACAGCGTGCGTGAAATTATTGAATCCTGCCGGCGCGTCACCGGCAAACCGATTGCCACACGCGAAACCGCGCGGCGTCCGGGGGATCCGCCCGCCCTGTTTGCCTCACCGGAAAAAATGGCCAGCGATATGAAGTGGAAAGCCGCGATCACCAGTCTGGACACAATTGTGGAATCCGCATGGAAGTGGTTCAAAGCCAACCCAAGCGGCTACCGATAACCCGCCCGTCATGACTTCTGTGCTTTGTCACGCCTGCGCCGAAATGCCGTCCGGCGATTTCCAATACATGACCGATAGCGACGTTTCGCGATATGCGAATTGCGAATTGGGCGGCCCGCGGTTGGGTTGGCGTAAAACCCGCTTCGATGGTACACTTCTTTACTTGGAGTTTTTGAGGTGACCTGATGCCGGTTCTGACCATTGTTCCCGCGCTGCTGGCGCTGCATAAAATAGACCACGATATTCATGAATTCCAGGGGCGACTGGCCGCACTGCTTAAAGATCAGGTGGCCGTAGAAACCAATATTGTACGCTTAAGCGAACATCTGGCGGAACTTGAATCTGCCGGACGCAAGCTGCAGACCGGTATTTCTGGCCATGAATTGGATATCGCCTCCCGCCAGGAACACATTGAAAAGATGCGGCAAAGCCTGAATGTTACCAAAAACAACAAGGAATACTCCGCTATTCTGGTGCAGATTTCCGCCGAAAAAGCGGAAGTCGGCAAAATTGAAAAGCTCGCTCTGGACCTGATGCAGCAGCTTGAATCCAACGGCAAATCCGCGGCTGACATAAAAATTCAATTGGAGAAAGCGCAATCCTCTCTGGCTGAAACCCAGCGCAAAAACAGCGAACAAGTTGGCCATGTCAAGGAAATTATCCGCCAGTTGGAGGCCAGTCGCGGACTGGCTCTGGCCAATGTTCCGCCCGATGCCCGTCGCCAATATGAACGAATTCTGCTTAAGTACCCCGGAAATGTGATGGCCGCAGCCGAATTTGACGGCGACGATCTGGAAAATGTTTCCTGCGGCGGCTGTTATATGAGCCTTAATGTGGAAGATGTAAATTTATTGCGCGGCCGTGATGAAATCCGTAAGTGCAATTCTTGCGGCCGTATTTTATTCCTGACTGAAATGCTTAACGCCAATGCGGTTCAGCCATCCTGAATTCGCGGTCAAACTCCATTCGGAGACATCCACGCATCCGGAACTGAACTTTCCAAGGAGAAGTCATGACGGTTTCGCAGCGGCATCTGGTGCTGCAATTTGATGGCGGCTCGCGGGGAAATCCCGGTCCGGCCGCGGTCGGCCTTACTTTGCGCACGCCGGACGGAAAAAACGTGTACGAGCTGGGCGAATTCATCGGAACAGCGACCAACAATGTGGCCGAATACAAAGCCCTTATTCGGGGTGTGGAGGCCGCCAAGGCCCTGGGAGCCGGCGAATTGACCATTCGCGCCGACAGTGAACTGGTGGTGCGACAGATCCTGGGAATTTACAAGGTGCGCAACGCCACACTTCAACCGCTGCACGCGCGCGCCCACAGCCTGCTGGCGGAAATTCCGAAATGGAAAATGGAACACGTGTACCGCGAAAGCAATGCCCGCCCCGATACTTTGGCCAACCTGGCCATGGATCGTCGGGACAGAGTCGAACCCCTTGGTCCACCCGCTGCCCATAACACCTCCAGCGCGACCCGTTGATCGACCTTTATGCCGACCCTATGAAGCACCGGCGTCCAGAGATCCGATAATTTCCCGGACCGACTTTTTGCCCTTTCGCTTAAGATATTCGGTCAGACCGTCGCATATTTTCTGCGGTGCGGCAGGGTCCACAAATAACGCGGTTCCCACCGCAATACCTGTGGCACCGGCCAGCAGAAACTCTGCGGCATCTTTCCATGTCTGTATGCCGCCCATGCCGATGATGGGAATATTGTGAGCTTTGGCAACCTGCGTGTAGACCCGATGGACCATGAATACCGCAATCGGCTTAATGGCCGGCCCGCTTAGCCCTCCGGTACCGTTGGCCAGCATGGGCCGTCCTTTTTCCACATCCACCACCATCGCGGTAAATGTATTCACAAGCGAAAGCGCATCGGCACCGGCGTCCACCGCGGCCCGTGCCGTTACAGCCACATCCGCCACATTCGGTGAAAGCTTGACGATAAGCGTGCAGCGGGAAACCCGCTTGCGCACCGTCGCCACCAATTCCGCCAGACGGACCGGATCGGTTCCAAAGCTTAGACCATTTTTCACATTCGGACAGCTTACATTCAGTTCTATTCCGGTAACCACGGGAACATCCTGGTCAAATTTGGCCGCCACATCCGCGTAGTCGTCAATACACCAGCCCGGAACATTCACAATCACCGGCACCCCCATTTTTTCCAGGCGGGGGACTTTCTCGGCAATAAACCGGTCCAGACCGATATTGGCCAGGCCAATCGCGTTAAGCATGCCAGCGCGGGTTTCAATCACGCGGTAGCTTTCATTGCCTTTCCGCGGCAGTTTGCTGATGGACTTGGTAACAAATGCGCCCAGGCGGGACATATCGGAAAAATCGGCGTACTCGTCCGCATAGCCGCAGGTGCCCGATGCGGTCATGGTTGGATTAGCCAGTGCCAGGGAGCCAATTCGTACCGCCAGACTTGGCGAAACAGGTTCAGAAGCAACAACGGATTCCACGGTATTCATGTACGCCAGTTTGCCGCGCCGCAGGCCGGCTGTAAAGTCCACGACCAACTGTCGTTGCGACTTGTGCCGAATAACGCGCAATTCGGTTGCCGAATTCCCCGTTCCCACGCCGGACCGCCCCTGGCAATCACCCAAACCCCCTTGCAATAAGCATGGACTGGCCTTAAA
This sequence comes from Phycisphaerales bacterium, assembly GCA_027451365.1. Taxonomy (GTDB): domain Bacteria; phylum Planctomycetota; class Phycisphaerae; order WQYP01; family WQYP01; genus JAJYPG01. Next base: position 79,887 of record DAIDJN010000063.1, on the reverse strand, counting down.
ACTAAGCAACTCAGTTTTTCCAGATTGCGGAGCCGATATACTTCTTATCTGATAAATCGGAGCAATCTGGATTGCCATCCGTAATATCGGGCCTGGTTGGTCGAATGCGAAAGAGTTATGTCAGACAGCAACAGCACAATCAGTAAAATGGACACGATCCTCGGCCGCGTTGTTGTCGAACAGGGGTTGTGCACCAGCGATGAACTTAACGACTGCATGGCGCTCCAAGGCGAACTTGAACACCAGAACAACCATCGCTCACTCGCCGACCTCCTGGTCGAAAATGGCTATATCACTCCTGGCCAGTTGGCGCGTGTACGTGGCAACCTGGATGACCAGAAATCTTTCCAGCAGATTCCCGGCTACCAGATACTTTCCAAACTGGGTGCCGGTGCCATGGCGACCGTTTTCAAGGCGCGGCAGCTTTCGCTGGACCGCCTTGTCGCCATTAAAGTCCTGCCCCGGAAAATGAGTGAGAATAAGGAATTCGTTGATCGCTTTTACATGGAAGGCAAGGCCGCGGCCAAACTTAACCATGCCAATATTGTCGGGGCGTATGATGTAGGTGAATCCGGCGGTTACCACTACTTCGTCATGGAGTTTGTGGAAGGAAAAACCGTCTACGACCACCTTGTGGACAGCGGCAAGCCCTATGCCGAAAAAGAGGCGCTCGATATTATCATCCAGGTCTGCAAAGCCCTGGTTCATGCCCACCACCACGGCCTGATACACCGTGATGTAAAGCCAAAGAATATCATGATTACGCCCGCCGGTATCGCCAAACTTGCCGATATGGGTCTGGCGAGAGATGCCACCGACCAGGCCGCCGCTCTGGCGGAAGCCGGCAAGGCCTATGGGACACCTTATTATATTTCACCCGAACAGATCCGCGGCGAAGTGAATATTGATTTCCGTGCCGATATTTATTCTCTTGGTGCCACATTTTATCACATGGTCACTGGCCGCGTGCCGTTTGAAGCGGCTTCGCCGGCCGCGGTCATGCATAAACACCTGAAAGAGGAACTTATTCCGCCCGACCATATCGTCACTTCCCTTAGCGCCGGCGTAGGGGAAATTATTGAAGTGGCCATGGCCAAAGATGCAAAAAAGCGGTACGCCAACACGGAAGATATGCTGGCCGACCTGCAGGCGGTCGCCGCTGGCCAGCCGCCGCTGCTGGCCAGAAAATCGTATGACCTGACTTCACTTGCCAATCTGGATAAAAACACCGGAGGCGAACCGATGGATGAACAATCATCTTTGACCGATCTGGACCACCAGAAAACGATCGACATGGCCTCCCGAACCCTTAGCCAGAAATTTACCGATCCACTCGTGCTTAGCCTGCTTGGGCTGCTGGCCTTTGCAATTGTTATTATCATTATTCTATTGGCTAAATAAGCCCCCGGTATTCGGCTACCCGTGCTGCATGCGAAATCCCCTCCGTTCGCAAACAGGCCGGCCACCTAGCCGCCCGCCTGGCTTACCGCGGTCTCTACCGCCTGCGCAGAATACAGATCATGCAATATTTTCGGTGCATACGGATGCGCCGGCGAAAATACCGCCAGTACCGGAATAGATCGCCAGCCCAGCTTGTAAAGCAGTGCTTTTTCCACCGGCGGCTCGTCCGTCAGATCGGCACGCAGAAGCAGGACATCGCCCTTGCGAAAGCTGTTCCGTACCGGAATGGTATCCAGAACAAAATGCTTGACGTAATGACAATTGATGCACCATGACGCCGTAAAATCCACCACCACCGGCCGATGGTTTTGCAGCCCGGCATCCAACCGCTGAAGTGTAAACGGTCGCCAACGGCCACTTCCAATATGCTCCCGCGGATTCAGGCCTCCGTTGTATAACCATAGCCCCGTCGCCACTGCCAATCCAAAAGCCAGCGCCGCACCGCGAATGGTCCATATCTGGCCCGCTGGCATGGAGTAACTTATCGCCTGCCCCCACACCCACAACACCACTCCAAGCACCAAGGTCAGCGCCAGTGCTAAAATCAGCGCATGTTGTGACGGCAGGCTGCTTAAAAGATAGATCGCCACACCCACCATCACAAGGCCCAACGCCTGCTTAAGCAGTTCAGACCATCGCCCCGCGCGCGGCACGCGATTCAGCCATTGCGGAAACGCCGCCAGTATCACATAAGGCACCGCCATGCCAACACCGATCAACATAAAAAAAAGAACGATGATTCCGGTTGGTGCCGCCAAGGTGACCGCAAACAGTGGCCCCAGATATGGCGCACTGCATGGCGTGGCCAGAATGGTCGCCAAAAGTCCCATGGCAAATGAACTGGCCAGGCCACCCTGCGGAACCTCCAAATTTGTCACGGCCCGCGGCGCTGAAATCGTCCAGACTCCCAGCATGGATAACGCCAGCGCCATTACCACAAGGCCCAGCACCAGCAGAAATTCCGGATGGCTGTACTGCATGCCGTACATCAAATGTTGATGAGTCCGCCAACGGTAAATACCCATCGCCGTCGCCAGTCCGGCAAACAATGAAATAATCCCCGCGGAAAATGCCAGCGCGTGCACCACCGCCCGCCTCCGGTTGCCATGGGCCTGCTGCACCATTGAAAGAACTTTTAACGGTATGACTGGTAGCACGCAGGGCATGACATTCAGAATAAGCCCACCCAAAAGCGCTGAAACAATTAACTCCCACAACGGCAAATGTTCGTGTGGTACATGGTAGGGCCGCGATTGAATGATCTGCAACTGCTGTTGAATGGATTCCCGCGGTGCCGACCGCGCTGGCTGGAGGCCACCTGGCCGACTGGATGAAGCCACTCCTGTTGCAGGCAAATTTGCGGCTGGCATTTGGTGCGGCAAACCGATTGACTGTTTTCCAACGGCTCCGCCGGACGGTGCGGTCCCCCCTTTGGACAAAGCCGGCAACACCTGCACCCGTACAGTCAAGGTTTTTTGCACCGGCATAAAGCATGTCTGATCGTTGCACGCCTGGGCCTGAAAATCGACTTTCAGAATCAAATCACCAGTCGGAGTGTCGGCCTTGAGCCGTGCCGGAATCCATACCGAAACGTCGTTAAGATATACCGATATTTTTCCCGCGGCCGTAAGAGCCGTCGACGCCGGCAACAGCACGGCTTTGGGATATTGCACCGGTCCAAATTGAATGTCGCTATTGGCTTCCGGCGTAAGCTTGGTCGGAATAAAATCTTTGTCCAGCGGATGCGCGGATTGAATATGAAAGCCCGCGTTTACATTTATATGCACTTTCAGGCGGAACTTCGCGCCTGCGTGCACGGCCGCCGGCACAGCGGTTAGTTTTACGGCCATTTCTCCGGCTCTAGCCAGTCCGCCGCCGGTAAGGCCAACCGCAACATACGCCATCGCAACGAGGAGTGCCCAACTCCGGATCGCCCGTGCGGCCAACCAGACACCCCGCGAGCGGGCCACCAGAATGTATCGATCACGCAACATCAGATTCCTTACATTCAACGCCGGCATGACGCCACCGCGTATCATATCAGTCGCCGCAGTACCGGTAAGTCTTACGAAATAACTTCAATTGTTTTGAAAATACCGGCCCCACGATTGCATTTCGCGCCGGTGCAAGAACAAAAGTATGAATTCTGTGATCGGCTATTTCTGGAACGCGTTTAACGCCGTCGCGAGTTGCCAACCGCCTGTGTGCCAATGCCCCCAGGCGGGTGAGGATGCCCATGAGTCAGTCGTCGGCGGAGGCGGTATCTTTGGTCGGTTTTTCCGGCAATTCACCCACAATGTAAATTAATGTGGAAAGTTGAAAGGTTTCCGGTTCCCCCCGAATCAGCCACATGAGCGGAGCACCGGTTACCTTGGCCGCTAAATCCAGCACTTCCACAGGCGGAATGCGTTTCTTCTCGTAATAGTTATACGTGGATGGTGAAAGCCCCAGCAGAAACGCGAATCGCGACTGGCCACGGCGGCCGCATACCTGCACGCGCACCTGACGGAGGCGTTCACAAATTTGCACGTAATCTCCGCGAAGATTTATTTGCGGCACAAGAATATTCATAACACACTCCTGCAATTACTGGGCAACCTCTGGCACCTGCTGAAGTTAGCCCGTCCCAACTCCCAATAATATCAAACCTGACGTTCCGAAGAAGCAGAAAAGTCCAACGCGCCGGCAGACATTGAAAAGCACTCGTCCAATCCGTTCCCTCAGGTGTATATAATAATCGTATAACCGTTTCAACGCCAGTTGAACTAAGGGCGGCGTAATTCAGGAAATTCGCTAATACGAATTATCCGTCACGCGGGCGGAAACCCGCCTCCCTTATCCGGACACAAGCCGAACCAGACGGTCGGCATGTTCTGTCACCCATTTGACTTTTCTATCAATCATTTTCAAAAATCCAAACCCCTCAATTCGTCCAAACGAACCGGTGGCGGCAATGTGAAATGCGCTTTCGGCAACCATCGCCTCCACCATCAGCCATGGGATCGTCTGCATTTCTGCAGTGCTGATCATATCCACCGAGTCGTACCCGCGGATGAACCGTTCAAACCGGGCTTCATCCACATGGTCGGGCCAGGTGGATGGATCGTCCCCTCCGCCAATGATCGAAAACTGCAACACTCCGTTTGCCAGGTCAATGATGCGCTGTTGCAGCCGCGCTGAATCGTAATCGATTACCGCCACAACGCGCTGGTTTCGAAACAGCATGTTGCCGGGGTGCCAGTCGCAATGAACCACCTGCAATGGCCAATCCTGCAGACCAGCCCGATTCACCCGTGCCGCGGCCGCGACATAGGCGGCGCGCAACACTTCCAGAATATCTGCAATCTGCGAGGCTTCCGTAGGGATCCGCGGCGCGCGCGAAAATGTCGCCGGTATCTGATCCAGACTGCTGCCTATATGCCGCGAATTATGGTAACTTCCGGTTGGCGGCTCATATTCCGAGGTATGGTCCCGAAGCAGTTTATGATACAGCGCTAAAATACGTCCTGAATCGTGCGTGGCTTCCAGTGAATTGTCGTAGCTGTTTCCGCGAATGTATTCAAACAACTCGTAAATGCCCCCCAGCGTCTGAAGCATGGAATTATTTTCTTTGCGCGTGCCAATCAGATGGGGTAACGGAAATTGCTTTTCCGCCAGAAACAACTGCAGGGCGTGACAAAACGCCACCTTAAACGGATCGTCTTTCCCTTTGGCCCGCCTTTTTAGCAGAAATTCCCCACGGTCCGAACGTATCAGCAGTTTCGGCGCCTTACGCGATCCGCGGGGAAATTCCTTGACCGCGCTTATCACCCCAATATCGTAATGGCTTAGCACAATCGCCAGCTCATCGGCAGCATATTTTTCGCGTTCACTCATCGTTATTCAGTCCGCCAAGACCTTCGTAACAGCGGCTCTCCCTTTATGGAACTTTTGGAATTCAACTTGCGAATTCTCATTTCGTTTATATTGATACTAAACCAACCCGTCACGATGTCAACTGTGGACCGATAAAAAGCCACGCCACTTTTATATTTCGCCGTTAGCGAAATTTTTTCCATATTTTTATAATTAAATCAGCGATGTTACGCTCGAAATCGAAACTGCCGCTTCCAAGCAAAACTCGCGCCGCCGCACTGGTGGCCGACAACTCTTCGATTATTCCGCGCGACTTTTGCCGCCTATACCGCACCTCATTTGTTTTGGGCCTGTTGCCTGGTTCAAGATTTGCGAAGTTATTCCGCTCCTGGTTATTCATGACTTATTTTAAGACAGGCTTAATCCGGCATGGCGGCGGGTTTGCGATGGGGCGGACGATCAGCAATGTATCCAACAACGCGATCGCAACCTATCCGATGGGGGGGCGGCAAAAAAATTAAGCGTGTAGTCAATGGCTCCGGAACTCTGCGCCAAAACGCCTTGGAATGCAGTGGAATTGCCGATTCCCGAACAGGACCGCTCCACCCGCCATCCGCACACCATCGCACGTTAACTTCGTGCGGAGTGGAAGGACTGCGCCGCAAAAAAAGTCGGTTGATGCGTGGTCACGCCTTCCCAATAGCCGCCTTAAGAAACTGGCTTAATAAGTGCGGCAAGCCAGTTGACAATTTTTCAGTCGCCATGATTTGCAAATCAGGAAATCCCCGCCCGCAACGGTTAGAATTGAAATGGAATCAAAGCGCCCGATCCGTTATGTAGCGGACTCGGCAGATATCCAAGCCTCAGGATATATACCGTATGACGCATAGCGCCCAGTCCACAAACGCCCGCCAGGCGAACCGTCTGGCCAACAGCATCAGCCCATATTTGCGCCAGCACGCGCACAACCCGGTGGATTGGTGGCCCTGGTCACCGGACGCCATCGCCTCGGCCCGTGAGTTGAACCGTCCCATTTTTCTTTCGATCGGTTATTCCGCCTGCCACTGGTGCCATGTGATGGAACGCGAAAGTTTTGAAAACCCGCAAATCGCCGAAATACTTAACTCTCATTTTATCTGCATCAAGGTTGATCGCGAAGAACATCCCGACATTGATGAAACGTACATGATCGCCACGCAATTGCTTACAGGGTCAGGCGGCTGGCCCATGAGCGTCTGGCTGACGCCCGATCTCAAACCGTTTTACGCCGGAACCTATTTCCCGCCGGAAGACCGTTATAACCGGCCCGGCTTCGCCCGCGTGCTGGGTACCCTGGCCGATGCCTTTACCCGTAAGCGTACGGATGTCGAAAAACAGGCCGCCGATATTGTTGCCGCCATCGCGCAGCACGTTTCATCCACAGCCGCCGGAAAATCGGAAATCGACTTGCGCAAATGCATCGCCGATGCCGTGGCCGCTGAACTCGCAGGTTTTGATGACACCTTTGGCGGGTCCCGCGGAGCGCCAAAATTTCCGCCGCACCATGCCCTGAATCTGTGGCTTACCATGGCGGAAATTGCCGCATCCAAAAAGCCGTCACCAGGTCTCCATCTGCCCGCGCATCTGCAGTCAACCGCTGGTCGAATGCTGGCCATTACCCTGGAACAGATGGCCCGCGGCGGCATTTATGACCAGCTTGCCGGCGGCTTCGCACGCTACAGCACCGATGAAAAATGGCTCGCCCCTCACTTTGAAAAAATGCTGTATGACAATGCCCAGCTCGCCGGCATTTATGCCCGCGCCGGCAAATTATTTCACGACCCGTTCTGGATACAAACCGCGCGCGGCACGCTGGATTTCTGGTTAAACTCCATGACCGATTCGCGGGGCTTATTTTTTTCCGCATTAGATGCCGACAGCGATGGAGAGGAAGGGAAATTTTATGTCTGGCCTTGGGAAGAATTATGCGGTTTGTTTCCCGAAAGCGCGGACCGCGACCTGCTGGCTCGCCATTTTGGAATATCGCCCGCTGGCAACTGGGAATCGGTTAACGTGTTATATCTGGCGGCCGATGCCGGCCAGATTGCAGCTGATTCAACGGCCGATCCGACCGTCATTCAATCACGATTAAATCAGCTTCGCGGCCGCCTGCTGGCCGCGCGGAATAAGCGCAATTCCCCCGCATTGGATGATAAAATTCTCACGGGCTGGAACGGACTGTTAATCGCCTCTTTGGCGGCCGCCAGCACAGCCCTGAATTATGATCACTACCTTCACGCCGCCCAGCGCTGCGCTGACGCGCTTTTCCAGCTGCATCGCGATTCCAAGGGAACACTGCTTCACATGAGCCGCAATGGAACCGCCACCGGTCCAGCTTACCTGGAAGATTACGCGTTCCTGCTTGATGGTTTGGTGCGACTGGCCAGAAGCCTGGAACAGTGGAAAAATCCGGCGGCCACAGACACCTGGCACCGCGCCGCAAAACTGGCCGATGAATTGATACGCGACTTTCTGGATACCGATTGCGGCGGCTTTTTTGGAACCTCACACCGCCACGATGCGTTGATGGTTCGTTTGAAGCCGGTTCTGGACAACGCGATTCCATCACCCAACGCACTGGCGATTCACGCCCTGCTGGAACTTGCTGAAAAATTAAATCGTCCCGATTTTCAAGAGTTGGCCATGCGCAACGCGCAATGGGCCGCCGCCGACATTCAACGTCACCCCACCGGACATCACTCACTTCTTGCAGCCCTGCTGACCAGCGCCGCCCGCGAGAATGAATCAGGGACATCTCTGTCGGCACCCATATTCGACGCAGGTAATTCCGTCCGCGAACAATCGAAGACCAATTTAATTCTTGAAATCAATGAATCATTTTCGGTGCGCCAAGTTCCATCATCAAACAGCGAAGTTATCCTGGAAGTTCCACTGCGGTTGCGTATCGCTCCGAATTACTATATTGAGCTTACAGCGGGCGAGTCACTCGGCTTAACGTGGCAGCTCACACCTTCGTCCGGCGTTTGGCTGATTTCCGTTGATTCACCGCCGCCAGTGCCGGTTGGCCTGTGGCCCGATGCGCCGACCGGGCTGATTGGAGAAGTGGAATTGGTGTGCCGCTTGGGCCTTGCCTGCACCATGCGACCGCAAAAGGCGCAACTGACATTGCGGGCTTCTGTGTGCACGCAGGGCACCTGTCTTCCGCGGCAAACTTTAATGGTGGAAATTGCATTGCCGCCGGAAGCGGCCGATTGATGCGCCGGGGAACTCTTCATTTTCCCGCCAAAAGATTCCGCATGTTTACCGGCCAATCTGCCGATAATAATGGGCGACGCCCGGAACGCGAGCGGAAACTGATGATGCGAATGCCGGTGGGCGGAACCTGAAGACGGCTATGATTCACAATTGCAACAATTCGAAGGACTCTATGGACATACTCAATATAACCTCCGATCCCATCGCGCAATTCACGGCCCTGTCCAAGTGTCAGTCCGACGAATGCAATATCGCCGCAGCCCAAACCACCAAAAGTCTTCAGTTTCACGACTCGCCACCCGGTATCCCCTCGGACCGTCTTCCGGTTTCCCGTATGCCCACCCCCCAGCGACGGCGGTTTTATGACGCAATGGTGGAACACATGAAACAGACCCACGGCATATCCATTCGCAAATGGCGCAAGCGCATGAGCGGCGTCGCCTACGAATTACGCTACAGCAATGGAGATATTAAACGCATGATTTCCTCGCCACGGCCACGGTCCGCGGTCAGCGCGTGCATTTTTCTTCATGAAGTCGGCCACCACGCCATCGGGTTCCGCAAATTCCGACCGCGATGTCTGGAAGAATTTCATGTCTGGCAATGGGCGTTTCGGCAGATGCGCGCCTGGGGCATTCCGGTGGATGCCCGCGTTACCCGGCACTACCGCCGCAGCATGTATCACTATGTGCGACTCGCGCAGAATCGCGGACTTAAACGCCTTCCCGCTTTGCTGGAGGAATTTCGCACATGGCCAGCCTGACACCACCGATAATCGATAATATGGACCCGACCGATTTTCGGCGCAACTCCCACAGATTCACGCAATATAAGTCTTCGCCTTTTTCCCGCTTAAATAGCTTTCCATCAGACAACTGGCCAGGTCGCCTGATGAACAGTAAAACGCCACACCCCGGCAAAGCCGTGTCAACTGGTCCATGAATTCCACCCAGTCCATGCCCCAGTAATCTTCTATCAATGCAAAGCTTGCCACGCGAATGCCCGCGCGGCTACACGAAAGTGCTTCGCTAAGTGTGGCCAGAGCGGTTTCCCTTCGCGGCGGATACACCAGATGAAGGGTGTCGCCCGTCACGTGTGCGGTGGGCTGACCATCGGTAATAATAAACATAAGTTTCTGCTGGCCGCCGCGCCGCGCCAGAATTCGGCGCCCCATCTGCATGCCCATCTGCAAATTTGTGAAATGCTGGTGGGTTTTTGCCGCCTGGCTCAGCGGAATATGCACTTCAATTGAATATTCATGCGTGGAAACCGGCTTAGGCATCAGCAGCGGAAGCCGCATTTCCGGTATAACCGCCGCAGTGCTGTAAAAGCCCACCACATCCACCGTGTCCTGTGGGAAGCGCTGCCGAACCAGCGCGGAAAGTCCCATTGCCACTTTCTTAGCCGCCAGAAATCGGCCATGCCGCATCATGCTGCCCGACATGTCCAGCAGGATGCAGAGCGAACAGCTTGTGGTTCCTTCCACAAGGTGCAGTTCAAGGTCCTGCTCGGAAAAATCAACCGGCAGTTGCGGCGGAATGCCCCCCGCCGCATTCCGCGCCAGCGCATTTCGCATGGACTGCGTCAGGTCCAATTCACTGATCGGGTCGCCAAACTCGTAGTGTTTGGTGCCCTCCAGGCGCTCGGCGCCGGCACCCGCATTGGTTGTCGGATGCCCGTCGCGCGAACCGCGCGGCAGATGGGCAAAAATTTCCATAAGAGCCTTGCGCTGCATGGCGTTCACCGCCCGCGGCGTCAGATGAAATCGCCCGCCCGCCTTGTCCAGCAGTCCATCCTGTATCAGTTGTTCCAGAATTTTTGCGTCGGCCGGCGCCAGATTATTTAATGCCTCAAGCGCGTTTTCTCCATAGGCCAGAATAAAATCAAAAATCTGGTCATGGTCAAAAAGGGAATCCGGCGTGGGAAAGTCCTGACCATTGAATTCACCATATTTGTAGCGCATGCGGACACACCTCAAAACAACTCTTGCAGTCTATTATACCCCACTTACCGCCCGAAGAATTAAGTTTCCCAAGCCATCTCGTCATACCCGGACCGCCCGGATTTATGCCCGTCCACAATATTTAACAACTGGTTTGGGTAACTGTTTACCGCTCCGCGGTAAATATTCACAATAAGGGCACTGGCGAGTTCGGGTAATTGGTGGTATGCCTCATTTCACCGTGGATGGCGAAATGCACATCATCGCAAACAACTGGTCGCAAACGTGGTCGCCGATCAGGCCCTCCGCACGTTGCAATACCGTAATCTGACCAGGTGTTTTAATTATTTTCTCTTAAACAGCAAGGCAAACGCAAGTGGGAACTGAATCATAATCGGGCGCGGTGTTACGCACTAGAGGGTGACCTGCGGGCTATTCACCCCGAAGGCTATCAGGCCTATCAGAAGATCGACCGCCAGCAGCGGCGGATATGGAAGAGCGGCTGCCAGATGTAGCGCGGCGGCACTGGCACGAAGACACAACGCGATTAACAGCGGATTTTCGATGGTTGAAATTCACACAGGAAGTATTGGAGGAAATGGAGGTATCGCGGTGGCGACGGGCAGACAGGATGTCCGCACCACAATTCTGCCGCCGGTGGCTTTGGCTGGCAAGCACGCGTTCCAAAAGCATTTCGTCCGCTGCAATCAGACGAGCGTTTCTTCTCAAGCTATTCCGAAGTGGATCATTTTCTTGGTCGCATTCGGGGTAAAAACGTGCAACCATGGTCGGCCAACACCGGTTGCGTCCCCGTTTAGCTCGTTTTATCGCAGCTCCGAAATATTTTTTAGCGACGCACTTAGCCGCGGCAAATCGGCCCGTGCCGTGTCCCAAAACAAATCTCAATCAATCACGTCATATCCTGTCACCGGCGTTCGCCGCCTGGCCATACCAGAAAGCCGCCTTCCGAAGGCTTTTTGGATTAGCTCCACCATATTCAAATGCCACGCCAAGATTAATCGTCGCCCCAGGTACCCCATTTCGTGCGGCGGTTGCAATGTTAGCTCGGCGCTAAGAAATGGAAAATGGACGGATAATGTTGCGCTAAGCCCGGGTTTTTAAGGCGAAAATGCTTGCCTCTTAATATTGCCTCGTCATACTTGAAGTGGGTTGGCAATTGGCCCTTTGGCAGACCTTTGCAACGCTGGCGAGGAAGTTCCTCCCGGCACCCCGCCGGCCCTGTTTTTGGGGAGCGAAAGAAAGAGCAACCGGAGGAACACCTTATGACACCGCCCGTTACAACAGATTCACATTTCATCAGCCATCGGCATGTCAGTGGTTCGGCACCCAGCCTGCCCGCGGCCGGCAAGCAAAATGCGAGAAGTGCCATAGAGGTGGAAAACCTGAATGTGCATTATGGCAAAGGGCACGCGGTACATGACCTGTGCCTGACCATCAATCATGGCGAAGTAACGGCGTTCATCGGCCCGTCAGGTTGTGGAAAGTCCACAATTTTGCGCTGTTTCAACCGCATGAATGATCTGGTTCGGAATTGTCAGGTGCGCGGCAGCATTAAAATTCATGGAGCCGATATTTACGATCGCCGGACCGATGTCATGGAACTGCGCAAGCGGACCGGCATGGTATTTCAAAAGCCCAATCCGTTTCCGAAAAGCATTTTTGAAAATGTGGCCTATCCGCTGCGGATACATGGCGTTGGCGGAAAATCTGTCATCGGACAGAAAGTTGAAAAATCGTTGCGGTCCGCCGGCTTGTGGGATGAGGTAAAAGACCGCCTGCACGCATCGGCCCTTTCCCTGTCCGGCGGGCAGCAGCAGCGACTCTGCATTGCCCGTGCCATTGCGGCGGACCCGGATGTGCTTCTGATGGATGAGCCATGTTCCGCGCTGGATCCCATTGCCACGAAAACCATTGAATCGCTGATTAATGAGTTAAGCAAATCCGTTACGATTGTCATTGTGACCCATAACATGCATCAGGCGGTTCGGGTGGCCCACCAGACCGCGTTTTTCTATATGGGGCGACTGATAGAATCCGGACCGACCGATAAATTATTTCACAAGCCCGATCACCAGCAGACGCTGGCTTATGTGACCGGCCAATTCGGCTGATTCCACCTGCGTCCGTCGGCCTCTGTGTCTGTCGGGCGTCGCAAAAGCGGGGCACTGGGGATATCGATAGCTTCAATCTTTGGTCGCGTTGCGCCCGGGGGCCTTTGATTATCGGTCGGACACTGGCCCTAGACCGCTTTCCGGTCAACTGCGTCTGCAACAAGCCCTGTTCCAATAATGTTCCATCCATGTTCGGTAAAAGTCTCCCATACGCGATCCATTTTTGTCGATAAAACAGCTTGAAAGCGGCCAGTCAGGTCTCGCCATCCTGTATTGCCGCACTATTGCGCAGACGACGGTGAATAATCGTTGTGGTGCCAATAACACAGGAAGCTGCCCGATGGATATTGATCCACGCACAATTTTTATGGTTCTTACGTTAATTTTCTTGGTGCTGGGCATTGCGCAATTCGGATTTTACGCCGTTTGCCGCCGCGAAGCCTGGTTTCTGGACTGGGGATTGGGCAACGTTTCCGCGGCCACAGCCGTGATTCTATTTTCGCTTTATGGCCGCATACCTGAATCGCTGGCCATTCCGGCGTCAAACACCCTGATAGTACTGGCCTGGGGATTCTGCTGGAATGGATGTCGGCGGTTTACGGGCCTGCGTTCAAACTTATTATTTCCGGTGGGGGCGGCGACTGTTTTATTTTTATTGCTGAAATTTGCAACGCCGATCAGCGGGCACATTGCCGGCCGGCTTTTGCTGGTATCCGCCATATCGGATGTCATGGTGGTTGCCACGGCATGGATTCTACTTAACGCGGGTCGAAATAAAGGGCTATATTGGGCCCGCATGGCCGGCATACTGGCCATCGGCATTGCCGTGATGATTGGTTTGCGCGGCGTATTGGGGGCATTCATCCTTCATGCGCGCATTGTGATGCAGCCGGAAAGTCATCTGGGAGTTATGCTGTTGCCGTCAGTGGTGGTTGCACTTGTCTGGAATTTAAGTCTGATGGGGATGACCGCGGAACGGATGCGCGGCATTCTGCTGCATGACGCCTGTTGCGATGAACTGACCCAGGTGCTTAACCGGCGCGGTATCCGCGCGGCGCTTTGGCGGGCATTGCGACATGGCCAGGGCGGCACCACCGCGCTTGTGTTGATTGATATGGATTATCTGAAGCTTTTCAATGACAGTTTCGGCCACGCCGCCGGAGACTCTCTGCTGCGATGCCTGGCCCGCGCGGTGGAAATGCAGCTGCGCGGCGGGGATTCAATCGGGCGCATGGGCGGCGACGAATTTGCCGTTGTTCTGACGGATATTGATCAGGCCCAGGCGGTGGCCATGACCGAAAGCTTTCGCGCTGAATTTGCCGTTCGCGCAATGGACGTATGCCCTGATTTTCAACCCACCGCCAGCGTCGGAATTATATATATAGATAATAACGAATGGTCAATAGATCAGATCATCGCCCGCGCCGATCGCGCTTTATAAGGCCAAAGCGGCCAGGAAGCCGCGCCCAATCCGCCCGCAATCCATTCTGCCTGCGCGGCTTGCGACTCAAGCTGTCGGAAATTGAAATCGCCAGCAGGCCCGGCTGCAGGTTCGCGTGTATCCGCCCCGCCAGCGCATAATGTGCCCGCCGCGATACAGATCTCATTGCGGGCCAAATCAAAGATTATCAATCAGTTAATATCCGCTTAGCGCAACTCGGGTCTAATCCCTATGAAGAATAAGTGTCACCTGTTGGCCTGTCCGGGGAGTTCCGGCTGGCAAAGGTGAATTGTTGAAAAGGACATTGTTATGTTCCAAAAACTTCGTAGTGGTTTATTGGCCGCGACTCTTGCGGCCCTCGCCGGGGTGGCGATGGCTTCCACCGCCCGGGCGGTGGAAATTCAGGGTGCCGGTTCGACTTTTGTCGCGCCGATCATGCTGAAAAAATGGATTCCCGCGTTCATGGCCTCGCATCCAAATATCAAGGTGGATTATCAGCCGATCGGTTCGGGCGGCGGTATTAACGGTCTGATCAACAAAACCATTAATTTCTGCGGTTCAGACGCGGCCATGACCAATTCCCAGATCAGTTCGGCCGGCGGCCATGTTCTGCATCTGCCGGAGGTGGCCGGTCCGGAAGTCATGAGCTATAACCTTCCGATGATCCACAAGCCGCTGGTAATGGATGGCAAACTGATTGCCGACATTTATCTGGGCAAGGTGACCCGCTGGAATTCGCCGGAAATTGCCAAGCTCAATCCTGGCGTTAAACTTCCGAATCTGCACATTCTTGTCGCCCATCGTTCGGATGGCTCAGGCACCACTTACATCTTCACCGGTTACCTCTGCAAGGTCAGCAAGGGGTGGAAAACGCAGGTTGGTCAATCCACATCCGTGCAGTGGCCGGTAGGCCGCGGCGGCAAAGGCAATCCGGGCGTTGCGGCGCTCATCGAAAAGACTGTTGGCGGCCTGGGCTATCTTGAATATGCTTATGCCATTCTCGGTCATTTCCCCACTGCGACGCTGATCAATCGTGAAGGTTACAAAATTCGTCCGTCCATCCCCTCGGTCATTGCCGCACAAAAGGCCGTTGTGGCCAATCTGCCCGCGGACTTTCGTCTGCCGATCATCAATCCGACCGGTGCCAAGGCGTATCCGATTTCAGGATTTACCTACCTGATTATCGACCGAGATCTGGGCTACATGAGCAAGGCCAAAGCCAAAGCCACGGTGGAATTCGTCCACTGGGTTCTGACCAAAGGTCAGAAATATGCCAAGAGCATGCAGTACATCAAGCTCGGCGGCAAAATGCGGCGCAAAGTGCTGGCTGAACTGGCCAAGGTAACCTGGAAGGGTCAGGCCATCGACTGATTGTTCAGGTGAACGGCGGTTGGGTTTGTCGGCTGGTCGAATTGCATCGCCAGTGTGGCAGATACCCGCCGCAGATAAGACCTCATGGGAGTCCCCGGAACCAGAATAAGGCCGGGGACTCCTTTTGTTTATTTCACCGCCGGGGCAAACCTGGCGGTCCGGTTTCGTAAGGGAATCCGCGTGGCCAGAATTGACATGACTGGAACGACAGGCTCGGAACCAGTTGAACAGACTTTCGCATATGCGCCGCAGAACGGCTGGCGGAAATGGCTGGATCGGGCTGTGTACGGGCTGGCGCTGGGCGGCGTGCTGCTGACCATGGCCATTCTGCTGACCATTTTTGTCGTCCTTATTCATGGCTCCTGGCTGGCATTGGGGCGAATCGGCTGGCATTTTTTCACCACACAGGCATGGAACCCGGTTCCGGGACGCGACCAATACGGCGTACTGGCGTTTATGTACGGTACGGGAATTACAACGCTGCTGGCACTTGTGTTTGGTGTGCCCTTGAGCCTAGGCGTGGCCATTTTTATTACCAGACTTTCACCCCGGTGGCTGGCCGGGCCGGTTTCGTTCCTGGTGGAACTTCTGGCCGCAATTCCCAGCATTGCCTACGGATTGTGGGGCTGTTTTGTGATGTCCCCGTGGCTGCAGAACTACCTGGAACCGGCGATTTACGCTGTGTTAAGACACATTAAACTCTTTCCCGTGGGAAAATATCCGAGTGGACGTATCGAATTTTTTCCGGCCAATCTGGTTCGCGGTGGTCCTTCAGGCAGTGATTTTCTCGCCGGCGGTCTGATTCTGACCATTATGGTTCTTCCTATTATCACGGCGATCACGCGCGATGTTCTGCGGCAGTTTCCCGCGGAACTGGAGCAGGGCGCTTATGGCCTTGGGGCGACCTGGTGGCAAACCACTCGCCTGGCGCTGGGCTATTGCCGGGCCGGAATTTTCGGTGCCGTCATGCTGGGCATGGCTCGGGCAATCGGTGAAACGATGGCGGTTATTATGGTCATTGGGAATACCGATTCGATCAGCGCGAGTCTTTTCGCCGGCGGACAATCCATGTCGGGCGTGCTTGCCAATGAATTTATGGAAGCCGACCATCCGATTTATTTAAGCGCCATGTTCTATGTCGCATTGGTTTTAATGGTCAGTTCGTTGCTGACCAATGTCTCGGCGAGGCTGCTTTTGTCCCGAATCAGCGGCGGCAAAGGCACCCACTGAAAATGTAACTGAACTTCAGGAAAGACCGCGCATGAATCAGACCGCAACGCCAACAGATTTGAGCAATCCTTTCGCCGGCCGCCGGCCCGGCCGCCGCTGGATAAGCCGCGGCGTGGCGGCGCTTTGCATCATATCCACGGGGCTGGCTTTGGCGGTGCTGTTTGTGGTGCTGTCGTATATAGGTATTCGCGGATTCGAATATATCACCCCGGCGTTTTTTACCAATCTGCCGTTGCAGTCTCCGGAAGGGATGCGCAACTGCATTATTGGCACGGTGATTCTGGTTATGCTGGCCAGTGTACTGGGCGTTCCATTGGGCATGTTGTGCGGAATTTATCTGGCCGAATATGCTGGAAAAGGTTTGTTCACCCATGCGGCCCGCCTGGTGATTGATCTGCTGGCTGGCACGCCAACGATTCTTCTTGGGGTGATTGCCTGGCAGCTTGTGGTGGTACCCATGCATCATCAGTCCGGCTGGTCCGGGGCACTGGCGCTGGCGTTTATCATGGTGCCGATTATTGCCAGAGCCACCGAGGAAATGCTGCGTCTTGTGCCACACCCCCATCGGGAAGCCTCCGCTGGACTGGGGGCTTCACAGGCCCAAACGCTAATGCTGGTTATTCTGCCGGCGGCCAAAGCCGGCATCGCCACCGGCATTATGCTGGCGATTGCCCGTGTGGCCGGTGAAACCGCGCCGTTGCTTTTTACGGCGCTGGGCAATGATCAGGCCGTGTATGACCCCAATCAGCCTTATCCATCGCTGACATTGAAAATCTGGCAATATTCGCAATCCGCGGAGCTTTCCTGGCGGCATCAGGCCTGGACCGGCGTGCTGGCTCTCGTCACTCTGGTGCTGGTATTTACCGCCGCGGTTCGCTTCGCGGTGCGCGATCGCAAATAATTTCCGCCCGTTCTGGCTTCTTATGCGGCAGCAGGCTGAAGCGCAGCGCCGTGATTCAGGCAGAGTGATCGGAGCGGCAAAATCAGGTGCCCGGCGTTCCGCCCGGCACGCTGGCGCTCACGCCATAAAGATAATCAGGACCGCATTCATACATCGTCCCGATCCATCGGCAACGCATTCTCCCCGCGCAAAGCCGTGCAATAAGCCAGCATGGGTCTTTGGCAAGTCATGTTCAATATCCGCAAAATAGGGTCGCTGTAAGCAGCTTCCCCGTGGCCCGACTGCCCGCTCGGCCCTTTGCCGCCGGCCGCGGCGCGCGTATAATCCGGTTCGGCCATGGACTGGTGGCCGTATGAATTGGAGACCCGACGCATGAAATTTATTGTGGACGCAACCCAGGATGGCCTGGTGACCCTTAAAATGCTCAATGCCAATTATTGCAACACCTTCAAATTTGTCGGCGAACCGCCCCAGATTGGCAGCCGCGTGGTGGGTGAAGTTTACGCCTATGCGCGTAAAGCGGAAATGGTCAGTCTGGGTGGAAATTATGTGGAACCTTTGTTCGGCCGCCCCCGGCGCATGCAGGGCATGGTGCTGGAACAGAATGTGCATCGCAATGAATTGCGCGTGCAGACCGGTTATGAAGTCACCGTCAAGTTGCCTGAAAACCAGCCGGCGACAGAGTTTCCCATCGGCAGCCATGTCGGCTGGGACAACGCAGATTGGGCGGAATTCCGCGCCGCCACCACGGCCACGGTCTGAAACAGCCCCAGAGAATCATCCGTCGGCCGGCGGGGCGGTTTGTTTTTTTTCAATATTGAGGCTGAGTGTCTGTTTTGCGCAATACCGTCCCGGTGGCGACCGCGGCTGATTCGGCAATGACGCTGGCGATGGCATGCTGTCTGGTATGAGATATTGAAATATGCCAATATGTAATGCCGCGTGCGGCGGCAATGTCCGCCGTGGCCCCGCTTAACCGCACGCGTGGCTTGCCCAGTGGGTCGCTTTCCACACTTATGTCCGTCCAGGCCATTGTGCCACGAAAGCCTGTTCCCAGCGCCTTTACCAGCGCTTCTTTCACACAAAAGCGCGCGGCAAAGTGCATGGCCGGTGTGTGTCTGGCGGCACAATAGGTGCGTTCCGCTGGTGTAAAGCAGCGTGTCAGAAAATGGTCGCCATGGCGGGCCAACAGCCCGTCGATGCGGTCAATTTCCACCATGTCTATGCCATGTCCGAAGATTGCCATGGCCAAGTTATACCGCCCCGGCCGGGAAACGTCAGCACGGAGCAGATGATGGCGGCAGCCGCGGGTAGTGCTGAATGCGAATCGGTTTTGCGGTGGCATTCAGGCGGCCCGGCTTCCCGCGAAAAAGCCAAAATTGCGATAAAGTATTCCGGTGGCTGATTGATGTGAAATCGCAAAAAAAAAGCGGGGTGGCCAATGATCGGCCATCCCGCAATGGAAAGTTAATTATAAACAGCAGGTGGGTCAGGATTTCATGCGGCGGCGAATCGCCAGGCCGCCAAACATCGCCGATCCGCCAACCAGCGAAAGCCAGCCGGTGGCCGGAATCGCCAGAGCCGGGCCTGCGGGTGTGGTGATAAAGGCCGTTGAAGTTGTCGGACCAAACGAGTCGTATGCATTAAAACCGACGCTGCCAAGAATGGCCGCGGAGATCGACGTCGAAAGCGAATATCCCGTTGAATTAATGTTCGTAGTCGCGGTTTGCCCCGTGGTGAAAGTGGGGGTATAGGTCCCGCCACTTTGGGAGCTTGGCGAGGAATAGCTGTTCGGCGATGGCGAAGCCGAAGTGCTAAAGACGTAGGTCGCATTTGCGGAATCTGAACCGGCCGACATGCTGATCGTATCGCCGCCGGAAGATCCGGCCGATTCGTTCACCGATGTTGAAGCCGCGGAATTCAGATATGCCGTGGCCGGATCATAAGTGAACCCGGTATCGGAAGCTTCCAGAAGCAGCGATTGGTTGGTCGCGGTAGATGTCAGCGAACTGAAAGATAAATCCAGCACCGAACTGGTTAGGCTTTGTGTCGCGGTGACACTTAGGCCCGTGATCGTATATGCGCCAACGGTCTGGCTGCCTGTACTCGGGCTGATGGTGGAAAAACTGGCCCCGCCATTAAGGCTGTATTCAATGACGGGTGCTGCCCCGGCGTTTCCAACGCCCGCGAGCAGCAGACCGGCGGCCGCGGCAGCCGGTAGCAGCAATTTGGAGACTCCATTCTTCAAACGAACCATTAGATGGTACTCCTGAAAAGGATGCCTTTCTGCCGATAATAATCTGGCGGGCAACAAAGCTTCGCCAGTTGGCAGTGGTCGGATTATCCCCGTGCGTAACCCTTAAGTCAAACATTTTTTGCAAAAATAGTTTATTTTTTCATTTTAATATAATTTTAACAAAACGCCCAATTCCTCCGTATCGCCAGCCATTCCGCGCCGCTTGTCGCCGCGGAGGCTAATTTTATAGGCCAATAATTCCCCGTTCGTTGAATTCTATAACAAGCTTTAACCGCATATCGCGTTATGACCCACATGGAAATCCAGTGAATAACCGCTTGACACATGGACTGAACCGGTAGTATCATTAAATTATAGTTTAGTATTAAACTTGTTTGAGGAGACTCGTCATGGTCAACAGCACCCGATCCACCACCCCGATTCAGGACATTGCATTGCTTCTGATTCGCCTTCTTTTTGCGGCAATTTTCCTGTACTACGGTTCACAGAAGCTTTTCGGCGCCTTTGGCGGGCCTGGTATTGCCGGTTTCGCGGCGTTCCTTACCATGATGCACGCGCCGATGCCCTATGTCAGCGCCACACTTAGCGCCTGCGCTGAATTTTTTGGCGGGCTGTTTTTTCTGATCGGTACCGGCCAGCGGCTGTTTGCCATACCGCTGGCTTTTAATATGCTGGTCGCAACCTTTGTCTCAGCGCACGGGGCGATTGCCCACAATGCCGCCGTGGCCAAGGCGATCGCCGCACACGCAAAAAATCCGGGGCATCCTACTGCGGTTATTTTCGCGGCGCAATTCCCCTTTTCGCTGTTAGTCATTACCATTGCCATGTTGCTGCTGGGGCCGGGAAATATCACACTTGGCAGATTGCTGTCCGGGAAAAAATCCGCTGCCCCGGCCTGAACCGCAGCCAAAGCCGGGAGTTACCACCATGCCGCCAAAATATTGCCTGTTTATCCGCACGCGCGGCGGGCCTGCTGAACCATCATTATCCAAAGCGGTTCCTGCTGCGATGGCCTTTTCACCGGCGGTCGCGGTATTTCGCTGCCTGCTGATCCTATTGCTGGCGGCCGCCCTGACCGGATGTGCCAGCGTGTCGCCACCGACCATACCGCTGAAACAGGCTGCCCCGAACGCCGCAATGTATCGCATATATGCTTTGCTGCCATCGCTGGCCAAAGCCCACAAGGACAAAACACAGTTGGCCTTTCTGGCGGACTTCAAAGGTCTTACCGTGCCCGTGAAGGCCTTCAACAGCTATATGTCCAAAACTCAGGGAAAATTGCTGGCGGAATTAAAATCCTGGGCAGGCCGTCACGCGGTCAGTCTGACCTATCGTCGGCGGCCGGCGCTGTTCGGCAAGGCTCAGGGAATTATTGCCGATGATGAGGGCGGCCTGCTTCTGCACAGCAATTCCGCCGATTTCCAGAAGCGATATCTGGTGATGATGTACATGGATTATTCCTGGCAACTGGCCCTGGATAAAGCCGCCGAAAAAGAAGCCAAGGCCGCCCGCGCCGGCCCTGGACTTTCGCGTTATTTGCGCAATGCTATTGCGGTAAACACCGATTCGATCAACAAACTCTGGGCGCTGCTGGAAAATTACCACTGGCGTAAATAGACAGGAGTCTTGGGGCACCCTGTTTACCGATTGTGAAATTCGGGCATGGCCGCCGTCTTGAGTCCGCTACGCGGTTGGCACGGATTCGGTTAAAATCCGGCCATGAAAAATTCCCCCGCATTTGAAGTCTCCCTGGTTCGCGAGTTTCGTTTTGAAGCCGCCCACCGCCTGCCAAAGGTTCCGGCGGGCCATAAATGCGCCCGTCTGCATGGTCATTCGTTTCGCATAGAAGTCTGCGTCCACGGTCCGGTACCGCCGGAAACCGGCTGGCTTCTGGATTTTGCGGACTTGCAAAAAGCATTCGCACCGCTGCATGACATTCTGGACCACCAGTATCTGAATGATATTCCCGGATTGGAAAATCCAACCAGCGAGAATCTGGCCGTTTGGATATGGGAACATCTGGCCCCGGGCCTGCCCGGCCTTTCACAGATTGTGGTTCAGGAAACCTGTACCAGTCGCTGCATTTATCGCGGCCCGGGCAAAACCGGCAATTCGCGCTGAATTGCGGCTCGGTCGCCCGGTCCAAGCATTGCGGGTGGAAAGCAATTGCGGGGTCATGTGGCGCGGCTTGCCCAAATCACAATTCACTTTGTGTCCTGTGTTCCGGTGACCTTGTTTCCTGAAAAAATTCAGCCTGTTTTGCAACCAGGCAAAACAGGAGGCAGTTTGTGGTTAAAAATGCACCGCCCGAAAGCGGGGGGGCTAAAGTCTATTGCGGCCTTTTTCAGCTTTCGCCGGAAGGCAATTGCGGCTTGCCTTCAAATTCCGCCAGCGCCTGATCGGCCAGCGCTTTTTGTTCGCGCTCTTTAATATCCAGATCGGTCAGGCTCATGGAATCTTTGGCGACGCGGATTCTTCCCGCGGCGTTGGCCTTTTCCGAGTCGACCATTTCGCGCAATCGGGCCAGCGTATCTCCGCCACCGATACCGGTCACCATGCCGGAGGCCATTTCAGTCATTTCCGCCATGGCTTTTTTTACCTTCAATTCGTCAATGGACTGACGCAAGGCCTCAATTTTCTGCCGGGCGGCATCCACAACCACGTCACGCTGTTTGATAAGGGTGGAATAGGTTTCCTCCGCCGCGGAGAGCTGGCGGCGGTTTTCATCCAGGTCTTTGGTGGTGGTCTTCAGCCGCAGGGCGTATTGCGCGGCGGCATCGCGGTTCCCCGCCGCCAGATGTGCCCGCGTGCGTTCGGTCATGTCCTGCTGGTCAGATTCCAGTGCCTTGACCCGCGCCATCAACCGTTCGCAAAGCCCGGCATGCGCCGCCAGACCGCGGTTGAATTTGCCGATCTGGGTACGCAGATTCTCCTTTTCCACTTCCAGCAGCATTTCCGGATTTCGACGTTCCACGGCCGATACGGAAGATCCGACCATGCCTCTGAACAGATTGCCAATACGTTTAAGCATATCAATATCCTTATATTATGTGACTGGGGTGGAAGGTTCCGCGTCCGATGGTTTAACCGCAACCGGCTCACCGGCATGGGTGTCCGCATGGCTGCCGTTTTCGCTGGCCGCGGATTCCGGATCGCGTCCGGCCGGGCGGGGCGAGTCTGACGATCGGCCCAGGAAGGCGGGTAATTCCACGCCGCCGATATCGCGAAGCACCTGCAGCATCGGCGGCATGCTGCGGGCCATGCCCTGGAGGAAATTTGCCGAAGCCGTGCCGTTTTCCGAGTTTCTTCCGCCTTCCCATACCACCACTTTGTCGAATTTGATGTTGGAAATGGCGGTCGCGGCCGTTTCGGCAAGTTTGTCCATATGTTCGAGCATCAGCATCTGGAACGCCTTATCGGCGCTGCCGCAGGATTCGATGATCTGTTTAAGACCCTCCGCCTTTTTGGCCAGAATTTCGTACTGGCCCTTGGCTTCGGCTTCCAGCCGCACGAATAACGCGTTGGCTTCGGCTTCCGCTTCCATGCGGCGTTTTTCCGCCGCGGCCTGGGCTTCAACCAGAATTCTGGCCTTTTCGGCTTTGGCGGGAGCTTCGACGGCGGCGCGGCGTTCAGCTTCCACGCGCTGGGCGTTGGCCAGTGCGGCCTTGGCCATGGCCAGATTCTGGGCTTCCTGCACCGCGGCGTCTGCTTCGCGTTTTTTTGTTTCTGAAAGCCGGAACGCTTCAGCCTGTTTTACCTGTAATTGCGATTGTGCCAGGGCGACATCCCCCTGTGCCAGACTTTCGCCCGCGATGGCCTTGGCGTTGGCTTCGGCCACGGAAATACGCATGACCTGTTCGGCTTCCTTAATTTTTGAATCGCGTTCAAAACTTGCCGCCTGCTCCGCGATTTTCTGTTCCTTGTTTAATTCGGCCATACGCACGGCCTGGTCGCGCAAGGTCTGCTGTTCACCAAGTTTCTGGTCTCTTTCCAGTTCGGCAATGCGCACAGCCTGGTCCTTCTGGGCTTCATGCAGGCCGATTTCCTTAAGTTTCTGTGCGTTGGCCACCTGAATAGCGCGTTCGCGTTCGGCATCGGCCACGCCGCCGGCGCCAAGCTTTTCCTGCTGTGAAACATCCACCAGCGCCTGCTGCACGGCCTGGGAAGCCGCCTTTTTTCCGATGGCCACAATATAGCCCGATTCATCGGTAATATCGGTAATGTTTACATTTAACAGCACCAGACCGAGTTTGTTCAATTCCGGTTCCAGGGACAGTTGAATATTTTTGAGAAACTGCTCGCGGTGGCGTGTGATGTCTTCAATCCGCATGGATGCGACCACTTCGCGAAGCTGACCGAAAATAATATGTTCCACCCGTTCCTGAATTCGTTTCATATCCAGCCCCAGCAGGCGGATGGCCGCATTCTGCATTAATTCCGGCTGCGTGCCGATGGCCACCGTGAACACGCTGGGTACATTCACGCGGATATTTTCTATGGACAATGCGCCGGCCAGTGGTATTTCAATCTGCAACGGCTCAAGATTCAGAAATGAATAATCCTGAATCAGCGGCAGCACAAACGCCGCGCCGCCATGCACGCACCGGGCGGTATTGCCGCTTCCCACCTTGCCGTAAATCACCAGTATCCGATTACTCGGGCACCGCTTGAAGCGGCTTAACGCCATAATGACAAAAAGAAGGAAAATCGCGGCCACAAACGCCGCCAGCAGTACCAGCCATTCCGTTGGAAAATTCGCCATCGCCAGGATGCAGATTGGAACAGACATGGTGCAATACCTCTCTTAAAGTTCTACTCGAATCGGTACATTTGCCGCCGGGGCTATTTCCAGCACGCCCGCTGCATGTACGCCAACGACAATAATTTCTTCACCGGCAGCCAGTTCCCGGTCCACCCAGGTAATCGCCGCGTATTCCATTGTACGGCCTTGCACATGAATCAGCACTTTGCCCATTCCGGCATTGGTGGCCGGCACAGAAAGATACACGGTTCCCGTGGCACCGACGCAGTCGGCTGTTTGTACGGTGCCGTCGTCCTGCTGGCGCATCAGCCATTGCAGCATGCCGGCGGTCAGGGCACTGCAGCCGGCGCCGGCGACCGCCGCGGCCAGCAGCACCAGTCCAGTCCACCAGCCCATGGAAAGTGCGGCCATTCCCGCCAGCCCAAATGCGGTAACCGCCGCCACAATTCCCTGAAAACTGACCATGCCGGCCAGCCAGGTTTCACCGGCTCCGCCGGTGGCATGACGCAGGCCCAGAGCGTGGCGCATCAGACCGCCCATCCAGCCCGGCGGGCCGTCTTTGACGGGAGACCCACCGTGCGGAATGGCGGCATGGGCATTCTGCAGCGTGCCGCGCAAGGAATGGTCTGCGGGCATGGTATGCACGTGGCCGCCCGGCAGATGCGTGGCGTGGCCGGTCGGCAAATGCGTGGCGTGACTGCCCGGAAGATGTCCGCCCAGTGAAAACAGACTTAAAACGAATTGGCACACAAATACGGTGCCTCCGACCACTGCGCAGATGAGAAATAAGTTACTCAGCATGGCGCAGGCCGTCTCCTGTCCGCGTTCCGTTGCGACATCCAATTCCCGATACGGGCAAGTGGAATTATCCGCCATGGACCGGATTCATTCAAGCGGGCGTTCCAAATCGCGCAAATGGGCGCAGGCCGCAGATATCAACGGCCCGCTGAGTCCAGGTATTGACTTCCATTTGCCGACGTTTTGGGCTTGGTGGCCCACTGAAGTCCAAACTGGTTTAAGGTTTAGCCGAACACAATTGCAGTCAGTGCGCATACTGTTATGAACTGATAATTCTTTGCAACCTGTTTTGAATCTCAAGCGAGCCGGTATATCATCGGAATTCATATATTTCGGATGCGACTGGAAGTGATGATGTTTGAATCTGACCGAGCAATAGTTGAACGCCCACGGAAGGTGCGGGCCTGCGTTGCCTCAAACCGATTATTGCCTTCAGATCGCGCCGGACACGAATGGTATCGGTTTGTCCTCTCATATCCGCCGCACCTGGTCCGCCAGTATCTTGAACGGTTCAACGTTGGAGTGGGACAGATCGTGCTTGACCCTTTCTGCGGCACCGGTACGACACTGGTGGAGTGCAAGAAGTTAAGTATCGGCAGCCTTGGAATAGAGGCCAATCCGATGGCTCATTTTGCATCGGCCGTCAAGACGCAATGGGGCGTTTCCGGGCGGCAACTGCTTGCCTTGGCGCAGAAGATCGCGGAATCGACCAACACCGATTTGGCCGCACAGGGGTATCCCGATGACGCCGAGGCGCCGCTGTTTGACGTTGCCCGGCGCGTGAAGCGGCACTCGACGCTTCTGACACTCGACGAACCACAATTCAAACTGTTGCTTCGTGCCTCCATCAGTCCAATCCCGCTCCATAAAACGCTGGTGCTGCTGGAGAAAATACACAAGCTCGCCCCGGCTCCGTTGGTTGACTACTGCCGCCTGGCGCTGGCGCGTGCCCTAGTCGAAGCGACAGGCAATCTGCATTTCGGACCAGAGGTGGGCGTGGGAAAACCCAAAGCGGACGCCGCAGTGGTGCGGGAATGGTTTACACGGGTCGCGGCGATAGCGATTGACCTGGACGGGCTGCGGCAAATTCCGCCGGCCGTCAGTCGCGTTCTGGCTGGCGACGCCCGGGCGATCCCCGACGGCCTCGAACCGGGCGGTATTGACGCCGTGATTACTTCACCGCCATATCCCAACGAAAAGGATTATACCCGTACCACGCGTCTGGAATCCGTCATTCTCGGCTTTATCAAAGACAAGGCTGACCTAAGACGACTTAAACAATCTTTGGTTCGGTCCAATACCCGCAACGTATACTGCGGCGATGATGATCACCATTGGGTGGAGTCCCATCGGGAAATTCAAAAGATCGCCGCGGAGATAGAAAAGCGAAGGCTCGAACAGGGAAAAACCAGTGGCTTTGAGCGCATGTACGCAACCGTAGCGCGAAGCTATTTCGGCGGGATGGCGCGACATTTTGAGAATCTCAAGCCATGGCTCCGCCCCGGTGCACGCTTGGCCTATGTGGTTGGAGATCAGGCGTCTTACTTACGCGTCATGATTCGCACTGGTGAAATCCTCGCGGATATCGCCGAATCACGCGGATACCGGGTGAAGGGAATCGACCTGTTTCGCACTCGGTTGGCAACCGCCACGGGCGAGCAACTTCGCGAGGAAGTGGTGCTGTTGGAATGGCCCGGAGTTGGCAAAAAAGGGAGTGCCAGCCGATGATTGAAAATCGCAAAGTTTCGACCGCGGCCAATCTGTATACGAAGTTGATCGAAAGGATTTTCCTCGAGCGTTTCAAGCCCGGCGTCGAAACGGTTGAGTTCCACAGAACCGACATTGAGAGCGCCGCGAAATCATTGGGTGTTCGTCTGCCGAAAAACCTCGGCGATTTAATTTATACATTCCGCTATCGGGTCCAGCTGCCTAAGACAATTCGGCAGCGGGCACCGACTGGCCGCCACTGGATTATTCGCCCCAACGGGAAATCGCGATACCGCTTTGTTGCCGTGAGCCTATCGGTGGTTACCCCAAATGCGAACCTTGCGGAAACAAAAATTCCTGATTCAACGCCCGGCATTATTGACATGTACGCGCTTTCCGATGAACAGGCCCTCCTGGCGAAGTTACGATACAACCGTCTGGTTGATATTTTTACCGGACTTACTTGCCAATCGCTGCAAAGTCATCTGCGAACCACGGTACCAGGAATCGGGCAGGTGGAAACAGATGACGTTTATATTGGTGTAGATAAACGGGGAGTTCATTATATTTTACCCGTTCAGGCCAAAAGCGGTCGGGACTATATCAATATTGTCCAGATTGAGCAAGATATCGCGATGTGCCGCGACAAGTTTTCTTCGTTAATATGCCACCCGATTGCAGCGCAATTTACGCTAAATGGTTTAATCGCAATGTTTTTATTTGAAGAGCAACATAATGGGCCAGCGAAATCGATTCGGCTGCTTTCAGAAAGACATTACAGACTCGTTCCGCCCGACGATCTTGATTCGCGAGAACTTCTTGGGTATCGCAACCGTGGCGGGGAAGGTTGAACGACCATGATGCCGTAAGGCTTGACTATCCGGTTAAGCCGAATGAATGTCATGCCCGCTCGCTATGGCGCAATATTCGCAAGGGTGCGGGTGCCAATCGTAAAGCCCCTCAATATTTAACCACTGCGTTACTCTGTGTCCTCTGCGGTGAACAATACTTTGTCAATGATCAATAAATTTAATTTTCAGCGGATATTTGCCCGTCCGGCAAAGTAATCCTTTTAGCCGCTGGCAAGCGGGACGGTAGCGGAGTCACAAAGCCGCTGACGCAGTCGATGGAAAGATCGCCTAAGGCTCATTCAACCGCGGTCGGCTTTGCCGCGGGGGCGGCCTTTGGTAAATATTCCGTTGGTACGGTCAGATTGAATTTTTTCGCGGTTGCGGCCAGGTCTGGCGGTAACGGCGCGGTGAATTCGATCCAGGTATTCCGCACTGGATGGCGAAAGCCCAGTTTCAGGCAATGCAGGCACAGCCGCGGCACACCAGGCGCTTTGGTGGGGGGCTTCGTATTTATTCCGTACAGGTCGTCGCCCAGCACAGGGTTCCCCAGAAACATCATGTGGGCGCGTATCTGATGCAGGCGGCCAGTTTTAATTTTTATGCTTACCAGCGATGCGAATTCATTTCCAGAAATGACCTGATAGGCGGAAATCGCCTCTTGTCCGGCACGGGATATGATGACCTTTTTCACGGTGGCCAGAACTTCTTTCAGGCGGGCCTGAATGACGCCCTGCGGCGGAACCGGCTTGCCGCGCACCAAAGCCAGATATTCCTTCACCACGCGTCGCTGTTCAAATTCAGCACGCAACAGGTCATACGCCTTCGGACGCAGGGCCACCACCAGCAGTCCGCTGGTGGGCTTGTCCAGCCGATGCAGCATGCCCCAGTCGCGCGCCGCGCCCATGTTTCGCAACAGATTGCCATGGGTCGCAAACAGGCCGTTAAGCAAGGCGTCAGTGGTGTGGCCAAGGCCGGGTTGCGAAACCAATCCCGCCGGCTTGTAAACCACCAGAATATCTCCATCCTCATGCAGAATGTTTAATTGCACGGCCGGATTGGGCTTTATAACGGCGGGCTGATCCTGTTTGTCTGTTCGCGGATAACGCATGGCTGCCATTTGAGTTTCTCCCAGGTGGTTGAATGCAGGCATCTTGCCTGCTGGTTAAAGTTGTATGGACGGCAGGCGAGACGCCCGCACCACAAACCACAATCCACAATCAGCAGGTCTGTGATGCAATCCGCTCCTTTGTGTTGCAGGCCGTTCATTTGTGGTGCAGGCATCTTGCCTGCTGGTTAGAATTATATGGACGGCAGGCGAGACGCCCGCACCACAAACCACGAACCACAAATCTGTGGCGCAAGGCAGGTGGAACGCATACGCCTAAATGCAAATGCCCAATGCGCCACCCAAAAAAATGGGATAAAAAGAAAGCGGCTCGTTTCGGCGAACCGAAACGAGCCGCGAAGGATTCTAATTTAACCGACTGTCGGCTTTGCCAGCCGGGCGGTGCCCGACCGGTTCAGGCTAACGTCCGGTTAATGCCAGGTACCAGCTGCGACGTTGCGATCTGGCACCATGATGATGTCATACGGCGCTGTGGCCGAGTAATTGGTAGTGGTGTAGATAGCCGAGCCGGAGCCGGGGCTTGCCGTTTGTGTGGCCGGGCCGCTGGAAATGGTGTATGTGGTAAAGATGTTCGCCTGGCTTTGGCCAACATATGGGTTGGTTTCAAAGGCCACGTGATCGTCACCAAATCCGACGTTCTGGCCATCGCCACCATGGTTACCCGAATTGAAAATGTACGGGCCATAGGTGTTGTTGGTCAGCGGCGTGGTGGTTATACGCGCCGCAGTGCCGGTGGTAACCGTGCTGTACGGGGCCATATCGCAAACCAGCGGAACATCCGCACCCTGGTTGCCGTTCCACCATGGGGCTGCGCCGGCATAAGCGCCGCCATCAGACCACGGGAAGGCGATTGAATAGCTTTCGCCTTGGCCAGTGGATGCCACGGCGGCGGTGCCGCTGCCTTGGTTGAAATTCGCCCAGACCGAAGGTGGGGTGCTGGTTGAATTGGGATAATACTGTTCCGAAGGGGATGTGGCCGTCGGATCGGACGGGCAAATGAAGCTTTTCGGAGTGATCTGGTTCTCCAGTACCAGAATCCACATGCAGGCCAGCACATCACCGCCGGACGCTGAACTCGTGGAATAGTACCCCGGAGAGGTGGCGCTTAACAGCGAGCCAGCAGTCGGCGTGGTCGCGGTTGCGGCAACAATAAATTCGGGCTTCTGATAGGCACCGGCTGTGGCGTCGCCCTGTACGCACGGGAACACATTCCCGTTGGTCTGGGCATATACCACCATGGACTGAATGATGCCGCGAACATTGGCCGAGCAGACCGCCCGGTTAGCCAGTTCCTTGGCACGTGCCAAGCTGGGCAGCAGAATGGCGATGAGCAGTGCAATGATGGAGATAACCACCAGCAGCTCAATGAGGGTGAACCCTCGATGTTTTAACTGACGATTCCTCATGGGAATGTCCTCCTTCAAAGCTGCAAGCGGCCTGGTGCGTGAGTGCAGGCGAAAAAATAAGAGCGATTGATTATTCCGCAATCAAAATAATAATAAGACCGCGGCGAATCAAATACCGGGTTTCCCCGGTGCGGGTGGGGCGGCTGGGCAAACTGCGGCTTTCGCCGCCCGACGGTAACACACCGTACTGCCCAAAATAGCCGTACCGAAACGTGATGAGTCCGCAATTCAAACGGAAGCCTGAGCCGCATGGCCCAACAACAGCCCCGTCCGCAAAGCCGGACGCTTGCATTCCTGTCGCTACTCAAACTCCCGGTTCATGTATCGGCCAATGGGCGCGAACATCATGAATGGGAATAAGAAAAATGAGAAGAGCCATAATCAGGCGGATGCAGCGAAAAAACGGCGTCGAACAGCCGAGCGGATGGGTACGCCGAGCTTCCATATCCAATTAATTTCGCAAATCGAATCAAAGATTCGCATATTTGCGAACATTCGGATAGGAATGCTGCATCGCCCGTTTGGCTCATAAGAACGGGCAGCCGGGCATACCTTGGCGGGAACCGAAAGCCGATGCACTGGCCAATAGAAACGGCCTTGCATGGGAAATAAAAGGAAAATGATGGCAGCCAACACAACGGCGTTCAAAAATAAAACGAACACCAGACGTTGGCAAAACCTTGGTAAACCGGGAAGGAATAACCTCTTCCAGATCACCGCCGATAATCATGCTAAACCGGTAAACCCGTAATGTCAAGATAAAAGTACCAAAATAAAACCGCGGGGTGTGCCCGCTTATTTCGGGAAGGGGAAAAATTGCATGGTATAGCCAGGGCTATGGTCGAGCAGCTTTGCTAAAAATCAGTTTCCTTCGCGTTACGACACTGCCAACTGAAACGCTCGCCAGCGTTGCCCCGGAATCACAGTGCCTGCATCTATTGCGCGTAGGAACCTGGGCACATACGAAGGATGGGAAAATGGCGTGGCTGTAGCCAAAACATGAAATGAGACTACACCGATTTCCCGGCGCAACAGACTCAGGCGCTTGCTGCACACGAAAATCAGACATAGCGCCCAGTTTTGCATCAGGCCGATTTTGGGCGGCGGGCGTCTGGCCCGACTGGCTTTTTTTTGGCGGCATCCTGCCAGAAAAATAAAACAGCCGCGATTCTGATTCTTTAATCGCCAGAACACCACGGCGCCTGACGATTACAAAAATATCGTCGAATTGCCGCTTAGGGGCCTTCCCGAAGCAAGCAGGCACGGAGCTTTACCGAGGATTCTTTATAGCCAGTTGAGCATTCCGGTCGATTCATGGACAATCATTCGGCGGGTTCGGAACTTTTGCCCCTTAAGCAGGCGGCATCATAGTCCGGGCATTTCCGGAAGATTTGTAAAGTTGCAGGGTATGGCCTAAGCTCCGGTGAATTGCCGGAACTGAAAGATACAAGGATTCCCACTATGAAAACTGTTGTGCACGTGACCCATGAGGCGGTACAGAAAATTGGCGGAATCGGCGCGGTTCTGCATGGGCTGCTGACGGCCAAAAATTATTCCCAGGCGATCGATCGTGATATCCTCGTTGGACCGCTGTTTGATACCCATGGCCCGGCGGAATCGCGCCTGGGTGATGGTGGTGAAGTGCTTTACAGCTCTATGGATGGTATTGTGCGCCATCCGCTGGCTGCCGCTTTTTCGGAAGTCGAACGCCGTTACCACGTGAGTATCGTATATGGCCGCAAGGTTTTTTTTGACAAATTCACGGGCGTCAAATCACATCCGGAAGTTCTTCTTTTCAGTGTAGGCCACTACGATGAAGCCCGCATGGCTAAATTCAAGTTCCGCCTGTTTGAGCGTTTCGGAATAGAATCCAACCAGTACGACCATATCTGGGATTTTGAACAGTATTGCCGCATCGCTGAACCGGCGGTTGATGCGCTACTGGCCATGGGCTGCGGCTCCGGACCGGACCCTGCGATTATTTTTTCCCACGAATACATGGGAATGCCGACCGTGCTGGCGGCAATTCTTAACGCGCCGGCGCAGTTCCGGACCATTTTTTATGCGCATGAAGTTGCCCCCATGCGCCGAATTGTCGAAGCCCATCCCGGTCATGATGTCGCATTTTACAACGCCATGCGGCTGGCCCAGAAGCAGCACAAATATGTCACCGATGTGTTCGGGTCTCAAAATTCATTCTACAAGACCCCGCTGGTGGTGGCCGCGAAATATTGCGACAACATTTTCGCCGTGGGCGATTACGTCGCGGATGAATTCCGCTTTCTGGATCAGGCCTTTAAAAGCCGCAATATTGACCTTGCTTACAACGGCGTCCCGTCATTTGAGATATCGTTGGAGGAAAAGATGGCCTCCCGCACCCGATTGCAGCATTACTGCGAAAATCTGCTGGATTTCAGGCCGGATTATATTTTTACCCATGTTACCCGAATGGTGCTTTCCAAAGGCCTCTGGCGGGATATTACAGTGATGGACCATCTCGAACGGCTGTTTCGCCATGAAAACCGCTCGGCGGTTCTTTTTGTCCTTTCCACCGAAACTTCCGCGCGTCGCGGAGATGATATCCGCAACATGGAATCCGGCTACAAATGGCCCGTGGCACATCGCGAAGGTTATCCGGATCTGACCGGTGGTGAAGCCGCCTTTTACGCCGGCGTTCAGGAATTCAACGCCCGCAGCCGAAACTGCAAGGTGGTGTATATCAATCAGTTCGGGTTTGACTGGCGGGTTTGCGGCGAACGCATGCCGCAGGATATGGAATTTATGGATATCCGGCACGGGTCGGATGTGGAATTTGGCCAGTCCATTTATGAGCCTTTCGGCATTGCCCAGGTGGAACCGATTTCCTTTGGTGGATTGTGCGTGTTTACATCTTTGTGCGGTTGCGCAGGCTTTGTGCGCCATGCCGCCGGTGGAGAAACCGAAAACGCGCTGCCGGTTGATTACACCGTCTCCACTGAAATAAAAGGTGAACGCATAGAGGATTTCCTGCACATGGACCGCAAGGCCCGCGACCTTGTTGAATCGGCGGTCGCCGGTGATATTGCCAACGAAATTTTCCGCAGGCTGCCCCGCAAGCCGGTGCATTTTGAAGCCAATCTTCAGCAGGGTTATGCCCTGGCGCGGCGCATGAGTTGGGAAGTTGTGGCCAAGGACTACGTTCTGCCGGGAATTGAGCGAGCCATCGCCAATGCCCGGACGCGCGAATATTCCGCAGGAAGCATAGCCGGCTAAGATTGTGCGGGCCGCCTGCGCGGTATGCCGCTCTCCCCATTATACGAATAGAGCATTTTCATGGAGTCCTTTCCCGCCTGGCTTCCGCCGGATTGCCGCATTTCAGTGGTGATTCCCGCACTGAATGAAGAGCATTCGATTGGGGCGGTCATAGATGAAATTCCCGGCTGGGTGACGGAAATTATTGTCTGTGACAACGGCTCGACCGATCGCACGGTGGATATGGCCGTCGCGCATGGCGGACGGGTGGTTCATGCCGCGCGCCGCGGCTATGGCAGTGCGTGCCTGGCCGGCATAGGTGCCGCAGACCGGCCTGATGTGGTGGTCTTTGTGGATGGCGACCTAAGCGATTATCCCGCCCGGATGGATCAACTGGTGAAGCCGATTGTGGAAAACCGCGCCGATTTTGTCGCAGGCTCGCGGATTCTGGGCCAACGCCAGCGCGGTTCCCTTACACTCCAGCAGCGCCTTGGTGGCGCGCTGGCCTGTATGCTTATGCACGCAATCTGGCAGGCCCGTTACACAGACCTTGGTCCGTTTCGCGCCATTGGCGCCCGCAGTCTGGCTTTATTAAAGATGGATGACCCCGACTTCGGCTGGACCATTCAAATGCAGATTCGCTGTGCCCAGGCGGGCTTGCGCTGCCTGGAAATTCCGGTGGATTACCGGCGGCGAATTGGAAAATCAAAAATTTCCGGTACCTTGCGCGGCGTTTTTTCCGCTGGAGTCAAAATCCTTTATACCATCTGGCATGAACGCTGGGGGGAAATCAACCGCTTCAACCGCTGACTGCCTCCGCCGGCTCGGTGAGACAGACATTCTTGTCTTTTGTTAAAGCACAGTCATCCCGCCCGTTATCCGCTCTGCTGCTCACCTCCTCTGCATTGCTGCGGCCCAAAGATTGGGGGTCGGGCGTCCCGCCCGACAGGTCGTGCACCACAGGCGTTCACTCAGATATTGAAGGATAAGCGTATAGGGCGGCACATGGGGCACGTTCTTAAATGAATAGCCAAATAATCATATGTCTATGCGTTATGCCGCCGGCTGAAATTAATCAGTGAGCCACGGAGTTAACGGAAGATGGCGTCCGGCACGCGGGCAACCCATTTTTGGGCCTTGCCTTACCGCGCGGGAGGTTGACGTAAAATTCGCCGCAGGGGACGCTGGGGCACGCGTAGACCGGGGATGGCGCGTGTGGATTTAAAATTTCAGATCAGGATTTCTGCGGTCGGCAAGCCGCCCGCGCCCCAAGCGATTGACGATTGTCGGGCCAGAGTCCCGACCCCCAAAAAGACCGCAGGCGCGGCGTTGCGTTTCGGCGACAGCCGCTTTATTGTCCCATCCTTATTCGCTCTCCTGCTGACCTGTTCTAAATTCACCTGATCCGCGTTGCCGGCCGCAACGGGGCCTATCCCAGGATGGTGTTGATTTCATTGACGGTTGCATCATCCAATGCCACTCCGCTGGCGGCGGCATTTTCTTCAAGCTGTGACGGTCGCGAAGCGCCCACAATGCAACTGGTGACCTGCGGGTGATGCAGCACCCACGCCAGCGCCAATTGCGACATTGTCAGCTTGAACTTTGCGGCGATGGGCGCAAGCCGCGCTACGCGCTTGAGCAGTTCCTGGTCCTCCACGTTTCGTTTAATGAACTGGTTCTGACGGTCGTCCGCGGCGCGGCTGTCCGGTGGCAGCGGCTGCCCCGGCTTGTATTTGCCCGACAAAATTCCCTGCGCCAGCGGTGAAAATACCACCTGACCGATGCCCGCGGCATGACAGAGCGGAAACAGCGGCTCTTCCCAATGCCGCTGTATGGCGCTGTAGCGCGGCTGACTGCTTTTGGGTTTGTAAAAACGGTCGCCGCAGATGCCCAGCGCCTCTACAATTTTTTCAACAGGCCATTCGGAAAATCCCCAGTACAGCACCTTTCCCTGATGAATCAGGTCATCCATCGCGCGAATGGTTTCTTCCAGACCGACGCCATCGTCAATGCCGGCAATGGCGTAGCGGTGGCACTGGTACAGATCAATGTAATCAGTGCGCAGCCGTTTGAGGCTGGCATGGCATTGTTCAAAAATATGTTTGCGCGACAGGCCATGGTCGTTGGGGCCAGGCCCCATGGGGAAAAATACTTTGCTGGCCAGAACGTAATCGCTGCGGCGTCGCGGGGCCAGCAACTGTCCCCATACTTCCTCGGCCTTGCCGCCGGCATAGACGTTGGCGGTGTCCAGAAAATTAATGCCCAGTTCAAACGCCTTGTTCAATACGGCACTGGTCTGTTCCATTTCCTGCGCGTTGCCCACGGTAAGCCAGCCGCCAAGGCCGATTTCCGAAAGCCGCACGCCCGCGTCACCCAACCGCCGATATTGCATGTCTGCTCCTCAAGTAAGGCCAGCCCTCCGTCAATCCTGATTTGCGATTTGCGGGCGCGACAGCGTACCGGTGCCGCTTCGCAAATATGGCGCCGGCACCTTAGCGCAATTCCATCGGCACATAATGCCGGTTCACCGGTCCGGTGTAAATCTGTCGTGGCCGGGCAATTTTGGAAGACGCATCATCATGCTGTTCTTTCCAATGGGCCACCCAGCCCGGCAGGCGTCCGATGGCGAACATGACGGTAAACATGTTGGTGGGAATGCCGACGGCGCGCATAATCAGGCCGCTGTAGAAATCGACATTCGGATACAGTTTGCGGTCTATAAAATACTGGTCCTTCAGGGCCAGTTCTTCCAGCTTGCGGGCAATGTCCAGAAGGGGGTCGCGGGAATTCATTTTTTTGAGCACGCGTTCGCATACACTTTGCAGCATTTTCGCACGCGGGTCGTAATTCTTGTAGACACGGTGACCGAAGCCCATCAGGCGTGTTCCGCTTCCCTTCTGCTTGGCCATTTCAATGTATTTTTCAGCCGTCAGTCCGCCCTGATGAATCTGCCCCAGCATTTCAAGCACTTCCACGTTCGCGCCGCCATGCAGCGGCCCCCAAAGGGCGCAGACCCCGGCGGCGCAACTGGCAAACAGGTTGGCCTTGCTGCTGCCGACCATCCGCACCGTGCTGGTGGAGCAGTTCTGTTCATGGTCCGCGTGAAGAATAAAAATCAGGTTCATGGCCAGGGAAATTTCCGGGTCCGGCACGCGCTGGTCATACGGCATGGAAAACATCATGTGCAGCAGGTTGTCGCAATACCGCAGTTTCGGATTTGGATAAATATATGGCAGTCCATTGACCCGCCGATAGGTGAATGCCGCTATCGTTCGGATTTTGCTGATCAGGCGAGCGGCCGCCTCTTCAAAAACCTCCTCATCCCGAATCAGAAACATTTCCGGATGAAAACAGCCGAGTGTATTAATCATGGCGGACGTAATCGCCATGGGCGGAGCGGTGGCCGGGAAGCCTTCAAAAGTATGTTTCATTGCCTCATGCAGGTGGGCATTGGCTGTCAGCCGGGCGCGAAACCGCGTCGATTCCGTCGCGTTGGGCAGGCGACCGAAAATAAGCAGCCACGCCACTTCAATAAAGTCCGGGCTTTTCGCAAATTCCTCTATCGGAATTCCGCGGTAGCGCAGAATACCCTGGTCGCCATCAATGTAAGTGATCGCGCTTTGACATGATCCGGTATTGCCGTAGCCCTGGTCGAGGGTAATTAGGCCGGTGTCCGCGCGCAAACGCGAAATATCTATGCCGCGCTCGCCTTCCGTTCCGGTCACTACCGGATAGGTCAGTGTCTTATCCGCGAATGTAATAGTTGCCGTCGTCGGAAGACTGGAAATGCCGGGGGTAGAAGTGTCCATAGTGCCAACGCATCCCTTCAAATTTTCATGCCACCCTCGGCAGGAATAATATCGCATCCCGCCGGACTTTGCGACTTTTTCCTGACCATCCGCAAAAAAAACTTTTTAATTCCGGCCGTTCGCATCCCGCAGGAGCCGGTTTAACCCTCCTGCGGCAATTCCAGTGGTGAATTGAATTGCACCCTGGCCGGCCAGTCGATTGGCAGCGGCAATGCCACCGCATCAAGTGTTTCAAGAATCCGCCAGAGCGGCCCGGAAAAGCCGATGGTCGCCGAGGAATGCCCCTCGGCAACGCCGGAATGGCGAGCTATTCGCCGCAACGCGCTGCCGTGGTACATCGCCACCAGCGGTTCCCAATGCGTATGTCGGAATGCCACGGCTCGCGGTGCGGGTGTCGCGGCGTCAACCGCGGAGCAGGCTGGAAAATAATTTTCCGCCGCCAGAATTAACCGTTGCAGCCATTGCGGACGAATTTCCAGAAGGTCGCAGGAAACTAGCAGCACGCACCGGTCCGGCCCGGCATATTCCAGCGCTGTCCGCAGGCCGCCCGCCGGCCCCTGGCGCGGCGCGTGATCGGCAATGGTTTTCAGGCCAAGGTCCGCATATTTACCGGCGGTTTCGGCGGCGATAATCACTTCGGATGCGAACGGTTCGATTGCGCGGGCCACACGCACAATCTGCACGGCATCGCCAATCCGCGCCCGCGCTTTATCCGAACCAAATCGGCTGCTGCGGCCGCCAGCCAGAATGCATGCAATCGGCTGAATCATTTAAGGCTCCGCGTGTGGTGGAGGCACGCGGCTGTCCGGATGATTGTCCTGGCCGTGCAATACGCCCAGCGCATGGGGCAGAATATCGGCCAGCGCCTCGATCATTTCCACCGCGCCGCGCGGCGATCCGGGAAGGTTGATAATCAGTTGCTGTCCCACGGTGCCCGCTTCCCCGCGTGAAAGGCAGGCCCGTGGATTTTTGCCCATGCAGCGCAGCCGGGCGAGTTCCATAAGGCCGGCGCACCGCCGGTCCAGCACGGCCAGCGTGGCTTCCGGCGTAACATCCCGCGGCGCAAGTCCGGTCCCGCCGGTGGTAAATATGATATCCGGTTGAATCTCGGCTCCCGTCTGAGTCCAACGGCGCAACTGTTCACAAATGGCCGCCTGATTATCGGGTACACAGCATTCCGCGACTACCTGGCCACCCAGAATCCGCACAGCGGCTTGCGCCACTGCCGGCCCACCGGTGTTCATGGTGTTGCCGGCGAAGCAGCGGTCTGAACAGGTCAGAACGGCGATGGACAATTCCCGGTCGTTCATGGTGCCGCTCCTGATGCTGTATCCGGCGCGCGGTAGTCCCCCCGGGTGCCGCCAGTTTTAGTCAGCAGGCGAATGCTGCCAATCACCATGCCGCGATCCACCGCTTTGCCCATGTCGTACACCGTTAAAGCCGCCGCGGTAACCGCGACAAGGGCCTCCATTTCCACGCCGGTTTTCCAGCAGGCGCGCACCGTTGCCTGAATATGCACCACCCCCCGGCGCAGGGCCACCTGCACCTCAATTATTTCCAGAGGAATGCTGTGGCAGAGTGGAATTATTTCCGCCGTTCGTTTGCATGCCATAATACCCGCCAGCCGGGCGGTGGCCAGAACATCTCCTTTGGCCAACAGGTTGCGACGAATCGCGCTGGCCAGCGCCGGGCTTATGTGTACCGTGCCCGCGGCGGTGGCCGTGCGGGCGGTGATCGGCTTTTGGCCCACATCCACCATCGCCGCCTGATGATTCGCATTGATATGGCTGAGCTTTTTTGCGGTGCGTTTTTTCATGAGCCACTCCATCGGTAGAACGGATAAGGGCCTGAACCCGCCGCGCCAGGGCAAATTTCCACAAAGCCGTCGGAACCGGCCATCATCGGTATATCGCCGGAGCCGTGACCGGCCAGACAGACTGCGCGGTCCAATCCAAGCCGCCGAACCGGACGAAACCAGTGCATCGTCGGAAGGCTGTCCGTCGGCTCGGTTAAATGCAGCAAAGCGTCGGCCCCCGGCACTTCAGTCAGCCCGGCCTGTCTGGCCAGTACATCCAGAACGAATGCCCGGAAAAGCACCTGCGCGGATACCGGATTTCCCGGCAGGCCGAAAATGCTTTGTCCGGCCGGCCCGATGGCACCAAGCACCGGCCGCCCCGGTTTTATTGCCAGCCGATGGAATTGCACCTTGCCGCCGACCGATTCAATCGCCGGACGGGCAAAATCCCGTGCGCCCACCGACACGCCGCCCGTCAGAATAATGCATTGGCAATCCGCCAAGGCATCGTGCAGTGCCGCGCGCAGGCTCTCCAGGTTGTCCGGTACCCGCACCAGCCGCCGCAGGTTTAGCCATTTCAACGCCCCTACGGCCGCCCGCAGGCCCGGCCCGTTGGAATCTCTTATGTGCCAATGCGGCACCTCCACCGCATTGGGGGACATCAGCTCGTCGCCCGTGATAATCAGGGTGACATTCACCGGTGTATGAACCGCAATGTGTGTGCGGCCAAATGCGGCCAGTCCCGCGGCCACCGCCGGGTGAATCACGCGACCGGCGGCCAGAACAACATCCCCGGCGCGGGCATTCTCTCCCTGCTTTCGGATGTTGGTATACCGCGGATTGTCCGCGCCCGGCCGTATCAGAATGCCGCCCGCCTGCTGAATCACATCCTCCAGCGGAATAACGGCGCACGCACCAGCGGGTACCGGTCCGCCCGTCGGGACGCAAATCGCGTGGCCGGGCGGCAGATCCGGCGGGGCACAGCCCATCGCCACGGCCGAGGGCGCTAATGGTATGGTAGTATTGACATTATTAAGTATATCGCGGGAAACGGCAAATCCATCCACGGCGCTGGCATCAAAAGGAGGGCTGTCGCGGTCGGCCTTCAGCGGCTCGGCGGTGATCATTCCCACAGCCGTTTCCACGGGCAGAATAATGGACTGCGTAGCTTTCGTCAGATCCGCCAGTCGGCCAAAAACGTCGCGCGGATGCCCGGTTGAATCCACTCCCGCGGTGGCACGCGGTTGGGTTTGTGCCGGTGGGCTGGTCATGGTTGGCCCGCCTGCGATTCGTCCGCAAATACCGCTGATTTCCATATTGGCACGTCGGCCTTGATCTGGTCTATCAGCCAGTCCATCGCGCCAAGGCAGGCTTTGCGGCGCACCGCCGCCAGCGCAATCCACAGGGAACAGAATCCGGCTCCCACAAATCCGCGGCTATGCACCACATGTATGCTTGTAAGGGCAAACCGCTTCGCGGTTTCCTCGGCCAGCCGTTCGAGTTGCTTTTGCGCCATCGGATCATATGTCTGGTAATTCAATCCGGTTATCTTTCGACCGTCCTCCTGGGGCCGGACCACACCACGGAATTCCAGCATCGCGCCGGTGCCCGCCGGCGGCCGCGGCGCGCTTTCCGGTATCGGCCCGTCCACTACCTGCACATGAAATAGCATTGAATCAATCATCCGCCGCTCACCTGGCCAATCAGCGCAATTTCCTCTGAACCGCAAACCACGGCATCATCCGGCACAAAAGCGCAATTCACCGCCAAGCGGCTTATGGCAACGCTTTGGGCCAGTGCCGGATGCTGGTCCGCCAGGGCCTGGCGCAGTGCGCCACAAGAAACCGTATCAGCGGCCACATGCACGCAGACCAGCGGCGCGCCGATGGCTTTGGCCTGCGGGCCAAAAAGTCTGATCGTCAGGCGGCGCGCTTTCATCCGCCCTCCGCGCTGTCGCGCTGCAGTTGCTGCAATGCCCATTGCCACGCCGCGACGGTGCGCGGAAAACCGACCGTGTTCATGGCCATTAAAACAGTCTGTTCAATTTCCGCTTCTGTTGCGCCATGGGCGGCGGCGCGGCGCACATGCGAACGGAACGCCGATTCCAACCCCGCGCCCATGCAGATACCCATTTTAATTAATTCACGCGTTTTGGGATCCACAGGTCCGGCTGCATCCACCGCGCGGGCAATATTTTCATGGGCATTCCCCAACGCGGGAAATTTGCGTAAAAACGCCTTGAAAGTCGCCGGAACATTTTCCGGCGGTGTCGGCCCGGACTTTTCAGATTTCGGGATCATCATCAACCTCCCAACTGGGTCATCATGGTATGGCCCCACGCCGGATGCTCCGGCATCTTGCGTTCATAGGCCCGGGTCAGAATCTGATCGAATTCCGTCGCGTTAAAGGTTGGCCGCAGCGCCGAAAGAAGTGACCCGCGTGGTTCGTCCATCAGGCATGGGAAAACCCGCCCGTCGGCGGTGATGCGCAGCCGGTCGCAATGGGCACAAAAATTGCAGCTCATCGGCGTAATAAAGCCCAGCGTTACCGCCTGGCCCTGGCGTGTGATAACCCGGTAATTCCGCGCACTATCCGCCCCCTGCACCAGCGGCCGCCAGCAGTCCACTTCCGGTTCCAGAATTTTTCGTATTTCCGCCTCCGGCATGTACAGGCTTTGCCACCGTAATTTCAGCGGCCCCATCGGCATCATTTCTATCAGGCGTAATTCCAGCCCGCGTGTGGCAGCAAATTGCAGAAGTTCCGGCAATTGGCCGTCGTTCAAGCCGCGCAACACCACACAATTTATTTTCAGCGGCGTTAATCCGGCGGCGACTGCTGCTTCAATTCCCGCCAGCACCCGCGGCAGCGCATCAACCCCCGTGACTTGATGAAACGTGTCGCCATCCAGCGAATCCAGACTCACATTCACCCTCTGCAGGCCGGCCGCGGCATAGTGGCGCGCGTGGCTGACCAGCGACAGCCCATTGGTTGTCATGCCCAGTTCCAACCGCTGATTTTCCGGCGTTCGCAGGCGGCTAATGCGCGACATAATTTCCAGTAATTCAGGTCTTGCGGTCGGGTCACCGCCGGTCAGGCGGACTTTTTGCACACCATGGCGGTCCACCAGATGCTTCACCAACTGTTCGAGTTCAACGGGCTTAAGGTCGTACGCATTGGCATTGGTGTGAAAATCGGGTCGGCAATAGACGCACCGCATCTGGCAAGCCTGTGTCAAAGACAGGCGCAGGTACCGAATCCTCCGATTGGTCATCTCATGCGGCAAACGGACTCCTTTGCCCTGCGGGCCTACTGATGGATAAAATTGTATCAAATTCATGCCCGGTCCGCGCTGCCGTCGTACGCTGATTGTTCGCAAGTTGCACAACTCCCGCGGCGACCGGTTGGCGCGTCTGGCCCCGGCCATGCCGCTAACCTGCCACGCCCAACGCCACTGACCGGAATGCCGTTGCCGGAGGTGCTGATTCCGGCGGTCTTTCCGCACATTGGGCCAGAATCGCGGAAATTTCCGGTCGACAGCTTCCGCAGGCGCTGCCGGCTTGCGTTGCCCGCACCACGCCGGCCAGAGTTGCGGCCGGCTGGCTGGCGCACCGGCGGATTGTTTGCTCACCAATCTGATGGCAACTGCATACCAGTTTGCCTTCCACGGACACGGGCGGTGTGGCACCGGGCCGCAGAAGCCCGCCGCGCAGAGATTCGAGTTCCGTGCCCTCCTGCAATAGTTTCAGCCATTCCGGATAGCGGCTTGTATCACCCACCATGACCATTCCCACCAGCCGATCCTGCCGAATCACACATTTCTGGTAATAGCCGCGCGCCATATCCGTCAGACTGATCACCTGGGTTTCCGCGGAATCCGCGGGGTCGGTTTCGCCGGCGCTGGCCAGTTGAAAATCCGAGATTTTTAACACATTGCCCGCGGGAACATGCCGGAATGGCGCATGCACATTGCCGCGCAGGTATTCGGCCAGCGCCCGCGCGTGCGCCTGGGCCGCGGCCGTCGTGCCGAAAAGGTGGCCCTGCAGCTGAGCGCATTCTCCCATGGCGAAAACATCCGGATGGCTGGTCCGCAGGAATTCATCCACGCATATTCCCTGGGCGGTTTTCAGGCCCGCGGCGCAACCAAGGTCGGCCCGCGGTTCGACCCCCGTTGCAAATATCACCATTCCCGCGGCCAGTGTTTCGCCGGTGCTTAACCGAACATGTTCCGGCCGCAGCAACCCCTGAATACCCGCCAACTCGGACCGCAATATGACCCTTATGCCGCGCGCCATAAGTTCGCGTTTCAACAGATCGGCGGCGACCGAATCAAGCTGTCGGCTCATTAACCGCGACGATCTGTGCACCAGCGTCACGTTCAGGCCGCGGTCGTTAAGTGCCGCGGCCAGTTCTATTCCCAGCAGTCCGCCGCCGATAATCGCAACTTCCCGTGTGGTCCGCGCATCGGTGGATATCCGATCCGCATCGCCGCGGGTACGAAGGGTATATACCCCCGTTTGCGGCAGGGGGCCTTGCCACGTGATAAGCGGGCGCGAACCAGTCGCCAGGATCAGCACATCGTAATCATGTTCCGCCGCCGCGGCGGTCATTATTTTTTTCTCTCCCAAGGCCAGGCGGCTGATTGCCATTTGCGGGTGGAATTCCACCCCCAATGCCGAAAGTTCATCGGCTGTCGCCACCAGCAATTCCGGCCAGCCACGGGATTCGTTAATGTACATCGGAAGCATCACGCGGTTATAAACCAGCTCTTTTTCCGCACTGAAAAGCAGTATGCGGTCTTCCGTATTAAAAGCCCGATGGGCGCGGATAAACGCCATGGCCGCCGCGCCGGCGCCGACCAGAATAATTTTCCGCCGCGGCGGCGTGTAACGGATGGCATTGACGGTGGCAAATTTCAGTTCTGGCTGGCTGGATAGCACATCCAGCGCTGGGCTGGTGAGGTTGTTTACGCGTCCGGCGGCTTCGTTTTCCCGACGGCCCCAGTGCATGGGTACAAAAACCGTTCCAGCGCGAATGTCTCTGGTCAGACGCGCCGGTACACAAATTTCGCCCCGCCGATTGACCAGCCGGATCATGTCCCCATCCCCAATGCCGCGCGGGGTCGCGTCATCCGGGTGAATGTCGCAGGCCGGCGACGGCGTGTGTTGTCGCAATTTCGCCACTTGGCCCGTTTTGGTCATTGTGTGCCACTGATCGCGCACACGCCCGGTCGTGACTATCAGCGGGAAATCCACATCCGGCGTTTCCGCCGGCGGG
Source organism: Phycisphaerales bacterium (assembly GCA_027451365.1). GTDB lineage: Bacteria > Planctomycetota > Phycisphaerae > WQYP01 > WQYP01 > JAJYPG01. Next base: position 35,283 of record DAIDJN010000063.1, on the reverse strand, counting down.
GCGTAGACTATTGGATGCAATCGCGCGCGTCCATCCGGTGTGGCGAACTGGTGATCTTCATAAAGACGGCTGTCCATCGCCGGATCCTTGGCCGAGCCGGCCGGAAACGGCCATTGCGCAGGTCCGCGCGATTGCAGCAGACTATGGGACAATCCAGTCATGTCCACATCGGTACCCGCAGTCAGGCCGACATGCTGATCAAAAATTTCCGCCGGCGTTCGCTGTTGGAAATGTTCGCCCCAACCCATGGCATCGGCGAAACGGAGCAGAATTTCCACGTCCGGCAGCGCCAATCCGGGTGGATCAATGACTTTTTCCAGCAGGCTTATCCGCCGTTCCGCATTGGTCATGGTGCCTGTTTTTTCCAGCCAAGTCGCCGCGGGCAGAATCACATCCGCAAGCTCGCTGGTTTCTCCGGCATAAATATCCTGTACCACCACCAGTTCCGCCTTTTCCAGCGCGGCCTGCACCTGCCAGGAATTCGGCAGCGAAACCAGCGGATTGGTGGCCACAATCCAGATCGCTTTCATTTTGCCTTCGGCCAGCGCCTGAAACATTTCCACTGCTGCTAAGCCCGCTTTGGCGGGTAGGGACTTAACTTTCCAGTAATCGGCCACCGCCTGCCGATGTTGCGGATTGGCCATGTCCCGATGTGCGGGCAGAAGTGTCGCCATGCCGCCAACTTCGCGGCCGCCCATGGCGTTGGGCTGGCCGGTCAGACTCATCGGGCCTGACCCGGGCCGGGAAATTTTCCCGGTAATCAGGGACAGCGCAATGAGTGCAATATTTTTATCCACGCCCCGGGAAGACTGGTTTAGTCCCATTGTCCACAGGCTTAAAAAGCGTCGATTGCCGCCCAGCCATTCCGCCGCTTTTCGTATTTCGGCTGCTGAAATTCCGCAGATCTGCGCCGCCGCTTCCGCGGTATATGGTTCTATGGCCGCGGCCATCTGCGGCCAGCCCGTGGTGTGATTTTCTATAAAATTCCAGTCCAGTTGCCCCGTTTTCCACAATTCGCGAGCCAGTGCGTTATAAAGCGCCACATCCGTGCCAGGTATAATTTGCAGATGCAGGTCCGCAATTGAGCAACTGCCCGTGCGCCGCGGGTCGACCACAATTACTTTTACATTCGCATCCGACTGTTTGCGGGCTTCCATCCGACGGAAAAGCACCGGGTGGCACCAGGCAGGATTCGCGCCGGCCACCAGAAATGTGTCGGCCAACTCTATATCCGCGTAGGTCGTTGGCGGCCCATCGGCTCCAAGCGTCAGTTTGTAGCCGGTTACCGCCGCAGACATGCAGAGGCGTGAATTGGTGTCAAAATTATTGGTTCCCAGAAATCCTTTGGCAATTTTGTTGATCAGGTAATATTCTTCGGTCAGGCATTGGCCCGAGCCGTAAAATCCCACCGCGTCCGGCCCGTGGGTCCCAATAATCCGCTTGAATTCACCGGCAATATGCCCTATCGCATGGTCCCAGGTCACTGGTGTGGCGGGACCGCCTGTGGCGCTGCGGCGATCCGCGCGCATCAAGGGATTCGTCAGGCGATTCGCCCGGCTCGCCGCCACATGCAGCAGTGTTTTACCTTTGCCGCACAGCATGCCATGGTTCGCCGGATGGCTTGCATCGCCCCGCAGCGAAAGCTCGCCACTGCGGTCGCGCTGAATTTCAATGCCGCACCCCACGCCGCAATAGCAGCAGGTGGTTTTATGTATTCCGCCACGTCGCGCCCGCGGGTGGTCGAATTCTGGTGCCGGCTGAATCACCGTCTGTCACTCCACCGGCAAATCAACAATAACCATGCCCTTTTCCACATGTGCCGAATAGGCCCTCACCGGGCATTGCCCTTCCTGGTCACAGGTGCCGCTGGTCAGGTTGAACCGGAAGGCATGCAGCGGACAGACCACCGCACCGTCGGATATCATCCCGTCCGCCAGCGGGCCGCCTTTGTGCGGGCAGCGGTTGTCCATGGCGAACACGCCGCCCGATCGTGTCAGAAACAGCGCCAGCGTTCGCGATCCGATTTGGAATGCGCGGCCCAATCCGAGAGGTAAATCCGTGACCGGGCAGATGGCCACAGCCATCGTGTTCGGCTGGGTGCCCGCCGCCGTGATCGATTCCGCCGGACTTTCCAGACCGTCGGCTGATTCTGTTATTTCCATTATGTCGGGCATAACCTGTCCTTAGAATGATGTAAGTATCTGCATGTGAATAAAGACACGCAAGCCATGCCGCCGTTCTAGCCGGCCGGCGTAAGAACCGGCAGTGCCACCTGGCGTACCGGAGAAAACTGCCCGGCATATTTCGGACTGCGGCTGTCATCTTCCCAGGGGTCCAGTGCGGCCTGAATACTGGCCGCAGCGCGTTCGTCCAGATCGGCGCAAAGGCCTTCGCTGTCTTCAACCAGAATGCTCCGCAACTTTTCAATCCCGATACGCGGGACAAAATCGTACGTTCTTTCCAGATAGCGGCCATGTTCCTGGTAATATTGCAGGAAGCGTTCGGTTACGCGAATTGCGTCCTGCTGCGATTTCACGCGGCAAAGTGAATCCGCTTTACGCACGCCAACCCCGGCGGCGCCCCCCACAAGTATTTCCCATTCGCCGCCTTCCGTCGCGATTATTCCCACATCTTTCACCGTCGCTTCGGCACAATTGCGCGGACATCCGGAAACGCCCATTTTCACTTTGGCAGGCGTTTCCAGTCCCGCAAATCGCTTTTCAATGGCGATCCCCAGGGCCGTTGAATCGTTGGTGCCGAAGCGGCACCATTCGGAACCGACGCATGTTTTGCAGGTGCGAAACGCCTTGGTGTACGCATATCCGCTGACCATGCCCAGGTCACGCCAAATATCCGGCAGAAGTTCTTTTTTCACCCCCAGCAGGTCAATCCGCTGGCCACCGGTAAGCTTCACGGTCGGCACGTTATATTTTTTCGCCACCAGCCCTATTTTCACCAACTCATCCGCAGTCGTCACGCCGCCGTAGATGCGCGGAATAACCGAAAAGGTTCCGTCCTTCTGTATGTTCCCGTGGACACGGTCATTCACATAGCGGCAGTCCCGTTCATCCACATATTCCTTATGCCATATCGACCGCAGCAGAATCGCAAGTCCCATGCGGGATTTGTCATCATCCTTTGTGGCCAGCTGTGCCATCACCGATGAGACGCTTTTAAGTCCCCGTTCCAGAATTGCGGCGCGCAGAGTTGGCTTATCCATAGGTATTGCCGACACATACCAGGATTCGCTCGGGTCGGCCTTTATCTGTCCGGCAATCTCCTCGATCAGTTCTCGGATCATTTTTTTGCAACTTCCGCAGCCCGTGCCCGCGCGCGTGGCCTTGCCCACCGCGGGAATTGTGGTTTTGCCCGCCTTAATGGCCTTGCATATCTGCCCTTTGGATATACCGTTGCAGTCGCATATCTGTTTATCATCCGGCAAATCCGCAATCGAATATCCGCCCGTCGTCGCCGCCGCGGTTCCGAACAAAAGGTCGGCGCGCCGCGTGGGCAGCGGGGCACCGGACTGCACAAGCGCCAGCAGATCGGAAAAGCTGTCGGTATCTCCAAGAAGCGTCGCGCCCACGAGTTTGCCATCGCGCACGACCAATTTTTTATATTGGCCGCTGGCCGGTTCTTCATAACGGACAATGTCGTCGCTCGGCAGTCCGTCGCGTTCTCCCATTCCTGCCACATTCACGCCCATTACTTTCAGCTTGGTGCCGGTGACCGACCCGCGATAACGCGCGGTCGGATTCCGTCCGGTAATGTGGTCCGCCAGTACCTGGCACTGTTCCCAGATCGGCGCGACCAGCCCATACACCTGCCCGTTGTGCTGGCAGCATTCACCCACGCCGTAAATGTCCGGGTCTGATGTCTGCATCTGGTCATTTACCAGAATGCCGCGCTCGGTCTGCAGGCCCGCATCGGCCCCGATTTCCTTGTTCGCACGTATGCCGGCGGAAATGACCACCATGTCACATGCGATCCTTCCGCCCCCTTTAAATTCAACCGCGCACACGGCGCTTTGCGCGTTGCCGTGCAGCGCGGCAACGGTTTGCCCGCAATGAACGGTCACACCCATCGCCCCGATCGTGCGCCCCAGAATGGCGCCGGCGGCCGCGTCAAGCTGTACCGCCATCAGATGGCTGGCAATTTCCACGACATCGACTTTCGGCCCATGCGTCAGCAGTCCGCGCGCCGCTTCGAGTCCCAGCAGGCCGCCACCGATTACCACGGCTCCGCGCGATTTTTTCGCCCATTTCTCTATCGCCCGGCAATCTTCCAGTGTGCGGAATACGAACACCCCATGCAATTCCACCCCCGGCACCGGGGGCACAAACGGTCGGCTGCCCGTCGCAATGATCACTTTGTCATAGTCCAGTGTGCGCCCGCTTATCAGCATGATGCGGCGCCTGGCGCGGTCCAGTCCGATCGCCGCCTGCGATGTGATCAGTTCAATCCCGTTGCGTTCGTACCAGTCAAGCGGATTGAGTGTGATTTGTTCAGGCGACTGGCTGCCATTGAGCACGTTGGACAGCAGAATGCGATTGTAGTTGCCCCCCGGTTCCACACCCACCATCGTGATGGAAAACCGAGTCGGGTCTCTATTGAGAATTTCCTCCGCCACGCGCGCCCCGGCCATGCCGTTGCCTATTATCACCAGCCGCTGGGTGTTGTTGCGAATCATTGTCAAACTCCCGAAAAATTCGTCTGGTCACCTTCAACGGACGGACCGAAAAATCACGATCGTATTGCCGCTGCGGCGGACCGGCTGAATCCGTCCACCGCCGTTGGCTTAAAAACAGCCCTGACAGCCACGGTTCCCGCAATTGCCGCCGTGGCCGCTTTTCGCATTCCGGCGGAACCTGGTGCGGAATCTTCGCGCAGTCGTCTTGGGTGGCGCTGGGCGGCAGGTTTTTTCATCACCGCCCCTGATTGCGCGACCGGCGCACCGCCCTTGGGATTGTTTTCAGGCGAGCCACAGGCTTCGTCCTTCATGGTCAGCAGGCCGCGCCGCAGCGGCATATCCGGAAAATCGGTAAGCGGTATTGCAATGCCAAGTTTCGCCGCCTGCGGGCGATAGAAGTCGGATCGCAAGGATCTTTCAGCCAGCTCCCGCACCGGTGCGTCGGCCGCCAATTCGCCCCATCGCATCATTTGCCGCAGCATCCAGACCACATGCGTGCAGGAAGGAAATGTGTACGCATCACCCCAGTTTCGCAAGAACCAGTCCTTGGGGCGCGCGCGCTGCGCCGAAAGACTTCCGGTGCCGGCCGAATCGGCATGCAGGCAGCGTTCCAGAAGCTGGGCGCTTTCATTTAAATATTCCGGTCGGGCCAGAATGGCCGCAATTTCGGAAATGTTTCCCGTATTCTGGCAGAACCGGCAGGCCTGCAGAATGGCACCCACCGCCCGGCCAACTTCATCCGCATGGTCCCGCAGAAAATGCTGCCGTACCGCCAAAATTTTTTCAGGATGCGCCGGTAAAATATCGGTGGATGTGGCGATAACCGCTCCCCATTTTTGCTCCTGTGCCAGCGTTCCCCACGGTTCGCCAACGCAGAACAAATCGATATATCCCCGATCCAGGTGTTCGGCCACCTGCATGGGTGTCAGTTGGCAAAGTTGCACATCGCGGTCAGGGTTCATGCCGCCTTCCGCCAGCCAGTCGCGCAACAGATAATGATGCATGGAAAAGCTGGACACATGCGCGCAGACAATTTTCCGCCCGAAGAGGCCGGTTCGCACCAGATTTCCCAGCGCCGCACTTGAGGTGATTCCCATTTCCGCCAGATGCCGCGATACCGCGAGCGTATTGCCGCCCGCTCCCAGTTCCATGACTCCCACCAGCGGTTCCACAAAATCGCCACGGCCCAATTGGCTCATCACAGCCATGCCCAGAAGCGCATGGCTGGCGTCCAATAACCCATAGGTCAACTTGTCGCGAATGTTGATCCATCCGATCTCCCGGTGCAGCGTCACGCCTACGCCCGCATCGGCGAAAAAGCCCTTCTCCCGTGCAATGATCAGTGGTGCGGCATCAATTAAACGGACAAATCCTATGCGCATGGCTTTTTCCTTTTACAATCAGAACCCGGCAGTTGCCGCACACACTTGGCTTCCGGCTACCGAAACCGGGTCTGATTCCCATCCGGCGGCAAATCTTGTGCCACCCTGCGGTCGCGGCCCTTTTCCACCATGCTCCGCGTGTTGCGGCCCTTTGTCTGCGGGGCTTGCATTTGGCGTTGAATCTCGCTTGGCCGCTGTTCATTGCCGACGCTTGCATTCTGGCAGATTCTGTACTATAAATCAAAATCATGGATAAACTTGTTTGGATGAATATTGGTCATAGGTGATGCATGGATGATGTGCACCAGCTCCGGATATTTCAGGCCGTTGCACAACAACTAAGCTTTACGCGGGCTGCACAATCTTTGCGGCTGACCCAGTCTGCGGTCAGCCATCAGATCGCAGCCCTGGAAAAGCAGGTCGGATGCCCGCTTTTTCTGCGCGCCGGCCGCACCATTACCCTTACCCAGCCTGGGCAGGTTCTGCTAAGTGAGTCGCAGCGGGTATTCACCGCCATCGCTGAAATGAAGGATGCTGTCGCCACCGCGGCTCGACCGGATATTGGCCGCATCCGCATCGGCGCGCCGGCCACCGCCTGTCAGTTCATTCTTCCCGCCGCCGTACGCGAGTTTTCCGAAAGTTATCCAGCCTGGACTCTGGCCATTACGCCCGCCGATTCACCGCAGGCTGGTCAATTGCTCGCAGAAAGCCAGATAGATCTGGCCATTCTTTTATGCGGACCAAAATCCCGTCAGCTTACCTATGAGCCGCTGCTGGAGGATGAACTTGGGTTTCTGGTAAACCCGCTCCACCCCTGGGCGCGGGCGAAAAAAGTCGATAAAGCGGAATTGGCACGCCAGCATTACGTGCTTTATTCCCGGCAAAGCGTCACCTTTCATATTGTCAATAATTATCTCGCCCGCAATGGCTCGCCCCTGGGACAATTCACAGAACTCGGTTCCATGGAGGCGATCAAGGAGTTGGTTAAACTTGGCCTCGGCGTGAGTCTTCTGGCGAGTTGGATCGCCCGCCGCGAGGTCGAAGCTGGTGAACTCGTCTGGCTCCGGCCACCCGGTACGCGCCTCCTCTGCACCTGGTGCACGGCCTGGAAGGCTGGCCGTGAACTGCGCGCCGCCGAACATACGCTTTCAAGCCTGTGTAAATCTTCAGCGCGCGAGCTTGTGGTCTCACGCTGAAAAACGCGTCCTGGCACCATCCGCCGCGGCCCACCACACTGCCATTAGCGGCCCGCCAATCCGGCTAATCAGTCTGGCTGTGAAAAATATAGACCGCAATCGAGTGTGGCGGCGCCATTAATTCACTCGTGTCTGTCCATTGAACCGGTCGGGAGACGCTTCGCTGACCGGTCAGGCGCCCATTCTTGCCGCCATCAAAACTCTGGCCGCGCAGTCGCAGGCCGTAAACCGAATTCATGGCCGGCGACCAAAGACGGTATTCAGTAATGGTTCTGGCACCGCGGGCATCAATTCTAACCAGACACTTTCGTTTCATATTTTTATTGATGATGACAACCCGCACGGTATGCTTGCCCGCCCGAACCGCCCAGATATTCACTTCGCCTTCCCATTGTTGGCCTTGTTTTATATGGACATTTATTAGTTCCGATCGCCCGGCAATGGCGTTGGCAAACAGCAGCATTCCATAAAACATCGGCCGCACGCGCAGCGGCTGATGCCGCTTGAAATAGACCGGTCCGTAGTAGCCGCCAAACTGGTCCAGCCCTTCGGATAGATGAATATTAACTCCCGTTAAACCCGCGTTGGCAATTTCAAAAAGTGTGTCGGTGCACCACAATGCCGATGCGAATGTATCGGATACGCCCAATTTCCCGCCGCCCCACGCCGAATTCATTTCCGTATACCGCACGGGAAGGTGATACACCGCGGCTGTTCGCATGATTGGCCCCACCAGACGCACAAACCCCTTTGCCGATGAATTCTTTAACAGATTCGGAATGCTCGCGAACTCCGGAGATTCAGGATTTTTCACCGGCGCGCCCAGCGCGTACCGGTGCAGGCCTACCACGTTGAGTTTCTGATGCAATCGTTTTATAAAATTCGGAATCTGTCGGTTCCAACCGCCGCCGAAGGCCGGACCCTCAATGTGTGGCCGCCCCGCCGCAAGCAACGCATTTATCGCCCGGTCATAACGGTTCCAGCGGCGCAGATAAAGCTTGAAATTATCCTTTTTCCAGATGCCGCCAAATCGCCTGAAAAAATCCGGTTCATTGCCGATCTCATACGCCAGTATGTGTTTGTCCCCGATGATTTTCCGGCATTCGCGCACCAGTTTAACCGCCAGCGCGGGCCTGTTCACCGCCAGATTCAGACCAATGATAAGCTGGCAGCCTGTGGCTTTTGAAACCTCCGCCAGGCGCTCCAGTGTGCGGGGGGAAATATTAATGTGCACAAACTTCGGCAGCCCCCGGTCGCCCGAAAGATCGAACGCCGCTTCATCCTGTGAATTGCCACCTATGCGCAGGACCGGCGGGCCGTTTTCCCGCCCCAGCATATTCAAAAGTCGTATCATCGTTTTCTGGCGGCCATACTTTCTGGTCAACAGCCGATCCACCAGTCCCCATTCAATGGATAGCCCCATGAATGACCGGCTGATGCGCGCTCGGACAGGCGACATTTCCAGCGTTGCAGTCAGGTGGATCGGCCTTATTGTTTCGGCGGAATGCGCCGCGACAGCCGCAGGTGACGATGTGCCGCATATACTTATCATGGCAATGCAGAAAGCCGCGGCTGAATGTTTGGCAAATTTCAATTCCGTACTCCTGAGCGAAAACCTGAATTCGGTTCCTGACCGACAATTATCCGGCTTCGCCGCGCCAAATGCCACCGCATCGCGTTGTCCGACACCTTTGTCAAAATATCCGTCGCGGAATACAGGTCGTTCTTTGTTTTGATCCCATCCCGCCCATTGGGCTAAGCCCGCAAACTCATGGCCCGCCTTCAATTCTGCTCTGCAATCGCCACAGAACCCCAAACGCCAGCCAAAATTTTCGGACCGCAATGCACGTAACTGGTTATTGCAGCGATGCGATCCGAATGTGGTCATCTAAAAGACATCCGGTTTAATATCTCCGAATAACGCAATTCATGTCGCGGCGGAAAATGGACACAAGCTTATGGGTAACTGGTTATGCCACAATGACTTATGACATAAATGAACGAGATTCGCCACCGCTGTCTTTTTAGCATTCTATCTATTGGAAGATTAGCCGACATCCCGCCCAAGCCTATCGGCCGGAAGTTCAGGTCTTTTCGTATTCACATTTGTATCCCAATATTTACGTCTCTGCAACTTTTCCTTGCGGTGCGCGTGATAGTTTTCAGAGCATGTTGCTCTACAGTTCGGCTTGATCGGCGACCGCTTTCCGGGAGCTGTCCCGATTGCCGACTTGTTGTCGGGTGGCGAACGGAATTTCCCGTTCGCACAATGTCTGTCTTTCAGCAGAGGAGTATTTCTATGAAAAATATCGCCAAACCCGTGGTTAGCTTCATTCTTGGTGGCGTGGTCAGCGCTGGAATTTTAACGGCCGTTCTGGCCACCGGGTCGTCTGGCCCGGCCGCCGCCCAGGTTGCGGCCGCGCACCATGAACGTCATCCATTTCTGTTTCGCGCCATGCACGGCCTGATGTTCGCGCGAAAACAGCTTATGAAAGGTGCCCACGATTTTCATGGCCACCGTGTTGCCGCACTGAAGCTTACCAATGAAGCGATCGGCCAATTGCGTATCGCCATCCGTGGCGACAAGCATTGATGTGTGAGTACTCTGTCAATCTCCGGTTGGAGGCCTGACAGAGCACAAGCCAAATGGCTGAAATTGCAAAATGTTTTCCTTAAAGGACCAGTCCGCCGGTTTCCGATGGGCTGGTCCTTTTTTTGGGCGTGATGCATGATGATGGCTCTGCGGTCCTTCGCCTGCCCTATCTGGGCAGACGAAGGCCTGAAATTGCATTTAAATGCAATACGTAAATATTACCTTTAATGAATATGGCGTTGAATCTCCTGCAAGGCATGTTTTTGTGCTGAAAAATGAATAATTTCTGGCATTTTTAACAAAATTATTAAAATATCGCCGTTTTGCATTGCCCCGATTCCGCGTTATTGCTACCATTATTTGCATGACTGTAAGCCAGCTTACAATTGCCGAAGCACTTAATATTTCTGTGGCCACCGTTAGCAGGTCTTTGCGGAATCACCCGGCTATAAGCCCGGAGACCCGGGCGCGGGTTGGCGAGGCGGCCGTGCGGTTCGGCTATAAAGTAAACCCGGCAGGACGCGGTCGTCTGCCCGGTTCGCGGTCGACCGCGAGCACCGCATCCTCATCCGATGCCGCCATAAAATCTGTTCAAGGCCTGGTTCCGCTGGCGGCAATATGCCGTGGTTCGATCAATCCCAATTCCGTTCACAACCTTGTGGCATTGCGCCTGATACAGGGTATGTCACGCGGTGCCCGTGCCAATCGGGCTTCGCTGCATGTCGAATTTCTTTCATCGGCTGAATTTGATTTACTGGCCTCCGCCGGGGGGCATCCACAGGTGGTACGTGATGCATTTGTTTCCGGCGCTCTGCTGGTGAATCAACCCACTTCGGCGGTGGTTCATTCGCTGGCCAACGTGATGCCCTGTATTAATTTTGAACGCTATTCCGACTGTACCACGACCGACTGCGTAACCGAGGACAATCTCGGTTCCATGAGTCTGCTGTTTGATCATCTGCTGGAACTCGGCCATCGTAAAATTGGCCTGATTGATTCACTGTACGATCAGCCCTCTTATACGGCCAGGTTCGCCGGCTATGTGCAGAACCTTATGGAACGCGGCATGGTTTATGATCCTGCCAATGCCACATTGCCTGATGCCCCGGCTGATCTGAATATTCGCATTCCGCTTCTGGCTGACCATGTCGCCCGGCAGATTCGCAAGAATGGCGTTACCGCATGGATATGTATGAATGATTACATAGGTTATCAAATCATGACGCAACTTGCCCGCCACAACCTTTCGGCCCCGCGGGATTTATCCATCTGTGGATTTGACAACTTTGAACCGCCCCTCGGTCTGCCCAAACTCACCACCATTGACGGCCCCTTCGAGGAAATGGGCCTGGTTGCGGTTACCCGGCTTATTCAGCGGATTGTTCAGAAAGACCTGCCTCCCGTGCACATGATGCTTCGCACAAGGCTGATCACTGGACAAAGCACCGGGCCGTATGGCGGCGGCCAGCCCGCCTGATCCGCCCCCCCCGCGCGGCTGTTGTTGTGCAACATTAAAAATCGCCCTTGTCGGTGCCACCGCACCCCTGCGAAGCGGCCCTTAGGAGCCTGCCGAAACCAGCCGTGGCTGTCCATACCAAAGCCCGCCTGCGTTGGGCATAATGGCGAACCGATGAATATTTCAGGCGTCAGTTACCGCCATATGGCAGCGCGGGTTTTCCGTTGGCCAAATGCGGTCCGTTGACAATTTTCTGTCCGGCCGGTGAATTCCAGCGAACCCAGGTTTTGCCGCCCGGGCGGCGTACGAGGCAATGTTTGGCCGCGTCCTGCCGCATTTGGCTGTTGTCAACGGTCTGGCCGTCGATTTTCGGCAACCCCTGCAGAATGCCCTGACCTGTAGGCGTATATTTAAAAACATACGCGACAAATGGCTGTCCTTTGCTGTTCACGAAAACACCAACCTGGAAAGTCTTTTTCCCATTGTGCCGAAATGGCGGAATGTGGATGGTGGAACTGCTGAAGAAAGTGCGCCCGTTATCGGTGGAGTAATCATATTGTTGCCCGGTTGGAACACTGCGGGACGCAGAGAAAAGGCTGTGCAATACCAAAATGGCCAGCAGCAGGAAAACCGCAATGGCAAGCAGTATCGCGTTGCGGGCATTGCCGAAGCGGGCATTAAGTGTGTATACAACTTTATCAAACATAATTGAACCAATTTCTCCATCATTCCAGGGGGCGTTCGCCGACCGATGGGATTCTGTTGCGTTGAACCGGAAATCAGCGGCAGCCAATGCGCGTCCGTGCCATGGTGGAAGTTATTATTCGGGGGTATACCGCAGATATTCACTGGGGACATACTGCACGTTCCTGCCATTTGAACTGGAAGTCATGGTGATTTTGACAGAATCCACATGGCCATCAACAAATGCGATGTTGTCCACGCCGCTGGTGTCCGGATAGAGTCTGTTTTGCCAGCCGATAAACTGGCCCCCGGTGGCCATGATAAAATGGTTCCACTGCAGGTTTGCGGTAGAGCTAAAATAGGTTTCGCCGCTTCGTCCATATGGCCAGCCTGCAATCTGATTCGGCCACGCGGCTGAAAGTTCTGCAATATATGGTACCGAAGCTGGTCCTTGGACGGATGAAAGCGGGAATGCCTGGGGCACCGTTCCCCAGCCGCCATTGGCGAGGGCGGATACGCTTTGACCATCGGGCTGAAGCACCGATGAAAGATAGGCATTAATCATGACACTGCGAAAAGGATGGGTCAGCGGACTGAAATTGGCTCGCCAATAATTGGTTTGTACGTTGCCATCAATAATAAGCTGCGGGCAGACAAATACCTTGGCCTGATTGTTTACCATCGGCATCAGCAATGATTCCCAGAAATGCGTGGACCATGTCCAGTCTATGTCGTTTGCGCCACCATCCGTACAGAATGGTGTTCCTGAACCAGCATATTCAGATGCGTATTCAGTCTCGCCAATAGCCAGTTGCCGCATATTGGATGCACACAGAGTCGTGCGGGCCACCTTTTGCGCAGTCGCCAATGCCGGCAGCAGCAGCGATATCAGCAGACCGATAATGCTTATCACTACCAGCAATTCGATAAGTGTGAACCCACGCCGGCGGTACCTGCCAGCCGCCAGGGCCACCGGGGCCATCGGGTAATGAATCGGCGCATTTCCAGAACGTAAAGCCGGGCGATGATGGTACGTGCACATGATAACATCCTCCGCAAAATATTTTATCGGCCAGATCGGGCGGCTTGGGGTAGTCAAACGCCGGTTATTCGTATTCACTAATATCGCCGCATTACCGGCAAACAGGCCGGTTCCAGCCACGCTCTGCGTGCAGTTGGATGCCTAAGGTCCCGATCGGTGACCTCTCAATATGGTAACAGGTGTTAAGACAGGAATGATAGAGACAAAAAACGCAGAACAATAACATATTTATGACAAATTACGCCATTTCGAACGGGCGATTCGCCCGCCCGCTGACACTTGGCCTGACGCGATGCAGAGGGGCATTCAATCCGGCACTTTTGCTCTACATCCCGCCATGTCGAAAGCAGGAGACAATATACGTTTAATAACCAAATACAGAAAAAAGATTTTGCGTAAGACCAGTGACGATCGTTACGCCAGAACCAAATAATAATTTACCGGGATTCAAATGGCGTGGCCCAGCCATCCAGACCGCAGAGAATGCCGCTGGAAAAAACTCCCCACCGCGTTGTACTGCTGTATCTTGCCCCCGCTCGCTTGCAATAATCTGGGGGGCGGGCATCTTGCCCGCCGTACTCCAGCGTTTCCTTGTTCCGAAGTCTGTTGAGCCAGAGGGCGAAATTCCCAAATGCCGAATGATGCGGCATATCGGGACGCTCTGTTTTCGCGCACTCCAAGGCAATCCTTTTACCACAATAAAAAAACCGCCGGAGTATCCTTGCGGTAGCTCCGGCGGCCAGTGGGGAGGCATGTTCATATTGCGGCCCGCTGAAATGGAATCGGCATTTATTCCAGCGGTGCCAGACCGGTTTTCAGGCCGTCTTCCGTTTAAGCAGCAGTAGCCCGATTGCCCCGATTGCCAGCAGACCAATGGTCGCTGGTTCGGGGGTGGGGACAGGACCGGCCGCGTAGGCATTCGCCACATCCGTGGCACTCAGTGCGTTATTGTAAATATCAAACTCGTTAATTGATCCGGCGAAGCCAGGGTCGCTTGAATAAACTGACTTTCCGATATACGCCAGAGAGTCGGAGAGACCGGAAAGGAGGTTCTTCGACGGAATGCTGGCGCTTGTTTTTAACGTTCCGTCCAGGTAAATGCTCAGCGTGCTATTGTTGTCGGTGACCACAATTTGATGCTGGCCATTGCCGACAATCGTACTCGTCAATCCACCGTTGATGGATGTTTCGCCGTACTGCCATCCTGGCGTTCCGGTCGGACCAGCACTGATTGCGGTTCTATAGTCAGGGGAGCTTCCCCCGCTGTTCGGGTTGGCAATAATATAGCCGTAACCGTTTCCGCTGTAGTCGCCGCCAAACGCAAAAAGTTGACTATTGACCGCCGGCGTGGTCGGCGCAGTAAACCAGATGGAAAATGATACCGCAGTGTAAGAGCTGATGTCGATGGTCGCCGCGGGCAGGCTTACGTATTGGGTATTGCTCCCGTTCAGATCAAGCTGGCCGTTGGTTATGGTAGCCCCGCCAACCAGCGTTCCGTTGGCACCGCCGACGCTGTCGTTGGCCGTGCCATCATTGAAAGTGTACTGATGGATTAGCGTAGCCTGCGCCGCCGGTACGGCCATGCCGCCCAAGGCCGCCGTGGCAGCCAGCGCCATCGCAGTAATGCCAATCTTGAAGGTTAATCCAGTACGCATACTCTGTTCTCCAATTCCAAGAACTTATGAAAAAAACTCTTCCCTCGCTCGGCACACAATGCCGGGTGGGCGTCAGACAACTTCGTATTCTTAAGAATTCCGGGCATTTTCGGGTAATTCAATTCAGCTTCCGTATGAGGAGTCACGTATCCGGCGAGTCAAGGTATTGACCGAATTTTCGGTCAATATCACATATCCGTTTATCCGTCCGGAAGGTGAGTCGTTGTAACGCGGCCAAACTTCTCCTCGCAATTTGGGCTATTGCCCGCACCTCGACGATGCTGGCCGGGCATCGAATTTGTTCAGTACATTCACTCTACAACAAACCCAACCGGAAACAAGAGACGTTCTGCGCAAGTTCCAAAAAAAAGAGGGATATTTCACGCAACACGGTCAAACGCCGCTTGCCCATTGAATAAATTCCGCCCGCCTTATTTCCGTTTCATCGTGACAACTGTCGCCGAATAGGGGGCCAGGACCGCATCAACCTTTTGCCCGCTGACCGTAATCGCAAGGCTGCGCGCGGCGATGCGGTTGGGGTTTCGCATGGTGTTCTGAGCGAACAGTGATGGAGCCGTCACGCTTTGTGCCAATGCGGAGGCCAGTGGAAAGCCGCCTCCCATGTTCAATTCCAGATGGATGGTTCGACTGGTCGGATTGACCGCCTTGTAATAGGCGGTTTTGCGATTTGCGACCAGTGTGGCATCCGCTTCCAGGGGCTTGGCCGACGTGGCGGCCACACGATATTTGGCAAAGTGATTGCGCCAAAGCTGCTCAACAACATAATTGGGCGCGGGAAACCATGAACAACGATTAAAATTAATAAAAGCGTTGTTCCATGCACCGGCTCCAACCCAGCGCAGAAACAGCGCGGGGGTGGAAAGGCGTACGACCGCTCCCTGGCGTTCAAACCCGATTAGAATTCCCCCGGCAAACAGACCCGTCCGCCAATCAATAGACTGGGCATTCCATTCAGATACAAATATCTTGCAATGCGGATTTGAGGATGCCTTTATACTTTGCCCGGTTTTCCGCAAAAAGGTGGTGTATTGTTCTGCCGCCGTCAAAAAGCCTTGGGGCGGCACATATTGGTGCAGACTCAGATAATCAAACGATCCTGACGCGTAGTTTAGAAGCTGCTGGTTCCATTTTTGGTCCAGCCCGCTGCCGCCGCAAGCGATGATGCGTATGGCTGGATCAATCCCTTTCATAGCGGCTACGAACAGCCTCAGGATTTTCGCATACCTGGCTGCCTTCAGGCCGTCTGCTCCCCACCATACCTCATTTCCAATTTCCCAGTATTTGACATTATATGGTGCGGCATGGCCATATTTGGCGCGCAACGCACCCCATTTGTTACTTGCGGGCGCGTTACAATATTCAAGCCAATGGCAGGCTTCCCGAACATACTGTTCGCGCACATTTGCGCTGGAATTTGGCGGGCCGATATTAATGCATATTTCCGGTTTTGCGCCAGTTAAACGGCACAAATGAATAAATTCGTCCGTGCCCAGCGCATTGGGGTCCATGTCGTCCCATATCTCGCCTTCAGAAACGCGGTCCACCTGTGGGCCGATACCATCCATCCAGTGATAACTATCGGAATAGCCCCCGCCGGGCCAGCGAATCATTGCTGGTTTAAGCGCCTCAACCGCCCTAAGCGTATCCGGTCGAAAGCCACCCAGTTTTCGGGCCGCATCGGACATCATGGAGACCTGATCCAGATAAACGTTTCCCTTTCCGGTAAACCCAATCCGCAGCGTTGCATGATGCACAGGCGATGCCGTGCTGAATGAAAACCTGATGCGCTTCCATTTGGCAGAGTCAACAATTGCATTTTTCTTGCCCAACAGCATTTTGCCATTCAGCAGGCTGGCAACAATCTGGTGTGCGGTCGCGTCGCGTACCCAAAGTGACCCGCGATAACTTCCCGCCGAAGGCAGGCAGATATTCGGCTGTTGCACACCCGTTTCACCGTTTGTTGAAGTGATTTTAATGCAGATACGGCTGTTCCGCGGATCGGTTGTGGTGCGCGTTGCCGCTCCCGGACCAAAGCGATTCCAGAACCGGGTAGAAAGGTGTTGAATCACCTTTTTTTCTCCCGCAGGAACTCTATTGTAAAGAACCTTACCGTCGGTAACCGAGGTCACTACAATATTCTTATACGCCGCCTGAGTGCGCCAGGTACCCAGGCCGATGCCGCCACTGAATATTCCATTTTTCACGGTCCGATCGAAATACGATTTGCCGTTAACCCAAACCTGAATATGTGGCCCTTCACAGCGCAAGCGAAGGTGATACCAGCGCCCGCGATGGATATGCAATGTGGGTTTGGAAGCAAGAATTCCCGGCCGCGGGTTTGCACCCCCACGCTGTAACACATCGCGGGTGTTGCCCCATCCGCCCAGGTTCAGGTCAAACCAATGGTCGCCGTGGTTATAGAAGAAAATCATGAACCCTTCGGCTCCGCCCAGTTTTTTTGCATCCAGCGAAATCCGATAATTTTGCCAGTCGGTTGCGCCAATGTTTTTCCGGATATTCGGCGCAAGGCTTAACTGCCGAATTTCCTTTCCTTTTCGCACCCATTGGCTGCCAGTGCTATGCAATGGCTCTTCAAAGCTGCGGTTCCAGATCATTTCTCCCCAAAGGCCATTGTCCGCCGAATGATAAATATGCTCGAGAAACTGGCTGTAAATACCCCGACTGATTGTGTTGCGCACCTGGCCCGGATGAATCGTTACCGCGACTTGAGTGGAGGCGGCCAACCTGGAAATATTGCTGTTAAGAGAAAATCCGACAAAGGCGATCACCATGACGGAAATAAAATCGCGTATACGAACCATAGCCCGAGCTCCGTTGCAAAAGTATGGCCGATAGAATAAAAAAGGCCGCCGGAGGAATCTTGATGTTCTTCCGGCGGCCAATGGTATCACTGTTTGAATTCGCGGCAAATCGCGATAACGCACCCCATTTTTAACCGATGCAAGAGCGACCAGCTAAAAACCGGTCAACAAGCAGCCGAACTAATCGCTATCGTCAATCGGCGGGGCCTAACCACTAATCAGGCCGTCTTGCGCTTCAGAAGCAATAATCCGATCGCCCCGAAAGCCAGCAGACCAAAGGTCGCCGGTTCGGGAACCGGATTGGCCGTCATGGATGCAAGAAACACCCGGCTTCCGCTCAACGTATTAAGAGCATTATCCGACGCCCCGTTTGTGCTGCCGTTGTAGGCTGACCCGCCGGTAAAATTATACCCAGTTGCCGAGCCATCGGTCCCGAGAATCTCAAAATAGCCGTTGCTGCTTTGCGATGAAACATCGAATCCATATTGCGTGTTGGCCTGCAATGTGACTGGGCTGCTCAACACGAAATCCATCCAGTAACCGTCTCCCGTAAAGTTGTTCTGGCCGGCCGCCCAAGTGTGCGGCGAGGCTTCGTTACCTGCTGCGGTATAGGTTTCGGTAGCCAAAGCGAAACCGGATTTGCCGGCCAAACTGGGATTTGTTACGCGCACCGTTAATTTCGCGCCGGAGCCCAGCTGCCAATAGGTGCCATTATTATCCGGCCCTGAGACATTAGAACTATTGTAACCTACATGCTCAAGCCAAATTGATGTAAGGGTATAACCCGTTGGGTTGGCGCCTGTCGTAAATGTCTGGCCTTGGTCCGGTCGATTTCCCGACACGTATTGGTATACGTCGTTACCGCCAAGCCCGCCCGTGCTGCTCGAATTGGTTCCATATCCGCCCGCGGAAGTCGTGTTTACGTTACCAAAATCATTGCCGGAGCCGACGAAATTATAAACATCGCCGGCAGTTGGCGTTGGTGCGGCTGGTCCGATGGTAAGGCTTGTCAGGGCTGCCGCAGAGGCATTGAGGCCTGGCCCAAGAGCCGCCGTGGCGGCCAGCGCCATCGCAGTAATGCCAATCTTGAAGGTTAATCCAGTACGCATACTCTGTTCTCCTTTTCTAAGAACTTATGAAAAAAACTCTTCCCTCACTCGGCACACAATGCCGAACGGGGTGTTTACGCAATTTTGCGATGGGCCTGCGGGCCGGCTAAAAAGCCAAGAAGCCGCTGCGGCAAAGGCCTGTTGAATACTCCTGAGGAGTATGCCAGGCGGAACACATCTGCCCAAGACGCGCCCAACGCGGCCGCTCCCATGGGAAATGGCCCGTATGAACCTGCCGTCCGGACGAAAAAGCCTATCTGGGCAAACGTGCCGGTGCCCGCGAGCCAGTCGACTTAGTTCCGTCACTTAGACTCTACAACATAAACACCGATTTACCAGAGACAAAAAGCGCAACAACATAAAATATAAGCGACGTTTTGCGTATAATTCAGCAATCCGTCCATTGAAATGAAATTGCATTTGCTTCGTTTGTATGAAAGGCGTATTTTGACTCGCTATTGGGTCGCTGAAAATCTGATCGCCTATCAGACAATGACCCTTGACCTGGTGACTCACATTTGGAGGTTTTCATGGCAAATTCCGCAAAAGTCCAGCCAACTATCGCATCCACCGATACAGGGCACGATTCCCCGTCGCATAACCATCCGGACAGGCGGACATTTCTAAAAGTCGCTGCGGGCACAGCGGTGGGAACCTTGGCTGTTTGTGCGGCCCCGGCCGACCAGGCGCTGCACGCGGCCCAGACTACATTACCGTCCGCATCGGCAGATCAACCTTTTCCCGCGGTGAATGGCGCGGTGGCTGTCCGGGCCGTCAAACGCCTGGCCCATGGTGCGGAGTTGACCATGTCCGTCGGCTGCCTGCGTCTGCTGGTTTATTCGGATCGCGTGATCCGCGTGTTGTTTTCTCCGCTCGGTGCAAGCCAACCACAGCATGAAAGCCTTGCGGTTATTGCCGCGCCTGCGGAGGCGCACTGGCAACTGCATGAATCAAAATCGCATATAGATGTATTCACAACACATCTGACCGCGCGGGTGCACCGTAAAACCGGGGCCATCACATTCCTGGATTCTGACGGAAAGGAATTTCTTTCGGAAACGCCCACCGGCGGAAAATTCATGACGCCCATTGAATTTAAAGATGTCCCCACCTGCAAGGTGAAGCAGGAATTTGAAATACAGGCGGATGAAGCCATTTATGGCCTGGGCCAGCATCAGCACGGTGTCATGAATTACCATGGCAAGTCCGTGCGGCTGATGCAGAAAAATCGCCATGTCGCCGTTCCGGTTTTGCTTTCCAGCCGCGGGTATGGCATTTTCTGGGACAACCCCGCCATTACCGATGTCAGTGCCGGCGGCGCGATGCTTGTCGCAATACCCGCCGGGAATTTATTTGATGCTTCCGGCACTTCGGGCGGTCTGACAGGTGACTATTACTCAGGAACGGACTTTCAATCTCTTAAGGCCACCCGTGTGGATTCCAGTTTTGACTTTAATTCCAACACCACTTGGGGCCATGGACCGGTGAACGGAATCGGAGCAACCAAATTTTCCATTCGCTGGCACGGTGAAATTCTGGCGCCAAAAACTGGTGAGTATACGTTTGCCACCACCAGCGACGATGGCGCACGCCTGTGGATCGACGGCCAGCAGATCATTAATGACTGGCACACCCAGCCTGCAACGACATCCATGGGGCGCATACATCTGGAAGAAGGAAAAAAATACAGCATTAAAATCGAATATTTTCAGCAGGGCGGTCCAAGCGCCTTTCAACTTGGCTGGCAGACGCCGGCTGAAAATGCGGCAGAACAGAAATTGATCTGGCAGTCTGCCGTGGGTAACTGGATCGATTATTACGTGATGCGCGGCCCGGAACTGGACGATGTGATTGCCGCCTGGCGCCAGATAAGCGGGCCTGCGCCCATGATGGGCCGCTGGGTCTGGGGCTTCTGGCAGTGCAAGGAACATTACAACACGCAGCTTCAGGTGCTGGGTGTGGCGGCGGAATACCGTTCCATGCATATACCTATGGATGGCATTATTCAGGACTGGTATTACTGGGTACCATACCCATGGGGCTCCAATAAATTTGATCCGGTCCGCTATCCAAATCCAGGCGACATGATTTCCGCCATTCATAAGGAAAACCTGCATTTTATGATCAGTGTGTGGGGTAGATTTGCCCCAGGATCCGCCAATTATGACGAAATGGAAAAGGCGGGCGTCTTGTATCCAACTAATTGCAAAGATCGCTATTACGATCCATTCAATCCTTTGGGCCGCGAGTTGTACTGGCATAATCTTAAAACACAACTGTTTTCGCTGGGTGTGGATGCCTGGTGGCTGGACGCCTCAGAACCCGAACTCTGTATGCGCTGGGGTGAATTTGCCAATATTAAAACATATATGGGCTGGGGCGCATTTGTTTACAACGCCTATCCACTGATGCACACCAAAGCTGTTTATGACGGTCAGCGGGCGACCACTTCCCAAAAGCGCGTCATGATTCTCACGCGGTCGGCCTGGGCCGGGCAGCAACGCAACAGTGCCATCACCTGGTCCGGGGATATTCAGGGCACCTGGCAGGTGCTGCGCCAGCAGATTGCCGGCGGCATTAACTTTGCGCTCAGCGGCATTCCATATTGGAATACCGATATTGGCGGCTTTTTCATCCACCAGAGTCCGCAGGACCCCGCCTATCAGGAATTGTTTGTACGCTGGTTTCAGTTCGGCGCGTTTTGCCCGCTGTTCCGTGTGCATGGCACCGATTACCCCAAGGAAATGTGGCGTTTTGGTCCGAAAATCATGCCCATGCTGGTCAAGTTCGATCACCTGCGTTACCGCCTGTTGCCGTACATTTACAGCGTATCGTGGATGGTTACGCAGCGGGGCTATACCATGCTGCGCGGCCTTATTATGGATTTCCGCACGGACCGGAAAGTGCACAATATCGGCGATCAGTTCATGTTCGGCCCGGCAATCCTCGTCAATCCGGTGCTGGAACCGGGGGTCACCGCACGCGCGGTGTATTTGCCCGCAGGCAGCCAATGGCATGATTTCTGGACGGGCAAAGTGTACAAAGGCAATACCCATGTCAGCGCGGCGGCGGAACTGGATTCCATGCCGCTGTTTATCCGCAGCGGTTCGATCGTGCCGCTGGGGCCGGTTGTGCAATATGCCGCCCAGCCCGCGGACCCGCTGGAGATTCGTATTTATGCCGGTGCCGACGGCAACTTTACCTTATATGAGGATGAATGCGATTCATACAACTATGAACGCGGCGTTTATGCCACCATTGATTTTAATTGGATTGACCATACCCGCGAACTGCACATTGGCCCGCGGCACGGACAGTTCCCCGGAATGCTGAAACAGCGGACCTTTCATATTGTGCTGGTAAAGCCCGGCCATGGCGGCGGCTTGGAACCGGCCGCTGCGCCCGACAGAGTGATTGCCTACGCTGGCGAAGCGGTAAAACTTGTGCTGTAGTCGGACCGCGTCGCGCCTTATACCGGCGCTACCCAAACCATTGGCCTGTCATGCAGCATGTGGAGTGTAATTAAGAAGTGTAGCTATCAACATTATATTATACATGGTGTAATGCCTTGAACCATTAAACGCAAAAGGACGGCCAGATTATTAACTGGCCGTCCTTCATTTCAGTGTCATTTCATTGCGTCAAGCTGAATTCATGCGATTTTGCGTCGCCGGGCCAGCAGCAGGCCCATGGCGCCAGCCCCCAGCAAACCCAATGTCGCCGGTTCCGGAACCACTTGCACAATTTCCAGGCCGTGAAGCCCGTTATTACCACCGCCACTCGGGGTAATCTGGTTGTACTGCAAAGTGGAACCGGTCACGTTGGTCCATTCGATATAGGTGGCAGTCCCGGCACCGGCCGCCGTTGAAGCCGAGTTGTCGACATAGCCGGTAAAGGTCGTCCCGGTCAGATCATCGGTCTTGAAATATTGTGAGGTGCCGGTATTACTTTGAATGTAGGCCTGACCAAGCCTGCCGTTCACGTCTGCGCCGACATACGCATACACATCATAAATTGCGTAGGGGATATTCTTGACGGTAAGGGTGACATTTGTGTCAAGATACGAGTTGTTCATGATGGCATCGGGGGTTGTATCATACGCCGTGTCGGCGCTGGTGCCGGATTTTGTCACGCTCCAATTGTCATTGGCGCTATAGGTGGCTGTAACGCCAGTGGTCGTATTCGTGCCGCTGTTATACTGGCCGATTATATTCCCGTTGCTGTCATAATTATAATCATCCAGAGTGGTGTTGCCGCCCGCATCATTGTTCGGAATTGTAATATTATTTCGATAGGCGTCATTCCAATTTGCGACCGGCACGACTCCAATTACATCCGACAGTGTGACCGGGTGGTAGGACTGGCCATCGCCGAAATTGTAGCTGATCGCATTAATGGTGGCTGCGTGCAGTGCGGCCGCCGAAGCTGCGATACACAGGGCCACCGCAGAAACAGCCAGTTTGCCGGAAGTTCTCACTGGACACTCCTTAAAAAATAGAATCCGGAAGGCGCAATTCCCCTGCGGTAACACACCACCGGGCGATCTCCCGAAGATTTTGAATTCAATCGACGCCTTGGAAAATAAAATGATGCTCTGATCTTCCCCGTGGTCTGGTTTACCGCAACCACGCGGCAAGCGAACGGCAGCTTGCCTTTTTCAAGGCTAATCCGTTTGCCTCCGGTTGCGAGCTTTCTTTAAAGCAGGTTATTCTGCATCGGCGTATGCACAACTCGCAGAGCCGACCTTTAGATTCCATTAAGGTAAAGTCTACAACATGCAGGTCAGAAGACCTGAGACGAAAAGCGAATGAGCAAAAAAGTATAGACATTTTGCGTAATATGATATCTGCGTATATGCTATGCCTCATGCCGCAGACCCGTGATAGCCTGAATCGCCATAAATCCGTGGCTACGGATGCCTCACCGCCTCGCCAGTTGCGTATCGCCGTGCGGTTATGGGATTGGTCCGACTGGTGCCGACAGGTCATGCGCGGCATCCAAAGTTATGCGCATGCCAAACCGGATTGGCGGCTTTATATTGTCAGCGGTGCCAACGAGGCTGGCGGAATATTTCACCGCCGGCAAAACTGGGATGGAATTCTTACCCACGTGCTTGGCGAAGTCGCCGCCGTGCGCGGCTTGATCCGCGATGCCCATACCCGCGTCGTGTCATTTTCCGCCCGGCCGCCGCGAGCCTTGAAAGATATTCCCGCCGTGCGTGTCAATGACGATGCCGTCGCCATGGCCATTGGCAACCATTTTCTTGCCGGTGGCTTTCGGCAATTCGCATATTATGGCATACGCGGTCCCGTTCGCTGTATCGATTATCGCGCGGCGGCAATTCTGAATTTCGCCCGAACCGTAGCCTGCCCTTGTCAGATGACCGAAGCCGGCCTGGGGTCCGCACCCACAATGTCCGCGCTGGTCAAATGGGTGCGCCGTTTGCCCAAACCTGTGGGCGTGTTCGCTTGGAATATGCCGCAGGCCAGAACCATTGTTCAGGCTTGCCAGCGCGTTGGCATTTGCGTGCCCGAACAGGTGGCTGTGGTCGCCTGGGATGATGACGCCGTTCTGGCTGAAAGTATTGAGCCGACCATCTCCGCCGCCGTCCTGCCTGCCGAGCGCCTGGGCCATGAAGCCGCCCGCCTGCTTGACCGTTTGTTGACGGGTGAAAAGCCGCCGGCGGAAACAACTCTGGTGGAACCCACCGGGCTGTTGTATGTTCGCCAATCGTCGGATGCCGAAAGCATTCCAGATCGACCGGTCTATCTTGCCGAACAATTTATACGTGAGCACTCCGCTGATCCTCTGGCGGTCAGCGATGTGGCGGAATATCTGAGAATTTCCCGGCGCAGTCTGGAAAACCATTTCAAACGGGTGACCGGAAAAACCGTAAACGCGGCCATCATGACCGCCCATATCCAGCGTGCAAGACAGCTTATGCTGGAAACCAACTGGCCTTTGCATCGCGTCGCCAAACGTGCCGGTTTCGGTACCAGTCGCCATTTCCATCGCATATTTCGGCAACACGAAGGAAAAACGCCCAAAGAATATCGCGCGGTTTTCGGCGGAAAATCCCCATCTGCTGCGTAACCGAAACCCGGCCGCCGAAAATTCAATGCCATAGGTCACAATCCCAGAAGTAAACAGGCGTTAACCTCAATTCCCTGAAATTATTCTTGATTGTCGTGCGTTTGTATATCGTCCTCATGCAATATGTGAACTTAGCTTAACTGGAATCCCAAATCAGGGCGCCCATTCAACGGCGGGTCGAGTGTTGCCGTAAAACGAAAACCAATGTCATGAACGAAGCGGTGGTCGTCAATACAATTAATATTAAAGCCTGCGCAAACGTCTGGAATTCCATACCGGTCCGTACCACGGTTGCGCATCTTTTCCTGAGTTACAACGGTGGCCTTCTGTGCCATAGCAATCGCTATTACCCATGGGTCAGCGGCGTTGCGCCCCTTTCTTGTGTCAAGCAGGCGGGGAAATCTGGCTAAAATCTGACCGAGGTGTTCCTGCACAATTTCCGTTGCTGGGGCAAACATATCCGGGGTTTTCCTCGCCCAAGCAAAAAGGCCATCATCTTTTTTCTCCAACTCCCGGCGAACTTCGTCCGGGCAAAAAACGATTCCCTTTTTGGCCAGCTGCGCTAATAATTCCCAATAGGTCGGACAAATTGCCGGCGCGTAATATCCGTTCCACGGCCGAATAAGTGCGTTGGTATCAAGGCAGTATCGGTCGGTCAAGGGTCAATCCCCTTGCCCGGAAGAAGTTGGAGCTTGGAAGCGACCTTGGGAAAATGGTTAACTTTCAGACCAAGCAGGTCGGAGGCTTCGGTCGCGGTTGTATAGTCCTCAAAATATGCGCTGAGGACTTCGCGGGTAAACTGCTGGCCATTCTGCGATATCTTCAAGGTTGCGTAATCTGGGCCGCCGGGGTGTTTTTTGCGCGGGCGCTGCCGCCATCGCTCCGTAAAATCGTTACGCATGTGCTGATATGTGGAATTGGTGATCAAATGGCGACTCAAAAGCAATCGTGCTACGACCTCTTCGCTTATCTTTAATCGTCCAGCGACCTTGGTGACAGCCGCGACTGGAAAAGCGCTATCGCCCAGCGATTGCCACTCGCGTTCAAACACTTCTGGAGCCACCAGCAGGTTGGCCGCGACCTGATTGCAAAAGACCTCTATTTCCGCTGCTCCGGTCGTGGATGTTCCCGCCATCGAAAGGTTGGAGACGCCTGATTCACCCCGCCAGATGTGTGCCAGTTCATGAGCAAGCGTGAACAACTGAGCTACCGCGGTATCCTTGCTGTTAATCCAGATCAGGGGGGCCCATTTATCGCATAGAGCCAATCCGCGGACCTCCGTGAGCTCGATGCCGGGATCACGACGGACGCAAATGCCTATTGCTTCGGCGGCCGTGGTCCAAGAACGCAAGGCATCCTCCTGATGCTTGCAGTTCTGGTACCAATCAACCCCGATACCGAGTGTTGCACGTATGGCATTGGCTACCGCCGCAGCGTTGGCGGGCTGGGTGGCTTGTGCCGCAGAAAATTCGGAATAGCCCGCATCCCGTCGGTATTCCCCTAACCATTCCTGGCAATAGACGAGTGTACGAACGAGAAAAAGCATTTCCGGACTGAATCGCCGGGGAGAGCGAGTTGGCAGTCTGCGAAAATCACGGGGCGTTTGAAAATCGACGGGCGGTTTGGGCAAGTAAAATGCTGCCAACGGCCTGCGATAAATCCGCGCCGCGTCGCGCGCTTGCGTGAGGGTAGGCCGTTGATTTCCACCCTCCCATTTTTCCAGGGTATCCACTGGAATCCCGAGCTTCTCTGACGCCTCTTCAATACCATAGCCGGCTTGGACGCGGGCCCATTTGAGAACCGATGGCGTGATTAAAGCGCGAATCCGTGCCACGACCAACCCTTTTTCCGACTGACCGGCTCCTTGATGAAGCCTATAACCCTGACAAAACAATCATAACGATTTCATCTCTAGGATAATATCGGCCGGTTCCTTCCAAAACCACCAGTCAAGGTGAGGCGGCTGTTCTTTCGATGCTTGTGTAAATTATAGCGATTGCGTCAGTCCGACCTTTCGATAGGAAAACATGGAAAGCAATTTTACGCTTATGACTCAACGGACTGAGTACCTTCATCGCCGTGCCATTTCCTTCCCCACAAATTATGCTCCATTGCCGGTCCTTTGGATAGTCCCGGCTGCGGCATGAAGCACGGGCGGGACGGCCGCCCGCCAGGTTCTCATTGGCGGTTGGGAGGCGGGGGGGTTAACAACGGCGAACGATCATCGACCAACGAGCAACCCGGAGGACGATGGGCGGCGGCGCTACGCATAATAAGACAGCCGCCCGCGGCGGCTTTAATGAGACTTCGGCGTTGCCTCACTTAATGAGAGGAGATGGGGGGCATCGCTTAATAATGGAGGGCGTCATCAATTTTGCGCGGGTCATGGTTCAATAATTTTATTACCTCATTCTGAAAAATGCGGATATCGTGTTTGGCGTGAAGCACGGGCCGCCGGGCGGCCGGGCTACGCACTGGCGTTTGGCGGGCAAGATGCCCGCCCGCCAGGTTGGGGCGATGGGTGATTTTGATTATCCGCTTTCCTTGATTGCTATAACTGAAATATGAAAACCACGCCGCTCATAAAAACCGTGCCGCTTGATTCCATTTCTCCGGATCCTGCCAATGTGCGGCGGCATAGTCCGGAAAATATTGCGGCAATTAAGGCCAGCCTGCGCCGCTTCGGCCAGCAGAAGCCCATTGTGGTGGACCGCAATAATATTATTCGTGCCGGCAACGGCAGCTATCAGGCGGCACGTGAATTGGGCTGGTCGTCCATAGAGGTGCTCGTAACCGATCTTTCCGGACCCGATGCAATTGCCTACGCCATTGCGGACAACCGCACCGCAGAACTTGCCCAATGGGACCTTGCGGCACTTAAAAGCGAATTTGAATCGCTGGATGATCTGCTGAAAATTGCCACCGGTTTTTCTGATGAATCACTGAATGCGTTGTTACAAGCCGCCGGGGTGGCACCGTTGCAACTGCCGGAAAATTTGCCGCAGATTCACGACATTCCGCACTTGTATGAACTTGCCGTGGAATGTCATGACGAGGCGGATCAGAAAATATTGTACCAGCAGCTTGCGGGGCAGGGCCGCAAGGTGCGGTTGATGACACTGTAAGGAAACTGATGCTTGGTCATGCCCAAAATGTTGGAGCGGTCTGCCCCAAATCATACGACTTCTGCCGCATAAGGTCGCTGCGTACCCTGAAATTATATTCTGACCAAGCGCCGGGGTTACTTTATTTGAAGGGGCGGCCGCCGGCGTGATGTCCGCGATTCAGATTATTATCGCCGCCTGATTCCGGAAGGCGTCCGCCGGATATCTTTCTCATATTCCCTTAAACCGCGGGAAGGTTTATGCCGGAAATCACCACCACTGTCAGTTGTTCAATTGCGGATTCATTTCGTGTTCGGCAGGTTGCCGGCCTTTTTGATATTGCGATAACTAAAAACAGCGTGCAGCAGTTTTGCGCGGAAATTCCGGCGGAAAGTGAACCGTGGAAAATTGGGTTGATTGTCGGCCCTTCAGGCAGCGGTAAAACCCACATCGCGCGCAGTGCGTTTGCCGGTTCGTTGCGGCCGCCGGTCTGGCCGCTGGTTTGGCCGGCCGATCGGGCGATTGTGGACTGCCTGGATGGCGACATCCATCAGATTACCCGCATGTTGACGGCGGTGGGGTTTGCCTCTCCGCCGGCTTGGCTGCGGCCTTATGGCACACTTAGCGGTGGAGAACAATTCCGCGCGGACCTGGCTCGAATGCTGCTGGCCGCCACTGGTCCGGATATCCCCGTGGTGATGGATGAATTCACCAGTCTGGTGGACCGCACCGCGGCTCGCGTGGGCGCAGCCGCGGTGGCGGGAGCCATTCGGGCCGGATCCATACAGCGGCGATTTGTGGCTGTGTCCTGTCATTACGATGTACTGGACTGGCTTTGCCCGGACTGGTGCCTGGACATGGCAACGGGCCAACTGACGCGCTTTCACGCGGCTGATATGCCGCAGGCCGCTTGCCAACCAACGGCGGGAACCGTGGCGCCGGATCTTCCCCGTGTCCACCAGCCGCGGCGCACACGGGGGTTGCTTTGTCGGCCGAGAATCAGAATTTCGGTCCATCGGTGCAATGCCGGCGTTTGGAACCTGTTTAAGCGTCATCACTATTTAAGTCAGTCTTTGCCGGCGGCGATACGCTGTTATGCCGGCCTGCTGACTGCCGGCAGCGGCCTGAACGACACGAACGCGTCGCCCAAGCCGGTGGCGTTTGCAGCGGTGGCACCGGTGGCCGGGTTCAGGGGTTACTGGCGGTTCAGCCGGGTGGTGGTTTTACCGGATTTTCAGGGAATCGGCATTGGTTCGGCTTTTCGTGACACTGTGGCCGCAATTGAGGCCCCCGCGGTTCGGCGTTTGAGCCTGGTTACCAGCCATCCGGGAATGATACGGTCTTTGCACGCAAGCCGTTGCTGGCGGACTACGGCCATCGGCATTTGCCGACCGGCACACGCGGGCCGGCGCCGTACCCGCCCCTATGGATCGCGGAGGATTTGCTCATTTGTATGGGTGGGATAAATATGTCCAATTCTGTCAACAAGTTGCCATTGCCGCTTGGCAAAAATACCCAATACCGGGTTGCCACTCCGAAGCCCGCCACTGTTCAGGCCGTTCCACAGGCAACTGTGAATGCCCGCATGGTTCTGGGGATTCCGGCGGGGCAGCCTGCGGCGGCGGCATCCGCAGAGGTGCCGGCAGTGCCCGGGTCAGCGGTGGCTCCGGGTATGGAGGTGCCCCGGTCTGTGCCGATTCGTTACCGCCGAAAACAGATTCAACAGTTGGCCCAGACCGGGGCTACACTTGGCGAAATAGCGGCTCTGCTGCGAACATCGGCAAAAAAATTAAGCCCCGCAAACAGACGGGATTTCCGCTTCGGACGCGCCCTTTTGCAGCAGGCGCTGCGGCGGCAGCAATTAACCATGGCCGCAGTAAAGGAACCGGATTTGCGGCTTATTTTCATGTTGGGCAAGGAATATCTGAAACAGGGAAAAGACAAGGGCGTCGCGCCCGGGGTTCGCGAACCAGAAAAGACATATTTAAATGTGCGGATGCATGAGATATAACGGAGAATTCCGAATCAGTCGATAAACCAGGTGACGATGTGAATTCCAAAACGCCCTTATCCGGCGGTGCCGGCAGGTCTGGCCGAAACGATGCGCAATCCGATCAACCATCCGCGGGTCAGCGGCCGTTTATGGCGGTCGGTGCCGCGGAAAAGCTGCTTTATTCGCACCAGCGCGAAGTGCTGCTGGCCGGGCCGGCGGGCACGGGCAAAACCCGCGCGGCACTCGAGAAGCTGTTTATCTGCATGTGCAATTATCCCGGAATGCGCGCTCTGCTGGTGCGCAAAACGCGGCTGAGTCTGACCCAGTCCGCCCTGGTCACGTGGGAAACCAAAGTGGTGCCCGCGGGCCATTCCATGCTGCGCGGACCGGGACGCGGGCATCGCACGCATTATGCGCTGTCCAACGGTTCGCAACTGGTGCTCGGGTCGATGGATAATCCGGATCGCATGATGTCCACGGAATATGACATGGTGCTGGCCTGCGAAGCCACGGAACTGGAACTTGATGACTGGGAAAAACTTATCACGCGACTGCGAAACGGCATGATGCCCTTTCATCAGGCGATTGCCGAATGCAATCCATCTTTCCCCGGACACTGGCTGAATCTGCGGGCAAATGCCGGGCTTATGCAGCGGCTGGTGAGCCGGCATCAGGATAATCCTTTGCTGTTTGACCAGCGCAGTGGCCAGTGGAAGCCGGCCGGGGTGGAATATTTAAAAACCCTGGAACGGCTTAGCGGACCAAGGCGCGACCAACTGCTGCATGGTATCTGGGCGGAGCCAGAAGGCATTGTTTACCCGGAATTGGCCGGAGCCGTGCGGGAATTTAACGCCCAGGCGCTGGTCCCCGGCCGCAGAGTGTATATGGGAATTGACTGGGGCTGGACCGATCCGCTGGCGGTGCTGGTGGGGGTGGCTGATGCGCAAAATGTATTGCACATTGTAGAAGAAATGTACGTCCAGAAGCTTCCGCTGGACTCATTGCTGTCGCGATTGACCGGCCTGTGTGCCCGCTGGAATGTGGAAGCGACCTTTGCGGACCCGGCTCGGCCGGAATTGATTCATGCGTTGAATCGCGCGGATATTTTATGTCGGCCGCCGCCGGGACGCGGAATTGAAGCGGGCGTTGCCCTGGTGGAATCGCGGCTGTTAACCGGCCTCCTGAAAGTGGATCCGCAGTGTGTGAATCTTCTTTCAGAGGCGGCGGAATATCGTTATGCCGTTCGGTCCGCCGGAAATCCCGGTCCGCGGGCATTTCTGGGGCGCGACCACGCGCTGGACGCGCTGCGTTACCTGGTTTCCGGTCTGGATGCGACCGCGGAAGCGGGCGCGGGAAATACGGTTGAAGCGGAGGGAAAATCATCAGGTCCGGGCGAGCCGCTGCAATCGCGATTTGATTTCAATCGGATTTGGGGGGAATAGGTATCTCGGCTGGTTGTTTTGGGGCCGTCCAGGGTCCGGTTGGATGCTCGGCTTCCCAGCGTTTGCAGGCGCGGTAAATGGCGTGGCGCATCATGCGCTGCACGCCACGGCTGGCGGTTATGTACACATGGTTGATGTCCTGTGTATCAAAGTTTTCGGGTGTGGTTCGCAGGTTAATGTTGGTCAGTTTTGTCAAAGCCGGGTTTGCCGCAGTCACTGGAACGCCGCGCCATGCCGGGAACCAGTCGGTCAATGGGTGACTTTTGTAGATATCAATACAACGTACAACGTTGACGGGAATGTGTGGCGGAGTGACCGGGTCAATCAGCAGAAGAAGGTCCACCTTGATGCCATGGTGGCCCAGCGACCGGGCAATGCGAACCTGATCGTCGGCACCCCAGGAATGACCGACAAGAATCAGCGGGCCGTCATTGAGGCGGTGTTCGGCTTCGGCTTTCAACAGGAAGTCTTTCAACGGGCCGCGCGCCTCATCGGCCACGGGCGCGGCTTCCACCAGATGTTCCTTGGAAAGGGTAAACGCCAACGTGTCCATGCCGGTACTGAAGATTCCCAGAAAGCCGCGCATGGCGTAAACGTGACCGGGGTATTTGTATTTTGCCGCGTGGCTGGCGGAAATGGTGCCGGCCACGGGGTCTTCCGGAAGGCCGGTAAGGTCGACACATCCTCCGCACCAGATTGTCAGCAAGGTGAGCAGAAAAATGCCGCAAGCCAGACGCATGGTATGCCTGATGGAGTAGTTTTTATTGGTTTCGGACATCTTGGCCCGCTGTGCGATGTTTTTATTCATAGTGACGTCAGCTTTTCCAGAAAAGAAATACACGGAGTCTATACGCTTTAGTTGCCCTGTAAGGTTCACATTGTTGCCGCGCTTGTGGTCTTCTGTCGGTATTGTTTGGCGTACCAGGCGGCGGTTTGGGCCAGACCTTCGTCAAAATAGGTCACCGGATTATAGGCGAGAACTTTCCCGGCAAGGTCGATATCCGCCAGAGAATCGCGTACATCGCCGGCCCGCGGGGGCAGATATTGGGGGTATACCCGCTGCCCTAATAGCGCGATTATTTTTTCCAGCATGGCATTTAGGCTTATATTTTGTCCGCAGGCAATATTCACCACTTCGCCGGAAAGTGTGTTGTTGGTTATGCCCGCAAGCATATTGGCCCGCACCACATTGGACACATGGCAAAAATCACGGGTCTGGCCGCCATCGCCGTAAATTTTAGGTGGCTGACTGCGCAGGACCGCGGAAATAAAGGCGGGAATGACCGCGGCGTATTGACTCGTGGGGTTTTGGCGGGGGCCAAAGACATTAAAATACCGCAGGCTGATGGTGGAAAGCGAATAAACCCCGGCATACACACGGGCATACAGTTCGCCCGTGAGTTTTCCCACGGCATAGGGGCTTTTGGGCGCGGTGGGCATATCTTCACGTTTGGGCAGCGTTGGGCTGTCCCCATAAGCACTGCTGCTGGCGGAATAGACCACGCGCTTCACGCCAGCGGTGCGGCATGCTTCCAGCACGTTCAGCGTGCCGTTAACGTTGACGGTGTTGTACCCTACCGGATCGGCGACCGAGCCTGGAACGCTGCCGCGCGCGGCAAGGTGAAAAGCGATGGTGCATCCTTCCGCGGCCTTCTGGCACGCGGCTGGTACCGTGATATCCGCCTGATGAAATTCAATCTGTTCCTGCACTTCCGCAATATTTTCCATCGTGCCGGAGGAGAGATTATCCAGCACGCGGACGCGGGCACCAGCTTCCAGCAGGCCGCGAACCAGATGGGACCCGATGAATCCAGCACCGCCGGTTACAAGGACCGGCCGGCCCTGATAGCCCGCAAAAAGCGCGATCGGGCTGGATTCGGATGTACTGGTTGGGAGAACAGGGGGGTTAGCCATAGGATTGCATTCTACGCCAATCAGCCCGCGGATACCACACCCATGCTGCCGGGTTTGCCGGAACCTGGTTCCAGTTCAGGTCGGCCGACGGCGTGGTAATAAAGGCCGGCTGCGGCAACCCGTCCACTGGCCAGGCAGTTGCGGCCGTCAAATATATGTTTGCCGCGCATCAGGCCGGCGATACGGTGCCAGTCCTGGGTGATAAATTCGGGCCAGTCCGTGATAACGGCCACGGCATCGGCACCGCGGGTGCATTCATCGACACCGCTGGTCCAGGTAATGATATCGCCGAGCATTTTTTTTGCGTTCGCCATACCCTGCGGATCATAGGCTCTGACCACCGCGCCGGCGGACACCAGCGATTTAATAATGTCCACGCTGGGTGCTTCGCGCATGTCGTCGGTGTCAGATTTAAATGCCAATCCCCATACCGCGATATGCGGCTTGGGAGAATCTTTGACCGCCTGCAGAATACGCCGCGCAAAAACCAGTTTTTGCCGCTGGTTCACCTTTTCAACGCCACCCAGCAGATAGGGTTCTATGCCGAATTGCTGCATCTGGTAAACCAGTGCGGCGACATCTTTAGGAAAGCAGGATCCGCCGTAGCCCACACCGGCTTTCAGAAAGCCGGGGCCGATGCGCTTATCAGTGCCAATTCCGACGCGCACGCTTTCAATATCCGCGCCAATATTCGCTGCCAGAAGTGAAAGCTCATTGACGAAGCTGATGCGCATGGCAAGCATGGCGTTGGCGGCGAATTTGGAAAGTTCAGCGCTGGCGCGGCTCATGGAAAAAATGGCAAAGCCGCGGTCAATGAGCGGCTGAAAAATTTCGCGCAATGCAGCCAGGCCTTCGTGGGTGTTGGCGCCGAATACAATACGGTCTGGCTGCATGAAATCCTGAATGGCGGTGCCTTCGCGCAGAAATTCCGGATTGTTCACGACCTCAATACGATGTTTGCAGGTTTTTACACGCCGGGCGACTTCCTCGCCGGTGCCGGGGGGCACTGTGCTTTTAATGACCAGGGTTTTGGGGCCGTCTGCGGTGCGGGCAATTTCTTCCACACTGGCGTACAGCATGCTCAGGTCGGCGCCTCCGGCTGGCGATGGCGGCGTGCCGACGGCGACAAATATAGTGGCGCTTGCCTGCACCGCCATGGCGGTATCTGTGGTGAAGCGGAGCCGCCCCTGGGCGGTCTGGGCGGTAATAAGTTCCGAAAGGCCGGGTTCATAAATCGGAACTTCGCCACGGGTAAGAGCCTCCACGCGGCGTTTATCGACATCTACACCGATAACAGTATGCCCGAGCGATGCTAAACAGGTTCCGCTTACCAGGCCCACATAGCCACAGCCAATGACCGCTATTTTCATTACCAACCCCAAAATAGAATTATTATCGGGTCCTGCCGAATATTTCCAACAATCGCCGGCAGGACATGGTTTTCGCATTCCGCGCCTTGGCCAAGCCAGGAAATTCACGCGGACGTTGAAATATCGGTCATTATGGGAAGGTTTCTGAACTTTCCCATTCCCGATAGCGTCGGATTTTAGGCCATAGGTCAAGGAATCGCCAGTGACTTGGCCGGCCGGCGAAGCGAAGGGTGCGACCTTTTTGATCAGGTGAGCAGGTGACCGCGGTAGGTGCTGTCTTTGCGTGCGTCAGCAAGTCTTTTGTCCCAGCCTTATTTTGCTCTACTATCTACTCACTCAAAACTCCTGCTCTATTTTTGCCTTTGGCAAAAATCGGGGCGACAGGACACCAATAGAACTTTTTACGGATGCTGTGAATGGCTTCAATTGTCAAATGCGGCAGCTCATTATGTTTTCCGGTTTTCCAGGCCGTTGATCAGTCCGGAGAGCATTTTGGAAATTTCTTCCAGATCCGAACGAAGTCGGCAATGGGCGTCTGCAGCTACTAATTTGCGGCGGAAGGCGATTTCCATTAGTGCCACGCATTCCTGCACGGATCCCCTGGCGATCATGAAAAAATTTCTCCGGTCCGGAATGGTGAATCGTCCATTGCCTTCGGCAATATTGGCGGCGATGGAAACGGATGCGCGGTTGAGTTGGTCGGAAAGGAAGCCGTAG